>NZ_BILZ01000007.1 GCF_004000825.1 Paenibacillus kobensis NBRC 15729 | reverse complement strand
TTCTGAACGGCCCGCCCCCTTGTCTTACTCGCAAAATCCAGCTAGCTGAGGTTGATGCCTATACTGTGGTATAGGCACCAGTCTCAGCTAGCATACTTTTGAGCAACCGCCTCCGCCTCGGTCGGTCTCCTTGGTGCATCCTTGCATCTAGCGAGGATGACTCCGGCTGCGGCGCTTCTCCATCTGTGCAACCCTGCACCAAATGTGCCAACTCCGCTGCTGCTTTCCACCCTTTGTGCAACTCTGCACCTAAGGATGCCAGACCCGCCGCCTTCTGCATCCTCACGACAAAAGAGGCTGTCCCGCGCCGATCGGCGAAAGGGACAGCCTCTTCTTATTGTTTCATTGCATTACTTGCTATGAGCGATTTCCGGTGTCGTCAGACGGTCGTAGAAATCGACCACTTGGTCTCTCTTCTCGACATTGTCACGCTGCGCCATTGCGGAACGCGGATGCTCGTCCAGCATACCCGTCACCATGTATTCCATGATGTAGCCCCACTCCTCTTTCTCGCGGAGAGGAATCATATGCTTCTCGATCATGTCGAGAACCGGACGAACGTTATATTTCGGATTTGGCAGGTGAGCAACGAGCAGCTCCGTGTTGCAGTTGCCTGCCGCACGGCCCATACCGTACACCGAAGCGTCAAGCAGCTCTACGCCGTTATCGACAGCAACGAGCGTATTCGCGAATGCGAGCTGCATGTTGTTATGCGTATGCACGCCGAGACGTTTGTTCGGCAGATGCTCCTTGAATTTGTTCACGAGATAAGCCATATCGTTCGGCTTCAGGCTGCCGTACGAGTCAACGACATAAACGACGTCGACAACGCTCTCGCGGATCAATTGGAACGCTTCGATCAGTTGGTTCTCCATAACGTTGGAGAGCGCCATAATGTTCAGCGTCGTCTCGTAGCCGCGGTCATGGAACAATTGAACGAGCTCCAGCGCCTTGTCCACATCTTGGATGTAGCAAGCGACGCGAATGAGGTCGAGCAGGCTTTCGGTGCGCGGCAAAATGTCGTTCTCGTCCACACGGCCGATATCGACTAGCGCGGACAGCTTCGTGTTGCCTTTATTCGGAATGACTTTGCGCAGAAAGTCATCGTCCAGGAAGCGCCATGGGCCGGCAGTTTCTGCGCCCTTGAGCAGCTTCGGCGAATTTTTATATCCGATTTCCATGTACTCTACGCCCGCTTCGTTCAAGCTGTTGTACAGGTGTTGAACGAATTCGACGCTGAAATCCCAATTGTTGACGAGTCCGCCATCGCGGATCGTGCAGTCGACGATTTTGCAGTTGCTGGTCTTTGCATTCATACGATTGCTGCTCCTTATCGTTAATCAAGAGTTCTTTTTTTCCATCATACTTGAAAAGAGGGCGGAACGCAAAACATATATCGACTCCCTTCGCGTTTCCAGCACCCTGCTTATGCACCGGTTATGCGAAGAAGGACAGCTGCTGGAAGCTGCCCTTCTCTGTGTTCCTCCCTATATATATTCCGCTGTACGGACAGCATCATTCAAGCTGAACGACGTCAGCTGCTCGCCTTGCTGCAAGCCTTCGATACGAATTTGCCGCGACTCGCCTGCCCGCAGGTCGAAGTAGTTGTCCGACAGCCTTGCAGCCAGATTCGGCAGGCAAACATCCTTCGCGAAGACGTCGCTTGTCAGCGTCACGAGGATCGAGCCGTCCTGCTCCTTCTGCTGTTCCATCCGCAAGGAAGCAGGTTTCAGCTGGAGCTGATAAGGCTTGCCGATCAAATAAGAATTCTCGGCAAGAATGCGCCTTTGCTGAACCAGACGTACGAATACGACCGTACTCGACGGATCGTGCCCGGCAAGTGATACCGTGCCGACGTGAGTCGAGCGGAAGCCTTGGCCGTTTACTTCGATGATGTCCCGGCGTACTTCCTGCTCCGAGACGATATCGTAGAACGATACTTCGATTTCACCTTGGAAGTCGCCTGTTTCATGCACAAGGAACAGCCTCGCTTCCGCCTCGCCCTGGACGACGCGCAGCAGCGCGTTCGGCGTCTGGAACGTCCGCTTCATGTAATAATAGGACGGCTTGCGCACTTTGCCGTAATCGACGATCGCCCAACTGATCGATGGCCACAGATCGCTCCACTGCCAGATCAAAGCGCCCGACGTATCCGGCATGCGGGCAATCCAATGCTCGACGCCAAGCCGAAGCGCATTCGCTTGCATAAGCTGATTGACGTAGACGAAGTCGCTCTTATTCGCCGGAAGCCGGTAATCGCCGACCGTATAGTAGAGCAGCCGCTGCGTTCCGTTCGGCGCCTTCTGCATGACCTGAAACTTCGGATGGCGCAAATCGGCTTCTCGGTCAACACCATCCATGACACGCATCGACGGATAAGACTGCATGCCGAATTCGGACAGGAAACGGCCATTCACCTGCTGGTAGTTCTCATAAGGATGCACTTGGCCCCAGACGTGCCAGTAGTGCTGATCGCCGTAATCCTCATCGTTGTGCCCGTGATCGACTGAATAGGAGAACGGGCTGGTCGGCCAATACGGACGGCTGCGGTCCTGTGCGCAGACGTCGCCAAGCACTTCGAAATACAGCTTCTCTCCGTAGCCGTTCTTCCGCTTGCGGCGGCTGTTCTCGACGAAATGCTGGTTCTCGTTGTTGCCGCACCAGAGCACGATGCTCGGATGATGTCCGCAAGTTTCGATAATAAACTGGGCTTCCTTGCGCACAAGCTCGCAGAAAGCGTCATCGTCCGGATAATCGCCGCATGCAAACATAAAATCTTGCCAGACCATGATTCCGCGGCGGTCGCATTCTTCGTAGAAGTCGCGGTTCTCATAATACCCGCCGCCCCATATCCGGATCATGTTCATATTCGCTTCGGCAATGCCGCTAATTTCCGCTGCGTAAGCTTCCTGTGTATCGAGGCCAGGATATAGCGTCAGCGGAATCCAGTTCACGCCTTTGCCGAGTACCGGCACGCCATTCACTTCAATAATAAACTTACGGCCCTGCTTATCGTAAGGCTGCAGCAGCTTCACTTCGCGAAGCCCGATCGTGCGCGACAGCTCCGTCGTGCGGCCGCCCGCCGTTATAGCTGCCGTCAGCGTGTACAGCGGCTGCTCTCCGTAACCGGTTGGATACCAGCGCTTCGGATTGCTCAGCTCGATTGGCAGGACGGCGGTCGATCCGCCAGCCGACAGCTTCGTCTCCCCGCGCGACTCGGCCAGCAGAACGTCTCCCTCATACAGCCTGCAGACGACTTCTGCCTCCCGTTCATCTGCTCCGGCCGCTGCGGCTGTTACGCTGACGTTCAGAATCGCCTTGTCATCGCTCAGATGCGTTAATTCATAAATTAGCTTATCCGCGCGGCAGCCATTGGACGCTTCCACATATATCGGCTTATGGATACCTACCGTCACAAGCCGAGGACCCCAGTCCCAGCCATATCCGTACTGCGCTTTCCGGCCGAACAGACGGGCCGGAATGCCGTTCCACAGCTGCAGCGGATCGCCGAATTCCTTCTCCTTCTGCTTCAACACGCGGGTCGGCGAAGCTACCCGCACGACCATCTCATTCTCGGCTGTCGCCCACTGCTTAATACTAAAGCGATGTTCAATGAACATATTATCCGTATGTCCAATCGTATGGCCATTCAACACAATCTCCGCGTAGGTGTCGACGCCTTCCATTACGAGCTCAAGCTCATCCGCTTCGAGCTGCTCTGCGCTTAACGCAAAAGAACGGCTGTACGTCCAATCGTCATGCTCCACCCATTCGACTGCCGACTCCAACAACGTTTGCCATTCATTCGGAATAACACCTGCCCGCTGCAAATCGAGTTGGACGAAGCCGGGGACTTGTGCGTCATATCGGACTTCCGTCCGTTCGTTGTATAGCTGCCAATTGCCGTTAAGCGAAACCTTGCTCATCGTTTCCTTCCTCCCGCCGGATAATCCCGTTCTTCTTTTGCTATTTACAGCAGCGCTCGAATAACGGCCGCAACCTGTCCGGCGCATTGCCGGGAGCCTGCTTCCGTTAAGTGAAGCCGGTCGCTGCAAATATATTCATTCAACCGAGGACGAAGCGCCGCATTCAAATCGTTGACCGCGATGCCGCGCTCCTTCATTAACTGGACGGCTGCGCTGTTGTAATGATCAATCTCTTCATTCGTTCGGCCGACCGCATCCGCCGCAACAGGCGTCGTCGTTGCGAATACGACGCGCGCGCCCGTTCGTGCGAGTTCATCTGCGATTCTGCCCAGCGTAAACACGTATTCCTCGACCGATGTAAGAGGCTCGGTCATCGGCGCTTCGCGGTGCACATCCCAAAGCCCGTTGTTCCAATGGATGACATCGATCTTGGCCGAACCAAGCTCCTTCAGCCATAGATTGACGCCCCACAGCGTATATTTAGCGAACCTGCCGTTCTCCCCCGGAGCGATGATGGCTGCTTCATCCGCCAACAGCTCCCGGACGTAAGGCTCGTAGCCCTCGCGGATGGAATCGCCGAGCAGCAACACTTTTCTCATCCCGTCCTTGCTCCCTTCCCGCTTGTCTGCTTGAACTATGGAATAATGCCAACGACCGCCAAGCGGAAATTAGTCCCCCTTTGAAGCTCGCTGCCGCCTAGAAACGTTTCGATTTCCAGCTGGTGCCTGCACCGGGGCAAATCGTCGGCAATCGTCAGCAGCCGGAACCAGCCATCGCTTCCGTTCCAATCCGGGCGGTCGACCTCGTAATGTACCCACTCGCCGCCATCCAGTCTGTACCGGAATTCCGCCGTCGCTTTGCCGAAGTCGATTCCGATCGCAACGCCTCTGCCCTCGAACTTGCAAGAGAGCGCTGATCCCGGCGCCGGCGAATCGAGCACACGGTCGATCCATTCGTAATACGGCCAACGCCGAAGCGACCACGGCCCCGACGTCGAGACTTTCTCAAGCGGCAGCGCGTAAGCGTCTCCCCAATGATTCGGATTCATCGGCGCGATGAGGGGCTGCCCAGACAACCGTTCATTGCTCACGTTATGATCGTCATGATCTTCACGGTCTGTGCCCGTCGGCAGCTCCTGTTTCAAATACTCGATGACACTTTCCCCGTATGCATAGCTTCCCCGGCTCGTCGGATGCAGACCGTCCGGAAGCCACTCTTCCCACCTCAGCATCCCGCTCTGCACTTGGCGCATGGCGTATAGCCCCATCCACACCGATCCAAGCTGATAGTGTGTGGCAAGCAACTCCAGTTCGGCGATCGACGAGGGCGCGAGCCCTTCCGACATCGGTTCGTACATATCTTGAGAGAACGTATACGCAAGGACAACATCTCGTTTGCCGTCCGCCAACAGTTGGCGAAGCAGTCCTTCGCGCGTGCGCATCCTCTTCTCGGTCGGCACCTCGTTGTCATTGACCGCATACTCGACGAATACGATGTCGCAGCCGCGCTCGATCAGGTCTCTCTTAGCGCGGAATACAGCAAGATCGCTTCCCGTCGCCCCGATCCCGGCATTCTCGACGACGATCCGAACATGCGGGAAAGTGCTGACGAACCAGCCGATGACCGACTCCGGCCAATTATGTCTCGGCCGCGGGTCGGTAATCGAACCGCCGATAAAGCCGAGAGTCAAAACTCCCTCTTTCAGCGCCCGCTTCGTATTCACAAGACTTCCCCGGTAATTCCATACTTGCAGAGTCATCGGAACGCCCCCTTCTTCTGCCGTGTGTAATAACCCTAATCCGTGTGGCCAACCCTATAGTTCAAAAAAAGCAGTCACTTATATTTTGCATTTTGTTTGGTTCTTTTGCAACTAATAATTGATTTTGTTAGCTTATTTGTTTTGTTCATGAAATCGTTTCAATTGGCTCTGTTACAATGTTTATTTCATTTCAGGTAAAATAAATTCGAATAATTCACCAATCTCCTCCTTCATGAGCAATCTTCTTTGTTATTTCATATTTATCCCCCCTGCGACTTCACAAAACAAAAAAGAACGTCAGCTCATCAAAAGCTAACGTTCTAGTCTTATTCGATCCTATTAGTTCATTGTCGAGTCGCGCATGAGGACATCGCCTTGAATAAGCAGCCGTTCGACGTTCGAAGAACGGTTGGCGCACCGCCACAACAGCTTATCGACTGCCCGCATTCCGAGCAGCTCCTTGTTCACATTGACCGTGGTCATCCCCGGCGAAGTATTATCGAACCCGGTTACTCCGCAACGTTCTGGAACGGATACACCTTTCGCCAGCAAGCCTGCCTTCACATTGTCGGCAATAAAATCGTTTGCGCAGACAAACACATCCGGAAGTTCGCTATCGTCCAGCGATTGTATGATGCTGCTCAACGAACCCTCGTCTTCTCCCGTTAATGATTGGATCGGCTCGTAATTCAACTGATATTGCTCCAATATAGACTTGAATGCGATCCAACGCTCATAGAAGCTCTGGGCATAGCCGATATCGCCCACGAACTGGAACTTCTTATATCCCCGGCTGACGAGCTTCGTCATCAATTCCTTCGTGGAAATAAAATTGTCCGTAAACACCGTATCGCATTGGATAGCCGGATCATAATGGTCGACCATGACGACCGGAATATCAAGCCGTTTAATTTCCAGTAAAATTTGCGTCGAGATCGTGCCGACCGTTACGATTCCGAGAATCGCGTCCGGATTGAGCAGCGTGAATACTCTATCGCTCGATGGCTCCGTCAACGTTAGAATATCCATGCTCTTCTGGTTCAGCCGCGTGCTGATCCCGTCAAACACCGGTCCCCAGTAGATCGAATCCCGGTTCTGATACCGGATATTCGGGAACAGAACGACGATCGTGCCGGAAATTTTGACCGCTTCCGGATCTTGCAGTTCCTCCGCTGTACCCATAGTACGCGTATGGAAATATCCCAATTGACCGGCCGCTTTCAAAATCCGGTCCTTCGTTGCTTCACTCACACCCGACTTGCCCGCTAGCGCACGGGATACTGCGAATTTAGATACTCCCGCAAAGTCTGCGATCTGCTGAATCGTCACTTTTTCCCGCATCGTCACTCGTCCCGTAAACAGTTTAGAAACACACTAACATCGTAGCATAACGTTTGGGCTTATTCAAAAACAAATTTGATTCATGTCCGCGATTATGCTTCCGCCCGCACTTTGCCCTCAGCCCGTTCGCGGAACAGGAGAGAGCACAGCAGCGCTGCAGCACTCAAGATGATGCCGTAAAGGAACATCTCCCTGAAGCCGGTAAGCAGTTTCGTCGAATGGTTCAAGAACGATCCCATAATCGTAACGCCGATGGCTGTTCCGATATTGCGGGAGAACATTTGCAGCGAAGCGGAGATCCCTTTCTCCGTCGGACCGACCAACTGCTGCGAGCCAATGACCGAGACGGTCGACAGCATGCCGAAAGCCAAGCCGAATATGGTCGAGCCGGCGAATACGAACCAGAAGCCGGACGATTCCGACAGCAGCAGGAACCACGCCGCGGACAGCACCAGCAGGACATTGCCCGTTACGATCAGCTTCCAGTAGCCGAAGCGGCCGATCCAACGGCCTGCCGGCACGCTGCACGTCATCCAGCCGATCGACATTCCTAGCATCGCGACACCGCTTAGAAACATGGAATAGCCCTGCTTCTGCAGGAACATCGGCAAATAGCTTGAGGCGCCGAACAGCGCGCCATAAGCGAGCAGCGAGTTGCCGTTCATCCAGGCCACTTGTTTGTTGCTGAACAGCGACAGCGGAACAAGCGGCGAAGCATGCCTTTTCTCATACAGCAAGAACAACGCGAGCAGCACGATTCCGCCCGCCAAATAAAGCAAGGCCCCATGCTCGACGACGGTCGGAAGCAGCAGCAGACTAATCGCCGCCGTAAATATTACCGCACCAGCGTAATCGACCTTCGCCCGCTTCGGCTCGTATTGCTCGCGATATGGAATCAACAGAACGAGTGATAGTATACAGATAGGCACATTCACGTAGAAGACGTACCGCCAGCTCCAATATTCCGTGAAGACGGAACCGAGCAGCGGCGCGATGATCGCCGAGATTCCCCACATCGCCGTGAACAATGCTTGTATTTTGCCGCGCTTCTCCACAGAGAACAAGTCGCCGGCAATAATGACCGGGAACGGGTTCATCACGCCCGCTCCAATACCTTGCACCGCACGGTACAAGACGAGCAGCAGCATCGTATCGGCGCTGCCGCACAGAATCGAGCCAAGCATGAATAACACGATGCCGGCTGCGAAGACTCTCTTCCTGCCGAATAAATCAGACAACCGGCCGGCTACCGGAGCCAACACTGTCGAAAATATCATATAACTGGCGAATGTCCACGCATATAATTCCGCCTTGCCCAGCTCTTTTGCAATAACCGGCATCGTCGTATTGACGATAGTGCTGTCCATTGATGCAACAAGCATCGCCATGACGATGCTTGCCATTACACTAAATCTCCCTTTCATCTGCCGGTCCCCCATTCTTCCCGCATTCCGCACAAACAGGCCGCTTCTGCGGCCTGTTGTTTTAATGTAATGAATACTTCATCCCTAATCCCTAATGCTTCGAGCTGTCTTCGACGGCCATCACCGGCTGGACAGAAGCTCAGCAAGCGTCCGAACCATGACACCTGTCGCACCTTTGGACTCCCAGCCGCGGGCTGCTCTCAGCCAAGAGGTGCCTGCTATATCGAGATGAACCCAAGGAAGATTCTCGGCGAAAGCTCCAATGAACAAGCCGCCTGTTATCGTACCACCGTGACGGCCGCCGCTATTCTTCAAGTCGGCTGCGTCGCTGTCCAGCTGCTTCCGGTATTCCGGATACGAAGGGAACGGCCAGATCCGTTCACCCGACGTGCGGCCTGCGCGTATGACTTCCTGCAGCAGCAGTTCATCGTTCGTGACGGCTCCCGTCGCCACGTTGCCCAGCGCGACTTCCACCGCACCGGTCAGCGTCGCGATATCGATCAGCCGTGTTGCGCCGCGGCGAATGGCAGTCGTCAGCGCATCGGCAAGTACCAGTCTGCCCTCTGCATCGGTATTGACGACCTCAACCGTACGCCCGCTCATCGTGACGATAACATCGCCTGGCTTCAAGGCACGGTCGGACGGCATGTTCTCCGCTGCGGCAATGACGGCAAGCACATTAATCTTCGGTTTCAATTCGCCGATTATGCGCATCGCTCCGAGCACCGCTGCAGCGCCGCCCATATCTCCGATCATTTCTTCCATGCCATCGGCACGCTTGAGCGAGATGCCGCCCGTATCGAACGTAATCCCTTTGCCGATTACGCCCCACACATCTTCACTGTCCGGCGCTCCTTCATAATGAAGCACGATCATTCGCGGCGGATGCGCGCTGCCTTTGCCGACGCCGATCAGACCGCCCATTCCCATGTCGATAGCCGTGAACTCATCGATGATCTCGACGTCGAATCCATAGCGGTGTCCGATCTCCTCCGCATACTCCGCCAGCCCTTCCGGAATAAGCTCGTTGCCTGGCATGTTCGTCAAATCACGCGCGAACAGAGCACCTTCGGCAAACAGCTCGCCGCGTTTCATCCCGGCTTCCCAACGTGCGCCAGCCGCATCACCGCCGCCTGCTTGCGCCTCCGGAACGAATCGGACATCAAGCTGCTCCGCCTCTTTGTCATGCTCGCGTTTCCGCTTAGGACGCTCATACCAGCCGAGCATCAATCCTTCGGCGAACGATTGCGCCGCCCGTTCCGTTGAACAGTCTGCGTTGCCGCTAAGTACGCCGGATGGCAGCAGCACCTGTGCGGAGCGTGCTTTCAGCCTTCTCAGCGCCTTCGCTGCGGCAGCGCCTGCTTCGCGCAGCTCGTCGGCCGTTACGCCGCCGTATCCGACGAACAGCGCTTGTGCGCCAGGGTGTAGCCCGAGCGTAGCGACCGCTTCCTTCTGGCCCCGCTCCCCTTTGAACAGCCCTTTCGCATAGAGTCTTCTAAGCTCGGCGTCTACCTGCGGGTGAATCCACACAGCGCCTCCTTGCTCCTTCAACTCTTCGCGCGTAATCAGCTTTACAGCAGCATCTGCTTCACCGCTGCCAGCCGTACCATATGTAAACTGAAATTTCATCATGCAATCATCCTTTCTTCCTCCCGAATACAAAAAAAAGAACCGGGGTATGCCTAGTGCCTACCCCGATTCTATAGCTTTATCCGATCAATGGCAAATGGATCTTGAATGCCGTCCCTTCCTCAGGAACGCTGTCCACGGCGATCGAGCCGCCGTGATTGCGTATAATCCGGTAGCTGACAGACAGTCCCAGTCCCGTGCCGGCTTCCTTCGTTGTGAAGAACGGATCGAACAGCCGGCTGAGCGTCGAACGGTCCATTCCTTTGCCGTTATCCCGAATCGTAATCTCCGCATTGTTAGCCGTGCGCCGCACGACAATATCGATTCGTCCGTTGCGCTTGTTGCTTATATCTGCGATAGCATCCAATGAGTTCTTCATAATATTGAGCATCACTTGCTTCACCTGCTTAACGTCAATCGACACAAGCATCGATTCTTCGTACGATTCCAGCTGAATGAGAGAGCCGCGCATGAGCGCTTCGCTCTCGGTCAACAGAATGACCTCCTTAAGCAGTGAGGTGATGGAAATTTGCTGCTTCATCGGCGCCGTCGGCTTGGATGAGTTCAGAAACTCATAAATAATATCGTTTGCCCGGTCGATCTCCGCCACGATAATTCGTGCATATTCATCCTTGCCCAACTGAACCAAGTGAGGGCGAAGCAATTGAATGAACCCGCGTATCGACGTCAACGGATTGCGGATTTCGTGCGCGATTGCCGCTGCGATCTTGCCGAGCATCGCCAGCTTATCGTTCTGGTAAGCGGTCTGCTCGATCGCCTTGAAATCCGAAACATCCTTCACGCTGACGAGGAAATGCCCCTCCAGCTTATCGCCGTACGTCACCGTCGTTAGAAAATGGCGGCCTGTCGTATCCTCGAATTCGAAATAAATGTTTCTTCTAGCGATCGTACCTTTGTATACGCGAAGAATCATCTTGCGCGTACTCCGCTTCATCTTCGGATGGCGCAGCAGTTGAATCAGCGTGCAGCCAACCAGCATGGAGCGCTGGACGTCCAGCATTCTCGCCAGCATAATATTAACGAATGTCAAAGTCCCATTCTCGTCGAACAAAGCAATTCCGGAATCCAAATGCTGAAGTATTTTCTCAAAATGCTCCTTCACACGCTTGGATGAATTACGGGAATGGTACAGCATTTCCCTCATTTCCGTCATTTGTTGTTCAGTTGCCTTCTCGAGTTCGCTTCGGAAACGGTATGCAACCATCAGCTCGGTCAGAAAGTTATAAGCGCGGCTGTGCAATCCTCTCAAATCTTCGTGCTCCACGTTCAAGGCAAGCGTCTGCGTGCATTCGGCGTGAAGGCCGACAATTTCTTCTGGATGTACGTCTCCCAGCATCTTACCAAGCAGTGTTGCCTGGTACAAGGAAGCCTCGCTCTCGCTGCGAATGTATTCGGCAAGCGCAGACAAATAGCGCCGACGAATTTCTTGCATAACTTATTCCTCCCCGGCAGCAAGAACAGACAGAACGGGCAGTCTATCATAGGATCGGGAAGGTGACAGCCACTTGCGATACGAAATGGTCGTACCTCTGATCATGTCTTGATGGATCTCAATGTCATCCACCCAGCTCAGCATCCAATCCGAATCCAGATGACTCCTCCCTGACGAATGATCGTACAGTCGAACTTCTATTCCCATCTCGATTTTGTTACGGTGAATGGTCTTGATGATCATATGACCCTGAGACGGCGCTTCTAATAGCTGGGCAGCCATTTCCGATATGGTGAAAGTGATCCGCGTCTGTTCGACTGCCGAGAATCCGACGCTTCTGGCCAGCTCCCGCCCTCGTTGCCTCGCATGTATTGCGTCCGTCGGCTTGTTCATGAGGAACATGTCCACCTCTGCACCGCCTCCGATCCTTCTGCCCCCTGCATGAAGGCAGACTAAGGGCCAACTCCTGTAACTTGTACTCATATGATGGATGATACTGTAATCGTTGTCAATCAGAGATCCTGTCGAAAAACAGTGGAAAACCGCGTATGAATATCCAATTATCGAAAACGTTTTATATTTCACAAAATAAGGCGGTGTTCACCCTGCTATGGATATTCGCCGCCTTAAGATTACACCGTTGTTAGTCCTTATCTCTTCCTTTGCTGCCATTGTTTCCTTTATTACCGTTGTTTCCTTTATTACCGTTGTTTCCTTTATTACCGTCTTCTTTGCCGTTGCCGCGGCCCTGGTTATCATCGTTGTCATCATCACGGCCTTGGTTCGAGCTTCCGCTGCCTTTGTTGTCTCCGCCATCGCCGAAACCGGAGCTCCCGCTCCGGTTCTCGTCTTGTTTATCCTTCGGCTCGCCGACGCTTCCACGGCCGCCAGTCCAAGTGCTTCCGCCGCTTGATCCGCTGTTGCTGGGATTGCCATTGTTGGATTGATTATTGCTTGATTTGCCGGTATCCGATTTGCCGCCGCTCGATTGGCTAATGTTGTCGCTTTTCTTACCGCTGTTTCCGTTATCCTCATTCTTGCCGTTGTTCTCGTTCTTGCTGCCGTTATTTTTCTTATCGCCGCCGTTCCACCCGCTCCAACTGCTGCCGCCGCTACTCTTCGAACCGTTATTGTCCGAGTCGCCGCGGCCGCCCGTCAGCTTATTGCCAGTGGAACCGTTCGATTTGCCGGCGTTCTGCGAACCGTTCGGTTTAGAGCGGCCATTGTCCTTCGGGCCGTTGTCCTTCGGGCTCTGATCTTTCCCCTTGCCGCTATTCTGCTTGCCGTCATCATTACGGTTGCTCTTCTCTCGCTCAAGCAGCTCCTTCAGCTTTTCCTTCTCCCATTTGCGCTTCTCTTCCACATGTTTCGTTCTGTTTTTCTGTGTCTTATCCTCATTGGAAGCAGGTGCTTCATCCTTCGGCTTAACCGTATCGTCAGCCGCTTCAGTCGATGCGGGCTTTGCGGGCTTAGCCGGCTTTGCCGGAACGACCGACTTCAAGCCGCCAACGGGCTCGGTCCACTCATGAATCGATTGCGTCTTAAGCGTATCCAGCTTCACATCCGGGTTCTTGCTCTTCGCAAGCAAATACACCGCCATTTTGCCTGTCGATACGCCTTGCTTGGAAGCCTCTTCCCGCACCTCCTGCGGGGCAGACAGCATCGTGACATGGTCCAGGTCCGCCAACTGCTTCGACACCGCAACGCGAATTTCGGATTCCAGTTCCGCCTCGAATTGATCCGGGTCCTTCGTCTCGCCATCCAAGACGACGCTGGCGATAACGATGTCTTGATCCTCGCCCGTTGAGAAAGTAGCACTCTTAGAAGCTCTAAGCACGATTTCGGCTGCGACATCGGCCGCCTTCTCCCCTTTGAAGACTAGCCCGTCCACAATCTGCTCGCCTTCCGCATTCAACCCGCGGAGCTCCTTCACTTCCTCTTCGTCGCCGATTCCCATCTCCACACTCGGGTTCACGTCAAGCGTCACATAGGCGACGATGGGGTCTGCTTTCGTATCGGGCACGAGAACAAAAGGGAATAAGAGCAGCATGACAAGCGCTGCAGAAGCGAATGTCCACGCCTTGCGCCGGTTTACGCGCCGCCTCGGCAATAACGCGATTTCGTCGCCAATATCGGCAACTTGCTGGCCTGTTCGCGGCACTTTTCGGAACTCGCCGCTTGATGTAAGAACAATATAATGCTTCGTAGCCACTTCCATGACGATTCCTTTGCCGCTCACAGTTTCACCTCCCTTGATGCACTCGAATAATAGGTCGTTTCTGGCGCCTGCGTAATATAAGCTCGTATGTATGGATAATCGCCCCTGTACAATAACGCAAGGGCAATGATATATTTGCGGTTTCGTTCGATCGTCTTGCGCGATACGCCTGCCTCTTCTGCCAATTCGGTAACGGGCAGCCTTCCCTTCTCTATGATCGCATCGTAGTACTTCGATTGCTCCGCCGCCATTCGGCCGATCTGAAACAGCATCCGGCGTGTATCCGCATGCTTAGGCGCTTGGTCAGCGAGTTCAGTGAATGAGATGCCCAGTTTCTTCAGCCTCGCCGAGAACTCCATAATTTCGTGTTTCCGGTCATCCTTCTCCCGGTTAAGGTCATGCCTCTCCATCGCTTGACTCGTCTCGATCGGATTAGTAATCGACTGATCTTCATCCTCCCGGTCGAACGAGCTGTACGGCACCGATTGGTTATGCCGCTGTTCCTTCCGCACGTAATCGATCAGACGGCGCCGGATAACCGTCTCTGCGAAGCCGAGGAACGAACGCCCCGCAGTCGGAGAGTAGCCGTCAATCGCTTCATTAAATGCAAGAAGGGCGATACTATATTCGTCATCCTGCGCCGGATTGACATACCGTTTGCAAAAACCGCTTGTTACTTTGAGGATGAAAGGCTCATAACTGGCAATAAACTCGCTTCTGGCCTGTTCATCGCCTTCCCTAATTCGCATAACGGTTTGCTCTGGCGTATTATTCGGATGATTTGAGCTGCTTAATTTGTTTATGAACCGTTTAAATAGTACGAGCAGCAACCGTTGTCACCTCACTTACATCGTTCGTATCTGTTGCATATAATTGGGGGGTCTTCATCGCGCCGAGAAATAAAAAAACCTCCGCATCCGGAGGCTCGTTCATAAGCAATCATCCTAGGACGTCAGCCGTTGACGCAGCTTCGTACGCCTCGTGCTCAACACGCTTAGCCGCTTCTTCAGGTTGCCTTCCCACTCTGCATCGCCAATCTGCTTGGCTAGGACAAGCAAATCAAGCGCCATATCGATTTGACTCATGACAACATCCAGCGGATCCTCATACTCATTGTTCACGCAATTCTCGAACAACACTTTCGGATCTTTCTCTACGTAATCTTGAAAGTCAATTTCGGTCGCGCCATCGCCATGTGCGAACTCCGCCAAAATGTCGTACTCATTCTCAATTAAATGATGAACTTCGATTCGCTGGCATACCGGACAGAATAAGATGGGGACGTTATGAATATGCGTTCGAAAATGCTGGAGCGTCCCTTTCGCGCCGATCATGCTTGCTCCACAGCAGTAACTCATCGACATACACCTCTTTACCTGATTAGCGGCTTGTAAACCGCTTACCCGATATGCATACAATTCAAACTTCTTATTACAGTATTCGCTCCCTCTCTACGAAATTCCTGCCAATTGCCCATATCCAATACTAACCATTCAACTAATGGGCAGCAGCACAGAGAAGGAGGCGACACGATGTTCATAAGGAACTCCTATCCGTCTAGGCTGTCTCTTCTTTCTGTTCCAAAATAAACGTTTTGCCGTTTAAGCTAAATTTGTACCTGTAGGTCTTGTCCCCCTCTGTTGACTCAAGCACGAGTTTGCCTTTATCGATGTACGGTTCCACTTGAGGAACTTGACTGAACTGGTCATAGTCATTATCGCCCACACGGAATGAGACTTGATAAGCGCCCTTCTCGCCAAGGAGATAAAAATAGATGGCATCTGCACGACAAGTGTTCTTAACAGGCTGGAAATAGAACAAGTCTGCGCCGTCCCAATCTAACTTTTGAATCTCTCGCGGTTCCGTGTTGCTGGAGACGATGGTTGCATCCTGCCAGTACCCAACTTCCTGCTCTTCTCCTTCGCCGTTCTTGAACACAACATAATAGTCGCTCATAAAGGAATAGTCCTTTTCCCCTCCCATGCACGAAGGAGCTCCAAGAGGTTGAGTCACTTCATCCTCTGATGGAATGATAAGAAGCTCGCCATACTTTCCTTTCCCGGCCGCACGGTCCCAGCTCGCTGTGGTTGCGGCCTTCCCTGTGGCCGAAGGGAGACTGGTATTCGTTTCAGGAACAGAAGGAGCCGGTGAAGAATGGCCTCTCCCGCACGCAGATAATGCACTTGCGAGTATGATAAGCACACACAGACGTCTCACAACCATTCGCCTCCTTCGAAAATAAAGAAATACATTGCTACCGCATAGTTTCCTTCTCAATCGTATATGACGAACTTTCCCCGATTTAGTTGCATGCCTCATAGCGTATAGCATAAAAAAAGCATCGCCCCCAAAGGGGCAATGCTCGTATAGCGTTACGATTTCGTATCAAGCGTCTTATCGCCCGGCTTCCAGTTAATCGGGCAAAGCCCGCCGGATTGAAGGGCTTGCAGAACGCGGAACGTTTCTTCAACGCTGCGTCCTACATGGTTATGGTTCACAACCTGGTACACGATTTCGCTTTCCGGATTGATGATGAACAGGCCGCGCAGCGCGATGCCCTCTTCGTCAATCAGTACTGCGTAATCGCGTGCAACGCTCTTCGTTATGTCCGAAGCGAGCGGGAAGTTCAGCTTGCCAAGACCGTTATCGTTCTTATCGGCGCGAATCCAAGCGCGATGGCTATGGATGCTGTCCGTGCTGACGCCGAGCACATCCGTGTTCAGCTCTTGGAACTTGGCGTAAGCTTCGCTAAGCGCCGTAATTTCCGTCGGACATACGAACGTGAAATCAAGCGGATAGAAGAAGAATACGAGCCATTTGCCTTTGTAGTCGGACAGGGACGCTTTACCGAAATGTTCTCCGTCGCCTAACGCAGTCTCCATGTTGAAGTCTGGAGCAGGACGGCCTACCAAACGTTCGGCCATAGGTCTGAACCTCCCAGCAGCTCGATTACTTGCTCATTGCAGCGACGATCAGGTCGCCCATTGCCGTCGTGCCGATCGCTTTGCTCTTATCGACAGCGATGTCGCCCGTGCGGTGGCCTGCATCGAGAACCGATTTAACCGCATCTTCGATCACTTGCGCCGCTTCGTGGTAGCCGAACGTCAGGCGGAACATGAGCGCTACGGACAGAATCGTCGCGATTGGGTTGGAGATGCCTTGGCCAGCGATGTCAGGAGCCGAGCCGTGTACCGGCTCGTACAGGCCGAAGCTGCCTTCGCCCATCGATGCGGATTGCAGCATGCCGATCGAGCCCGTCAGCATTGCTGCTTCGTCGCTCAGAATGTCGCCGAACATGTTCTCCGTTACGATAACGTCGAAGCTCGACGGACGGCGAAGCAGCTGCATTGCGCAGTTGTCGACCAGTACGTGCTCAAGCTCAACGTCCGGATATTCAGGAGCGATACGGATTACAACTTCACGCCACAGGCGGGACGTCTCGAGTACGTTCGCTTTGTCGACGGAAGCAAGCTTCTTGCGGCGCGTTTGAGCGATTTCGAACGCTTGGCGTACGATGCGCTCAACTTCTTGTACATTATATACGCAAGTATCAACCGCTTCTTGACCGTTCTCGCCTTCGCGGCGGAACTTCTCGCCGAAGTAGATGCCGCCCGTCAGCTCGCGCACAACGATCAGATCCGTGCCTTCGAGTACTTCCGGTTTCAGCGTCGAAGCATCCATCAAGCAATCGAATACGTTAGCTGGGCGGATGTTGGAGAACAGGCCGAGCGCTTTACGAATGCCGAGCAGACCCGTTTCTGGACGAAGCTCTTTCGGGTTGCTGTCCCATTTAGGACCGCCAACTGCGCCGAGCAGTACAGCGTCTGCCTTTTGGCAAATTTCAAGCGTTTCTTGCGGAAGCGGCGTACCTTTCTCATCGATTGCGATACCGCCGAACAGGCCATGTTCGAATTCGAACTGGTAGCCGAACAGCTCTTCCGTTTTCTTAAGCACTTTAAGCGCTTCGCCGACAACCTCTGGACCGATGCCGTCGCCAGCGAGTACCGCGATTTTTTTCACGTCTGCCATAATAATGATTGCACTCCTCTTCTTATGCGCGATAATTTCTCAAACTAATATCAGTTGTATCATAAAATCGGACGCTCCGCAAAGATATAAAAGCTATCGCGTCTATAGTTTGAGCCTATTGTGTCTCCCACCTAAATCCTTAAGGACTTTTTCCACCCACCCAAACCCTCCCTGGAAGGGAGGGCCCCAGAGGACTCGCGCCCTCTGGACTCCCCTAAACTGGGTTTAGCTAGTGTCGATCGTGTCCTCGCTTCCCATCCCTCCCGGGACCCGCTTCCTGTTTCACGTTTCTAGCATCGTTCCTCTCGTCCGCAACCGATTCGATGCCCCTCCCGCCATTCGTGCCAATGCTCGCTTGCCGTCCCTCTCGGGACCCGCTTCTCTTTTGGCGCTCCCCACCCTAATGCTCCGCCCCGGTTCCCGGGCTCCGCATACGCACATACATACACATACCACTGGTGCCCCGGTTTAGGCTCTGCTTGGCACCAGATCGTAGTGATTGGTTACTTTAACGAATCGTACGAACGCTATTTCGCATGCATTAGCTACTTTCAAATTCTAACGAACTCAAGCGGCGCTATTTCGCGCTTTTTACCGCATAATGAGCGACTTTGGACGTAATAACGCTGGCTGAGTTCGTTAGATTCTCGAAACGGACGATTTCGAGTGAATAAGACTTGTACGATTCGTTACAGTTTTCAAAATAAAAACAGCAGCTGACGAAGACTTTACCAGTCTTCGTCAGCTGCTATAAACTGCTATAATGCGAGGGCAACCGCACTATTTCTTCGTACCCGTCAGACGGATTTCCTTCGCCTTGGCGTTCCATTCGACCTTGTAGCCCGTCAGCTCGGATATATTTCGGATAGGCAGCATGACTGTATTGTCTATGACTTTCGAAACCGTAATTTCAACGTCTTTCCCGTCTACGTTCACGATATTGGACGGCGGTTTATGTTTAATCGTTCTTCCGTTAACGACAGCGGTAACGGTTTGCGTTTTGTTGTTCCATTTTACTGTTGCGCCAATGATCTCGAATATTTCTCTCATGGGGATATACACGCGGGAGTCGATGACAATCAGCTTCGTTTCAAGATCGATCTTTTTGCCGTTCAATCGCAGCGCCCCATCGTAAAACTTCAGTATCGGATAATCATGTTCTTCTGCAATCTTATCAAAAGAAAGATCCGACGTCGTGAGAATGGCTTTCGTTCCGATCTCAATTTGCGGGAACAGCCAGTGGATGTCGTCATTATACATGCGAATGCAACCGGAACTGACATACTTGCCGATCGATTTGCTGTTGTTATTACCGTGAATCGCATAAGTCGTTCCGTAGGTTCCATTCACCTCTAGCCCCATCCATCGATCGCCGAGAGGATTGCGAGGATCGCCGCCAGCAATTTTCTCCTTGTAGTAGGGCCGGTCTTTAATTTTGTTCACGATTTTGAAGCTGCCTTCAGGAGTTAGCTTGCTCGTTCTGCCCGTTGCAACGGGAAATGTCTTAATCAACTCACCGTTGTCATAAAAAGCCAACTTGTTCGTCTTCTTGTTCACAATGATCAACTGATGATGCTCTTCCTCCGCGAACGCGCTGGTTATAAATATAAGATTACATATTAGCGCCAATACGACAAAAACAATACCCGCTCTTACACCGTACCGTTTCAGGACGAGCCAACCTCCTGTTCATATATTGAAATCTGAATCAATATATGAAGCAGATAAGTGGTTCCTGAACTACAACTTCGTACATATCGCAACTAAATTGATGTAGTCCCGATCTATATCTCCGCGGATTGCGGGAATCTTAGTATCGGGCGCGTCGTGTGATTATCAATTGTCCTCCTCACATGCTCCTCATCTTGCTCCAAGTCTTCAGCCGGCAGCGGCAATAGGATATCGACCTCTAATCCTTCACCTGGCGCCGTACGCAAAACCGTCTCACCTTCTAGTCCAGACACCCTCTCCCGAATGCCAGTCAGCCCCATATGGTCAAAAGTCTGCTGCAATCGTTCCATCTCGATACCGATTCCGTTATCCTTGTAACAATAACGAACGCTCCGCCCTTCATCATGGAGCTGCAAATGGATATGCGTCGCCTTCGAATGCTTCATTCCGTTGCGCAGCAGCTCTTGCGTAATTCGATAAACTGCCAGCACGTATTCATCATCAAGCTCCGCGCCAAAATCTTGATGGTCGAACGTAACCGTGAAGTTCGCATTTAACTGCGCATACGCAATTAAATTTTCAATAGCTTGGATGATACCCATCTCCTGCAAGAACGGCGGCCTAAGCTCATTACACGTTTCGCGGATCTGATGGACGACATCGAGTAAGCCTTCACTAATTTCATTCAAGTTCGTACGGGTATTCGCCGACAGCTCATCATCGTCGTTCACGAGCATTTCCAGCTTGCGGTACCACACCAGCTGATCCTGAAGGGCTGAATCATGAAGATCGTTGGCTAGCTTGCGTCTCTCTTGCTCCGATAACCGGAACAACAGGCGTAGAACCCACGGCGGAGCTTCTTCTCTCTTCAAATCAAGATCCTGTACAAGTCCCTCAATAAGCTGAAGGTTCTGGTACACAAACCCGACGTGAGTGATCATCGTGCGCAGCCACATTTTCTCGTCATGATTAAACTCCGTATGATTGACCTTGTCGCCGATCCATACCAAATGCTGCGTTCCGCGGCCTTGACCGATCTTATAACAGATCCCTTTCGTCAGCTTCCGCCCTACCCCAACTCTTACACTCGACCAATTATGTTGTAGTTGCGCATGCAGTTCTTCGAATGGGACGTTGCCGTGTGTTCGTTTTAACTTCATCGCTTGCTCTTCTTCCATGCCGCAGTCAATGAATCCGACCGAATCAATCGGCAGCAAATCGAGCAATTCCTTCTGTAAACATTGCTCCAGCTCGCTTACCTTCATTACATCGGACACCCTATTAGAGAAGCACTCCAAGCTTTGCTCGAACTCGTGCGCACCTTTAATGACCTTATTGCGAAGTTTGCGATCCAATATTTCTCTAACATATAGGAAGAGAATACTTACAGCGTACGTCACTACAAACATCCGGCCCCACACGATAGGTCGAATCGAAGTATCAATGAAGACAAGTTCAAATCCACCTAGGAATAACAAGGTCGGCAAGAAGGCAATGATCACATAATATCGCAGTCTGTTTATAATAAACTCGATATCGAACAATTGGTTAGAAACAAGGAGATACAAATAAGTTACTGGCAAAAATAATAAACACAATGCAGCTACGCCACCGCTCACTATGAACTTTCCTACTAAGAACACAGGCAATAGGCTTAGACTAATAAATGGCAAGAATGCAGCGATATTGCCGATCATCATATATTTCATTAAAGCTTGTTGCGAGGAATTACGATACTTCATGTACATTCGGACTTGAACTAGCATTGCGAATAGAGTCCCAGCAATAAATATACCAATTCCTTGGTATTTAATAAATAATGGCGTACTTCGAACACTAGTGATACCGAGAACGTAGAGCAAATAAAAAATATTCCACGCTACAACCGTACCATATCCAATATAAACAACTCGTTTGTGAACCGAAACAATCCCTATTTTGCTAAAGTAACTTCTTACGAAATGAAGAAACAATACAGGTGATAATGTCAGTGCGAGCTCGAAAACTATAGCTGAGACATTGTCCCCGACCGTATTTCCGTATGCCGATAAATAGCCAACGGATACTGACATTAAAAACAATATTAACAATGAAACCGAGATATCATCTGGCTTCTTGTACGCAATAAACAAAGAGATGTTTAGCATCAATACGAATAAAGCCATAGGAATAATGTAATGGTTCCACTGGATGGGTCTTTCGGACATATCCGAGAAATCGAATTCCATAGTGCTCCCATCTCTCATTACCGTAATACTTGTCGCATTATCAATTTTGAGACTCGCAACTTGTCTCTTCCATTCAACCGGCTGATGATCTACTTGAGTTATAATATCCCCTAGCGAAATTCCTTCCTGTGCACCCCAAGCTTCTTTTTCCACTGAGGCTACAATCCACTCACCATTCACTTCGTTTAATCTAATACCCATGTATGGAATACTAAAATACAGCAGTGTGCTCCATCCTGCAATAACTAGTGTTAGCACTAAGAACATCCAATTTCTATATTTCATGTTAATCACAGATTATAGACTCCTTAAAAAACCGGCACCGATTTATCGTTGCCGGTTTAATCTTTCTTTCCTATTCACCAATCCAGAAATTACCTGCACGAACCTGCTCTTTAGCCGTTTCCTGGCCTTTCAAAATATCAATCATAGCTTGCTGCTGATTCATATTAACACCTGCGAATGCTACATTACCTTGTGCAAACTGAGTCCTCATTCCGTGGTTTTGTTTCAATTGTGCTATCAGTTCTTTAAGCACCGTCATTACCACCTTTTATATAATATGTAATTTTCAACTCTTGTCCCCAGTATAGCATTGGTACTACCTCGCTGCATCGCAATACACTTTGCGTTATACCGCAGAAACCATTGCGGTCTGGATACAGACACCTATCTTATCCTAGGTATTGGAAATATAACGTATTTGAGGCTGTGCCTAACATAAAGCGCTTACACACGAAACCGCAATCACTCCGCATATATCCGCCACTAGGACTGCGTATAATGCCTGCCTCGCTTCATCCTGCTTCCATCTGCCCAGCCCAAGTCCGTACTTAGCACTCCCTTACTATGAATAAAGACTGTTATGTCATGCTTGTATTGCCCTACCGCAATCACTCTTTCGTAACAGTACGATGCGACATATAAGCAAATAGCCCTCTCCACACGTTATCGTGAGAAAGCTGAATGAGGCCACACCAACGCATGAAAAGTAACCAATTAAAGGAATAATTCAAAAACTGAAACTTGAAATGACCTATACACTTGAAGGGTTACAATTTGAAATTTGCAGCATTTCAACGTTCATATCTAAACTTACACCTATACAAACATTATCAAAGTGGCGAGCAAAGAAACGCAGGGCAATACTGTTCTTTAAATCATCATTTAACTTCCATCCAGTGGGTAAGATAGCAAGTGTTCCATTAGCCAAAAAAGTGTTTTCAATAAACCATATCAAATCACTAGCAACGATGTTCCCATACCCATCCATCTCGGCATTTATTAATTGAAACCACTGCAGCTTCATAGGAAAATGATCACTTTTAGAAATGCCGCTCCTATACAGATCCCTTACCAGCGGGCTAACAGTTTGTTTTCGAACCAAATCCTCCAACCGTTTTTGTGAGCCGGCTTTTAACTGAGATAAAATAACTTGTTCAATGCTTTCTTGTACATAGACTGCTTGAACTTTATCGAAGTGCGGTGCAAGGTCCTGAAGGATCACGTCATAGGCATTCTTATTTTTCACAGGAATTTGTATCTGAGTGTTGTCATCTACTGGAGCAATCATAAATTGACCAATCTCAGTAAGATAATCTGCGTTGCAAGAGTGGACTGTCTCTATACTGAACTCTGGTTGTTCAAGCGCTGTATTTGAGCAGAACATATAATTATCCATTTGCTTTAACCAGTTCATTCATTATTTCTCCTTTCTCTTTCCCATACAACTCCACACGAACATCATAACAAATGAATATCCTCAGTTCCTTTCAGGGAGGGACGGTTTGGGCAGGCAGGATGCTGTAACGAATCGTATTCGCCTTATTCACTCTGATTTCACTGTTTTGAGAATCTAACGAACCCATCAAGCGTTATTTCATCCGAAACCAATCATTTTGAAGTAACACGTACGCAATAACGTCTCTGGAGTTCGTTAGAACTGGAATATTGCCAAAATGCGCGATATAGCGTTCATACGATTCGTTAGCGGAGCCGGGAGCCGGAGTGAACTTCTAAGCGCGGAGCCCGCGAATCGGGGCGAAGCATCCAAGCTGGGGAGCACTTAAAGTTAAGCGGGTCCCGCAGGGACGGAAAGCGAGGGTAAGCACGTATGATGGGAGGGGCAACGAGTAGGGGGCAGACGGCGAACTGAACCTAGATACGTACGCAAAAGAGCGTGCCCCGCAAGGGGTGGAAAGCGAGGTCACGCTCGACACTAGCAAAAAACTGCTTAGGGGAGTCCAGAGGGCGCGAGTTCTCTGGGGCCCTCCCTTCCAGGGAGGGTTTGGGTGGGTGGAAAAAGCCCTTGAGGGTTGGGGTGAATTAAAAAGGGGGTGTCCAGAGGGCGCAGCCCTCGGTAGGTTCCTAGAACAATCCCATATGCTTTGCCTTCTCCGCCGCCTCCTTACTGCTGACGACGCCGAGCTTCCGTAGGATGTTGCCGACATGATTTTTCACCGTGCGGATAGACAGGAACGACTTCTCCGCGATTTGCGACTGGCTGTTGCCGTCATAAATCATCGACAGCACTTGCACCTCCGCTGGCGTCACTTGACGCTTGAACCGGTCAACCTCAAACTCTCTTTCGACCGTACGCAACCGCCGGAGTTCCTCCAGCACAAGCTTGGCTGCCGAGGCGTCGATATCGGAACGGTCAGCAGCCGCTTGGCGCACCGCCGCTGGTATCGCCGTAAAATCCGACTTGACGATGTAGTTGACCGCGCCTGCACGCAGTGCCTCGGATACGAATCCGCCATCCTCCATCGAGGTGAGCATGATGATCCTCGCCTGTGACTGCCTCGATAGCTGTTCTGCCAGCCTCAGCCCCGCCGGACTGTCCGCCATCATAATATCGAGCAAAATAACCGATGGCTGCGAGCTGTCGCACAGCGCGGCCGTCTGATCCGGATCGCCCGTATCAGCAACAACCGCCATATCCGGCTCCGCGTTCAAATAAGACGCCAACCCGCGCCTCCAATCGTCATCATCCTCGACGAGCATAACGCGTATCGCCGGTTGCTTTTGATCCATCGATCCCCACTCCTTGTCCCTTCGTTCTAACTGCATTTCTGCGCGGTGCCGGAAAAACCAGCGTCACGACTGTTCCCTGCCCCAGTTCGCTTCGAATCCGAAGCTCTCCGCCTTGCCGGCTCATAAGCTGGCTGCAATAAGCCAAGCCAAGACCGAAATTCATTGATTTGCCGCTCTTCGTCGTAAAGAACGGTTCCGTTACTTTGTGCAAATGATGCTTCTCAATGCCGCACCCGGTATCTCTAATCTCGATAATAGAGCCTCGTTTGCCCCCAGTTAAAGATATCGTCAATTCCCCGCCCCGCGGCATCGCTTCAAGCGCGTTATTGATTACATTATGCAGCGCTTCCTGCGTCTGAGCCGCGTCAGCGAGCACCTCTATAGCCGCCGTATCACCGGCATTCAGCACGACTGCTACACCTGTTGCTTCCGCAGCAGGCTGAATGACAGCCGCCTGTGCGCGTACAAGCTGAGCCAGATCAATACGTTCGGCCCGAAGCACAAGCTCCTGCGTCCGTTCATGAACGCTGCGAATCATTGCCTCGATATGCTCCACAGATCGTGTAATAACTGCGGTGTCCGCTTGCATTCCGCCCGATTCGTCGCCAGAAGAACGGCTTATTTTATCTGCGAACAGCTTGATCTTGGCAATATCATTCTTAATCGCATGGTTCAACATCGCTGTTCCGCTCGTGATTGCACGCATCGAGTAGTCAAGTTTGCGCCGCTCGATCATGAGCTGGACGCCTAGAAATCCGTATTTGAACAGTGCAATTATGAATATTAAAAAGGCGATAGGTATCGACCATACATTGTATTGCCACAACCGGTATACGCCGAACAACGGCATCGTATAGTTCATGGCCAGCGCGAACAGCACTGCAGGCACCACCGCAGCCGTAACGGTCAAATGCGCCTTCCATTCCGCCGGATGCCCCGCTCGCTTGGTTACAATTAATCCCGTTCCAATCAGCATATAAGGAATGGCCCAACAGCCGAGCGGCAGGTAGGCAACCGGATAACCGCCGTCGATCGGCAGCGCCAGCATGATGAGTACCGGTATCAATGCCGCCCAAGGCATCCACTTCCCCAGCTTCACTGGAAGCGCATTGCCATGATAACTTACCGCGAAAAGCAAATAGCCGTATGGAAGCCCATAGTAGCTCGTCCAAGAACAGAGCCGTTGGATATGGCGCAGCATCTCAGCCGTATCGTACGAGGACGGATCTGCATCATAAGCTGTAATCCAGCCGTCCATGACGGAAGCTAGTGCACCGCTGCCGCCGCTGAACGCGACCAGTCCAAGCCAGCGAAATACCGGACTTCTCCGGTTAACCAGCAGCAATAACAACGCGGCAAGCCACAATACTGCCCAGACGACGACCATGCTGATCTTCCTCTCTAATCGTTCATGCCATTAACAGTCTATCCCATTATAGCATGATAAAGGACGACCTCTCTTTAAAACTCCATAAAATTGCGCCGCCTTAATCGGTGAACAGCCAACAAAAAAATCCCGAACCATGGGAGCCCAGCAGACATCTGTATAAGATGCCTGCTGTACGGCCTTCCATGACCGGGATTTTGAAGTTAAAGCTTATGATGATACCTTAATCAAAAATTACTTCTTGATCCAGTGCATCAATTCACGCAGTTGTCCGCCGACTTGCTCGATCGGATGCTCTGCTTCGCGGCGGCGAGTAGCCGTCATCATCGCTTTGTTCGATTGGTTCTCGAGGATGAAGTCGCGTGCGAAACGGCCGGATTGGATGTCGTCCAGAACCGCTTTCATCGCTTTCTTCGTGTCTTCCGTTACGACGCGCGGGCCTGTAACGTAGTCGCCGTATTCAGCCGTGTTCGAGATGGAGTCGCGCATCGAAGCCATGCCGCCTTCATACATCATGTCGACGATCAGCTTCAGCTCGTGCAAGCACTCGAAGTAAGCCATTTCTGGAGCGTAGCCTGCTTCAACGAGCGTTTCGAAGCCTGCTTTAACGAGTGCCGTAGCACCGCCGCACAGTACAGCTTGCTCACCGAACAGATCCGTTTCCGTCTCTTCGCGGAACGACGTTTCGATAACGCCGGCACGCGTACAACCGATGCCTTTAGCATAAGCGAGGCCGATTGCTTTTGCATTGCCCGTAGCGTCTTGCTCGATAGCGATCAAGCCAGGAACGCCGAAGCCTTCAACGTACGTACGACGAACCATGTGGCCCGGCGATTTAGGAGCAACCAGCAATACGTCCGTATCTTTGTTAGGTACGATTTGGCCGTAGTGAACGTTGAAGCCGTGGGAGAACATGAGCGCTGCGCCTTTTTTGAGGTTAGGCTCGATTTCTTCTTTATATACTTTCGCTTGCGTTTCGTCAGGCATAAGGATTTGAACAACGTCAGCTACTTTAACTGCTTCCGCAACGTTCAATACTTCGAAGCCGTCGTTCTTAGCTTTGTCAGCCGATTTACCAGGGCGCAGGCCGATGATAACTTTCAGGCCGCTGTCGCGAAGGTTTTGTGCTTGCGCGTGGCCTTGGGAGCCGTAGCCGATAACTGCAATCGTTTTGCCTGCGAGAACGCTTTGGTCTGCATCTTTTTCATAGTACAACGTAACTGCCATTAGAAAATGCCTCCTTTAAATTGAACCCTCATTGAGCGGGTGTTTAAACAGAGAAGCGAACGTGTGAGCCGCACGGACTCCAGTCGAATTCCCGGCTTAAACACCCGCCCAATGCGGGCTGTTGTTCCTGTGTATTTGCTGCGGCTGCTTGTCCGCAATAAGCGCCTGACTGTACGATAATTGCCTCTTGCTCGCTTACGTTAATAATACCTTGCAACCATGCGCTAGGATAGCCGCAGGAATTGCCAGTTCGCTTAGCCCGCCTCGCCGATCGGTTGCCCGATTGCCGGCGAGCCGCGACAACTTACTTGGCTGTGCCGCGAATCATCGCCGTTACACCTGTACGCGACAGCTCACGAATGCCGTAAGGCTTCAGAAGCTCGACCATCGCGTCGATTTTCTCCGTATCGCCTACAACTTGTACGATGAGCGACGAAGGACCGATGTCGACGACCGCTGCGCGGAACGTTTCGACGACGCCGAGCACTTCCGGACGAGCCGCAGGCTCCGCACCCACCTTGATGAGTGCGAGCTCGCGGGCAACCATAGGGCTGCTGCTGATGTCGATGACTTTGATTACGTCGATCAGCTTATACAGCTGCTTCGTAATTTGCTCCAGTGTATCGTCGTCGCCGGACGTTACGATAACCATCCGGGACAAGCCCGGCTCTTCACTGGAACCGACCGTAATGCTCTCAATATTGAAGCCGCGGCGTCCAAACAGGCCTGATACACGCTGCAGAACGCCTGGCTGATCGTTGACGAGAATTGCTACAGTATGTTTTTTCATTCCGCATCCCCCAAGATCATTTCGTCAATCGTGTTTCCTTGCGTAACCATCGGATACACGTTCTCGCCTTTGCGGACGACGAATTCTACGACTGCCGGACCTGGATGGCGAAGAGCCGCTTCCCAGGCTTCACGGGCTTCCTCTTTGTTCGACGCGCGGAACCCTTTGACGCCGTAAGCTTCTGCAAGCTTAACGAAGTCCGGGCTGCCTGCGAGGTCGATGTGACTGTAACGGTTGTCGTAGATGATTTCTTGCCACTGGCGAACCATGCCGAGCACTTGGTTATTGATAATCGCTACCTTGACCGGAATGTTGTTAATCGAGCAGATCGCAAGCTCTTGCGCGCACATTTGCATGCCGCCGTCGCCGTTGATCGATACGACCACGCGGTCCGGGTTCGCCATCTGAGCGCCGATTGCCGACGGGAATCCGAAGCCCATCGTGCCAAGGCCGCCCGAAGTGACGAAGGAGCGAGGCTGATTGAATTTGTAATATTGAGCTGCCCACATCTGGTGCTGGCCAACGTCCGTCGTGACGATTGCTTCGCCGTTCGTCGTCTCATGCAGCATCTCGATAACCCATTGCGGCTTCAATTCAACGTCGGAATCTACATACGACAATGGGAACTGCGTCTTCCATGCCGTAATTTGCTCCCGCCATGCTCCGGCTTTCGATGCTGGGCGCACTTCTTGATTCGCCGTTTGAAGCACCGTCTTCACATCGCCGACGATTGGAATGTCCGTCGGAACGTTTTTGCCGATTTCGGCTGGATCGATATCGATATGAACGATTTTCGCTTTCGGCGCGAAGCCGTCCAGCTTCATCGTGACGCGGTCATCGAAACGCGCGCCGATATTAATGAGCAGATCCGAGTCTTGAATCGCTTTGTTCGATGCGTACGCGCCGTGCATGCCCGGCATGCCGACCCACAGATCGTTGCCGCTTGGGAAGCCGCCGAGGCCAAGCAGCGTCGTGACGACCGGAATGCCGGACTTCGTCGCGAACTCAAGCAGTTCCTCGTGAGCGCCGGAGTATACAACGCCGCCGCCTGCGAGAATGAGCGGACGCTCCGCTTCCTCGATCGCCTTGAGCATTTTGTCCACTTGCTGCTTCTTCGGCGATACGGTTGGGTTATAACCGCGCATCGTCACTTCTTCCGTAGCCGGCTTGAACAGCGTCTTAGCAGCCGATACGTCTTTCGGAATGTCGATCAGAACCGGACCTTTGCGGCCCGTGTTGGCGATATGGAATGCCTCGTGAATGACGCGCGGCAGATCCTCAGCGTTGCGTACCAGATAGCTGTGCTTCGTGATCGGCATCGTAATACCGACGATGTCAGCCTCTTGGAATGCGTCCGTGCCCATTGCGGATTGAACCACGTTGCCCGTAATGACGACAAGCGGTACGGAATCCATATATGCTGTTGCGATACCCGTTACAAGGTTCGTCGCCCCTGGACCCGATGTCGCGATACAAACGCCGACCTTGCCGCTTGCGCGTGCATAGCCGTCTGCCGCATGAATCGCGCCTTGCTCGTGGCGGGTCAGGATGTGATGGAAATCATTGAACCCGTGCATCGCGTCATAAATGTACAAGACGGCGCCGCCCGGATAGCCGAATACGCATTCGACTCCCTCAAGCACCAGACTGCGAAGCAATATTTCGGAACCGGTAATGACCTCCGGTTTGCTCATTTTCTCGATCAGTTCTTGTTTCGAACGCAGTGTTGCGCCTTGCGTCGCCATCTTCATCTCTCCTTTCATCAAAACCAAACAAAAAAGCCTTCCGTCACCGTCTACTCATAAGAGAGCAACGGGACGAAAGGCATGATCTTCCGTGGTACCACCCAAATTTATTACGCATCTCGCAATGCGCAACCTCGGCAGGTAAAAACGGCGTGCACAAACGTTTCTACCCATCAGCACAGTAACGTGTGCCAGTCGATTCCCCCTAATGCGCGATTGAATCGCTTTTCAAGGGAATAGCTCCGAGGTGAGCTCGTCGAAAAGGGGTTTTGGCGATGGTTGCAGCAAGTTCCATCCGCTCTCTGAGCAAAAGAGCCCTTAACACTTCGTCCTCATCATTGCCGATAACGTATTAGCTTAGAACCTATTATATGCCCGCGTTTTCGGTTCGTCAAGCCTAGGATGCTCTCTTGCCGGAAAACTTATGTAATGGTTTCGCCGTCTGCGGCGGCTCCGCATACACTACGGTAGCACCGCAAGGGAGGCGATCGCAGTGACGATCCGCGCTAGATCACCACATTCGGACGATGCGCCGATTCTCCAACTCATTCGGGACGAAATCATTCCGTTCTCCTATCTGTACTCGCTTCAAGACGCCCCATCCCAAAAAGAGCTAAGGGCAAGGCTTGATATGGGCGCAACCTATGTCGCTTCCTATTCCACTACAAATTATCCTTATGGGTTTGTCCATGCCATTGCGCAGGGCGAAGTCTTATATGTCGATCTGTTAGCTGTTCATCCAACTTGCCGCAAGCGAGGCGTCGGCGCTAACCTTATGGAACGCGCAGAACAATACGGCATGGCTTCGGGCTGCCGCGAAGCGCTTCTCTTTGTGGACGAAAGCAACGACGCGGCAGTCCGCTTCTACGAGAAGCTTGGCTACCGCGTCACCGGATTCGCAGACAAATTCCGCTGCCACGAAATGCGCAAACCGTTCGTCAGGCTTGCATCTAGAAGCCGGCGGTTAGCCCGCCGATCTTAGTAATCGTATCCTCCGCTTTTGGGCCCGTAGTACGGACCGCCCTTCGGCCCGTATGGACCGGCGTTGTTGTATCCGGCGCCATACGGCCCGTAACCGCCGCCACCACCGTACGGTCCATATCCTGGCCCGCCTCCGTAGCCGTAGCCGCCGCCACCATATCCGTAGCCGCCTCCACCGTACGGCGGGCAGCATTTTCCGCCACCGCCGAAGCCGCCTCCGGCGAATAAGCCGATCGCGAGCAAATCAAACAAGATGAGCGGCAATATCGCCCGTGTCTGTATACCTCCGCTATTGCCGACCGTCTCTACATAAAGCTTATTATCTTCAACACGCATCAGCCTTCCGACCACGACCGACCCGTCACGTCTTGTCGCATAGATCGTTCTGCCGATCAGTTTCCTCACTTCATGCTCGGAAACATTACGCATGCATAATCCCCCCCCTCTCCCGTCGTCTTGTAGACTATGCATGCGCTTTAGCCTCTGCATGTACGTTTGTACCGGAGGGGCACCCGCCGCCTTGCCTCCCTTATTATGGAGGCCTTTTTTTTGAGGGCTGTGCCCTCAGACTCCCCCTTCTCACATTGAGGGCTGTGCCATCAAACTCCCAATAGGGGCTGCGCCCCAAGCCATTTTCACACCCAAACCCTCAAAGGCTCTTTCCACCCACCCAAACCCTCCCTGCAAGGGAGGGCCCCATAGGGCTCGCGCCCTCTGGACTCCCCTAAGCCCGTTCTAACCACTGCTGTCCGTCTCCACGCTTTCCGTCCTCCGGACCCGCTCCACACCCAATGCACCTATCCACACTCTCCCTTCCGCCTCCTATTCGACGCCCCTCCCATCAATCGTGCTGCAGCTCGCTTTCGTCCCGTCGGGACACGCTCTACCTTTACCGCTCCCCATGTTGGTCGCTTCGCCGCCGATTTTCGGCTCACACAACTCTAAAGAACCGCAGAAGCGCTAATTGAGCTATTTTCGCCTCTTCACAAACCTTACGAACTCCACGAACGATATCTGGTCGTTTTCGAACACAAAACCAGCTTTTGCCTTCGAATAACGTTTCCTCAGTTCGTTAAATCGAATAGTTGCCCGTTCGCACCGATTAACGCTTCCTCGATTCGTTGCTAGCGGCGTGCCAAAGGCGATCTATAATGTTAACTGGGTTGCTGGGGTTGTTCTGTTCGAGTCGACTTACTGGAGGCTTGAACTAATGGCGGGAGAACTCCAAAAGTAGAGCGGGTCCCGTTAGGGATGGAAAGCGAGGAGCAGCACGCAGGGGGCGCGGATTGGCGGATAAGATGCAAATGTGGACCCTAGTCTAGATACCGTTAACGTTAGCGGGTCCCGTTAGGGACGAAGAGCGGCTCCGTGCTCCAACCTCACAAGGTTAGTCCTCCGGGAGTCCAGAGGGCGGAGCCCTTGGGGCCCTCCCTTGCAGGGAGGGTTTGGGTGGGTAGATATCCCGAGGGTTTGGGTGGGCAGGGTTCATACGGCACGGAAAGAATGATGAGTTAAAATAGAAAGAAAGCCTTGTCCCGATTCAGGACAAGGCTCTCGAAACGCGTAAACTACGCGTTGATTTTTTGTTTTGCAACGCCTGCGAGCGAGTTGAACGCGTTGATGTCGTTGACTGCGAGGTCAGCGAGGATCTTACGGTTCACTTCGATGCCAGCGAGTTTCAGGCCGTACATGAATTTGTTGTACGAAAGGCCGTTTTGACGAGCTGCCGCGTTAATACGAACGATCCACAGTCTGCGGAAGTCGCGTTTAACTTGACGACGGTCGCGGTATGCATACAACAGGGATTTCATTACTTGCTCTTTTGCTGTTTTAAACAGGCGATGTTTCGAACCGAAGTAACCTTTCGCCAGCTTCAAAATCCGTTTACGACGACGAGCGCGGACGAATCCGCCTTTAACTCTTGCCATGAGTGAAGACCTCCTGTAGGTTGGTTTAGTTTATAAGGTGCATCGCGAGACCCTCGCGATAATGGACTATTTCAGGTTAGCCAGACCTTGTTGAATGCGGCGAACGTCGCCTGCAGCCATAAGCGGTTGACCAGCCAGAACGCGTTTTTGACGGCCGGATTTGTGGGACAGCAAGTGGTTTCTGTACGCTTTATAGCGTTTTACTTTGCCCGTTCCGGTAATTTTGAAGCGGTCTTTCAGACTGCTGTGCGTTTTCATCTTAGGCATTCGAATCTTCCTCCTTGAATTATGTTAACTAGTAATTTTGGGCGCCAAAATCATGATCATACTGCGGCCTTCCAGTTTCGGGACGCGTTCAACGCTGCATAACTCGGCGACTTCTTTGGATAGACGATCAAGAATCCGTTGTCCGATCGCGGAATGCGCGATCTCACGTCCACGGAAGCGGACGGAGCATTTGACCTTGTCGCCTTCCTTAAGAAACTTCACGACGTTGCGAAGCTTCGTCTGGTAGTCGTTCTCCTCGATGTTGGAGCGGAACCACACTTCCTTCAGATCGACGATCTTCTGGTTCTTGCGTGCTTCCTTTTCTTTCTTCTGCTGCTCGTAGCGGAACTTACCGTAGTCCATAATCCGGCATACCGGCGGTTTCGCTTGCGGTGCGACATTAACGAGATCCATGCTTGCGTCGATTGCCATCTGAAGCGCCTCGCGGATCGGCTTAATACCGATTTGCTCGCCTTCTGGTCCGACTACGCGAACCTCACGTGCGCGGATCTCGTCGTTGATCTGATGTTCTCTGCTAATAACGTGCCACCTCCAAATTTTAGTTTCCACGCAATAAAAATGCGGGCCCGTCAGGACCCGCATGCTATAACCATTCGTTAGTGCAACGCCATCATCGATGTGCGTGCTTCATATTCGATAGGTCGCATAACCAGCCGGCGCGATGCCGTTCAGGTGAGAAGCGGGTGCCTCTACTTAAAGCGATAAGTTTTACTGTTACCGGATTACTATAGCATACCGGGAAGTCCGCCGTCAACTGCTTTCTCCAGCCGATATTATCCTTGCTTGCTTTGCACTTCTTCCAGCCGGATAACGCGCGTATGCTGCGTATGGCTCCACTGCTTGTTGTTCTGCGTGAAGAACGCGTAGAACGTAATCGGCCACCACGACAACAGGAAGAATGGCAGCGTCAGCAGATGAGCATACATCCGCCAGTTGCGGACATTCTCAAGAATAAGCGCCAGCGGGAACATGATAACCGAAGCGGTAATCGCAACACCCGCTACCCACCAAGGCATATATTCATAAATCGAGCCGAACACATTATCTGCCGGAATGAGATTGTCGCCCCACAGCATGAATGTCATCAAGAACCCGATAAACGTGTTGTACACGGAGATGGAATACAGCGCCGCGTCGAATTTGACGAAGCTGCGCTCCTTTATGCTTGCCCAAAGCAGCGGCAAGAAATAGTGGCGCGCTACGTTGAAGTGGCCCTGCATCCAGCGCAGCCGCTGGCGTGCGGACGCGCGGAACGAAACTGGCTTCTCGTCATAAACTTTCGCATCGTAATTCAATACCGGATGAACGCCGCGCTGAATGCAGCGCATCGTGAACTCCAAGTCTTCTACAAGGCTTGTCGCGCCCCAGCCCATTTCCTTCAGCAGCTTGGACTCGAAGCACATGCCCGTTCCGCCGAGGAAGTTCGCCATTTTCAAATTGCGGCGGGACAGCTGCCACAGACGGTTGCAGTACCAATACGTAATGCCATATGCGGCCGTAACCCAAGAGTCATTCGGATTCTTCGTATCCAGATAGCCTTGAATAACTTGATGGCCTTCGCACAGATCGTCGTTCATCAAGTGCAGGAAGTCGCTGTTGCACAAATTATCTGCATCGAACATCACGACTGCGTCATATTGGCGAGGCATGCTCCACAGCTCTTTCAACATCCACTCAATGGCATAGCCCTTGCCGCGCAGCGTTGAATTATTCCGTACGCAAGCGTGAACTCCATAGCTGCGTGCGATGTCCGCCGTACCATCCGTACAGTTGTCGCAAATGACAAAGATGTCATACAACTCCTTCGGATAATCCAGCTTTTGCAAATTCTCGATCAGAGCGCCTACGACCTGCTCCTCGTTATGCGCAGCGACGAGTACAGCGAACGACTTCTTCGGTTCATGACGGCGCTTCGCCTTCTTCCGGTAAATCCCGAACAGCGCCAGCACGAACTGATACACGCCGACGAACGCCAGGAATACCTGAAACGCCATCACAAATACATTAATCATGAATTAATTTGCCCCCTTGAGACCCCAGTTTTAATACAATCCCTTTTTTTGTTTTCTCTCTGTAATCTTTTTGGTAAAGCGATAACTTGGACAACGCTCTTATTCGGCCTTAGTGAATTTTGCACTGTATGGACCGCTTTGTCAAAAAGCGAATGAACGTCAAAACGAGCGTCATCGGTTGGAAAAACGCTTTCACTCCAGAGGAATAACGGCATTACCTCGAATTACGCTCGCTTCCCCCTTATTTTCATCCAAATGCGTCATTTTTAATGCTTACGTACTTGATAACGGATGAACGGACCGTTAAGTTCCGTTCCTTTCTCCCTCTCATGTGACAAAACGGTGAACCCTTGTGCCTGTGTTACCGGATTCGACGTCCAGAAATTGCGACAGCAGCCGCCCGAATATCGTCTCCCACGACTGATTCCGGCTGTATGCGAGCCCTCTTGCCGCCAGACCGCGCCGCTCATCCGGCTCCCGGTACAGCCGTGTCAGCGCATCGGAGAAAGCCTCTGCATTGCCTGGCTCGCACAATAACCCGTTGCTGCCATGCGCGACCGTATCGGCAACCCCTCCTGCCGAAGCACATACAACAGGCGCCCCGCATGCCATCGCTTCCAGCACGACGTTGCCGAACGTTTCAGTTGCCGACGGAAACAAGAAAACGTCTGCGGATGCATACCATTCTCTTAACCGGGGCAGTGCCGTAAACCCGAGAAATTTAACCGGCAGCCGGTCTCTGGCACACCGTTCCTCCAACTCATGGGACGAAGGACCGTCCCCGCAGACGATCATGACCGCTTCCGGACAGACAGTCCGCTGGAACTTCTCGAATGCGTCGATCGCCGTTCCGACATCTTTCTCCGGGGCGACCCGTCCAACGTACAGAACGACGAACCGGTCCGGTTCAATTCCAATAGAAGCAAGCAACTCCGTGCGATTGGCACCTGGATAAAATTGATCCGTCTGGATGCCCCTCGGCCATAGATGCAGCCGGTCTTCGCGCCAGCCTCTTGCCGACAATTCCGATTGGGTCGATGGAGACGGAACGAAAATCGCACGGCATTCCTGATGAAACCATTCCATGTACCTCCATAACATCTTTACCATCCACTGCAGATTGTAAAACGGAAGGTACCGGTCGAAGTGCGTATGGTAAGACGCAACGAGGGGAATATGGTATTTCTTCGCGTAATGAATGCCGAATAGTCCCATATTAAAAGGCGTTGCAACGTGGATAAGCGTCGGCTTGAAGTCTTGCAGCGCACGGCGGACGTGGATCGGATTAGGCAGCGCCAATCTGCATTCCGGATATAAGAAGAAAGGGAGGGAAGCAAACCTCTGTACTTGAATAGAGGTTTGCCGGGGAGGTCCCCCCGCTGCCGGATCCGGCGCAAAAACTGCTGCCTCGATCCCTTGACGGCGCAAATACTCAGCCCAACGCCCTAGCGTTCGAGCAACGCCGTTCACTTCGGGCTCGTACGTGTCCGTAAAAATCGCTAATCGCATTACGATCGCCTCCGCTTAACCCGATTTGGCCGCATGACTGTTCCCTCAGCACTCATTCTACGCAGCAGAAACGACGGCATGACTACAATGTAGCGATATTCTGTTTTCCAGAAATCAACGCCGCTTTAAAGGTTGATTAATATCCGCTTAGCATTGCGATGATACAGCCCAAATAATCCGGTGCTACATTAGGTTCGAGTTACGGCAGCAGCACAACACAAAAAAACCGCTTCGCATTTAGCGAAGCGGTTACATCATCAATAACGGAGGGATCGGCATGGAGCGTATGTTAGGGTGGCTTCGTTCCCGCGATCATCAACTGCTTATGATCGCCAACCGCAGGCCGTCGCACCGCGCGCTGCAGACAGGACTGGGCACATGGCTAAGCACCGTCACCCATATGGGCGGCGCCTCCTTCACTCTGGGCACCGCATTGCTTGCGGCGCTGACAGGAACGGCTGCATGGAGCATCGCCGGCTGGCAGTGCATTGCAGCCGTAGCGGTTAGCCACCTTCCCGTAGCCGTCATGAAACGGCGTTTCCGCAGACTCCGTCCGTATCAGAAGCTGCCGAATATTAACGCATGCCGCAAACCGCTGCAGGATTCTTCCTTTCCGTCTGGCCACACGACAGCTGTATTCGCATGGCTGGTTCCGGTTATGCAATTAGCGGGACTGTCGTCAGCCGCTAGTTTGTTAATGCCCGCCGCCTTGCTTCTCGGAATGTCGGTCGCTTGGTCCCGCATGTATCTCGGACTCCATTATCCGTCCGATGTCGCAGCAGGCGCCTTGCTAGGCTCAGCAGCAGGCGCAGGCGCCATTACGCTGCTTCCATTGTAGGGTCATCCATCATGCGGCCAATCCGCAATGCTTGGCCTATTCTTCGCCGTCTTCCGAATCGCCGTCGGCCTCATCGTCCGAACGCTCCGCTTCCCGTGCTGCTTCCGCAGCCGCAGCATCGCGTTTGGCGTTTCGCCACGAAGCGATGGCTTGCTCGCCGATGAGCACTTCGATGCGGTGAATGTTTTGCCCGCGCTCATAAAACTTCATCTCGTATTCCGTCGGCACCAGATCGTCCCGCAGTCCATCCTTGTGGAGGTTAAGCGCAATATTGCGCGTCAAGAGCTCCATATCGGCGAAGCTGTTCAGCGAGAACTCGAACAACGACTGCGAATCGGTCTTGAAATGAATCTCGCCGCGGTCATTCAACACTTCCATATATTTAGCGACGAAACGAGGATGCGACAGCCGCCGGCGCGCATGCTTAACCTTCGGCCATGGATCGCTGAAATTCAAATAGATTCGTTCCAGCTCATTCTTATCGAAGATATCCTCGATGCCTTCGATATTCGCGCGCAGCAGCGCCAAGTTCGGCGGGCTGTCTACGCCCTTCTCTGCCCAAATCTTGCGGGCCTTCTCGCTTCCGCGCCGAATGAGCTCGTCATACATGTCGACGCCGATATAGTTAATGTCCGGATTGCGGAAGCTCATCGTGCTGATGAACTGTCCTTTGCCCATGCCGAGCTCGACATAGATCGGGCGGTCGTTGCCGAAAAATTCGTTCCAACGTCCCTTATACTGCGTTCCGTCCAGCACGACCAATTCCGGCTGGCTCTCCAAACTTTCTCTAATCCCTTTTCTTCCGCGTAAGCGCATCTTCTTTCGTCCTCCACATCAAAACTAGTCCCTATTGTGACGAAGAACAACCCGAAAGTAAAGAGTCTGGAACAAAATGAAGGGCAGTCCGGCTCATTCGCGCGGACTGCCCTTCATTTATCATGCACCGGATCGGTTCACATATATCCGTTTGTCGAAGCATCGCGGCCGCCGGATTCAATCTCATAAGCCTGCTCCAGCACTTCGTTCAGCTTCTTGCGTGCGTTCACTTCTATCATATGATTATTAGGGAAACGGGCTCCAGCCAGTGCCATCAGTTCTTTAATCGTCAGTTCAACTTGCACTTTGTCCTCGCCATGCGGGATCTTCAATCCATTATTCATTACGCATCACCTCATCGATTTTTTCAATATTATTACCAGAAAATCGACAATCTATCTCATGCGCTGTGTCAGATTAATGTCCGTTGTTTTCATTGATTTGTCGCACTTTTAAGATAACACATCATGTAAGGTATTGCAAGCGGAAATCCAAAATTAGGCCTTTATATTTTCCAGCTAATTTCGACTCCGGAACAGGTATCAACATGGCATTCCGCACCGAATTTCGCTACAATAAACAATAGCGGGCTTTCCCGGGAACTTATTGAGATGGAAGAGAAGGAGTTCATATGACAATTGCAAGCAGCGCCGTTATGCCCAGTGAGCCTATGCTATGGGGCGACAAACGGTTTCATACATGGAATTACGAGATGCGGGAGCAGTTCGGCGAGAAAATATTTAAAGTGATGCTCGACGCAGGCTTCACCTGCCCGAACCGCGACGGCTCGATCGCCAAAGGCGGCTGCACGTTCTGCAGCGCGCGGGGCTCCGGCGATTTCGCCGGCAGAAGACGGGACGATCTCGTCACGCAATTCAATACGATACGCGACCGCCAGCACCAGAAATGGCCGAACGCCAAATATATCGGTTATTTCCAAGCCTATACGAACACGTACGCGCCAGTCGAGGAGCTGCGGGAATATTATGAAGTCATTCTGGAACAGCCGGGCGTAGTCGGTTTATCGATCGCCACGCGGCCGGATTGCCTGCCGGATGACGTTATCGATTATTTGGCTGAGCTGAATGAACGGACCTACCTGTGGCTGGAGATGGGACTGCAGACCATTCACGAGTCGACCTCCACCCTGATTAACCGGGCACACGACACGGCTTGCTATGAGGATGCCGTCCGCCGCCTTCGCGCGCGGGGCATTCGTGTGTGCACGCATATTATCCACGGCTTGCCTCAAGAAACGCACGAAATGATGATGGAGACGGTGCGCGCGGTATCCCGAATGGACGTACAAGGCATCAAGATCCATCTGCTTCACCTCATGCGCAAAACGCCAATGGTCAAGCAATACGAGGCTGGACTGCTGCAATTCCTCGAGCAAGACGAATACATCAAGCTGATCGCCGACTCGCTCGAGCTGCTTCCGCCGGAGATGATCGTTCACCGTCTGACCGGCGATGCACCGCGCGATCTGCTGATCGGACCGATGTGGAGCCTTAAGAAATGGGAAGTGCTCAACGCGATCGACGCCGAGCTGGCACGCCGCAATACGTGGCAGGGCCGCCTCTGGAAAGGGTGAGAGCGATATGGGCTTTCTATCCGTATTAAGCACAGCCCATCAATGGATCCGCGAGCGGGTATCGCCTGGCGATGCTGTCATCGATGCGACCGCAGGCAACGGCGTTGATACCCGCTTTCTTGCGGAGCTGGTCGGCCTTCGCGGAACGGTCTATGCGTTCGATATCCAAGAGGCTGCACTCGAAGCAACGCGCCGCCGGCTGGCTCCACTAGAGGCGGAAGAACGAATGCCGGACATCCGCCTTGTATTGGACAGCCATGAACGCATGCGCGATCATGTGCAGTCTGTACATGCGGGCACCATCTCGGCCGCTATGTTCAATCTCGGCTACTTGCCTGGCGCCGATCCGTCGGTCATCACTCAGCCGGACAGTTCAATCGCCGCGCTGGAAGCAGCGCTGGCACTGCTGAAGCCGGGCGGCGTGCTCACCTGCGTCCTCTACCCCGGCCACCCCGGGGGCGAAGACGAAGCTGATACCGTCGCAAGATGGGCTGCAGCGCTCCCATCCTCGACCGGACAAGCGGTTGTATACCGCATGCTGCAAAAGCCTGCGGCCCCTTATTTGATTGCCGTCGAGCGAAGCCGCAAATAAAAGAACGGAGGAATACAGCACGATGACGATCGCATCCCTAGACGATCTGCATAAGCTGGACATTCGGATCGGCACAATCGTAGAAGCATCGCCATTCCCCGAAGCACGCAAGCCTGCAATTAAGCTAGCGGTCGACTTCGGCGAGCTTGGCATAAAGCGTTCCAGCGCCCAAATTACACGCCGGTACTCACCAGAATCGCTCGTCGGCCGGCAAGTGGCTGCGGTCGTCAATTTCCCGCCCCGCCGAATCGCGGGCTACGTCTCCGAAGTGCTTGTCCTTGGCGGCGTACCGGGCGAAGGCGACGTCGCGCTGCTCCGTCCGGACGCACCGGTTCCTAACGGTACCCCGGTAGCTTAAACAACAACATCATCATCATCAGCTCCTATTACCGATCATTGAAGCTGATTACTTATATTTTTTTTGAGGAGGAACTTCGTTATGGCGATTCGCAAACTTGAGCATGTCGGTGTTATGGTACGCAATATTGAACAATCCGTTGATTTTTACACAAGAGTGCTTGGAATGGAACACCGCAAGACGATGACGCATACGAACGGCGTTATCCGTCTCGCCTTCCTCGCTTTCGCTGGCCACGAAGATACCGAGGTCGAGTTGATCGAAGGATACAACGGCGAGCTGCCGGCAGAAGGCAGAGTGCATCATCTCGCGTTCACGGTCGACGACGTCGAGACTGAATTCGCCCGCATCAAGGAGCTGCAAGTGCCGCTGCGCGATACGGAAATTACGACGCTGCCAGACGGCGGACGCTACTTCTTCTTCTACGGCCCGGACGGCGAACTGATGGAAATGTTCCAGCCTGGCGCTCGTTAATTCATCTAAGTCTGACCAGACGAGAAAGAGAAAGCGATTCCTAACTTCCCAGATCATACTCGCATAAATATAAAAATATTTAAGAGGATTAGGGAGAGGAAAGAAAATGAAACCATACCCGCTTCTATTTCAACCCGAGATGAAAGAACGCGTCTGGGGCGGACGCGCATTAGAACAATTCGGACTTGATCTGCCGGAGGGAGCCATCGGCGAGGGCTGGATGATCGGCGATCATCCGAACGGAACGACGAAGGTGATGAACGGGCCGCTGGCAGGAGCAGGACTAGATGATGTACGCGGGCAATTCGGGCGGGAATGGTTCGGTTCCAAAGGATTTTCAGAGAAAAACGGGCGTTTCCCGCTTCTTATCAAGCTGCTCGACTGCAATGACGACTTGTCGGTGCAGGTGCATCCAACGGATGACTACAACGGCTTGCCGGACGGAGAGCTTGGCAAGACTGAGATGTGGTACATTCTCGATGCGAAGCCTGGCGCGACCATCATATACGGACTGCAGGACGGCATCGACCGGGCCGCGATGGAAGCTGCAATCGCTGAAGGACGCATCATGGAGACGATGCAGGTCGTTCCAGTCGAAGCTGGCGACGCCTTCTATATTCCTGCCGGCACAGTTCATGCCCTGTGCTCCGGCGTCATCGTAGCCGAAATTCAGCAAAATTCCGATACGACCTACCGGCTCTACGACTACGAACGGCCGGGGCTTGACGGCAAGCTTCGCGAGCTGCATATCGAGGATTCGTTGAATGTCATTGCTTACGAAGGAGCCGGCGCGCAGCGGATGCGTACGGACGGCGTTCAGGCTGGAGAATGGCTTACGATCGCGCAGTCGCCTTATTTTATTGTTGAGAAAGGAATCGTCAGCGGTCCGCTTGCTCTATCCACGGCACCAGACAGCTTCGTCATACTCGTCGTCGCATCCGGGAACGGTACGATCCGGTGGGATAACCGCTCTGGGGAGCTCTCGCTCCGGTCTGGACAATGCCTCCTGCTTCCCGCCAGTCTAGGCGGATATGAGCTGGACGGAGACATGACGATACTGCGCAGCATGCTGCCTTAATGCAATCATCTTATAAAACACTTTTGAAGCTTTTGAAGCAGCGGTTCCGCCTACGTGCGGCGCCTGCTGCTTTTTTTTGTCATACTGGGGCGGTTAGACAAGGATCGTTCGGAAAACAATAGGGGCGCGGACAAATTCAGCCATTCGACAGAGGAGGACCGACGATGCGGAACATTGTACGGATTTATTGGACCGATGTGCGCAGCATGTTCAAAGCCCGCTCCCTCGCCGTGCTCGTAGCAGGGCTGGTGCTGCTGCCTTCCGCATATGCGTGGATCAACATTAAGGCGGTCTGGGACCCGTATAACAATACGTCCGGCATACGAGTCGCTGTCGTGAATGAAGATGTCGGCGCTGCCATTCAAGGCAAGCCAATCCATATCGGCGAACAAACGGTTCAAAGCTTGAGCGCCAACCGGAAGCTCGGCTGGACGTTCACCGACCGCCAAGAGGCAGTGAGAGGCGTGAAGCAAGGAGACTATTACGCCTACATGATTCTCCCTGCCAATTTCTCCGAGAAGCTGGCCAGCATATTGGAGGCGAAGCCGCAGCAGCCGGTTATCGAATTCGCCGTGAACGAGAAGCTGAATGCGGTAACGCCCAAAATTGCAGCGTCTGGCGTCAACGCCGTGACAGCGCAAATCAGTCAATCGTTCACTGAGACCGTCGCAGATGCGCTGCTCACCGCCTTCCACTCCGCCGGCGTCGAGCTTCAACAGCAGCTGCCTTCGATTCAGAAGGTGGCGTCCGGCATATTAGCGCTGGAGCAGGCGCTGCCGCAAATCGAGCAGATGGGCCAAGCCGCTATAGCACTGGAGAAGAAGCTGCCGGAGCTGCATCAAAAAGCGAAGCAAGTGATTGCGCTGCAATCGCGCATAACAGAGCTTCACCAAGCTGCGGACAGTGTATTGAAGGCGGAAGCGAGCCTCCCTCTCATCCAGCAAGCTGGCGAAAGCGTCACGGCGCTGCATGATCATATAACGGAAATCCGGCAATCCATTGACCTTATCACTGCAATCGAGACGCAGCTGACGATAGCCGATGCTGAGCTGAAACGGTCGATCGACAAAGTCCAAGAGGCGGCCGTGCCGTTGCTGCCCGAAACGACCGATAATGCGAAGCAGCTGTCGGCGCTGGAAGAGGAGCTGGCAGCTCTCCGCGACCGCGTCCAATCGATTCATACGGATTTGAAAAGCAAAGTGACCGGCGCCGTTCACGGAATCGATACGGCGGCTTCCTTCGTCCGTAACGAATTGCCCGCAGTGCAGAACAGAATCGGGCAGGCTGCCGATTTCGTTCGCAATGATTTGCCTGCGCTTGAAGCCAACATCAAACAGGCGTCAGCACTCGTTCAAGAGAAACTTCCCGTCGTAGAAGAAGTCATCCGCAAGACAGCAGACCTGGCCCGCAACGATCTTCCGGAATTCGAGCGCAGCGTGCATTCCGCGGCCGACCGGATTCGCCAGTTCGAGGGCGGAGACGTGAGTCTCGACGAGCTGATTGCATTCCTGCTGCATGACCCGCAGAGAGGAAGCCGATTCTTGGCCGATCCGGTTAAATTGGAGACGAAAAGGATCTATCCGATTCCGAACTACGGCACGGCGATGACGCCGCTCTATACGATGCTGGCACTCTGGGTGGGAGGAACGATTCTGACGACCGCCCTGCCCGTGGAGGTCTCGAATGCCCGGCGCGAATACCGGAAGCACCAGCTTTATTTCGGCAGGTTGCTGACGTTCGTGACGATCGGCCAGTTCCAGGCGCTCATCGCAACCGCCGGCATCTTGCTGCTGCTTCATGTCCAAGCCGCCAATCCAGCTGGATTCGTCCTGTCCAGCATGTTCATCAGCTTCGTGTTCGTCGCCGTCATTTTTACGCTTCGCTCCATATTCGGACAAGTCGGCAACGGAATCGCCATGATCGTGCTCGTGTTGCAAATGTCGAGCTCCGGCGCAACGTTCCCCGTCAGCACGACGTCGCCGTTCTTTCAAGCGATCAGTCCGTTTATGCCGTTCACGCATGCGATCAGCATGCTTCGCGAGACGATTGGCGGCATGATCATCGAAACCGTGCTCCGCAATGCGCTGATCCTTGGCTTATATGCGATTATCTGCTTCGGCGCAGCCAAGGTGGCCAAAGGCTCTTGGCACCGGGAAGTGATGCTCGACATCGGCAACGACGATAGCGCCGGACACAACAGCCGCCGCACAGATTAATCCCGCTTCCGCACCTTCACTGCGCAAGCGAATGTTCTTACAATCGCTGTTGTCATCGGATTGTTCTGAAAGGCGAACACTTCGTTTCTCCAGAATCATTCGCTTGGTTGGATCAATACACACCCTCCGCATCCTGCGGAAGGAAGCGCACGTGCTGAAGATGACTCCACACTCGGCGGTCGTCTTCAATCGGATAGGAATAGCCGCAATGTTCCGCAACATCAGTCGCGGCGTCACGGAATAGATCCCCCATCGTAAGCAGCGCGTTCCATATGTTGTCGTAATCGGCATCCGAATACGTCGCGGCGAACGATTCCCAGTGGCGCGGCTCCAGATACCGCTCGAAATATTTGCCGCATTTGCCGGAATCGGCGGTGAACCCGGTCTGGATGCCGATATGCCATTGCAGCATACGAACGAGCATGTCCCGTACCGGATGGTCGAGCATATACATGGCGTATGGCAGCTCATGGCGCCACAAACCTTTGGCCACATAGGTACTCACCCACCAGAACTCGTTGCAGCAATTCGCGAACTGGACAGCCGTCGGCGGCTTCGTGAGATGGTCAGCGATGGACGGCGGCGGAAGCGGCCCGACCGTTCCGTCTTTATCCAACAGCACTTCGCTTAAGCTTTCGTGCACGTAGCCCGCCATCTGGTCTGCAGCGCGAAGGGTCAGGTCGATCCGATTGCCGTCCGCCAGCTGCATCAGAAACGTGAACTTGTCCCAAGTTGTACGATCCGGATCGTCCATTAAGTCCGGCATCTGCATAATGATCCTCTCGCCGAACCGGTCGATCCAGCTGCGGTCGCTCACGAGCGGATCGACATTCGTCACAACATAAATCACGTCATAATCTTGAAAAATGTCGCGCCGGGCGCCCGCATCGACGCGCGAGCCGTTCAATATAACGGCGCGAATGTTCTCCTGCTCCTCCGCGCAGCCAAGTATAAGCCCCTTCATCTCACGTTCGCTTCTCATCGCCATTCCTCCCTTTCCATTGTACAAAAAAGGGCCAACCGGCCCTTTTTTGCTCGGGCCGGTTGACCCGGTACTTCATGCAACTCGCTCTTAGGATGACAAGCCTTCTATTCCGTCACTGGCTGCAGCGGAGACTCGTGTCTGCCGATCCGAAGCGCATACGGCTTGCCGGCAGACGTCTCGCCCTGATAGATCATAACAACGAGCGAATCAGCTCCCTTGTCGATCTCTCCGTCCGACCAGTACCGCTCCAGATCGAACGGTACGCGGTCGATGACCGCATGCTTATGCAGATCCTTGTCTGCAAAGCCAAGCGAAGCGAATCCGCCCGATACGTCCTGCGGGCGCTCGGACAGCCGTCTCATCCAGCCGCTCCACTCCGCCTTGTCCATGGCGAAGTCCCACCATATTTTACGCGGCTTGTATTTGTGCTGGAGGAAGTAATCAAGCTTCATCAATCCGAGTGTCGCCTCCAGATCGAGACGGCCCTCCGACGCTTCCTCTCCACGTTCGTTCAAGAACGACCAGAGGCGGGAGAACAGATCCTCCAGCTGGTGGCCGATCCGCTGCCAGCCGCGCTCCTCCCAATAATCGCCGAACGATTGGAAGAAGTCGAACGGCGACGGGAATACGCGCTCGACGAGGTACAGCAGCGTATTGTCCATCCGATGGGCATTCCAATATTTCTCCAGTACATCCTCGACCCGCTTGATCCGGACGATATCCGAGAACGGCAGCAGATCGTTGCCGAGTATTTCGTACGGCGCCCGATCCATGTAGATGTAGCCGTGCTTCTCTGCGTCGATGCGCATGCCCGTACCTCGAAGCATCTTCAGGAAGCCAAGCTGCAGCTCCTCCGGACGAAGCGCGAAGACGTCGTTGAACGTTTTGCGGAACGTGTCATAGTCCTCATGCGGCAAGCCGGCGATCAAGTCAAGATGCTGGTCGATTTTGCCTGAATCCTTCACTTTCGTCACCGTACGCGTCAGCTTCGTAAAGTTCTGGCGGCGCTTAACCGCTTCGTTCGTAATATCGTTCGTCGACTGTACGCCGATCTCGAACCGGAAGATGCCGGGAGGCGCGTGCTCCGCCAAATAATCGAGCACTTCAGGGCGCATAATGTCAGCCGTAATCTCGAACTGGAATACGCAGCCGCGGTGATTCTCGATCAGGAACCGGAACATCTCGAGCGCGTAATCGCGTTTGATATTGAACGTCCGGTCGACGAATTTAATCAGCTTCGCGCCCTGATCGATCAAATATATAATGTCCGCTTTCGTCCGCTCGATGTCGAAGTAACGAACGCCAACTTCGATGCTAGACAAGCAGAACTGGCAGCTGAACGGACAGCCGCGGCTCGTCTCGAAATAGACGACCCGGTTGCCAAGAGACGGAATGTCTTCCGCGAACCGGTACGGCGACGGCAGCGTCGACAGATCCAGCTTCGGCCGGCCCGGGTTGACGATAACCTCGCTCTTCCCGTCACGCTCCTTGCGGTAGGCTAGGCCGAAGACGAGATGATATTTGCGCGTGCCCGCAAGCTCTTGCAGCATGTGGTGGAACGTCTCCTCGCCTTCGCCGACGACGATAAAGTCGACTTGCGGAATGCGCTCCATCCAGAACTCCGTATCGTAGCTTACTTCCGGACCGCCGAGGACGATCTTGACCTCCGGCATGATTTTACGAAGCATGTCAATGACGACAATCGTCTCTTCAATGTTCCAAATATAGCAGGAGAAGCCGACGACAGCCGGACGCCTTGCGAACAGGTCCGACACGATGTTCATCGCGGGATCCTTGATCGTATATTCGGCAATTTCGATATTCGGGAAATCTTTCTCTGCGAACGCCTTCAAGCAGCGAAGCGCTAGCGATGTGTGTATATACTTGGCATTAAGCGTCGCCAATACGATATTCATAACGTACAAACCCTCTCTACTCGTTCAAAAATACGTGTCAAGCGCTATTGTACCATTTTTCGTGCGTGAAATAGAAGAGAAGCTGTCTTCCTGCCACATTGTGCCGCAAATGTTCCAATGAGCCGACAGCAAGCTTCGACAGCCTTTCCTTGTCGATTACGATACGATAGGGACAAGCTCTAGAGGCGTTTCTGACAGAGCGCCCTCGAATATCGCTGAAGGAGGCCTTGCCGTGATGGAACGTGAAGGGACGGAGAAGGAGCCGGTAGTGTCGGAGTGGCCGTATGAGAAGGATATGAAGAAAGATCAGATGATCGCCGAACAGCCCCCTAAGCTTTCATTGAAACTATTACATGGGATGATACAAGAACTGCAGCAATATAACGAACGAATAGCAGCAAGACTGGACGAGTTCGAAATTTATTTGATTCAAGTGCAAGCCGCGCGCGCGCAGCTGGAAGCTAGCGCTGCTTCGACAATCGCCAAAGCGAAAGCGGTTGCCGTCATGCATGAGCAATCGGTTGCTAGGGATGCCAACGCAGAAGCAACGGAAGAGGCTGCAGAGCGTATGGCCCGTCCGAACACGGTTGATGCCGATGCCCGCGAAGCCGGTCATACAATGGCCGATGCAATGGTCAGCGCTGACCATTCGGCAACTTCAGCCGATACGGTCATGGCGCCGGATCTGGAAGATGCAATGGATGAAGCTATGGACGAACGCCCGGTTCCGGCTCCAGCGTTCTCTGCCGATTCAGTGGATACAGCGGACGTTGCGCCTGAAATGTCCAACGCAGCAGATCGTTCGGCAGCTGTTGATATTATTGAAGCCGTTCCTGGAGATTGGGCGATTATCGCGGCTGAGCAATTGAATACCGTGCAGATGGGCGTAGCTATGAAGCCTGCAAACCGCGAGTCCGGCTCCAACGATTTGATGACCCTGGCGATGGAAGTGCTCGGCTTCACGAGCGATGCATATGACGAGGACTCCTCCGAAGATGGCATTGATCCCGGCGAAGGAGTCAATCCATTCGATCCGGACAGCTTCGCAGGCGGTTCTAGCGCTTATGCTTATGCAGCTGCCGATGCAAGCCCCGAGCTGCGCGCACAAGCGCAGACAAGCTCCCCGAGCTCCAACTTATCCTCCCCGTTCTTTATGCCACGCTCCCAGCGGCACCAAGCTGGGAAGAAGAAGTTTCTTAGTCTGTTCGGCTTCCGGACTCGGATCTCGTAGCCTCTGGCGCGTGCCCCCCCGACCAAGACCTCGATGAACAACGCCTAACCCCACAGAACTGCCCTATCGCAGAATGGATGCTACACGCCATTTGCGAGCAGGAGCAGTTCTTTAAAATCATTTTCAAATGAAATGGAACGGTGAACAATGGAAGCAATGGAAGAACGATATTCCCTATACGATAGATACGCCTGGTTCTGGAACAAATATTGGGGCAGAACTTTCGCCCTTAAGACTCTTCCGGTCATGAAGCAAAAGCTATTGAGCGAATTGCCGCCCGGCGCTCTTATTCTCGACGTATGCTGCGGTACGGGCCAGCTGGCACAGCATATGACGAGAGACGGTTTTCAATTTTCGGGGATCGACGGTTCCGAGGAGATGATACGGCTAGCCCGGAACAACTGCCCGGCGGGAGAATTCAAAGTCGGTGACATTCGCAGCCCCTTCGGCTTCCCGGTTCTATTTGATGCCGCTTGTTCATTTTTCGACAGCCTGAACCATATCACTTGCCCGAATGAGCTGCAAGCCGTCTTCATTAATATCAACCATTCTCTTCATGCCGGAGGGTACTTTCTATTCGATCTCAACATGGAAGAGGGCTATCGGCAGCGTTGGAACAATCAGACCTTCCATATCATTCAGAATGACCACGTCTATTTGGATCGAATGAATTATAATGACGCGAAGCAAACGGGAGTAAATCATATTACGATCTTTATGTTGTCCAACCAATGGGAGCGTCTGGATATTCAAATTGTAGAACGTTGTTATTCCCGGGATGAAATTATCCGCTTGCTCATGAATGCCGGTTTTTCCGAAATCGAGATGTGGGAAGCCTCCGACGCTTTCGGATTGCATGACGAATATGGCAGGTATTATATAAGGTGCCGCAAACAAGCGGAAGCTTGAGGCTTGCTCAAGAGCAAAGGGGCGCCCATCTAATGGGCACCCCTTTGTGTATGATGAAATATAAGTGCTAACGAGTATCCAGCAGCGCCGATTCTGCATTGCCTTGGTAGTTCACGATCGGGAACTTGACGCGCCATTTGCCGTCTTCCGTCTTCGTCACTTCTTCCGGTTTATAACCGCGAGGCTCGAAATTAACGACCCGGTCGAAGTTGATGATGATCCGAACCATCTTATTGGGCAATCTCTTGCGGACTTCATAGCCGTTCATGAGCGCCCATTCGCCGATCTGAGGCATCGACCGCTCGCCATAGATCGTGTAGAACGAATAATCGATCGTCGACTCCATTTGAATCCAACCGTCCGAGCCGACCGTTACATTCCAATCGCTAAGCTCCGCTTGGCCATTCGACGTCGCGATCGAGCCAAAGTTGTCGTTCATGAACGAGGCAAGCTGATCCGAGGTCAGGTTGTCCAGCGTGTCCGGCAGCTTCGACTTGATGAATGCAGGCTTTGCATCCGGATTCGCATCCAGCTCATCCAGCAGATCCCATACGTTGTACACCGAAACCGCGAAGCTGATATCGGTATTCGTATCGTCCAATCCGGATGACGTTATGCCGACCAGCTCGCCGTATTGGTTGAACAAGCCTCCGCCGGAGCTGCCATGATCGGTCGGTGCGCTGAATTGAATGTACTCAACATCGCCTTCATACGTAAAATTGCTGACGATGCCTTCCGTTGCCGTGTTTTGTACACCGAGCGGGCTGCCGATTGCAATAACCGGATCGCCTTTGTTCAGATCGAACGACCACGCGAAATCGATAGGATCGATATAAAGCGGTTTTTTCGTCCGAATGATCGCAAGATCCGATTGTTCGCTGCTGGCGACGACGCCTTCCACTTCGAACGTCTCGCCATCGACTGTCACCGCGTTAGCCGACTTGGCTTCATTCATGACATGATAATTGGTCAAAATATCTTGATCCCCGATAATAACGCCGCTTCCTTGGCCGAGATCCGTCTGGATCATGACGACTTTCTCATCGTTGAGCGCTACGTTCTGCCCCGTCGTCAGAATGCTGCTGAGCCGTTCCTTCTCCATCTGCTCCTGTTCAGCTTGCCAGAGCGCTTCCGCCGAACGGATGACGATTTGCTGCTTCGCGGCATTCCACTTCACTTCAGCGCTGAACGATTCGCTGATGAACCGGACCGGCACGAAGGTCGTACCGTTCTTCACTTGAACCGGAACGTCCAGCTTCACGTTCGTTCCGTTCACAACGGCCGTCTTCGCTCCGGCTTGCAGCGTTACCGTTATCGATCCTTTACGTGCAATAACGGTCTTCGTACCTTGTTCCCATGTCACGCTGGCACCAAGAGCGTCGAAGATCGGCTTCATTGGAACTAGCGTCGTACCGCCCACCATGTAAGGCGGTTGGCCGAGCGCCAGCTTCGTGCCGTCCAGAACGACGGAAATTGGCGGCTGTGCCGCTGTGGCTGAGACTGCCTTGGCCTGTGCCGCGGCATGTACGGTAGACGTTGCTCCCACTGCAGGAGCAAGCAGCAGCGCCGCTGCCAGCATCGGGGTCATAATCCATTTGGCTGCATGTCGTTTCACGCCGATGATTCCTCCATATTTCACCTAATTAACCTACCTGTCTATCCTATCATTTACAGGTTCGAATTACTAGGAACGAACAAGTGAACAGCAGGCCGTTTCGACACATTCCTTCAATCTCCGACACAAATACTCTATTAAAATATTTTAAAATCTTTCATAACAAGAGGAAGAATGGCCATGCGGTCTATCCGAGATTAGGCGGAAAACGATGCTTCGTTGCTTGCTCGAATCCGTACGCTAGTGCAATGAGGGCCGGTTCGCTGAATGCCGTTCCGGCGAACGTAATGCCGTACGGGCCGTCGGTTACGTAACCGCCCGAAGACATTCTTCCATCGTCCGCATAGCCCGCAGGCACCGTAACAAGCGGGTAGCCGGCACGCGCTGCGATATCCGAACCGTAATGGCCAAGAAACAGCAGCGCATCAAGCTGATGCTCGCGAAGCGCATAGTCGATTCCCTGCTCGCGGGACATCTTCCGGTTGAAGTTCAGTCCGCTGACGTATTGTTCATCGGATAAATTGCCGGTTGTCTCCTCCGACCGGAGGAGACCGCCTTGCCCGTATTTCAACTCCCGCTCCGCATGCTTCTCGTTAAATTCGATAATGTCCTTCATCGAACGAACGGGAACGCTTTCATCCAGTCGTGCCAAATAATCGCCAAGCGCTCTCTTGAACTCGTAGCGGGTTACGTTCTTATTCCACTCCGTTCCAGCGCATGGCAGCGATACCGGATCGATTATCGTCGCACCGAGTCCGCGCAGCACTTCGATTGCAGATTCAAGAATAGCGAGCGGCGCTTCGTCTGCATCGGCGCAATAATAACGCGGGATGCCGATTCTCGCCCGACGGACCCATTCCGCGTCCAGAAACGGCGTATAGTCGCTGAATGCGCGGCCCTGGGTTGCCGACATCGCCTCGTCGCACGGATCCGTGCCTGTCATCGCCCCTAGCAGAATGACCGCATCTTTCACGGTACGGGCAATCGGCCCTGCCGTATCTTGGCTAAGAGACAGCGGAATGAGTCCGCTTCGGCTGACAAGTCCGACCGTCGGCTTAATGCCGACAACATAATTGTAGCTTGACGGGCAAATGATCGACCCCGACGTTTCCGTCCCGATCGCGCCTGCTGCGAAGCTTGCGGCAGCGGCTGCCGCCGACCCCGAACTGGATCCGCCGACGAATACGCTCCACGGCCCATAAGGGTTCAGCACTAATCCGCCTCTCGCGCTGTATCCGGCCCACATCGACTCGGACATGCCGTTCGCCCATTCCGTCATATTCGTCTTCCCGAGCAGCACCGCGCCTGCAGCCCTCAGCTTGGCGGCAATGAACGCATCCTCCGGTGCGATCGAATCGGCTAGCGCAAGTGAACCGGCGCTTGTATGCATCCGGTCGTGCGTGTCAATATTGTCCTTCAGCACGATCGGGATGCCGTGCAGCTTGCCTCTGCAGCCGGTTTCCTCCCTCTCCCGGTCCAGCTCAGCTGCAATCGCGAGCGCATCCGGGTTCAGCTCCAGCATCGCATTAATCGGGCCGTCGTATTTTGCAATTCGGTCCAAATAAAGCTGCACTAACTGCACCGACGTCATCCTGCCCGATTCCATCGCGGACTGCATGCTGTCGATATCCGCATCGATTATCCATTGCTCCGGCGCCTCATTCACACTGATGAACTCCCGTCGAGGTAGAATGGTGTTACATGCTTCTCTACGTGCTTAAGTCATGCTCTCTTCGTTATAATTCCGCATGAGGATTGGGACTTCCTTCATGCTATTCCCCACTTTCAATCTTACAGCTGTGCAAAATCTTGACAGCATTCAAAGCTGCGCGGTATAGTGAGAACACATATGCGGATTCGCACGTTTTGGCGGAGGGAAGCACCCTTCAAGCAGGTCGATTATGACCGGTTTGAAGGGTGCTTTTTTGCGTTCATTTCGCGTATTCCGCTATGAATACCAACCTGGAGGTAAGGATCAATGGCAAGCTACCGTTCGAACGGCAACCTTCGTTTTCTATGCGCGGCAATACTGGTAATCGGGATTTTATCCTTCACGCTGCCGATGCCGTCCGTCCATGCAGCAGCTCATCAACTGTCAGCAACATCGCAAAAGCAATTCGACCGCATCAAATCATCTTCCACACAAGCCAATTCAGCCAAGCTGCAATCGCTGTACAACGACTTCCAGGTGCTGCAGAGCCAGAACGCCGCCCGCGATACGCGCGTGAAAACAGCCGGCAAGCAGAACGACGCGAATGAATCGGCGCTGCGCAAACGCATCTCGGCGATCGATAAGTCCAAGATCGAGCAACTCACCGTTAAAGCGCAGCAGACCAAGGACCGCTACCAGCCGCTCTTCAACCGTTATGCCGCTGCCTCCGCCGAGCTGAAGGCGGCTAAGAAGCTCCGCGTCAAAGAGCTGACCGCAGCGATGCAGTTGCAGAAGGATTTGATCGAAATCGCGGTGAAGGCGGCCAAAGCCGACATTGCAAGCGCGGAAGCGAATTTGAAGACAGCCAAATCGTCTGCGGGCGCCGCCATGAAGCGGCTGCGCGGCCAGCTTGACGCGATCACAAAGGAAGAGCAGCGATTGGTGCCCGAGCGATCGGCAATCAGTCAGCTCAATAAGCAGAAGTCCGAAGAATGGAGCGATTTGCTGTATGCACTGCGCGGCAGCGACGCCAGCAGCGCTATCCGTTCCTTAACGACGCTCGGCAACTTGCTCCGGGAAATGGCAGACCGGCAGAAGAAGATGGAAGATGGCGAAGCCCGCATTGCAGCCGTCATCCTGAGCGTGTCGAACCAGATAAAATAATCGAGCCTTGTACACGGTCCCCAATCCCCCGGATGTTGACAACGTTCGGGGGTTCGTATATTATTCGTTTTAACAAACATCTAATTAGATAGTTATTAAATCTTTGTAAAGAGGTGAACGAGGATGCAGCTCGATAAAGTCGTCAGCTACCACAAAGCGCTGGCCGATACGACCAGGCTTCGTATGCTCGTGCTGTTGGCAGACGGAGAACGCAACGGACTGGAGCTCGCGGAGAAGCTCGGCGTCACGCCGGCAACTGTCACGCATCATGCCGCCAAGCTAAGAGAAGCGAGCTTAATTAACGAACGCCGGGAGAAGAACACGATCTATTTTTCACTGAACCACTATTTCTTGAAGAACAGTGCGGCTGCTACAGCCGACTTCATCTACAGAGGCGCGAACGCGAGAGGAGAATTGAACGCTATGGATGCGGAACAGACGAAGATCCGGGATTCAGTCATTCGCAATTTTATGACCAAGGAAGGCAAGCTGAAGCATATCCCTTCTCAATTGAAGAAGAAGCTGATCGTGCTGGAGCATATCGTTTCCGGGCTGGAGAAAGGCCGTACGTACACGGAGAAAGAAATCAACGAATTTATTAAGCAATACCACGACGACTTCGCAACCATCCGGCGGGAATTTATTATGCACCAATTCATGTTCCGGGAGCAGGAGCGCTACGAGCTGAATCCGGAGGAGTTGTGGGCACGATGGGAGTCCTTGGCGTAAGACCGGGCAAGTGCAACATAGCAACGACCATATCGATCAACTGAATGGGAGACGCATGGATCATGCGCATTCCATTCGTTTTTTTTATTCGCAGCTCCAAAACGGATTGACAAAACTAATACCATTAGCATATCCTGAAACTAATGATATTAGTTTTTCTGGAGGAGGCGTTATTTATGAGTTTTATCGTGTTCATCCTGCTCTTCGCCGCCGTCTGCGGATGGCTCGACCGCCGTATCGATTCCCCGTCACGGAAGGAGCGTGCCTAATATGTTCGCTGGACACTTCGGGCTCGCTGCCGCCGCAGCGGCAACAAAAAAAGCGCCGTTATGGGCGCTTATGGTCAGTACGCAGCTGCTTGATATCCTCTTTGTTCCGCTGCTTCTAGGCGGCGTCGAACGGATCGATTCGTCTGAAGGCAGCGGATACGGAGAAGGAGTCATCCATGCCGACTACACGCATTCTCTTATCGGCGCTTTGCTGCTTGCATTCGCAGCAGCCGCCTTCGCCAAACGCCGATGGGGCACTAGCGGCGGCTGGCTCATCTTCGGCATGACGTTCAGCCATTGGCTTCTCGACCTTCTCGTACACCGTGCGGATATGCCCCTGCTTCCAGGCCATCTCGACGGACTTCCGCTCATGGGCTTCGGTCTGTGGCAATCGCCTTATGCCAGTCTTGCGGCGGAGATTCTACTCATCCTGGCCGGGCTCATCCTCTATGGCCGCTCCGCATTCCGGCGTTCCTCCGTTAACGGAACCGCCGCACGGGCCGGTTGGAGCACCCTCGCGATGGGTGTCTGCCTGATTGCGGCTCTCGCCTCCGATTGGCTGGGCGTGTAACGTTCACCAGCGTTCAACCGGATTGCGGCATAGACGCAGCAGCGGATTCTGAATAATTTTCCTGCTCCCGGTTCGCCATATGGTTAACATAGAACAGGATCTGCGTTGCGACGGATATGAAAGTGCCGAGCATGAAGACCGCATTGACGCCCTGCCAATCGAAGATGTGGCCGAACATGAGCGGACCAAGCATCCGTCCGACGTTGCCGAAGCCGCCAGAGAGCCCCATATAGAACGGCGCATTGACCCCCGAGCGCTCCGAGAAGAACATCGGAATGACGGGCAGCAGCAGCATTTCTCCGATTGTCGCCACGATCATGCCGATAACGAGATATAGGTAATGGTCATGCAGCACAAGAATGAATACGAAAGCAAACACGGTGAACATGCAGCTAATCAGCATTTGTCTGCTGATCATGCCTGCCGAGCGCCGTCTGATCCATCCCGCGAGCGGCTGGCCGAGCAGAATGGTCAGTCCGTTGACCGTCCATAGCAGACTGTACTTGTCCATGCCGAGGCCATTCTCTTCCATATAAGGCGCAACACCTGTCGACCACTGCTGGAATGCAATCCAGTACAGCAGCGAGCCAATCGAAATATACAAGTACAGATTGACATTGCGGAGCAATTCGCCTCGGCTGGCCATCCTCGCCGCTTCCGGAGCCGCATTCGGACGGCGTTCGTCCGAATCCCTAACGATCGAAGCAGAAGTCGGAGTCGGTACGCCTCCCTTCATGAATACGAAGAGAAAGATGGCGAACACGAGCGTCGTCACGCCTGTCATCGCGTATGTCAACGAGAATGATACCGCTGCGATCAGTCCGCCGACCGCCGCACCGATCGAGATGCCGACGTTGTTGCAGACATACATGATGTTGTACAGCGAACGGCGGTGCTCCTTCCAGCGGAAGCCGACATACGCGCTCATCGCGGGCGATGCGGCGCCGTTCACGAAGCCGAACAGACTAAGCAACAGCACATAGAGCGGCCAGTTATCGGTTGCGGCGATCAACAGCAGAATAACGGCCGCTAGCGTGAACGAGCCGGCGATAATCCGGGCCGGACCAAGCCGGTAATACAGCTGGCCGCCCGTGAGCTGACCAACCGTGCTCAGCAGCGATTGGAAGAACACAACCAGCCCCGCGTCGCCGTAAGATTGGCCGAGTACATTATGAACGTAGAACGTCGTGAGCGGCCACATAATGGCCATTCCTGCGGAATTGACGAAGCTTGCAGCAAGAAAAAACAGCGCATCCCGAGGGAGTGCGCTTAAGGCGGACAGCTTATTTCGCCAAGTCTGCCGTTGTATACGGAACATGATCGTTTCACCTATATTTCGTAGAAAGTCGCCTGCGCGGTCTGTCTATTGTACCAAGCGCCGGCCTTTCCCTGCGACGAACAAAAGGTGGAAACCGTCCGAATGACAGTAGAATTAGCAAGCTCTATGCTGTTGTGCTACGACACAATAATTTTCGCGATCCGTTCGATGCCTTCCCATACGTCGCCTTCATGATCGAAGATGACCGATACCGGCGCCTCGCAGCCATGCTCCAAAGCGATCGACATATTGCGCCGCAGCTCCTGCTCATCGATGGAACCGTCCTCCAGATATACCGGCTTGGCATGAATCGTATGGGCGTTCGGAGCGCCGAAGGCGATAGCCGCTGCCGTCTCCTCCGGAATCATGTTGCCGAAATCAACGACTGTCTGAATCCGGCTCCCCGCCGCTTCCATAACAGATTTCCAGCTTGCCAGCGTCGCGGTCAGCTCGCGGAAGTTCTCCGTCACGACCTTCACTCCGCCATTCTCCTGTCCGTAACGGTGGAGCCGCTGCAGCGATGCCGCGCTGCGCGCGATCGCTTCGGCATCGCCCTCTTGCTGCTCGCCCGCAACGACCCTGACTGCAGATGCGCCTACACGGGCAGCGACATCGATCCAGCCTTGAATGAAAGCTTCGTCAGACGAACGCCGAACCGGATCAGGTGAAGAAATATCTCCGTAGTCAATCAACAGCGTATGAAACGAAATACCTGCCGACTCGAATTCCTCTCGAAGCTGTGCAAGATAAGACTCGTCCACCGTAGGAAAATGGAAATGGCACAGCTCTAAATAACGGAATCCCCGCTCCGCTGCCACTCTCGGAAGCTCCAATAACGTGACGGATGCCTCTCCATCCTCAACATGTACCGCCTGTCTGGATGCCGCCTCGTCCCATACCGTCCACTTGCTCAAGCCCAGCAGCCGGTTTACGCTCCAACTGCTTATCGACAATCGGTCCTTCATCATCTCGGTTTCCTCCCGCTAGCTGTTTTAATCGGCCAGCTATCGACCGTAATTTGCTTATTTATGTTCAAGATACCAGTATCAGAGTGCCGGAGCCATTCACGATTATAGGCGATTCCTATGCGATTTGGCGATTGTTGTAAAATCCGGATCCTCAGCGCCTTAGCGTCACGGTGCTCCGATTAACATTAATGTCATTTCTATGGTGCCCGCACCGATTGATCATGTTGTAAAATAAATATAAACTTCATGCAGCCGTAATAAAGAAATAGGCTTATTGGGAAGGGGGAAATGCAAGAAATGAATCCGACGCTTTATAAGTATTTTCGAATCATCAGCTATCTGGAGGGCCTCTCCTTCTTATTCCTGCTTTGCGTTGCAATGCCGATGAAATATGCAGCGGATAAACCAGAGATGGTAACGGTAACGGGTATTATTCATGGCTTTTTCTTCGCAGCCTATATCATTGCCGTGCTTGTACTTGCCTTCATGTACAGATGGAAATGGCTTCGGGTCGCAGGCGGCATCATCGGCGCGTTCTTGCCGTTCGGGCCTTTCATCTTCGACCGCCGTATTCAGAGAGGCTAAACGGCATATATCGGAGCGCGTAGAGGCGGATCCTTGGCCATAGAGCAAAGGATCCGCCTGTTTGTTGTTACGGTCACCGCCGGACGCGAAGTTGCTCCGCTCCTGAGAACCTGCAGCCTATGCCGGCTCTATTTTCTGGTATAATTTGCATAAAGGCAAACCGCCTTAACCTTCGAGGGAGAGGAGCTTGATGAATGAAAGCCGCAACGCGGGACTTCAGCGGATATTATCCTGACTTTGTTATGCCAATAGAAGTAGAAGAACTGCCTGCAGCCCAAGAAGCCGACGAATCAGCCTGCTACCGAATCAAGCTGATCGGCAGAGGAACGGGGATCATCCGAATCGGAGAGCGCCGCTATCCGCTCATTACTCCGTCATTGTGGTGCCTTAATGAACAAGAAACCTTCCATATCGATTGCGAGGACTCGGTCTCGATTCTATCGGTCCGGTTCCATCCTTCGGCAGTCAACGAGCGTTTCAACTACTGTATACATGAGCCCGTACCGGACAATTACTCCGTTACCGATTCACAAGATATATGGTGCTTGAACCCTTTCTTCGACCGGCTGACAGACGGCTACTATGGCGAGATCCGGCTTGATCCGGCATTCGTGCCGCATGCGGCGTCGCTCATGCGCGAAATCGGCGATCAGCTGGAACGGCAGCCGGATGCCGGCTGGCCGTGCCGCAGCCGCTCCTCGTTGCTGGAGCTCCTATACTTCATTCGCCGTATACACGGCAAGCAGGTGACCGAAGCGATAATCATTCCGTCGCACCGCGAACAGGCAGATTCGCTCGAGCCGGTCATTCGTTATTTGCATGCGAATTACCGGGAGCGGCTGACATTAGACGAGCTTGCAAGACAGTTCAATACGAACCGGACGACGCTCAACCGCAAATTCAATGAGCAATTCGGCTGCTCCGTGATTGCCTACTTGAACAAATTCCGTATCCAAATGGCTTGTTCCATGCTCCATAATACGCTGCTGCCTATCCATGATGTGATGGATCGGATCGGCGCGAACGATACGTCCAATTTTATAAGAAGTTTCCGCAAGCATACCGGCCTAACGCCCGCCGAATACCGGAACATCCATTGCTGGATGCTCCGCTCTAATTCATAAGGCACGAATCAAATCCCCAAGCGCTCAATCGCCAGCAAGCTCGACTGGCCGGAACGATTATTTCGCCAGCTCCGTCGGGTTCATGCCGGTAAACTTCTTGAACAATGTGCTGAAATACGGAACGTTCTTATAGCCCACCTGCTCCGCGACCTCGTAGACGAGCATTTTCCGCTCCATCAGCAGCTCCTTCGCCTTCTCAATGCGGACTCGAGTCAGATAGTTATTGAACGTTTCACCCGTCATGTTCTTGAAAATAATCGATAAATAGTTGCGAGAAATGAACACTTTGTCCGCGAGATCCGCAAGCGTCATATCTTCCACGTAATGCTCATGAATGTACTGGATCATAAAATCAACCGCCTGGCGGTGCTTGCTGTTCCCGCGCCATTCCCGGCTTGAGCAGATGACGGCGATCTTGCTCTTCAGCCATTCGCCCATATGTGCGGGACGCGTCAGAACAGCCAGCTCCTCCGGCAGTTGCACGTCCGGGAACAAATCGTCCAGCACCATGCCGACATCGTACAGACTATACGCGATGATGCCCCATAGCTCGCTTGCCGTCCGCTGCAAATAATCCGGCGTCACATCCTGCTCATGCTCCAGTCTGCATATATACTCATCCACAATGTCGTTCGCAAGCGACTGCTGCGACGTTTTGATCGCTCCTGCCACCTCGGAATAAAACTTCACCGGACGCATCGCCGCAGAGGCGCCTTCCTCAGGTGCCGTTCCCAAGATTCCGGTGTACACTTCGTAACCGCCGGCAGCCGGCTGGCGCTTCAGCTCGATCGCCCGGAACGCTTCCTCCGTCGAATCCGGAATGTCCCGCCAATCGGATTTGACCGTACCGATTCCAACCCGGATCGTCAGCTTCAAATAATTCCGCATGCTGTCGATCAGCTGTTTCCCGAGCTCTTCGAGCTTCTCTGCCGTCTCGCGCTCCGACTGCTCCTTCGGCGGATGCAAGACGAGCGCGGAACGAGTGCCTGCCAGCTCCGTATATTCGTACGCCTCCGCTTGCCCGGCAGCGATCTCGGTGACGATATTGCCGATTGCGAACCGGAATAAATTCCAATCCGGTATGGACAGCTGGCTGGCGCGCACGTCGCGGACTACTTCGATGCCGATCACCGCATGCCGGCAGCTGCGCCAATACCGGCAATCTTCCGGCAGCAGCTCGTCGGACCGGAAGGTATGATCGAGCGCGCCCGATACGGCCGTCTTCACCCATTCTTTCTCAATGAACGGCTCATAAGTCATCAGCTTGCGCTCCAGCTCATCTTGCCGGACCCGGCTTTCTTCCTCCTGCGCGAGCTGTCCGAGCGACCTTCCGAGCACCTCCTTGAGCGTGCTGAGGCTGACCGGCTTGGACAGATAGTCGGCAACCTCCAGCCGAAGTGCTTGCCGCGCATATTCGAAATCCGAGTAGCCGCTTAGAATAATGATTTTACCGCCGAACTTCTCTTCCCTCAGCCGTTCGATCATATCAAGCCCGTTCATCACCGGCATATAAATGTCCGTCATAACGATATCCGGCTGAACGTTATGGATCACTTCCAGGCCGTCCGCGCCATTCATCGCTTCGCCGGCCCATTCTGCGTTCAATTCGTCCCACGGAATCGCCTGCTTCATCCCTTGAAGCACTTGCCGGTCGTCATCGATAATTACGATTTTCCACATTGTTGTCGTTCTCCTCTCTAAATGTTCGATTGCCGCGGGACTCCAGGCTGATGCTGCCGATCGGTTAACCTTGCCTTAATCACGCAACAAACCTCCGGAAAACACGGTTATGGCAGACTGTGTTTTCCGGAGGCATTGTTGCAAGAGGAAGGCGCATGATGCGCCTTCCTCTTGCCCGCTTATGCGGATTATATGTTATTGGTTTTCGTACTCTTCAGCAGCCGATTTCAGCTTGTTGAACGCTTCTTCCGGCGTCGTGCGGCCGAAGCTCAGTTCGTCGCGAACGAGTGCGAAGTCTTTGTCGATAAAGTTCGTCCAGCCAGGTGCTCCCGTCGTGAACGTTTGGCCGTCAGGAAGCGTTGCGTTCAACAGCTCCAGACCGACTTTGTCCGCCGGCGAGAGCGTGCTCTCGATCGAAGCGCCGATTTCCGAGTTGACTGGCATACCGCGCTGCGTACCAAGAATTTTAGCTGCTTCCGGATCGTTGAGGAACCAGTTTACGAATTTTTGCGCTTCTTCGGCGTTCTTGGAGTTAGGCGAGATGCCGAAGAACATCGAAGGCTTCAGCCAGCCGCCTGCTTCTGCAGCGCGCGGCATCGTAACGAGTGCATATGCGCCTGGTTTCAAGCTGTCCCACGAAGCATAGTTATTCGAGAACGACAGACGGAACAGGATTTTGCCCGATACCATAAGGTCAGCCGTCGGATCGAATTCTTTGTCCGATGCGTTCAGGTCAGCCGGCGGCACAAGGCCGTCCTTGCGCAGCTGTTCGAACTTCGTCGTCCAAGCGATGTACGTGTCATGGTCGATGTTGAACTTGCCGTCATCCGTTACGATCGTGCCTTTACCTGCAGCGTATTGGTAAGCGCTGTAAGCGAAGTAGTCGCCCGCGTAGTCTTTCGTGAAGTATTGGCCTTGCGGCAGCTTGCCTTTCATCGAGTCAGCCAGCGCGAAGAAGTCGTCCCACTTCCAGCCGTTCTGCGGAGCCGCACCGCCCGATTTCTCAAGCGCTGCTTTGTCATAGATCATGCCGTATGCTACGGAACCGAGCGGTACTGCATATTGCTTGTCGTCGAAGCGGCCGATCGTCAATACTTTCGGATCGACTTTGCTTACGTCAACGCCCGACAGCTCCGCGAGCTGGCCGCGTTTTTGCCAATCGGATACCCAGCCCGGATCGAGCTGATAGATGTCCGGCGCGTTTTTCGCTGCCGCTTGCGTCGACAGCTTGTCGAGGTAGCCGTCCATGCCGGAGTATTCCGGTTCGAACGTTACGTTAGGATTGTTTTTCGTATATAGCTCTAACGCTTTCAATGTAGCTTCATGACGAGGCTGGGAGCCCCACCACATAATGCGCAGCTTCACTTTGCCGTCGCTGCTCGTATTGTTGTTTGTAGACGCCGTATCGCTTTCTTTATCTTTCGAGCCGCCGCATGCCGCCAGCGTAATGGATAGTGCGACAGTCATCAGAACTGCTAGAGAACGCTTCCACTTCAATGCCATTTCTTGTTCCCCCAATTTACTTTATTGTGCACAAGTCCATCTTAACAATTGCATAAGTTCGTTAGTATAAGACAGATGCACAATTTGTTTCGATATATTACGAAATTGAAAGCGCTATTTCAGCCCATGCTCTCTTGTTCGTTTTTCGGACGCGCCTTACGCTCGGGCACTACGATCACAACCAACGTGCCGCCGGTCTCGCGATTCGACAATTCAACGGATGCTTGCTGGCCGAAATAAGCCTCATACCGCTCTTTCACATTCCGAATGCCGTAGCCCCCGGTATGCCTTGTCACCGGGCGCTCCGATTCCGGCAGCATGCCGACGCCGTCGTCCTCGACCGTAATCCGCAGACTCCCGCCGTCGGTCCGTTCGATTCGAATGGCGATATGGCCGCTTACACGTCCATGAAAGCCGTGCATAATCGAGTTTTCGACGAACGGCTGCAGCGACATTTTGGGAATGAACAATGCCCGAACCTCTGAAGACGCTTCAATCGAATAAGTCAGCCCTTCCTCCCAACGAAGCTGCTGAATTTCCAAATAGCATTCCACATGTTTCAGCTCGTCATCAATCGTAATAAAACTTTCGCCATGCGACAGACCGATTCGGAACATTCGTCCCATCAGCTCCAGAATGCGGCTCATCCGCTCTTGTCCGGCCGTAATCGCCATCCAATTCAATTGATCCAGCGTGTTGTACAGGAAGTGCGGATTAATGTTCGCCTGCAGCGCCTCGATCTCGGCGCGCCGCTGCTGCTCGTACCGGACCCGCAGCGAGTCGTACAGTTCTTCGATCCTCTCGTTCTGTTTGCGGTATCCAGAGAACAGGTAACCGAACTCGTTCTCGTAATCCCGCGGCAAATTCGGCTTCGGTCCGACGAACAGGTAGCTGTTCATCGCTTCGACGAGCTGCTTGATCGGGCGGGCGAACTGCTTGCTGAGCCAAAGTGTCAGAAATACCGTCAGAATTATCGCTCCGATGCCGATCAAGCCGATGACGACCGCCAGCTTGAAGCTGCCTTCCGTAAGCTGCTTCCAGGGCGTCACTTCGACGAGCATCCAATTCGAATTCGGAAGCCGCGAGTAAACGATAAGCGAGCCGACGATGCCTTCTTGTTCATGAACGCGGAATACGCCGGAGTCCCCCTGCATCTTGTCTCTCCAAGCCAACATCTGTGATGCGCCTGGTTCATCGCCGATCGCGAGCAATTGCTTGCCTGATGCGTCGAGAATGAGCCGGTCTACTCCGCTTGAGCGCCCGGTAAGCATCATACGGATGCTGTCCGCCTTGATGTGAATGACGAGAATGCCGACATTCCGGTCGTCGTTCATGATCGTCCGCGCGAAGCTCAGTACGGGCACTTCTCCTTGGAAGCTGTTAATGCGGTGCTCGCCAGTCCAAGTGAAGTCAGTCGTCTCGAGCACATCGTTCAGCTCCCCCGCTTCCTTGGAATCGCGGCCCCGGAATTGAATATAGCTCTGCGGATCGCTGTAGAACGGATTGTCCATATACAGATCGATGCCTTGAATAATAGGTATCGAATAAGTCAGCGTCGCGAGCGACTGTTCAACCTCTTTGGACTTGCGGTACCGCTCGAATTGATCCTGCCGGCCCGACAGAAACTTTACGAGCTCATTATCGCGCGAAGTCGACAGTGAGATTTGCTCAATCGTGAGCAGCCGCGCGGACAGTTGGCTGTTCAGCTCGTCCAGCAGCCGCTGCTGATAGAGCGAGGTGCTGCTTACGAGCTCCCGGGACGAAATCGTATAGCTCGCCCATACGGTTGAAGCGAGTACGATCGTAATAAGACCTGCGAAGCTCATGAAGAACAACCGGTCGATTTTATATTTCTTAATCGGATTTCGCAACCCTATCCCCCTTAACGTGTAAAAAGACGACAAATCCGCGATTGCTCGCCGGATTTGCCGTCTGTTCATCTTAGCCCTTAATACCTGTCGTCGCAATGCCTTCTACGAAATACTTCTGCAGGAAGGTAAAGACGAGCGTCGCCGGAACGATCGAGACGAGCGACATCGCAAGCAGTTGTCCCCATTGCAGACCCGACTGCGAATCGTTGATCATCCGGAGCGCCAGACCGACCGTATATTTGTCAACCGAGTTGATGTAGAGCAGGTGGCCGAGGAAGTCATCCCAGTTCCACAGGAAGCAGAAGATCATGACCGTAACGATTGCCGGCTTCGTCAGCGGCAATACGATACGACAATAAATTCCCCACCAAGAGCAGCCGTCGATCTTCGCCGCTTCGTCCAGCTCCTTCGGCAACCCGCGGACGAATTGGATGAGCAGGAAGACGAAGAACGTACCGCCGGAGCCCGCTGCCAATGCGTGAGGCACGATGAACGGCCAATAGGTGTTGATCCAGCCGAACTGATGGAACATCGCGTACTGCGGGATGATCAAGACTTGACCCGGCAGCATCATCGTCAGCATGAGCAGCGAGAACCAGAACTTCTTCAGCGGGAAGTCCAGCCGGCCGAAGCCGAACGCGACAAGCGAGCAAGATGCGAGCGTCGTTATGAGTACGGCGATTTCAAGACCGAACGTGTTGACATAGAAATCGGTGAACGAATGGCCCGGAATCGCGTTCCAACCGTCCGTGAAGTTGCTCCATTGCCAGTCCTTCGGGAACAGGTTCGGTGAGCTCAGCTCGACATTCGACTTGAACGAAGCGCCGATCCACCAGATAACCGGATAAATCATAATTAAGCTGAACACGATCATTAATACGTGTCGGGTCGCTTGTTTCCATCTTGTTGTCATCATTTGCGTTTGCCCCTTCCCGTATCCGCCTCGTAGAATACCCAATATTTGGACGACCAAGCGATCAGTGCCGCTACGATAACGATCATGATGAGCATGATCCATGCAAGCGCGGAAGCGTAGCCCAACTGATAGCGTCCGAAAGCGCGTTCATACAGGTAAAGCGCATACACATACGTCGAGTTCATTGGTCCGCCGTTTGTAATGACGTATGCGGAGGTGAACATTTGGAACGCGTTAATGACACCCATAATCAAGTTGAAGTAAATCGTAGGCGACAGCATCGGAAGCGTTACTTTCCAGAACTGCGTCACTTTGTTCGCACCGTCTACCGAAGATGCTTCGTACAGATCGGCCGGAATTTGCTTCAAGCCGGCAAGGAAGATAACCATCGACGAGCCGAATTGCCATACCGACAGCATAATGAGCGACCAGAGCGCCGTGTGCGGATTCGTGATCCAGCCTGGTGCATCGATGCCGATCGAGGCGAGCATTTTGTTGAAGAAGCCGTCTACGCCGAAAATGTTGCGCCACAAGAGCGACACTGCGATACTGCCGCCGATCAGCGACGGGAAGTAAATGGACGTTCGATAGAACGAAATGCCTCGTACGGCACGGTTGAGCACGACTGCAACGAGCAGCGCGGCAATCAGCTTAAGCGGCACGGAGCCGAGCACGAACAAGAATGTAACTTTAATGGATTGAATAAACTTGTCGTCGTGCATGAAGATCCGGTCATAGTTTTTGAACCCGACCCACTTCACGTCTTCCATCAGCGTATAGTTCGTAAACGAGTAATAGAGAGAAAGCAGCATCGGATACAACGTCAGGCCGAAGAAGCCGATGATCCATGGCAGAATGAACAAGTAGCCTGCGATAGGCGCATCCCATCGTTTCAGCCACGAGCCCCGTTTCTTGGTCGGTGGCGCCAATGGCGCGCCCGTGTTCGATGCCGCATTTGCGGTACGGTTCATAATAACGTTCACCCCTCGAGTAATTTCTGCAGATGTCTCAGTTGTCCTATGTTCTCAAGTATATCGACCTGTCTCAAACCGCTAAAGGAGAGGAATGCTCGAATTCTTTTAAAATATTACGAAAGTCCGAATTCATCATAATTAAATAATGATTCGGGGGAAGCGCTCTGACGCGGATTTCCAAGTTGATTTATGAAAAGGGGGATTGCGTTTTCCAAATAGGACGTTATAATGAATTAAAATGATACGAATTGTATCAGTCATCTCATGCCACTAGGTCTAGGAGGACGTCATGAGCGTAATCGCCGGTATAGTTGCAGAAGCAGGGCACGACGCGGCACGTTTGGAAGAGCACGGCATCCGCCTAATGGAAGCGTGCAGCCATTGCCCGGCCGACGATGCAAGGCACTGGCATACCGGGACGATTTTCATGGGCAGCCGTACCCAGTGGATGACACCCGAATCCGTCAGCGAAATATTGCCGAGGTATCACGAGGATCTTCGTCTTGCGATCGCGGCTGATGCCATACTCGATAACCGGGATCAGCTTTTCGACAAGCTGCAAATTGCCGCCGACCGGCATGCTATGCCAGACAGCGAGCTCATTCTGCTTGCCTACGCCAGATGGGGACATGAAGCTCCGAAGCATTTGATTGGCGACTTCGCTTTCATGATCTGGGATGCGAAGCAACAGACGCTGTTCGGTGCCCGGGACTTGGCCGGCAGCCGCACCATGTACTACTGCCACAATCAAGGTAGGCTGGCGTTCTGCTCGCTTCAATTGCCTCTATTCGCCCTGCCATACATACAGAAACAATTAAATGAACAATGGTTCGCTGAGTTTCTGACGATTCCGTTATCGATCGATTCCAGCGATGCGCACTCTACGGTCTACCGCGGCATTGAGCAAATTCCGCCCGGACATTCCGTCCATTTCTCCGGCGGAAAGCTCACGCTGGCACGCTACGATACGTTCTTTCCGGCGCAGCCGTTGAAGCTAGGCTCGGACCAAGAATACGAGGAAGCGTTCCGGGACGTATTCCGCAGCGCGGTCGCTTCAAAGCTCCGCAGCCGCAGGCAAGTCGGCGCTACATTAAGCGGAGGCTTGGACTCCGGCAGCGTAGCCAGCTTCGCGGCACGCGCTCTCCAAGCCGAAGGTAAGCGGCTTCTCACGTTCAGCTCCGTTCCCGTCTCCGATTATACGGATTGGACGGCACCTCACTTGGCGCCAGACGAGCGTCCTTTCATCGAAGCCGCAGTCGCGCATATCGGCAATATTGACAGCCGGTATTTGGATTTTCAGGGCCGCAGCCCGCTCACGGAAGTCGATGAATGGCTCGATATTTTAGAGTCTCCTTACAAATTTTTTGAAAATTCGTTCTGGATTAAAGGCATATACGAGCAAGCGGACAGCCTTGGCGTCGGCGTTCTCTTAACGGGAGCAAGAGGGAACAACTCGATCTCTTGGGGCTCGATGGCCAGCTATTGCGCTCACTTGTTAAGAAGATTGCAATTGTTCCGGTTCTATCAGCAAGCTACTCTATTCAGCCGCCAGATGCGAATACGGCGGTCCCGGCTGTTCCCGATCCTTGGCCGGCTAGCGTTCCCTGCTGCCGCCCGGCTGCCTTTCTTCAAGGAGCCGAATTCGCCGGATGCGCCAGTTGCTGCTATGATTCATCCCGACTTCGCAGCGCGAATGGACGTCCATGCCAAGCTTCGGGATAAGAAAACCTATCTTCAAGAAACGCAGTTGGGCGTAAGGGAAGAGCGGGAGCACTATTTCGACGACCTGGCCATCTTCAATATGCAGGGTACGTCCAGCGCCAAGCTGTCTGCAAAATACGGCATTTGGGAACGCGATCCGACATCCGACCCGCGTGTGGTGCGTTTCTGCTTGTCCATTCCGATAGAGCAGTTCGTGAAGAACGGGACCGGCCGTTCCTTGATCCGGAGATCGACCGCCGGTTACCTTCCCGACCGGATCAGACTTAACCAACGGATTCGGGGTGCTCAAGGGGCAGATTGGATGCACCGGATGCTGCCGGATTGGCCTCGCTTTGTGGATGAGATTGGCGAACTGTGCCGTGACCCGCTTGTATCGTCTTATATGAACGTCACCGCCATACGGCAATCATTGGAAGTTATTCGCCGTACCCCTCCTACGCCTGCAATGGCCGCTGATACGAATGCGGTATTCCTTATGCGCTGTCTCATCGTTTCGCGGTTTCTGAAACGGATAGCCTAATTTCGAGGATTGAAAGGAGGTGAAATGCGATGAAAAAATCGTGGAACGCACCGACACTGGACGTCCTTTCCGTGAAGGAAACGATGCTCGGTACGGGTTGGAAGCAAGTGGACTGGACGTATATCGGCGGCACGCTTGACGTTGACTTGACGAACGAGCCAGCTCCTGGCAGCCACACAGGCCCTATTCCTGAAGAGTACTTCTCGTAATTCATACTTAAGCTTCAAGAAGCGCCCTTATGCAATTGGATTGTATAGGGGCGTTTCTATTTCCGGCAAAGGAGCTTTACCGCATGAACCCATTGATCTGGCTGCTTCGGCAGCTTCATGCTTTCGCAGGAGTCCGCTTGTATGCGAACGTCGCCGCGATGGTGCTTGTCGGCGCCGTGAACGGCGCCGGCCTGATTATGTTAATTCCGATGCTGCATTACATCGGACTCTCCAGCCTTAACATCGACAATATTCCGCTCATTTCCCCTGCGGTCCATATATTGAGTCAACTAACGGGCACGATTAATCTTCCCGTCATTCTAGCGTTCTATCTTCTCCTTACGGTTGGCCAATCGCTGGTTCAACGGCAGCAAGCGCTGTTCGACACCCGCATCCAACAAGGCTTCATTCGCCAGCTTCGCGTGAAGACGTACCAATTGCTCGTCCAATCCAATTGGAGCTTCTTCCTCAAAGGCAGACGATCCGACTACAACCATATTCTCTCGACAGAGCTCGGACGCGCTGGTCAAGGCGTCAGCATCGCACTCAGTCTCATGTCGGCAGCGATTTTCACCGGAATTCAGATCGGCATCGCATTCGCAACATCGGCGCAGTTGACCGCTTTCGTCCTTGCCGGCGGACTGGCGCTCGTCGTATTCTCCCGTCGAAGCGTCAAAAAGGCGAAGCGGATCGGCGGGCGCACGACAGAGCTGTGGCAGAGCTACTTCGCCGGTGTAACCGACCAGCTCAGCGGCATGAAAGACATTAAGAGCAACAGGCTCGAATCTGTTCACCTGAACTGGTTCCGAACGCTATCCATTCAAATGGAGCAAAATTTGATTCATTTCAAGAAGCTCCAAATGAACACTCAGCTGCTGTTCAACACCGTGTCTACCCTGCTATTAGTCTCTTTCGTCTACGCCTCCGTACAATGGCTTCACGCAGGAATCGAGCAGTTGATGCTGGTCGTTCTCGTGTTCACGCGGCTATGGCCCCGGTTCATGTCTATCCAAAGCAGCTTGCAGCAGCTCGTGTCCATTATGCCTGCCATTCATAGCCTCCGGTCGCTGCAGCACGAATGCGAGTTAGCGCAAGAGCAGACGCCGGTCAAGGACGATGACAGCAAGCTGCCGTTAGTATTCAAGCACAGCATCGAGTGCCGTGACATCGACTTCCGTTATGACCGGAACGCTCCTGATTATGCGCTTCATCGAATCCGGTTGACGATACCGGCGAATGAAACGACTGCCATCGTCGGCAAGTCCGGCGCAGGCAAAAGCACGCTGATCGATATTCTGATTGGCCTTCTGTTGCCCGAGCACGGTCACATCTATGCGGACGGAACGCCGATTACAGAGCATAACGTGAGCGCGCTTCGGAAGTCTGTCAGCTATGTGCCGCAGGACCCTTCTCTATTCCATGCGAGCATACGTGAGAACCTGCTGCTGGTACAGCCTGGCGCATCCGAAGAGCAGCTATGGGAGGCGCTCCGCTTCTCCGCTGCGGACGATTTCGTCCGAAAGCTGCCGGATGGCATCGATACGGTCATCGGAGACCGGGGCACACGGCTGTCGGGGGGCGAGCGCCAACGAATCGTACTGGCGCGCGCGATTCTGAAGAAGCCTGCGATTCTTGTACTGGACGAGGCCACAAGCTCGCTCGATAACGAGAACGAGGCGCATATTCAAGCCGCGCTCGACCGGTTGAAAGGGACGATGACGATCATTGTCATCGCCCATCGGCTGTCCACGATTCGGAACGCCGATCAGGTCGTCGTCCTGGAGAACGGCCGAATCGTCCAGCAGGGCGGCTATTTGCAGCTGTCGTTGGAAACGAAAGGGCCGTTCAAGTCGCTGCTGGATTACCAGTCCGAGCCCGTCCGCGCTTCGATGGAAGGGAAAGCATTGTAAATTAATCGCGGATTCCACTCCGCAAGCGAATGTTCGGTCTCTCCGCAAGCGAATGTTCTTACGATCGCTGTTGTCGCCGGATTGCTCTGTTCTAATAAGATCGCTACAAGGTTGCAATCCGGCGACAAAGGCGACCACTTCGTTTCTTCAGAATCATTCGCTTGCTCCGTTCCCTTAGCTAAACTGCCTCATAGACTCGCAAAACCACCTTGCTCGTCTAAGGTAAAACATTCAATCCAACTTTTTACAACACAAAAGGCGCCATGGGATTCCTCCCCTTGGCGCCTTTGTTGTTGATTAAGGAGCTGCAGCCTAATAGAAAGCAGCCCGCTCCGCTTGTGGAGACTGGCTCCCTTGCGGGAACCAGCCGAGATAGTTGATGAGTGATTAATTAACCTTTTCTATGTTGCCCGCGATATCCTCGCTGTAGTAATTGACTTTCGTCTGCAAGTCGTTAATCAGGAACGGACCTTTATACTCGGTCCATGCGCCGTAGTTGATGCGGTACCACGTTTTGCGGGTGCCGGAATAATCATCCTGCGGGACAAGCGTTACTTTGTAGCCCTTGAGCACCATTCCGCCCTTATCCAATACGAAGTTCGGACTTGCCGTATATTTGGTCATCGGCTTCACAAGGTCGACCCGAGGCGTGATTAAATGTATGCTTTCGACATTGCCGGCTGCATCGACGCTATAATATTCGAGCCTATTGATATACTTGTTGAAAGTCACAACCTTAGGTCCCGTGTACAGAATCCAAGGCCCAAAGGCATTATTGATCCGATAGTACGTTGCAGCAACACCGCTGCCGCCTGCATTGTCCGCCGCATTAAGCGTAATCGTCAACTCTGTCGAGTTGTAATAATCGACCGGAGCGGCCGAATTGATCAGCAGCGTCGTAGTCGGAGCGGTTGAATCCGGATTCACAATGGTGAAAAGGACCGTTGCCGTCGCTTCGTTGCCTACATGGTCAACCGCCGTCAATACAAGCTTATGATTCCCCTCTGCATCGATCGTAGGGAGAGCAGCATGATCACCGGATACAATTACGGCTTCGGCATCATCAATCTTATAACTGATGGATCGCACGCCAGCCGTATCATCGGTAGCCCAGAAGTTTGTCGTGACCGGTCCCGTGTACGTTTCACCATCCTGCACACCCGAGAAGCTCACAACAGGAGCTGCGGCATCCGTCGGAACGAGTCCGACATGCAGATCGGTCACTGGAGGCGGAACCGCCACTTCCCGGCTCGTTACCGTTGCAAAGCCCGGTCTGCTGACGACGACGCGGTACGAACCGGCTGCTACATCCCACGCATACCGTCCGTCTGTGCCGGTCACCTGCGGATTCGTAATCGGTGACATTCTGCCCGAATAAGCTTCTTCGCTCATATTGACCCATGTAGTCAACAAAGGATCGTAATACTGCAGTGTAACCGTAGCTCCAGGCAATCTCCAATCTTCACCTTCAAGCTCGTTGTATACGTAACCGCTCGGATCGATCAGCTCGACAGGGAATTGCTCCTGCGGCCCATCGCCGTCAGCGTAATGAGGAATAAGCGTAATCGTCAGCGGCGATTCCCATAGCCCTACCGCATACGGAGTGAACGTATGCGACCAATCGACGCCGTTCGTTGAGCTCAACTCTGCTGTATACGTCGTGCCATCGCCATCCGTCGCGATGAGCGTCACGCCTGTTGCTTGCGGACTGTCATAATGAGCCTGCACCGTGAGCGGGCTTGTGCGGCCCGAGATTGGCGTGCCGTCTGCGGTCGTGCCGCGGCTTCCGCCAAGCGTAACGTTAGGCGGAACGACCGGTTCCAGCGCCTGTACCTGGAAGGCAGCGGTTGCGTACGGCTCCGCCGACCCGTCGGCGTAAGCCTTCACCGTCAAGTGATGCGTTCCCGCTGCATTCGGCTGCAGCTTCCAAGCCGATTGAATCGTTGCACCGCTGGCAAGCGTACCGATCGTATGCTCCAAATCGCCGTCGATTGCCGTAAGTCCCGGATCCGCTTCAAGCTGCAGCCTAACATTCGTTAAGCTGGAAGCCGTGTTGTTCGTCAGGTAAGAAATCAAATTGAATGAGCCTGCCGACCATTCGTCATAAGACAGCTTTTGTCTGCCCGCCAAGACGAGTGCGCTTTCGCCCCCTACGCCCGGTCTGCCGTAATAGGTCGTAATGACTTTCTGTTCGCCTGGAGCAAGCGACACCGGATTCCACCACATGCCGACCGCGCTGTCTCCCGTGTAAGAGCCTGGCGAAATCGCATAATTCCACAGCGTCCCTTGAATTGCACCCCAGCTTGCAATGGTGAACCTGTCCGGAGGCGTCGAATCGCGGCCTTGCATCGTATATTGAGCACTGATGTCCGGATTGTTGAAATCGTTGAACACCTGCCAGAACGACGGCACTGCCGCTCCGACATAATCCTTCTCATAGTTGATCGATTCGATTCCGGAAGCTCCCGGTACCTTGAACGGCGCTGAATCGTTGCCGTTCACCATCGTGTCCAGCATCATGCGCAAGCCGACATCATGAGCGGCGCTGCCGGTATTCGTAATGACGTACCGGATTTGAAGCGCATCGGGCAGGCCGGTCGCCGGGTTAATACCGGGCTGCAGCAATTGCCGAACCGTAACGTCTCCCGTTCTCCAGACCGAGTCGTTCGACGTATCATCGCCGTTGTTAGCGGGAGTAGAAATAAACGTCCCGTCTGGCGAATTGCCGTATACCCGGTCTTCCCCGTCCACTTTCACCGTTGTGAAAGATGACCATGGCGAAGACGGCCAACTAAACATGATGTTATACCAGTCTTCGGTGCCGAGCTGGTTAATGCCGGCATTGAAGCGCCCGTCGCTTCCTACTTGCGCTTGTACGAAGTCATTGCCGAAGTTCCCCGAATACAATGCTCTCGCTGCGGCGAACCGCGTTCCTCCCTCGTTCTTCGACGGGAACGGCTTTAAGCTTTCATCTTTAACAGGCTCGCTTCCGCCTTTGGCTGCATCCTCCGCGAAGACAATGCTCTGCCCGAGCATGAACACCGTCATCACGAGTATTAGCAATACCGATAACCGCTTCTTACCTGCGAATGCCATTACGACAACTCCTCCAAACCTTAGAATATTGGGATGTCTAACCGTCTAACCGTCTAACCGCCGCTAATTGCTTAGGCTGCATGCCGCTTAGCCCGATCTGACCATCACCTTGGGGAATTCATTCAAACTCGTAACTAAAATGATACATTATGTATCATTCATGACGCAGCTTGTTTATTTTCCCAGCTCACTTATTATAAAAACCTGCCTCAACAAACGTTGTCGAATATTGGGTCCATGCTCCTAAAAATTTCATTAAAATATTTGAACACCCGACCATGCAAAATCGCGCGCCCCGCCAAGCCCCAGTACGCAAAAAAAGCCGCAGCTCTTATTGAGCCGCGGCTTCCCATTGCTTAATAAATTTTCCGGCCTTTATCGTCGTTAATGCCCGATTTGCGGAAGAAGTACGTGTTGATCATATCGCGCCATTCTTTCGAATGCTCTGCTTGCTCCGCCAGCTTGTCTGCTCCGATGCGGAATGTCTCCGGCTCGATCAAGCCTTCGAGGCTGTTCCAGCGGCCCAGCAGCGTCGCTGCCTGTTCAACGCCTTCGAAATGCGTGTCATAGATGTGCTGAATGACGGTCTTGCCCGAGTGCAGCACATGCGTATAAGGAACGTGGTGGAAGAACAGAAGCAGCTCGTCCGGGCACGTCTCCAGCGTATTGAACTTTGACACGTTAGGTCCCATGTATTGATGCGAGTAGCCAGTACCTGTCTCGACCGTACGGTCGACGCCAATGCCATGGCAATCGGCAAAATGGTACGTGCCCCACTTCGAATACTCGTACCCGTCGACATTCGGGCCGTAGTGGTGATCCGGATTAACCATCCAGCCTACACCAAGCGGCGCCGTGTACGATTCATAGATGCCCCACGAATCCATCAGCATGCTGACAACCGTTCGGATGACGCGCTCGTCGCTGCCGAACGTCTGCTGCGTCCACTCCAGTGCGATATCTTCCGAGGAAAGCTCCGGATTCCATGCGAGACGGCCGTAGCCGTACAGATTCGCCTGCGACATCGGATGGGACGTCCAGTTGTTGCTGTCTCCGATGTTCGATACAGCCGCGAAGCCGTTGTACTTGTTGCCGTGGATCGTGCCGTCGACGACGCGTTTCACATAAGAGCCTTCGCCCTTCGCATACGTGTCGAATTCAAGCACTTGCTTCCATTGCGGCACAAGATAGCACACATGGCGTGCTTGACCCGTATATTCATGTGCAACCTGGAACTCCATCATGCTGTTCGTATGCTCCAATGCGCCGAAGAGCGGCGACACCGGCTCGCGTACTTGGAAGTCCATCGGTCCGTTCTTGATCTGCAAAATAACGTTGTCCATAAACCGGCCGTCAAGCGGCTTGAAGTGATCGTATGCCGCACGCGCACGGTCCGTGGAACGGTCGCGCCAATCCTGCTTGCAGTTGTATACGAAGCAGCGCCAGATGACGAGGCCGCCGTAAGGCTTCAGTGCTTCGGCCAGCATATTCGAGCCGTCCGCATGGTCGCGTCCGTACGAGAACGGGCCAGGGCGGTTCTCCGAATCGGCTTTCACAAGGTATCCGCCGAAGTCTGGAATCGCCTTGTACAGCTCGGCTGTCTTGTCTTTCCACCATTGACGTACGCCCTCGTCGAGCGGATCAGCCGTCGTCAGGCCCCCCACTTCGATCGGACTGGCGAAGTTAACGCTCAGGAACAGCTTGATCGCATAACGGCGCAGAATGCCCGCGATACGCGTAATTTGCGGAAGGAATCGATCCGTAACGAACATCGTCTCGAACTTGTGTACGTTCACGTTATTAATCGAGATCGCGTTAATGCCCGTCGATGCGAGCAGACGCGCGTAATCTTCAATTCGGCTCATGTCGCTGACGATCTCATCGTCTTTGTAGAAAATCGACTTGCCCGCATAGCCGCGCTCAATGCTTCCGTCGATGTTGTCCCATTGGTTGATCATACGGATGCCGTTGACCGGACGTTCGACGATGTCGAGGCCGTCCAACGAAGCGCCAGCCGCAATCAGACGAATAAGATGGAACACGCCGTACAAGACGCCTGCCGGCTGCTCTGCGCCGATCGCAACGATGCCGCTCGCCGCATCCGTCTTGACTGCGAAGCCTTCCGGCCCTGTTGCCGGCTGCTCACCTGCTTCGAATACGCGTTCCACGCCTGAGTTGCCGCCGCCGAACGTACCGATTGCGATGCAGCCGCCTGTGCCGCCCGCTTCTTCCGAGATGACCGGGGAGCGGCCGAGCATGCTGCTCAACGCCTCGTTCAATTCTGCTGCTGCAGACATAATAACTTCCGCCGATTCCGTTACGATAATGCGTCCGCCGAAGCGTCCAAGCGCCACAAGTCGGTCGTTCGCCGGCAGCTGCCGGTAACCGAGCCAAGCTTCATAGCCGCCGCCGCGTTTCGTTTTGTTGCTCATTGTCGTCCATCCTCCTAAAGGCTAATCTATTTCCATTTAATATCAAGATTGGATTACACGCCCGAGTAAGCCAGGAAGCCGCCGTCGACCGGCACGACGATGCCGGTCACGAAGCCGGACATCGTCTCGTCGCACAGCCAGAGCAGCGCGCCGATCAGATCTTCCGGCTTGCCGAAGCGACGCATCGGCGTATGCGAAATAATTTTGTGCGAACGCGGCGTCAAAGAGCCATCCTCGTTCTTCAGCAGCTTGTGGTTCTGCTCCGTCACGAAGAAGCCCGGCGCAATCGCATTGACGCGGATGCCTGCCTCTGCAAGGTGGACCGCAAGCCATTGGTTGAAGTTCTCGATCGCCGCTTTCGCAGCGCTGTAGGCTGGAACTTTCGTCATTGGCGACGGAGCGCTCATCGACGATACGTTGATGACCGATACGCCCTCGCGGCCCAGCATTTGCTTCGCGAACGCCTGCGTCGGGATCAGCGTGCCGACAAAGTTCAGATCGAGTACGTTGCGGAAGCCTTGAATGCTAAGGTCGAAGAACGAAGTTACGTCCGGATTCGCCATATCTTCAGCGGAGAACGTCTCGTTCGTCGTGTTCGCGCTCGGGTGGTTGCCGCCTGCGCCGTTGATCAGAATGTCGCACGGACCGAGCTTCGCAAGCACTTCGTCCGCTGCGCGCTGTACACTGTCTGCATCCGTTACGTCACAGGAAATCGCTACAGCCTTTCCGCCTGCTTCACGGATTTCAGCTACGACTTCCTCGCCTTTGGACAGCGTCCGGTTCAGAATCGCGATGCGCGCGCCTTGACGCGCCAATTCTTTCGCCATGACACGGCACAATACGCCTGCGCCGCCCGTTACGACGACGACTTTGCCTTCGATTGCAGGGAATAAGTTCGCCGTTGCCATCTTATTTCACCGATCCTTTCGCTGCTTCAACCGTTCTGCGGTGGCTGTCCCATACGCCCCACAGATACATAATGCCGAGCGCGCGGTCGTACAGGCCGTAGCCTGGGCGGCATTGCTCGTCCCAAATATGGCGGCCGTGGTCTGGACGCGCGAAGCCTTCGAAACCTTCTTCTGCGTATGCTTGTACGATGCCGGCGATATCAACCGTACCGTCCTGCGTCCGGTGCGACGTCTCGATGAAGTCGCCGTTCTCGTATACGCGGACGTTGCGGATATGCGTGAACGGAATACGGTCAATGAACTCGTGAACCATCGACACGATGTCGTTCTCCGGATTCGCGCCCATCGAGCCGCTGCACAGCGTAATGCCGTTATAAGGGCTGTCATGCAGCGAGAGGAAACGGCGAATGTTGTCTTGCCCCGTAATGATGCGCGGCAGACCGAAGATCGGCCATGGCGGATCGTCCGGATGAATGGCCATTTTGATATCGTGCTGAGCCGCGACCGGAATGATCTCATCCAAGAAATATTTGCAGTTCGCCCACAGATCTTCTTGCGACACGCCTTTATAGGCTTCGAACAGCTTCGTGAGATGCGCGAGACGCTCCGGCTCCCAGCCAGGCATCGTCAGCTTGGAGTTTTTGTTGATCTCCTTCACGAGATCGAACGGGTCGATATCCGCGATTTTGCTCTTCTCATAGAACAGTGCAGTCGAACCGTCTTCCAGCTCCTTGTGCAGATCCGTACGCAGCCAGTCGAATACCGGCATGAAGTTATAGCAAATGACCTTGACGCCAACTTGAGCGAGCTTGGCAATCGTCTTCTTGTAGTTATCGATATACAGATCGCGCGAAGGCAATCCGAGCTTGATGTCTTCATGGATGTTGACGCTTTCAACGACCTTCAAGTGAAGTCCGGCACGGTCGGCTTGCTCCTTGACCGCCATAATTTTGTCCATTGGCCACTCTTCGCCCGCAGGCACGTCATGCAGCGACCATACGATACCTTCAACGCCTGGAATTTGCCGGATTTGATCGAGCGAGACGGTGTCGTTGCCTTCGCCGAACCATCGGAATACCATTTTCATACGAAAATTCGCCTCCAAAATAGGTAAGTATAATTATGCTTTAAAATAATCCGGGTACTTCTCCTTGAGCAGCGCCTGATCAGCAACCGATAAGTGCATATGTTCCGTCATCAGCTTGGCGGCTGATTCCGCGTCGCGCGTGCGAATCGCTTCGACGATGCCCCGGTGCTGCTCGTATAGATGACCCCATTGATGATCCGCTGCCAGCCGAAGCACGCGGCTTCTGTTCAGATGAGCAATAATACCGCCGAGAACGGCCCATGTATTGCTCTTCTTGCAGCCTTCGAAGATTGTCCGGTGGAACAACTCGTCCAGCTCGAACATCAGCTTATAGTCATGCGCATCGAGGCAAGCACGCTGGCGTGCAATGTTATCGTCTAGCGCCGCAAGCTGTTCGGCCGGAAACTCGGCGCAAGCAAGCCTGACGACTGCCACCTCCAGCTGTTCCCTCATGAACCGCGCTTCCTCAACCAGATTCGTATCGATCAACGAGACGAACGTTCCGCGCTGCGGATATACTTCCAGCAGCCCTTCCTGCGCAAGACGGACAAAGCTTTCCCGCACGGGCGTGCGGCTGACGTTGAACTTAAGCGCAATGTCCTTCTCCGAAATCGCAGTGCCTGGCGGAAGCTCCAACTGCAGAATAAGCTCTCGCAGAGAGGCGTAGACCGCATCGCGAGTCGATACCGCCTGAACGGGCTTTAACGTAAAATTCAATGGTTCACCTCCTCATGCTACAGCTCTTTCGTTTCTGATTGCTATACTACCATACTTGTATGGTAGTTAAAAGATTGCGGCTGGATTTTCGTTAAAATTCGAATGAAGCAGATCGAAATCGAAGACTTCGCCCCGTTCGCCATAAGACCAACAGCACTTGTAACTTCGATATCAAGCTAATATTGCCCGGACGCGATAAGGCACCAAGCCTCATTTTTTATCTGATAGAAGAAGAATTTCTCCTAGTCATTAGGTCCAATTCACAAACCCACCAGAATGTGGTTATCTATTAAATGTTGTCGAATTTCATCAGGAACAATAACAGGAGGATCGACATGAGACGATGGACCGCAATAGGCACCCTTAGCGCCATGCTGCTGGCAAGCAGTGTTGGGCCCGTATTCACTTCTTTCATACCATCTGCTCATGCGGCGCAAGCAGTAGCGTTTAATGATATTAGCAAGCATTGGGGCAAAGCGACGATAGAATCGATGGTAACCAAAGGCATTCTGGACGGATTCCCGGACGGAAGCTTCCGGCCGAACGATCCCGTTAAGATCGATCAGTTTGTCAAAATGCTCATTTTGTCCAACTCGGAACAGCTCCCTAATGGCAACCGCAGCTGGAAATCGGCATTCCTGAGCTCATTAAGCGAGGACAATCGGACGGTACTTTCGCAGGATTACCGCTATTACGACTTTAAGCCCAGCATGACCGGCTATTGGGCGAAGCCTTATATCGACGTTGCGAGCGATCTTCATTTCCTCAATCGGAGCAGATACAGTGACTTTCAGGCGAACATGACTCGGGAAAATGTCGCGGAGGTGCTGTACTACACGCTGCAGGAGACGGAATATCTCGAGGACGAAGCGTTCAGCCGCTCTGTGGCGCAGGCTTACGGCGATTTGACCAGTGCATCAGACCGGATGCAGCGTTTCATCTCGGAGGTGCTCGTTAAGGGGATCATGCAGGGCTATCCGGACGGGCGGTTCGGCGTCGGCGAGATCGTGACTCGGGCCGAGGCACTCGTTATTCTGAACCGGCTAACCGATCCTAGCGCCCGCATTCCGGTAGCGCCTTCGGCGGACAAGCTGCAGCGGCTCGTCCCGACGACCGGCGGCGGCCAGAAGGTCATCGTGTTCCCGGACAAGAGGATGTGGGATGCTTACGACTCGTTGCTCCAAGCGGGAAAACTGCGGGGTACCAACTACGACGTGGTGAACACGACATTGCGGCTATTCAAAGATCTCGCGGAGAAAAATGCGGTGCAGAGCAGCAGTTCAGCGTCTGCAGTCGAAGAAGCCGATATATGGCTCGACCCCGCTTACAATACGTACGGGATAACGGTCCGGCTTCGCGAAGGAACGCTAGCCCGGAACAACGAGGCGATCACGCTGTTCGCCAATCAGTTGTTCGGCTACAATGCGTTCGCCTTTAACAAGTGGTTCGCAGCCGTCTGTGCCGAAGTCGAAGCCGGCCGGCCGCTCGCTTCGAAACAAATTACGATCGGAACGGATAACGTTAGCGTGCTTGTCGATAATACCGCCAAGACGGTCGTCTTCTCGGTCGCGGCGAGTAAGGGCTAGCTCTCCCTCGCGCCCTTAGGTGTCATAAACAGAGCCGATCGTTGATCGGCCCCTTCCTCCATACAACAAGCAACAAGAGCCACGCCTGCTGGTGCAGGCATGGCTCTTGTTGCTTGTTGCTTATTGCGGCTGTGCCCGCGAACCTAAATGAGATGGCAGTACGACATCTTCGTGCCATCTTTTCTTAGACAGGCAGCCTACCTAATCCTTATACACATCAGCCTCATTGCAAAATGTACAACGAAATCCGGACTTTCTGTTCTAAAAGTTAGGCTCGTTGTACTTCATACAATGAGAAAACGCAGATTTTCGGCTAAAACGAGGCCATTCGGCGGTGAAGACCATTTTTCGTTGTACAGATTACAATGAAACGTCCGTTGAGAGAGCCTACCGACTCAATGGATTGTACATTATGCAATGAAGGGAACGATAGCCTGCCGCATTATCACTTCGATCCTTCTACTGTTATGCGAGTACGAAAATCGGTCTTCCTTTATAACCGCTCCAGCTATCGCCACTCCAACTTCTCCGGCTCTATGCGAGGCACAAGCCCCTCGTCCGCAGCACGACCGAGCAACGCCCGGATCGCCGCATAGCCGTCTTCGCCCAAATCTCTCGTAAACTCGTTCACGTACAGCTCGATATGCTGCTTCGCCACGTCCGGCGACATCTCCTGAGCATGGCACATGACATAGTCTTGGGACGCTTCCGGATGCGCCCATGCGTATTCGACGGAAGCTCGAATCCAGCCTGCGATCGACTTGAGGTCGAGCGAACGCTTCGCGATAATGGCGCCTAGCGGAATCGGCAAACCAGTGTCCGACTCCCACCAACTGCCGAGATCTTGCATCAGCGTCAGCCCATAGGACGGATACGTGAATCTCGCCTCATGAATGACAAGTCCAGCGTCGATCTTACCGTCTCTTACTGCTGGCATAATCTCATGGAACGGCATAACGACGACGTCGAGTTCGCCGCCCACATTGCGGGCCGCCCATAGGCGGAACAGCAAGTACGCGGTCGAGCGGTCGCTCGGCACTGCAACCCGTTTGCCGACAAGCGTTGCCGGTTCTGCACCGCCATCCTTCGTCAGGACGAGCGGTCCGCAGCCGCGTCCGAGCGCACCGCCGCAAGGCAGCAGCGCATATTCGTCCAACACCCACGGCAGCGCCGCGTAAGATATTTTGAGCACCTCAGGACCTTCGCCCTTCGCTGCCCACTTATTCGTAATATAAATGTCCGCATAAGTAACGTTCAGCTCCGGCGCACCTTCAATGATTCCATGCGCCAGCGCGTGGAACACGAATGTGTCGTTCGGACAAGGTGAAAATGCGATGTTCATAGTCATGATGTTACAACACCTCCGTCAATCGTTTGCAAGCATTCGTTAAGCTGGCGAGCGCTTCGCCAATCCGCCAAGCCGATTTGTCACGCGGCCCAACTGCGTTCGATATCGCGCGCAGCTCCAGCGCCGGAACGCCTGCCAGCTTCGCGGCAACCGCGACGCCGTAGCCTTCCATCCCTTCCGATGCCGCATTCGGCACTCGTGCGGCAAGTCTGGCGGCCTGCTCCGCAGAACCTGTTGCCGTCGAAACCGTCAATGCCTGGCCGGCTATGGCACGCATGCCGGCCGTTTGCAGCGCGTCTACGAGCCGGAACGCCACTGCTTCATCTACATTGACGCGCGCAGAGCCGAAGCCAAGCTCGTCCACGCTTAAGAACCGTGCGCCGTCTGGCGTCTCTGCACCGAGATCAGCCGCGACAATGCCGGTCGAGACAACGATGTCGCCGATTTCCGCCCGTCCGGGAAATCCCCCGCCAATGCCGGCGCTGACGACAAGCTTATACTCGCCAGCGGCGGCAGCAAGTGCAGCCGCGCTGCTCGCCGCAGCGGCCGCCGGTCCGACGCCTCCGGCGATGACGTCATACTCGTCTGTCGGTCCCAACCCGCGAAGCACCGCTTCACGTTCGGCATCGACCGCCGTTACAATTAATATTTTCCCCCTGGACGACGTGCCGTTTCCTTGAATAAAGGCAGGGTTACCGCTCACTTCGCTGCCGTTCATCCTTCTCCATCTCCTGCCGCTAATGTTGTAATTGTCTATCATCGAGTTTACATGACTCGACAAGACGTTACAAGTTGACGGGCAGTTCAAGCATCTATATTCGTTCCTGCCCGAACAGGACAACGGGACGTCAGCCGGATTGGAAACCCGTCTAACGTCCCGCTGTCCTAAGTGATCTTATACACGTACATCAAGCTTGCTGCCGAGGTGAGGCTGCGCCGCTTGCTGCATCATTTGGATCAACTGTGCGCCGTTCGATTCCGCTTGATCCTTCACCATGCTGAGTACCCGAATGCCTACCGCTTGACCAAGCCCTGCCTGATTCATTCCGATAGACAATGCTCCAATATCCATGATGTCACCTCCTTAACCAACATATCGGCAGAAAGCGCTGCATTCGATAGGAGCAACCCGCAAGAAGACTCCCTATAACAAAGTACTGAGCGCCGATAGTGTAACAATGTGTGTCGTTAGCGCCATACCAGGGACACCTGAGCGCCGTTAGCGTAACAAATTGTGTCGTTAGCGCTCCGCCGGGGACACCTGAACGCTGATAGCGTAACAAAATGTGTCGTTAGCGCCATACCGGGGACACCTGAGCGCCGTTAGCGTAACAAAACGTGTCGTTAGCGCTCCGCCGAGGACACCTGAACGCTGATAGCGTAACAAAGTGTGTCGTTAGCGCCATACCAGGGACACCTGAACGCTGATAGCGTAACAAAATGTGTCGTTAGCGCCATACCGGGGACACCTGAGCGCCGATGGCGTAACAAAGTGTGTCGTTAGCGCTCCGCCAGTGCAACTTGATCACCCCTAACACAACAAAATGTGTCGTTAGCGCCACCCTCGCGTTGAATTCGATTATTTCGCTCATTAGCGTTACAATAGATTATACGGCAGCAACACGACAACAAGCTTACTTCAATTTCAATTCAAGAGGAGGAATTCGAATGCCAATTCCAGCGCAGAAGCTAGAACAATACGCAGAGTTGATCATCAAGGTCGGCGTGAACGTCCAGCAAGGACAAGAGGTATTCGTAACCTGCTCCATAGACCAAGCGGAATTGGGCCGCCTAATTGCAGCCCAGGCCTATGAGGTTGGCGCAGCCAACGTCCATATGGAATGGACGGACGATGTGACCTCCCGGCTCAAATACGAGAAAGCGGCCGATCGCATCTTTACCGAATATCCGGAGTACGAACGGCTGAAACGGAACGCGTTCGTCGACCGCGGGGCGGCGTTCATCGCCGTCGTATCCTCGAGTCCTGACCTGCTCAAAGGCATCTCGCCGGCTCGAATCGGCAATTTCCAGAAAGCATCCGGAGAAGCGCTGCAATATTACCGCCGTGCCGTACAATCGGACCAGAACAGCTGGACGGTCGTCGCCGCCGCATCGCAAGCATGGGCAGCGAAAGTGTTCCCGGACGCGCCTGCCGACGAGGCCGTCGACAAGCTGTGGAATGCCATCTTTGAGTCGGTACGCCTGAACACGCCTGATCCGGTACAAGCGTGGACTGCACATAACGAGAACCTTCATGCGAAAGTGCACATTCTGAACGAGAAACGGTACGCGAAGCTGCATTACCGCGCTCCTGGCACCGACTTGACGATTGAGCTTCCAGAGAAGCATTTATGGGTCGGCGCAGCCAGCGAGAACAAGGACGATGTGCCGTTCATGGCGAACATGCCGACGGAAGAAGTGTTCACCGTCCCTTACCGCAACGGAGTAAATGGTTACGTATCGAGCACGAAACCGCTCAGCTACGGCGGCAATATTATTGACGGATTCAAGATCACGTTCGAGAACGGCCGGATCGTGAACACCGAAGCAGAACAAGGCGGCGAAATTCTCGAGCAGCTCGTGAATACGGACGAGGGCTCGCACTATCTCGGCGAAGTCGCGCTCGTCCCGCATCATTCGCCGATCTCCGAGTCGAACATTCTGTTCTACAACACGCTGTTCGACGAGAACGCATCGAATCATCTCGCAATCGGAAGCGGGTATGCATTCAACGTAGAAGGCGGCAAAAAAATGTCGCCGGAAGAGCTCGTCGCAGCCGGCGTCAATTCCAGCATTACGCACGTCGACTTCATGATCGGCTCCCCCGAAATGGATATCGATGGCATTCTGGCGGACGGCACTACCGAGCCGATCTTCCGCAAGGGCAACTGGGCGTTTTAATTAAAATAAAGCCCGGCCTCTCCGAACTGCAGCAGCAGTTCAGAGAGGCCGGGCTTTTTGTTTCATTTGTATGAAGTCCTTCCTGCTATCTCCGAATCGGTCCCGAGCTAATGACGCCATAACGGAACAGCAGTCTGCGTCCAAGCAAGCCGACGAGCCGGTCAGTGACGAAGCCCATTAAGCCGAGGCTGATCAGTCCGACGAAGATCCAGTCCGTACGGAAGAACAACCGGGAGTTCCAGATGAGGAATCCGACGCCTTCGTTCGCCGCAATCATCTCGGCACCGATAATCGCCATATACGACGTGCCCATCGCAAGTCGGATGCCCGTGAAGATATAAGGCGTCGTCGCTGGAATCACGACATGAAGCAAAATTTGCCACTCGGAAGCGCCCATGCTTCTTGCCGCACGGATTTTGTCCTCTTCGACCGCTAGCACGCCAGTCAGCGTATTCATAATGACGATGAACAGCGTCGCGTATAGTATGAGTGCGATTTTCGACTGCTCGCCAATGCCGAACCAGACGAGGAAGAGCGTAATGAACGCGATCGGCGGGATGAAGCGGATAAAGTTCAGGAACGGCTCCGCGAACACCCGGATTGCCGATACTTTGCCGATGATAAGCCCGATCGGAATGGCGATCAAGCTGCCGAGCGCCCAGCCGATGAATACGCGGTAGAAGCTGATACCGATATACCGGACGAGCGATCCGTCGCTTAGAAGCTCCTTGGCGCCTCGGAACGTATCGGCAGGACCTGGTATTATTTCCGGTCCGTAGGCCAGTGCCGCAGTCTGCCAGATGACGGCACCCGCCGCCCATAGGATGAGCAGCGTCACCCATTTGGATTTGAGAATGTTCATACCGGGATACCTCCTGCTTAATGATCGAAGTGCGCCTGAATCGTCCGGTCGAGCTCATGGAACTCTTGAGACGATATATCCCGCGGATAAGCGAACGGCACATCGTAGATATGCGAAATGTTGGACGATGGACCTGCCGACATGATGCCGATCCGTTGTCCGAGCAGCAGTGCTTCTTGAATATCATGCGTCACGAAGATGACCGTCTTGCCCGTCTCCCGCCAAATGCTGCTCAGTTCCTTCTGCATCGTCCGCCGGGTCATCGCATCCAATGCGCCGAACGGTTCATCCATGAGCAGAATCGCCGGATCGTTCGCGAGCACGCGCGCAAGCTGCACCCGCTGCTTCATGCCGCCGGACAGCTCCCTCGGGAACTTGCGCTCATGGCCGGCCAAGCCGACCATCTTAATATATTTCTCCGAGACAACGCCCCGCTGAGCTTTCGGCATCCCTTTCATCTTCAGCCCGAACTCGACGTTCTGGCGTACCGTCAGCCAAGGGAACAGCGATGAATCAGCCTGCTGGAATACGACCGCGCGATCGGCTCCCGGCTTGTCGACATCGACGTTGCCGATCTGAAGCTTGCCTCCCGACTTCGAGACGAAGCCGGCGATCATGTTGAGCAGCGTCGACTTGCCGCAGCCGCTCGGTCCGAGCAGAACGAAAAACTCACCGCCCTTAATCGTTAAATCGACGTCCTGGATAATATAGTGGACTTCGCCCTTCTTCGCCGGCGCGGCGTAGCTTTTGTTCAGCCGTTCGATCGTAATGGCATTCGTACCGCTTGCCGCGGCGCGTGCAGTCTGAGACATCGCGTCCCCCTCCTTATTTCGTGTACGTGACGCGGTCTGGGACCGCTTCCTTGACGGCGTCGAGCACGATTTTGTCCGCCAGATTAAAATCTTTCTCGATAATGCCGTTCTCCACCATATACTGCTTCTGCTTGTTCAGGCTGTCGAACGCTTCCTGCGAGAAGCCGACCGACCAATTAAGCGCCGGCAAATCCTTCAGCGTCGCATCCTTCGGCTGTTTCACTTCTTTGTACAAAATGTCGGCCACTTCATCCGGATTCGACGCAATGAATTGCGACGATTCTTCCAGCGCGCGGACGAAGTTCGCCAGTGCAGCCGGATGCTCCTTCACAAGCGTCGTCGGTACGATCAGATCGCCGCCCGTGCGCACATTCGTCTTCGACATGTCGGTCAGCTCATGAACGCCCTCAATGGCTGCGAACTTCTCGGTCATAGCCGCACCCAACACCCACACCGCGTCAATCTCGCCTTTCTTCAGCGCGACATACGCTTCGTCGTTACCGCCTTGGCCCACGACCTTCACATCATCCAATGTCAGTCCGTTCGACGATAAATAATCGTCCCACAGGTAGGAGATAAACGTGCCGCGAAGCGTGCTTACCGTCTTGCCCTTCAAATCGGACGCCTGCTGGACATCTTTGCCCACGAACAGCTTCCAATTTGCCGCACTCTTATCGCTAAGCCCCGTCCCTGTCGTCGCGAAGATCGAATAATCTCCCTTGCCCGCTGCGTTCAGGATTGGAAAATCAGCGCCGTACGCAACGTCTACCTGCTTGATGAACAACGAGTTAATGCCCTCGGCAGGCGTTGCGAACGTCACCAGATCCGCATCGATGCCGTACTTCTCGAAGAAGCCTTTGCTCTTCGCCACCCGGAACACCGGGTTCGTCAAAATATCTGCGATTTTGACCGAGATTCGATCCTGCCCCTCCTGAGCGCCGCCTGATGCAGCAGCGCTCTCCTCCTTGCCGTCCTTCGAGCCGCAGCCCGACAACATAGCCGTTACAACGAGCAATGCTGCAAGCAGCAAACCAAACGTCCATTTACGATTCCGTGTCAACATAGCTATCAACCCCTAAGCGTTAAAATAAAATCACGAATTGTCGTTCGGGTTCTCGTCCGTGCGTGCTACGCACAGCGCCCCGTCCTCATAGGAGAACGCGCCGGCGATTTCCACAACCGTATCCGCCCCCGTACCCGCTGCGCCCGGCACGCGGAAGCTTGCGATATCGAGCGGCTTGATCGCCTTCTCGACCGGTTTATCGAGCTGCGGAATCCACTCGTAAGGCACCCGGTACGAACGGTAGACCATGTTCGCGTTCCGTTTATTTTTGTAAGGCGAGATATATTCCCACACCAGCTCATGCTCGCTTGTTACTTCGAACAGGCGGCCATCGGCTCCTTCCGTAATGAGCGTGTTGCCGTTCGGCAGACGCTGCGCGGAGCTGATGTACGGGCTGTAGAACCGGTACGAGTCGAGCGGCGCTTGGAAGCCCGCTTCCGTCGGCGTATACTGCCATTCAATCTCGAGCGTTACCGGATTAATCTCCAGAATGCGGGAGTGGTCGCGCACTGCATTCTTCTGGCCATACCGCGATGCCGGATTCGGCGCACCATAGCCGGCCCATCCGCCGTTGTCGAATACGAGCAGATTGCCTTCACCCGGCAATCCTTTCGGGATGATGTGCGCGTGATGCTGGCCGATAATCCAGCCCAGATGCTTCACTTCCGGCAACGAATAGTCGGGACCGAGCTTCCAGACGATGTTGCCGGTCTTCTTATCAATAATCGCGATAATGTTCGATTCGCGGGCATCCCAGATAATGTTCTCCGGATGGAACCGCTCATCGCCGGCATCGTAGAACTTGTTCGGACCAACCTCGGACATCGAGTTGATGTGCATCCAGTCGCCGCCGGTATCATGGCCGAACGAGCGGCTGTTCGGATCGCGGAACAGAACGTTCTTCGCGTTCTCGTCGAAGCCGAGCTCATGGAAGTGGTCGCTGACCGCCCATTCCCAGACGATGTTGCCATCCCAGTCCACTTCGATGATCGTATCGTCCAGCAGCAGCTTATCCGAAATTTCGGGCTTATGTACGTTTTTGTGTGCCAAAATAAGCGTGTTGCCACCATTCGTGCGGGGCTCCTGTCCTGGCGCATAGTAGCCTACCGGATTGCCTGCGCGCTGGTAGTCATGATGCGCCCGCGCCATCCACTGCGGCTCGTTGTCCGGGTCCTCGATAAATTCGTAACGGTCGAACTTCCAGACGATATTGCCGTCCCAGTCGACTTGCACAAGATTCGCCTCGTCTTGGAAGCCGTATTTCGGATCGCGTTCCTTCGTGCTGCCGATGACGAAGCCGCCCGGCAAAATTTTGTTCGGGAAGCCGCGAAGTCCTTTCCACAGATGCACTTCCTTACCGCTCATATCGATCAGCAGCGCGCCTTGATCAGCCGCCTGAAAAATCGTATAGCCGCCCCATGCTTTCTCAGGGTTGTAGACGGTCGTCCCCGTCGGATAAATAGTCGGATGTCCCATATCTCATATCTCCTTATAAGTTCGATTTAGTAGCCAACCCATCGGTTCTGCTCTTGGGTTCGGCTTCGTTGCTGCTTCTCTCCCGCAATGACAACCGCCGGCTCCTTCTTCACTGCATTTTCTTGCGCGAGCGTCAGGATCGTCTCGGAGAAGCCTTCCAAATTGTTGATCATGCGTTCATAGATTTGTTTCTGCTGCTTAAGGTCGCTGTCGGAAAATCCATGGAATAAAGCTGCAATGGACCGCGGTCCGATGTTCGCATTGCGTTCAAGCATCGCCAGACCGTCAGGCGTGATGTTCAGCCACACGGTACGCCGGTCGCCTTGCTTGCGGACGCGGACGGCATAGCCTCTCTCCTCCAGCTTGTCGCATAGTGCCGTTATCGCTCCGGAAGTGAAGTCCAGCTCCTCCGCTAGATCGGTTAGCCGCTGCTCGCCTTGCGAATCGATTTTGTGAAGCACCATGAGACCAGGAAGCGCTACGCCTTCAACCGTAATTTTGTCCCGCTCCTTGACGAACTTCCGGACCATTTTGCGAAACAGCCAATCCAGTTCCTCATATGTCTCTTTCGTACCCGCTCGCTCCCTTCCGCTCAATCGAATAAACAAAAAAGGCTCGCCGTTCCATTCAAGCCTGCATGACGCCGTAACGTCATAAGGTTGAATGGAACGCGAGCCTTTGGTAGTCCAATCGGCGCATTCCGTTATATTCGTTCACCGTTCATTGTCTTAGCATTGAAACAATAGACAGTGAAAGGATGAGCGTTGAATCGTTTGTGATGTCCTTATATTAAACCGGATATTCTTACCTGTCAACTAGGAATTAAAATAAAATTTCAGCTGCCCGCATATACATTAGGAATAGGGTATAAGGACGAGGAGGACTGTTCCATGGATTGGCAAGCCATTCATCATCGTATCAAGCAGATGACGAAGGATTTAACCGCCATGCAATCGCCCGATGGCTCGTGGCGGATGTGCATCGACTGCGGCACGATGAGCGACTGCTACGCGCTTACCGTCATTCGGCTGCTGGACATCCGCGATGAGACGCTCATTCAAGAGCTTGCTCGGAGAATCGTCTCGCGAAGAGAGCCGGGCGGCGTATGGAAGCTGTTCCCCGACGAACATGAGGGCAGTCTGGATGCGACGGCGGAGGCGGTGCTCGCCCTGCTGATCTCCGGGCTGTACAACGATGCCGATCCGATTATCGTATCCGCCAAGCAATATATCCGCTCGCAGGGCGGGCTGTCGAAGTCGCGTTCCTTGCTGACACAGTCGCTGTTATGCGCCGCAGGCCAAGCCGAATGGCCGCAAGCGCTTCGTATTCCGCTAAGCGCCTTATTCAGCAGATCAGGTCCGCTGCCAAGCCTATTTCTAATGTCAGGCCATGCCCGCGTCCATTTCATTCCGATCATTATAATGGCGAATAAACGTTTCTCGCTTCGTACGGCGCATACGCCGGATCTGTCCTCCTTATTTCTCGGCAGCTCCCGCCGCTTCGAGAACGACTCCCCGATCGTCTCCGTATTGAACGGCTTGTTCGGTTCGGTAGCAGGGCTTCTAATTCCGGACGATGACAAGCTGTATGAGCAGGCCGTCTCTTTTCTGCTGGAGCGTATCGAGCCCGACGGCACTTTGCTGACCTACTCTACCGCTTCCGCCTTTTTAATGCTCACACTCATCGCTGTCGGACATCCCCCTTCCGATCCGGTTATCGCAGCTTCGGTACGCGGCATCCGCTCGCTGCTGTGCGGCGATCCTTCCATGGTTCAAATCGCAACCCCGACGGTGTGGGACACGGGCATGCTTGCACATGCGCTGAACGAATCTGGCATGCCCGTCACAAGCGAGCCGATGCAGCGGGCAGCCCGCTACTTGCGCCAGCGGCAGCATACCCGCTATGGCGATTGGACGATCCGCAATCCGGGCGTAGCGCCTGGCGGTTGGGGCTTCTCGAACGTCAGCACCCGCTATCCCGATAACGACAGTACGCACGCCGCGATGCGCGTACTTCAGATGGACGCCCCCTCTTCGCCGGGATCGACTCAAGCCGCCGCCGACAACTGGGAACGCGGGCTGAACTGGCTGTTGACGATGCGGAATGACGATGGTGGTTGGCCCGCCTTCGAGCGTAACGGCAAGCCGCTGCCAGCCGGCCTGTTCGGCTTCGCCGGCGCTGCCGATATCGTCAACGACTTGTCGACGCCAGATCTGACCGGCAGGGTGATGCAGTATCTCGGCTGGGCTCTAGGTTTGACGACGGCGCAGCAGTGGCTCGATCATTCGGCGAAATGGGTGCTGTCCCAGCAGGAGAAAGACGGCAGCTGGTTCGGCCGCTGGGGCATTACGTATACGCACGGAACAGGCGCCGCCGTACTAGGCTTAACCGCAATCGGCGTTAAGCCGGATCATGCCGCCATTACGAAAGCAGTACACTGGTTGCTCTCGGTCCAAAATAACGACGGCGGCTGGGGTGAATCGTGCTACAGCGACCAGCAGCGGCATTATGTGCCGCTTGGCATCAGCACGCTTTCACAGACGGCGTGGGCACTAGATGCGCTTATAGCGGCACAGCCGAAACCGACGAAGGAACTCGAGCGCGGAACCGATGCGCTGCTCCGGCTGCTGGATAGTGCCCCAAGGCGGCTCAGCAGCTATCCGACCGGTGCCGGTTTAGCGGGCATGGTCTATGTCCATTACGAGAGCAACAATTGGATATGGCCGCTGCTCACACTCTCCCGATTAGTGCGAAAATTCGGCTCATAATCGGCAGCATGGTACAATAGTGCCGAACAAGCACAATAACAATCAAGGGAGACTATACGATGCCGCACTTGTTATTCCGAGGAATTCAACCTGAGAGCCTTCGCCAGATTGCGGAGCCGCTTGCTGTCCAGCTTGCCGAAATTTGCAGCTGCGGCACCGACAATTTTACGATGGACTGCTTCCAGACGACGGCCGTCTACGGCGGAGAAGGAGCGCATTCCTTCCCGTTCGTAGAGGTAGCATGGTTCGAGCGCGGTGACGACGTGCGCAGCCGGTTCGCTTCAGCGGTTACACAGCAACTGTCCGGCCTTGGCCTGACTGGCATTGAAATCGGCTTCCGCACCTACCGGGAAGACAGTTACTACATCGACGGGAAGCCGCTTGGCTGATGAACGCGGTGCACACCGTTTGCCGTTTCACCCCCGCCAAAAGACCGAAGCAGCTTATTCGCCGCTTCGGTCTTCTCGTTCATACGGTTCAATTGGATTTTCTTACTAGAAGATAGACGATAAACCCGAGTATCGGGAAGAAGAAAATGATTCCTGCGAATACGAGCGCATATAACGGATCATGGCCTTGCCGGACCGCATCCCGATAAGTCCAGACGATCGTGATGAGATGAATAACGAACAACGCGATCCCGATAAACAAAAACAGCAAGACCATAAACCCGAACCCCGTTGCGACCGCTCCTCCAGTATCATTCATTGACGCTGTGCCCCTTTCACACCAAGTTGATTTAAGGGGTATACGCATTTTGCAGGAAAATGTTTCTATTTGCACACGACATCTTTCATTCGATACCAATAGCGGTACTGCTCCGTAAACCCGACTTTCTCATACAACCGCACCGCCGGCGCGTTGTCCGCCACAACGGATAAATAGGCATGGGAAGCTCCATTGAGTCTCGCCCATTTCAATACGTTCAGCAATAGCTGTTCTCCGTAGCCTTGATTGCGGTACGCCGGGTCAGTCGCTACTTCATAGATCCCCACATAGCCGCGGTCGAGCACGGCAGAACCGCACGCTACGTCACGGTCGCCTTCATATAATGTAAAATAACAAGCGGGCTGCACAATGCGGTCAAGAATAAGCTTCATCGTATTCTTCGACGCGGTGTCGCTCACGCCAGCCATGGCAGCATAGTTCGCCAGCCAGCGATGAGTCGGCCTTACGCTCATCTCAACCGTCTGAAGTGTTGGCTCTGGAGATACGTCAAGCTGCCGCGTCATAATCGCTGTAAGCCCATCCTTGCGGTATCCATGCGTCGACAGCAGTTCGTCCAACTTCAGCAGTACCGGCGCATCCGTGACCTTGAATATCGCCGCCTGGCCTTGATCCGCATACATCCGCTCTACCGCCGCAATTTTGCGCGCTGATTCCTCAGCCTTATGCTGGGCCCCATACATCGGATATACAGCATTCGCCCGCTTCGAATAACCGTCCGAGAACTGGACGAGCCAGCCGTCATAGACGACCGTACGCAGCGCCGGCCAAGCGTTCATCATCATTTCTTCCACCATCAGCTGCATGGTCATTCTCCTCGCTCGAAATACTTGATCTTTATTATTTATACATTATAATGAATAATTATTCAACCCATTCGAATGACTTTCTCGATCCCCTTGACCTTCTTTCCAAGACATGCTATCGTTCACATTAACGTCGTAGTCAAAGGAGTTGCCCCATACATGAGCGAACATAATGAACAAGCGGCGGAAGCCGTACAGAAGCCGCTGTCACAAGCGGAGAAAGCAAAGGCTCTTCTGGCACAGAAGAAGCAAGGCAAGGGCGGACAGCAGCAAGGCCATCAGGCGTCCGGCATCACGTCGATGAAGTCACAGAACAATCAAAAACCTGCTAATCATCGCAGAAAAATGGGTGTGTAAGCTTTTTGCTTCACACCTTTTTTTATGGACACAGCCCTCTCCACCTATTCCCTAGGCGATAGTCATATGCTATAATGAGATTCGATGAAAGCGCTAACAACAATTCCAACGAGGGGGCTTGAGGGAATGCGTGTAGCGGATCAGACACACAACCTTTATGATTTTGAAGTCGAACGGGACATTTTGTTTTTTAAAGTGAACAGGCATGGACTCGTCAGCTTCCACGGAGTCAACTACAATCTAAAAAAACCAATGACCCGTGAACAACTGGCAGCGCTTATGAAGGAAGGGACGTTTGCAGCGGTGGCATCCGACTGCTACGTGAATCTGAAGAAAGTGTTGTCGATGAACGACGACTGCGTCTGTCTCGGCGCCGATGCGACGGAGACGAAGAAGCTTCCTCTCTCGAAGCGGCAGCTTCAAGGATTGAAATCCCGTGTCGTAGCTTCTCACCGTATATCATCTTAACCGAATACAACAGGCCACAATAAAAAACCGGAGAGCAGCCGCTCCCCGGTTTTTGTCTTATTCGCCAGCAGGCGGCGTAAACGAACGCCCTGCGAATTCGGTATCCATCATGTAGAAGGCATTGCTGTCCTTCTCGATACGCTTCAGCTTCTGAATAATGCCATCGAACAGCGCTTCCTCTTCCACTTGCTCGTCGATGAACCATTTCAAGAAGCCAATCGTCGCATGCTCGCGGTCGTTCCAAGCGAGATCCGACAGATGATAGAACCGCTTCGTATTGACCTTCTCGTGATGGTACCCGGCTTCGAACGCTTCCAGCATCGAGGAGTACTCGTTCTTCGGCGTATCCATACCGGCCAGCAGAGCGCGCTTACCGCGGTCGTTCAGAAACTTGTATATTTTCATCGCGTGGAATCGTTCTTCTTCAGCTTGCACGATGAAAAAGTTAGCGAAACCGTCAAGGCTCTCCCCTGAACAGTAGGCTGCCATAGCTAGATAGACGTGAGCGGAGTAAAATTCAAAGTTCATTTGCTCATTCAGTGCATCAACCAATGTATCGTTCATTGCGGATTCGCTCCTTCCATTCTTTTCATGTCGGTTGCTTAGACTCAGTATAGTATACCCCGACTCCAATCGACAATGAAAAAAGGAAAAAGGCCGCAAAAGTTCATAAATGAAGAGAACCGTTATCAACGGTTCATCTCATGAACAATCGGGTAATGATTAACCGATCGCTTCTTTTATTTTTTTGCGAAGCTTCTTGGCCGTAGGCGCAGTGACGATCGTCGTTTTACCGATCATGGCGAAGCACTCGTGCTTGCACGTTCGGCAGCGGCCGAGACACTCTTCCTTCTTATGCTTCATATCGGGATAGTCATTCTTCACCGACTTGTAGACCGGCTTCGCATCATTAGCTTTTAAGTTTTTGGCGCAATACTTAATTTTCATCATCCGCACCCCGCACATATCAATTCTCATTGATAATGATTCTCTACTCTAGATGATAAGAATTATCATTCTCGAAGTCAATATCCAACAGCCAAAAAATGTTCACACTTTCTTGCAATCTTGTGAACTCGTCTAGTTCTGCATCTTTTTGTTCCCTGTCGGCATATGTTTAAGGAGTCAAATGACATCAAAAGAAGAATCAAACATTGACATCGTCATACGTAGTTGTAGAATACAATTATGTGTTTATACGAGACTATCAATATAGATATAGAAAAAGGGAGTGTATAGGGTTGTCTGTTCTAATGAGACTGCTCAATCGCAGATTTATTTACTTCACTGTCGTCATTATGCTCAAAAGCTTCCTCGCTTGGTTCGTCGTATTCGATGAAGGTCCGTCCATCATGACGATGGTAACGGAGATCCCTTTCTTCTGGGCGGTATTCTGCATTATCGAATGGCTCGCCGGCAAGCGTAAGCTGCTGTATTACATGATTACAAACTTGCTCATGACCTTGCTATACTTCACTGTACTCATGTATTACAAATATTATGGCATTATCGTCACTTATCATGCATTAAGGCAAGCCGACAAAGTCACACAGGTTGGCAACAGCACGTACTCGCTGCTCGACCCTTATTATCTGTTTGTATTCCTGGACATTCTGGTGCTCGCTGCTATCGTATACCGTCCAAAATACAAATCGATCCGGCAATCCGTCAGCATGAAGCCGGTTAACAAAATCGGTTTGTCGGTTCTGTTCGTCGTATCGGTCGCACTCTGCTTATTCAACATTTGGCCGAACCGGGCCAGCATGAACGAGAACAAGCAAGCCGAAGAGATGGGCATACTCAACTATGAGGTTTACACGATCTTCGCCGATACGAGCGGAGACGAGGAAGTCATCGACAAGAGCGAAATTACGCAAGACGCCATCAACAGCCTGAAAGGCGTTCAAGTGCCGGCTAATCCGAAATATCACGGTGCTGCGGCAGGCAAGAACGTCATTATCGTTCAAATGGAATCGTTCCAAGACTTCCTGATCGATCTGAAGATCGACGGAAAAGAAATTACGCCGAACCTGAATAAGCTGGCTCATAGCATTTTCCATTACAACAACTTCTATACGATGGTCGGTCAAGGTACAACTTCCGATGCCGAATTCGTTGTGAATACGTCGCTGTACGTGCCGAAGCACGAAGCAGCAACTGACAAATACGTCGCGAAGCAGTTGCCAAGCTTGCCGAAGCTGATGCAGGCGAACGGTTATACAACAGCTACATTCCATACCAACAGCGTGGAATTCTGGAACCGCAAAGAGCTGTACCCGGCGCTCGGTTGGGAACATTACTATGACAAACAATTTTTCGGGGACGAAGACCACGTAGCGTTCGGCGCATCCGACGAGGTGCTGTTCTCGAAATCATTGGAAGAACTGAAGAAGATGGACCAAGGCGACAAGCCGTTCTATGCACAAGTCATCTCGATGAGTGCTCACCATCCATTTGACCTGCCGGAAGCGAAGAACCGTATCGATCTGCCGGAAGCGTTCGACGACACGATCGTCGGCGACTACATCCGCTCGCAGAACTATGCGGACTACGCAATCGGCCAATTCATCGACGGACTGAAAGCAAGCGGTCTGTGGGATGACAGCATCGTACTGTTCTATGGTGACCATCAAGGTCTGTCCCTGTACTCGCTGGACGGCCATGAACAGGATCTGCTGCACGATATGATCGGCCACGAATACGGCTACGCCGACATGTTTAATATTGCGTTTATGATGCATGCTCCAGGCGTTACTTATCCGTCGACCATTACGGATACTGGCGGCGAGATCGACATTCTGCCGACGGTTGCGAACTTGACGGGCGTATCGCTGAAGGATCAAGTTTACTTCGGTCAGGACTTGCTGAACAACACCAGCAACCTGCTGCCGATGCGTCACTTCTTGCCGACGGGCTCCGTCATTACGGACTCGAACGTGTTCCTGACGGGCAAAGCGTTCGACGACGGCTCGAACTACAAGATCGAAGACAGCACGAAGACAACGGACAATCCGACGACTCAACCGCAATACGAGAACGCCCTTAAGCTTCTGCAGCTGTCCGACAGCTACGTGAAGCAGCTTCCGGACCGGAAGTAACGCGAACGGCGCCCAATACGGGCGCCTTTTTTTTATATTTGTTGGGCCTTTGCTGCGGTGGCAGATTCATGCTTACGATCGCGTGAGGTCGCTTCGTTGCAGCTGACCGAAACATTGTGTTGGGCGTTTGCTGCGGTGACAGAATCATGCTTACGATCGCTGTTGTCACCGGATTGCTCGATCTCATTAGACCGCTGTAAGGTAGCAATCCGGTGACAAAGGCGAACGCTGTCGCTTCTACAGCATGATTCTGCCCCCTCCGCTGGCGGTTGCCGTCACGTTACTTTTTTTTATATACTCTGGCGGCACCCGGCCTAATTCCGGGCGCCGCCTTTGCTTCGCTTTGGTCCCTTGTGCGGCCGCGCTCCGGCGGCAGATCATTACGATCGCTGTTGTCCTCGGATTGTCTGATCTTATAAGATCGTCACAATGTAACAATCCGAAAGGCGAGCGCTGACGCTTCTTCAGCATGATTCTGCCCCCTCCGCTGGCGGTTGCCGTCACGTTACTTTTTTATATACTTTGGCGGCGCGTATAATAAGTGAAATAAACGAAGCGGCGCTCCTTTGGGTCTCGGAGCGCCGCTTGTTATGCGATCTTACAATAAGAGTCTTAGACTAAACAGGTTTAATCCTCAAGGTTTCTCGAGTCATAAACCTTGTTGAATAATATGCTAACGTTCTCCGTCAGCTTACGAGACTTTACTTTCCGTCTTGAAACAGTCATAAACTCGTATCCTTGGATGCAGTCTTGCTCTGTCCGCGGACATCAACCACATAGCTTTGTCCGAGAAGGTCTTGAATACTTCTTCTCTTCTTATTGAACAAAACAAACAACTGATCCACAATCGTAATCCATAAAATGATGTTATACATTATAGAAGATTGAGACGTGACATTTATGTAGTGATTGATTTCCTTCATGTCGACCTGTTCCGAAATTCCACGGCTAATAATGTAAATTAACTGAAGTAAGTAAATTACATAAAAGAGATTTCTCATAAGTGCATTCCCGATTTTTAACCGATTCCCATTTCGATCAACGATCCGCATCTTTAAAATCAGTTTTCCCGGTGTCCCTCCGTAACGAACGGTAAAATATACAACAGACAGTATTGCAAGGACTGTGTAAATAACAAAAGGCAGCACCGATTTTGTCCATGCCGAGATATGTGTAGCTATCGTATAGGTAACCGATACTGGAACAATAACAACAATCGTTTCAACGATTTTTGCCAGAACTCTTCTCCAGAAGCGAACATAAATCAACCCAACTTCTACGTTGTCTCCTGTTTGACTCATTTTAGGTGCCTCCTAAAAACTTCGTGAATTCGCAATGTTTAGCTATTCGCGAATTTAAATATGCTATCCTCCCCGCTAGATGAATAAAAGAGGCAGCCGATTGTACGATCGACTGCCGCAGTATCCTTATTCAATATCGTTCCCCCTCGTTATTTGCCTTTCCGCGTCAGCTCAGCAAGCTGATCCCACTGCTGCTCGGTAAGCTCGAGCAAATCATTAAATTGGCCGGCGCCTTGCAGCCACTCTCCTCCGTCAATGGTGACGACTTCACCGTTCATGTAGGCTGCGTAATCGGAGATCAAATAGGCAGCCAGATGGGCGAGTTCTTCCTTGTTCCCTACCCGCCGTAGCGGAATGCGGTTAATCATCTTCTCTTCTAGCTCGGGAGTGGGAGAAAGCCTCGACCAGGCTCCTTCCGTAGGGAAGGGGCCTGGCGCGATGGCAACCTGACGGATGCCGTGGCGCGCCCATTCCACCGCAAGCGAGCGGGTCAACGCCAATACGCCCGCCTTGGCAGCCGCAGACGGCACAACGAAAGCCGAGCCGTTGGAAGCGTAAGTGGTCACGATGTTGAGCATGGTGCCCCCGCGCCCTTGCTCAATCCACCTTTTGCCGATTTCCAATGTCGAATAAAACGTACCGTGCAGCACGATGTTCAGCACCGCGTCGACAGCCCGGTGAGAGAGTCGTTCGGTTGGGCTGATGAAGTTGCCCGCCGCATTGTTGACAAGCACGTCGATGTGTCCGAAATGCTGCTCCACCGCATCCACAAGCTCCTGAATTTGGGTAGGGTCCCGGACGTCGCAACATTTATAGAACACTTTGTTCTCTTCCCCGTTCATCTCTTCGGCTGCTTGCTTCAGCACGTCCTCGCGGCGGCCGGCGATCGCAAGGAACGCCCCTAGTTCCAGGAACATTTCCCCCATGGCACGACCAAGGCCGGTCGCGCCTCCTGTAATGAGAACGACTTTGTTCTTTAGCAAATCATTCGCAAACGGTCCCATTCGACTACTCTCCTTTGCGGAAATTATCGCCCGACAAAGTTCACACATTCCTTGATGTAATATAAGGGTATCGAGAATCGGCGGGAAGTATGTTAGCCGATTAACTCCGCGGTACGTTTGATATATGTTGTCTATTTTAATTTTTTCAGGAGCTTTACATATTCACCATATTCGTCCTTACCAATAAACAATACGTTTGTAAATCCCTTCTTTTCATATAGATGTCTTGCATTCAAGTTATCTGTATCAACACCGAGTGCTATATCCTCGTACCCAAGTTGTTGAGCATAATCAATCAAATAATCAAGAATAATGCCACCTATTCCACGATTGCGATATTCTTCTTTTACAATCATACGAGATAGATAAATTCGTTTATCTTGAATAGTATAATCTGGGTCATTGTTTCTAAAAACTAACGAACCCTCTCCTAAAAACTCGTTATTTTCTAAATAAATAAAAGTAACTCTGTTACCACTTACTAATTCATCATAAAACATCTTCGTCATTTTTGGTTGTTTTTCCATATCCCAAATATTACTACATTTATTATAGTCTTCGAGATTTAATTTCTTTATTTGATACGAAGTCATAGCCTATCCCCTCTTTTTAAAATTGATTTGATGTATTTGTTTCTTGTTCGACGCCGAATATTCGTATTCCTTGCTGTCTACGTAGCGGAACCAAGCCAAGTAACTGCACATACTTGATCACAACGCCTTAAAGCGATCCATCCATTTTAAGGCGGCAGTGGTAGCTGTTGAGTTCTGGATATGGTAAATGCTCTTCACCCGCTGCTTCCCGTCGGATTTGAAGGTAATGAGCCAACCTTTGTTCGATTAAGTCCAAGCCCAAGGAGGAGCTGTAGCGGGGACGGAGCAGACGAACGATTTCTGTAGAAACAAAGCATATGCTTTCGAAGCAGCTTTCCTCCGGAAAGCTTGTAGCTCGCCTTTGTTTTCGGATTCCAACGGAGGAAACATTCGTCTGCGCAGTTCTCAGATACTTCGATGACCTTATAAACAATACGGCGCCCCATGTATTCGGGGCGCCGCTTTTAAAACCTAAGGAGGAGCTGTAACGAGAGACGGAGCAGACGAATGATTTCTGGAGAAACGAAGCATATGCTTTCGAAGCAGCTTTCCTCCGGAAAGCTTGTGGGCGCCTTTGTTTTCGGATTCCAACCATGATTTCATTGTTCAAGGAATCCGAAAACAACAGCGCTCGTAAGAAACATTCGTTTGCGTAGTACCTCAGTTACAGCGACGACTCCAGCGATCGGAAGAAACATTCGTTTGCGCAGCATCTCAGTTACTGCGACGACGACAGCGATGATTTGAGTTCCTTCGTTCCCTCTTGCATTTGATAGTCCTCGTTCTCCAGCTTGTCGCGGAGAAGCTCGGTCACCTGGTTCATCGTGCTGTCTCCAGCTTGACCGTTCGCCGGTGCGATCGACTGCGCCTGTTGGAGGCGAAGGACAGCCGACTCGGTTGCTTCGTCGAATACGCCGTCAGTAGCGCTTTGCAGATCATAGCCGAGTGCGGCGAGCATCTGCTGCAGCGTTTTGACCGAATCTCCGTAATCGCCGCGCTTCATGACCGTGCCGGAAGGCAAGGCCGGCAACTCGGTGTAAGCCGGCAGCGTTACTTTGCGGTCAGGCTCGACGCCTTTGCCGTTAATCCAGTTGCCCTTCGGCGTCCGCCACTGCGCTTCCGTCAGGCTGAGCACCGACTGGTCCGGGAATTGGCTGAACCGCTGAACGACACCTTTGCCATACGTCGTCTCACCGACGACGATCGCTCCTGCCGACTCCTTAAGCGCAGCGGTAAGCACCTCGGCCGCACTTGCGGAATGGCGATTCGTAAGCACGACGATCGGGATCGTCCAAGGCTCTTTTTGAGCCGACTTGTATGTGTGCACATCCGCCTCGTCCTTGGAGACGACCTGCAGAATGACACGGTCTTTAGGAATGAGACGGTTCGCGATCGCAACCGTCGGTACAAGCAGACCGCCTGGATTGCTGCGCAGATCGAGCAGCAGCCCTTTCATTCCCTGCTTGTTCAGATCGGCGACCGCATCTTCGAATTGCTCTGCCGTCTTCTGTGCGAACCGGCTGATGGCGATATAACCGATTCCGTCCGGTTTCATCTCGTGCGCAACGGTCATGACAGGGATGGCAGCGCGGGTCATCGAGACTTGAATCGGCTCGGAGCGGTTAGGACGTTGGACCGAAACCGTCACTTTCGTCCCCTTCTCCCCCCGAAGCATCTCGACGAGCTTATCCATCGCGATTCCCTTCACTGACGTGCCGTCAACGGCGAGAAGCGTGTCCTCCGGCTTCAGCCCGGCCTTCTCCGCTGGCGAATCTTTAATGACGGAGTCGACGATAAACGCCGCTTCCTCTACGCGGAGCTGAATGCCTACTCCGACGACTTCGCTTTCGTAATTTTGCACATAAGCCTCGCCAGATTCTCCGATCATATAGCGGGAATACTTATCCTTGAGCGACTGCACCATGCCCTCGGCCGCTCCGTCGATAAGCGCCTTTGGCTCTGCGCCGTTCAAATAACTGCTCATAATCTCGTTATACGAAGCGGATAAGTTGTTGAACGTCGGCTCCTTCATAATCGGATGCCGTTCTTTCAACCACATAACGCCGATGAAGAAGCCTGCGGCGCCCGATGCGAGGGCACCCAGCAGACAGAATACGATAAACCGCTGACGTGCCAATTGCGAGGCAAATATTTTCATTCTTCAAACCAGCTTTCTCAATTGTCCTATTGTTGAACGAGCACACGGGATTTGGTACGAGCGGACGCCAAGCATGCATCGACCAGACGCATATTCGCAATCGAGTCCTCTGCCGGGAACGGCAGCGCTGCCTCCCCGAATACCGCTTTCGCAAACCCGTCCGCTTGCAGCGTGTATGTGTCCAAACCTTCGAATTCGGCTGCTCCTTCTTCCCGGCGGCCGTTGTTCGTATAGACGACGATTGGCGAGTTATCCTTGAAGGCGCCGACCAGCTCAATCCGTCCGTCCGATCCGAGAATTTCGATCCCTTCGCGGTAGATTGCCCACATCCCGCAATCGAACGTCAGAGCAACGCCGTCCGCGAACTCAACCAAGCCCGACGACATCATATCGACGCCGTCATGCGCCTCCGAGAACTTCGCATGAACCGTCACCGCTTCCGGCTCTGCGCCGACAATCCAGCGCGCCGCGCTGAGCGGATACACGCCAACGTCATAGATGGAACCGCCGCCCCACTCCGACTTATAACGAACGTTACCGATCTCTCCTGCGTTATTGAACGTGAATCTTGCATTGATCGCGCGGAGCTCACCGATTTCTCCCGATGCGATAATGTCTTTCACCCGCTGAACGCGCGGATGGTAACGGTACATGAACGCTTCCGCGAATACGACCCCGGCTTGCTTGCAGGCCTCGACCATCTGTGCCGTTTCTTCCGCATTGAGCGATGCCGGCTTCTCGCACAACACATGCTTGCCCGCTTGCGCCGCTTTTATCGTCCATTCCTTATGTAAATGGTTCGGCAGCGGAATGTAGACCGCATCAATCTCCGGATCTGCGACAAGCTCTTCATACGAGTCGTATGCTTTTGGTATGTTCAGCTTAGCTGCCGTTTCTTTCGCTTTCTCGATCCCGCGGCTTGCAATAGCGACGACTTCTCCCCGCTCCGACTTCTGAATGGCCGGAATAACCGATTTGACAGCAATGTTAGCAGAGCCGATAATGCCCCAACGCAGTTTCATATCCTGTTCACGAACCTTTCTCTATAAAATAATACGGCGTCTCCGCTAGTATAAAGCCTCGAACCTACTCCATTATAAAGGACAACGGCATCGGAATAAAATGCTCGCACATTATTCACACGTTTAACAAGAATACGTTCTAGCTCTGTCGTAAAATGGAATTAATTTATTCCATTCCTCTTTCCAAGGAGTGATTGTCCATGCCAGCATGGCGTATGCATACGCGCAGGCCGTTCTTTATTTTTGTACTGGCTGCTCTATTCATTTATACGTTCGACAACTTAGTCATTCGCAATCCTTCACTTCAGCATCAGCCGGGCTCTGATTGGGTGCTATCCGCCGCCGTTATGATCGACTTCATCGTGATCGTCCCTCTACTTTTCTACTGGCTCGTCGCTAGAAGGCAGAGCAAGACCGTCTTAACAGCCGCCGCTCCGCTCGCCAAAGTTATGCCTTGGGCTGCGCTCGGCGCCGTGATCGCTTGGCTATCGCTTCACAACCGTATGCAAGTCTCGCTCTGGACCGTCGAGCTCATCCTGCTTCCGGTCGAAGCTCTGTTTATCGGCTGGGAGCTGCGGTCTGCCATATCGGTCTATCGGAAGCTCCGCAAACAGCAGCAGACCGAATCTGGACAACCATTGCCGGAAGCACTCGCTGCCGTTCTCGGACCGGGCAAGCTCAAAGCGTACATCCGGCATGATGTGTCCGTTCTTTACTACTTGCTAGGTTCTTGGAAGGCAGTCGTACCAAAAAGCCGACCGGGGGAACAAGTATTCACCTATCATCGAACAACGGGACTGTTCGTGACATTCGCCCTTCTGACGAAGGTTCTGCTGTTCGAAGCGGTCGTCGTTCATCTGTTCGTCCGTATGTGGTCTGAAACGTTAGCGTGGATTGCGACATTCGGCACGGTATGGCTGATTGCCTTGATATGGGCGGATTGCCGCCGCAGCGCGCTCGAACCGGTTCGTCTGACGGGTAGCAGCGTAAAGATTCGGCACGGCTTGCGCCTGCAAGCCGATGTCCCCTATTCGCTTATTGCGAGCGTACAGACCGGAATCGAGCTTAAGCCGTCCAAGCAACAGCGCCGCGACTCTGCAGAACCGATGCTCGGTACAGCTAACGTCTGCATTGTGCTGCGCGAGCCGTTCATTGTGGAGGGGCTGCTGTTTCAGCCTCGGCAAGTCACCTTCATCTATCTCACGCTCGATGAGCCTGAAGCATTCGCCGGCGCTTGTTCGAACCTGAACCAAATACAGTAACCGCTTCAACATGCATCAAACGGTTATATTCATTTGAGGCATATGCTGAGATGACGCATGTTCGTATACTTATCGTACCTGGAGGTCTTTCGACAATGGAAACACAACACGAGCTCACTGAAACGATAACCGTTTCTTATCCGATTCCGTTCTATTCGCAGCAGGTTGATCTGGACGACGCTAATCTTCAAGGTTTCAAAAGCAAAGAACAAGCTGAGCATTGGCAAGTGCGCGGCTGCGGAATCGCAAGCGTCCGAATGATCATCGACGGCTTTCAACTTGACCGAAGCCTGCCGCTAAGCAAATCATACGGTGAACTCGTGTATGAAGGCGTGGAGACGGGAGCCTACTGCGACCGGGGATGGATCCATAAAGGCCTGGTCGACATCGCGGGCAGGTATGACGTGAAAGGCCGGACTTTCCGGCAAAGCAGCGTCACGGACATCCTGTCGGAGATCGAGAACAATAGGCCTTGCATCGCTTCGGTTTCGGCCCGTTTTAATGGCGGGAAATTGGACAGCAATGGCGAGGTTATTCAGCCAGGAGGCCATTTAATAGTAGTGACCGGAGCAGTGAGAAAGAACGGCTTGCTGCACTGTTTTATCGTTAACCATCCGTCCTTCAATACGCATTATAATTGGGCCAATCATTGTGTCCCTATCGATGATTTCTCCCGTTCGTTCTCCGGTGCCTTTATGTCATTCGGATAAAATATCAGCTTTCATTCCCCCAATAGTCGAGGTGCAACGATCATGAGAACAATTGAAGTTCGTCCAATGACAGCGGAAGATGTAGAGCTCATCACCTTTCATTTCGCCGAACACGGCATCAAGAAGCCTGGGGATTACATCCGACAGTGCTGGGAACAGAACGAAACAGGTGAACGTGTCACCTTACTCGCTTTTTATCAAGGGCAGTTTGCCGGCAGTCTGCATCTCCTGAAACGTTCTTATTACCCTTACTTCGCCGACGAAGGCATTCCCGAAATTAACGATTTTAACGTGTTCCCTCCGATGCGTCAGCTTGGGATCGGGAATGCTCTCATGGATGCCGTCGAGCAAATCGCGTTCGAGCAATATGGCGGGATTGTCGGAATCGGCGTCGGCCTGTATGAAAGCTATGGCGCTGCGCAGCGAATTTATGCCAAGAGAGGATACATCCCGGACGGCAGAGGCGTGATGTACAACCAACAGCCCGTTGCCCCTGGCAGCCAAGTATGGCTCGATGACGACCTCAACCTGTATTTTACGAAAATGTTGCCTTAGAGACCGCCCAACGGCGGCTATTGCCGAATCGGCCGACATGAGCTACAATCTCCCTAATCGAATGAAAGATAGAGAGGGAGAACCGCACTGTTATGTACAAACTGATTGCGATTGATATCGACGACACGCTGCTTAATGACGAATTAGCCGTAACCGAAGGCACGAAGCAGGCCATGGCGGCAGCAATCGAGCAAGGCGTACTCGTTACGCTTGCCACCGGCCGCATGTATGCATCCGCACGCCAGATCGCGAGCCAGATTGGCTTGAACGTACCGATTATTACGTACCAAGGCTCGCTTGTGAAGACTTTGCTGGAGGGTGAAGTGCTATACGAACGCAGCGTGCCGACGGAAGATGCCAAGCGGCTTGATGAATATTGCGTTGCGCACAATCTCCATCTGCAGCTGTATGTGGATGATGTGCTCTATGTCCGCGAGGACAATGACAAAGCCAAACGCTATTCGCAGCTATCCAAAATCCCTTACGTTGTCGAGCCGGACTTCGCCTCGCTGCTGAATAAGCCGCAGACGAAGATGCTTATCATTGATGATCCGGATCTGCTCGACCGTGTGGCAGAGGAACTGAAGCCGTTGATTGGGGAACGGGTTCATATTACAAAGTCGAAGGCTCACTATTTGGAGTTTACGCATAAGGAAGGCACGAAGGGCCACGCCCTCCGCTTTCTAGCAGAGCACATCGGCTGCACGGCGGAACAAGCCATCGCCATCGGCGACGCTTGGAACGACCGCGAGATGATCGAGGCGGCAGGTCTCGGCGTCGCGATGGGCAACGCGCTGCCGGCACTGAAGGAAATTGCCGACTTTGTCACGCTGAGCAACAATGAAGAAGGCGTCCGCCACGTCATTGAGAAGTTCGTGCTGAGCGGTGCTTCTTCGAACCATTAATACGAGAAAGGCCGATCGGGCTAAGAGAGCCGGCCGGCCTTTTTTTATTTCTGCTGCTTAAAAGACACACGGTCGCGGCGCAGCTTCTCCAGTCGTTCGCTAACGTAATTCAATCTGTCGGAGATGATGATCTGCTTTCTATAGCGCTCCGCAATGGCGTCGAAGCCATAATACAATCCTGCTAATCCGCCGGATATCGCAGCAATTGTATCCGAGTCGCCGCCTTCGTTCGCCGCCCGTTGTACGACCTCTTCATAGCTGGCGGATGTAAGCAGCAAATGAATGACCCAACGGAACGTATCGACAACAAAGCCGGTAGGATCGCAATCCGGCAATCCATTCAGCAAGTCGGCATATTCGGTTCCGCTAATTTCTTGAGCGATCGTTTGTTTCAGATCAGCGTCGTCTTCTATGATTCGGTGTGCAATCCGATTATATAGAATGCTCGTCTCCGCGCAGCGTTCGTCATAATGCGTCATCTTGCTCTGCAGGCGAGATACCCGCTCGACATCGCTCAACTCGGGGTAAGCTAGTGCGACAGGCAAGCAGCGCATCAACGCCCCGTTGCCCGCGCTTTGCCCCATATCGCAATCCGCAAGAAACGCCGCCCTCATCCAATTACCCTTGTAGGTGCTGAGTACTTTCCGAATGATGTTGCCGATATCTTTCGGATCAGACCGGTACCACGACAGAAATTTTTCACCTATCGCTGGCATAGGATCATCAGGCGCTTCGAGAATGCCTTCGGCTACGCACAACGTCATCATCGTATCGTCCGTTACTTCTCCGGGCTCGAGCTCCCACACGCCGCCTCCGATGATTTCCGTCAAGTAACCATACGTTTTCTTCACTGCTCCTGCAGACATAAACTCCGTCGTTCCGCCCAATGCATCACCGACAGCAACGCCGTACAACGCTCCTTTGATCCGGTTCAACCTGTTCATAACGATCCCTCCTACTGCGACTGGATGAAGCATCCCCGCCTGACTGCTTATGTGTAGATTTTATATAGTCATTATGACATAATTGAATGGCATGTCAACCATATTTTTTCCACCTTGTACCTTTCAATAGTGGGTCATTCATTGCGAGAACGTTTAGTTATTGCAGGTTGTACAACGGAAAGACCGTGCTTCTCCCGCAACATGATGCTTCATTGCAGTTCGTACAATCATATTTCTGTAAAATACGCCGAAGCCGCTGAAATCAGCGTATTTCGCGTATTCCAGTTGTACGAACTACAACGAAGATACCATTTAGGTCGATCTAGTTCGCTTTCGTTGTATGAAATACAACGACCAGCAGTGGGCGGTCTGCCTAGGTGTCTGCTTGTGTGGTCTGCCTGGCGGTCTGCTTGGGTGGTCTACTTGGGTGGTCTGCATAGGCATTCTGCCTGGACCGTCTGCTTGAGTGGTCTGTCTGGCGATCTGCCTGGTTGATCTGCAAGAGCAGTACGCCAGCAACCCATACAAGAAGCCTTCTCAAGCCGCTGCATCGGCTCAAGAAGGCTTCTCCTTCGTTGCACGTTCATCTGTTACCAGCCGCCTTCGCTCCTTGACCGGACAATGGTATATTCCTTCCACTGCGCTGGCAGGAGCCGATTGTACGGCTGCGCGAGGTACCGGTCGTCAATGAGCAGCAGGCTGCCTCTATCATTCTCCGAGCGGATCAGCCTTCCTCCGGCTTGGAGCACTTTGTTCATGCCGGGATACACATACGCGTAATCGAATCCGCTGCGGCCGGTTCGCTCGCAGTAATCGCGAATGATGTCCCGCTCCATGCCGACTTGCGGAAGGCCGACGCCAATGACGGCGACGCCGGTCAGCCGGTCTCCGACGAGATCGACGCCCTCCGAGAAGATGCCTCCCATCACGGCAAAGCCGAGCAGCGGCTCCGTATTCCCTGCTTGGAAGGCAGCTAGAAACGCTTCGCGTTCTTCTTCCCGCATACCGCCGGACTGGACGATAGTCCGCAGCGTTAACTTGCCCGGCGGCAGCGATTCGATCATCGCGCTAAACCGTTCATATACCTTATTCATATAATCGTACGAGGGGAAAAAGGCGAGCGAGTTGCCTGGCGGACGCTCTCCCCCGCTCACCATCCCAAGCAGCGCACGCGCGATCGGCTCAATGCTCCGCTCACGGTCCCGGTACCGGGTGGACAGCGGCAGCACCCGTACATCTAGCTGCTCGGCAGAGAACGGCGAAGGCACCGACAGCGAATAATCCGATTCACCGCTGCCGCCCAGCAAATCCATGTAATACGACAACGGAGACAGCGTAGCTGAAAATAGAACGTGCGCGCGAAATCCTTTCCCGGCTTGGCGCAGCAGATGCGAAGGGTCCAAGCAGAACAGCTTGAGGCGGACCTCGCTCTTCTCGCATTCCGCCATCGTTACGTACCGTTCATCGTACAGCTTGGCTATTCGAATCCAGTTCTGCGAAGCAAAATACAAATCCGGCAGCGAAGCTTCGGCAGCGAGCGCTTCCGTCCCGATTGCGGGATAGGCCAGCTCCTGCGCGGCCTCTTCAACAAAGGTCTCTACGAGCGGAATCAAGTCGCCCGGCAGCCGTTCCGATACGGCTTGTCCGTTGCCGAGCGGCGTCCATGCCGCCCGGCTATCGGCCCCTTGAACAGCCGCAGCTTGCTGGCCGGCTCCTGCTGGCGTTTCCGCCCCCTCCGGTTGAACGCCTTCCGCATCGCCTGCCTCTGCACTAGAACGATAGCCCGAGGTTACGTCGCCAGCGCTTAACTCCCCGGACCGTTCCTTCTCCAGCCTTTTGCGCAGCCCCAGCAGCCATTCATTAACCGACTTCGCCGCCGCATGCAGCCTTGGATTAACGCCTTTGTAGCTCCGCGACAGCTGCAGGTAATCCGCTTTGTTCAGCTCCGACGAATACATCTCGCGCCCGCGCTCCACCAAATTATGCGCCTCATCGACCAATATTGCCGTATGCCGCTTGCGCTCCTCGAACATCCGCTTCAAGTTGACGCGGGGGTCGAACACGTAATTGTAGTCGCAGATCAGAGCATCGGAGGCATATGCCGCATCAAGCGACATTTCGAACGGACATACCCGATGCTTATGGGCGTATTGCTCGATAACCGTTCTCGTCATCAACGTCTCGTTATCCAGCATATCAAGCAGCGCATCGTTGATCCGGTCATAATAGCCGTCCGCATACGGACAATGCTCCTTGGAGCACCGCACCTCTTCTTGAAAACAAATCTTATCCTTCGCCGTCAACGTTACGACATGCATCACGAGACCGCCCGATTGCATAAGCGCGAACGCGTCTTCGGCAGCCGTTCTCGTTATGGTCTTCGCCGTCAGATAGAACAAATGCCGAAGACGCTCCTCTCCGATCGCCTTGACGGCAGGAAACAGCGTCGATATCGTCTTGCCGATGCCGGTCGGCGCTTGCGCGAACAGCTTCGTTCCATCTGTTATGGTCTTGTAGACGGCGCCGGCAAATTTCCTCTGTCCTTCCCGGTAGGCGGGAAAAGGAAACGCCAGCGCCTTCGCGCTCTCCGTCCGCCTCGCCACATATCTCTGAATCATCTGCGCATAAGGCGCATACGACCGAACCGCGTCCATTACCGCCTCGAACAGCTCGCCGAAAGCAAGCTTGCGGACGAACGCTCTCCGTTCTCCTGTTGTCGTACTGACGTAAGTTAGCCGCACCTGCATCGCGTCCATCCCCTGCTCCGCAGCGTACATATAAGCGTAACAAACCGCTTGCGCCCAATGAACGGCGGGAGCCGCATCGTCAGCAGCCGGCAGCTCTCCCGCCGTCGACTTTATTTCATCGATCATCATGCCATCTTCCGATTGCAGTAATCCGTCGCATCGGCCGTCTATCATAAACCGGATGCCGCCGTAATCAAGCTCCGCCTTCAAGTAATGCTCTTTCTCGTCCTGCGGCCCGTATTCCGATTGTACGTCCAGATGAATCTTCGCCCCTTCGGACATTGCGGCAGCAGACCGAAAGCCCGAGACGATATCACCGCTTCGATAGGCGTATTCCACTAGCTCGCGGACAGATAACTGAACGGGCGGCGGTATGATGGCAGAACTCAATACATTCACGACTCCTTACGGCAGCAGGCCAGAACATTCGTTCCTCTATTGTAGCATGAGCCTGCGTATCTGTGCATCCTGCCGTTCGATGCCTTCACGAACCGGAACGGACGATAGGTTCATTTGTCTCTCCTAAACGCGATGAAACTAAAAAAGACCAACCAAAATCCATTGGCTGATCTTTTATCATCTATGTTGGAATTGCGTTGCGGTTAGCGGTTATGCCCCTGGAAAAGATACCGATACGATATAAGCAAGCGCTACGTATTCCGCATCTCCGCTTGGTCTTCTCACCGTCGCATACGATTGCTGCACGCCTTCCAACAAACCGTCTACTACGGTTGCAGCTGCGGTTGTGACCCATACGTTCTGACCGATATGAGCCAGTAGAAGCTTATAAACCGCCGTGCTCGTCACCGAAACCAGATTGTTGTTGTCGATTCCCATCCTGTTCTCCCCTTTGCGCCACACCTAGCCGGCGTTTTACCCGATGCCTCGATATCCTTCCGGTGACGCTCATTCTCCATAACCATTCCCGCTGCTTCTGTCTCCTCAAGCCGGAGGCATCACGCTGAACCCGCTTCATCCGGCTGCGGTTCCGCACACGGCTGCGAATGCGTATCCCTGCTAATGTCACGTCTGTTCTCCCCCATACTCCAGACTACTCTAGCTTATGGGAATCCGCATCCGCCGGACTAGGTTTTTACTGGCAGGCATCCGTTTATTTTCACAGGTACAGGTGCAAGGTCCCCAGCATTTCCTCCGATCGTACAGCGACAAAAAAAAGCGCCCCTCTCCATCACTGGAGAGAGACGCTGATCCTATTAAATATCGGCCAAAACTTGATACCAGACGCCCTTCTTCGAATAGAGCTTCTCTTTCACTTCGCTCCATCCGCCGAGATAGTTGATATCGAACAGCCCCGACGGCTGCTCGAACTGCGACTTCGTCGCCTCTGCGGCTTTCTCGGTTACCGGACGGAAGCCGTACTCCGCGAACACCATTTGCGCCTCATCCGACTTCAAATAATCGACGAAAGCTTGCGCCGCTTCCTGCACGCCGTGCTTCTTCGCATTGCGGTCGACAACGGCAGCCGGATTCTCAATTAGAATCGTATCGCTTGGAATAACGATCGTATAAGGAACGCCTTGCTTCACACGCGAGCGAAGCTCGTTCTCATAAGTGACAATGACATCGCCGACGCCATATTCGAACGCTGCCATCGAAGCGCGGCCGCTCTTATCAAGCGACTCGACGTTGGCATGAATCTGCTTCAGGAATTGCTTCGCAAACTCCGGATCCTTCGTGCCATTCTGACGCTCCGACTCTTTCAAGCCCGCGCCGTATATCGCATTGATATCCCACTGCGCGCCGCCGGACGTCTTCGGATTCGGATACAGCACTTTAACGCCTTTGCGCGTCAAGTCCTTCCAATCCTTAATGCCTAGCGGGTTCCCGTCGCGGGTGCCGAGTACAACGACCGAGTCGGTAATCATACCGTTCGTTTCGTTATCATTCCAATTCGGCTCGATCAAACCAGCTTTTTGAATTTTGTTGATATCCGTCTCCATGGCCAGCACCGCTACATCGGCCTCGAAGCCGCCAACGATAGCGCGGGCCTGCGTGCCGGATGCCTCATAGGATTGCTGGAAGACGACCTTTTGTCCGGTCTTCTGCTGCCAATAGCGCTGAAAATCCGGAAGCAGCTCGACGAACGCATCCTTCACGACAGAATACGCGCCGATAACCAGCGTAATGTCGCCGTTCTGAGCTGCATTCGTCTCCTCGCCCCCGACCGCATTGTTATTCGTGCCGCCCTCGCTGCCGCAAGCGGACAGAAGCAGCAGCATGCAAGCGCCTGCGAGCAGAGCCGCCGCGCGCATCCGTTGCCGGGCAGCCCGCGTTGTTACCCATTTCCACATGATTATATGCCCCTGACCGCATTCGAGGTTCCGTGCGCCGAATTAAATATGAATCGGCATTGGATCCTCTTTCAGCTTGTTCTCCATAATCCAGCTATCCGAATCGTTGAACAGGTAAGCCCGGTGTACGAGCACGCTCAGTTGCTCGCCTGGATGAAGCACTTCCTTCTCCAGCGAACGGTACGTAATCAGCTTGGATGATCCCACCTCAAGCTCTACCATCCACTCGCTGCCGCGGAAGTGTAAATGCTTCACGCGGCCATCCATTGCCGCAGATGCGAGACGAATCTCACCTGGCTTGCCGATCTCTATATATTCTGGACGAATAAGTGCTTTGGTTCCCGGTATCTTAGTCGCATCTTCAAAGCCGCGAATGGCGCCGACGTTCTCGACGATTGTCGACTCTCCGATAAAGCCTGCCACGAACGGCGTCTCCGGACTTTTATAAATATCCCATGGCGTCCCTTTCTGCTCGAGACGTCCCTTATTAATAATCATAATTTCATCGGCAACTTCGATCGCTTCCTCCTGGTCGTGCGTAACGAAGATCGACGTAATGCCGACTCGCTCGATCAGTTCCTTCAGCCATGTCCGAAGCTCCGTACGAATCTTCGCATCGATCGCAGCGAACGGTTCGTCGAGCAGCAGCAGTTGCGGCTCAGGCGCAAGTGCCCGAGCGAATGCGACGCGCTGGCGTTGACCGCCGGACAGCTGATGCGGGTACCGGTGCTCGAAGCCCTTCAGCCCTGTGAGCTCCACCAGCTCCATAACGCGCTCACGGATTTGCTCTTTCGTTTGCTTTTTAATCTTCAGACCGAAAGCGATGTTGTCGAATACCGACATATGCTTGAACAGCGCATAGTTCTGGAATACGAAGCCGATGCCGCGTTCCTGCGGAGGCAGATCGTTCACCCGTTTGCCAAGAAACTCGATATCGCCGGAGGTCGGCGTCTCAAGTCCCGCCAGCATCCGCAGAATAGACGTCTTGCCGCCGCCGCTTGGGCCGAGCAGACCGATCAAATGGCCTTTCTCAATCGTAAAGCTGACATCGCGCACCGCGTGGAAATCGCCGAATTGTTTATTAAGATTCCGGACCTCGATATGCATCGGTTAATGCACTTCCTTTCGTTTCTTCGCCCATTCCATGAGCAAAAGCAATCCGACGGAAACGGCTGCCAATACGAGTGCGACGCCGTTGGCCGCAGTAACATTAAAGTTCTCTACGTCTTGGTAGACGAGCGTTGTTGCCGTCTGTGTCTTATTTATAATGTTACCGGATACGACTAGCACCGCTCCGAACTCGCCCAGGCAGCGCGCGACTGTCAAGACGACGCCGTAGATGACGCCCCAACGAATCGCTGGCCAAGTTACTTGCCAGAACGTGTACCACGAGTACGCGCCCAGTGTCGAAGCCGCTTCCTCCTGCGACGTACCGATTTCTTGCAGCACCGGCATAATCTCGCGCACCATCATCGGGAAGGTGACGAACAGCGTCGCAATGACCATGCCAGGGAAGGCATAAACGATCGAAATGCCAACATCATTGAGCAATGCGCCGAGTGCCGTATTCGGTCCGAGCAGCAGAACGATCATGAGACCGCCGATAACTGGCGATACGGCGAACGGAAGATCCAGCACACTGTTCAGCAACTGCTTCAGCTTCTCCGGCAGCCATTCGGCACGAACGAGATACAGCGACAGCATAACGCCAAACAATGTATTAATAATTGTAACAACGATTGTAATAAGTCCCGTCATCAGTAGCGCATGCAGCGCTTCCGGGCGGCTAAGCGCATTGGCGAAGCCGTTCCACCCGTCGCTCCAAGCGCCGGTTAGAATACGTGCAAGCGGTACGATGATAAGGATAAGAAAAATGCTATACGTTAAAGGAATCCATAGTTTCTTCACTTGCTGCTCCTCCTTGCCTGGACTCTGCTTACAATCCACAGAATGATGAAGGAGAAGGTGAGCAAAATGATCGAAACCGCCGCTGCGCCCTGTGAGTTATCGCTTTCGATTTCACCGTAGATGAATACCGAAGCGATCAGCGTCTTGCCGGGAATATTGCCCGCCACGAGTACGACGGCACCGAATTCCGCAAGCGCGCGGGAGAATGCAAGCATGCCTCCGCTTAGAACGCCGGGCAGCATAGATGGAAATATAATTTGCAGAAATGTCTTCGTCTTCGAAGCGCCCATCGTGTAAGCTGCCTCTTCTTCCGATTTGTCCATCTCTTCCAGCAGCGGTTGAACCGCCCGGATGACGAACGGGAATGTGACGAAGATCATCGCGACGACGATAGCCGGTTCGTGGAACACGATCTGAAAGCCAAGCTTATCGGCAATATTGCCGACGAAGCTGTTCGGGCCGAGCAGCAGCAGAATCATCAAGCCGCCTACTGCGGTCGGCAGGGCGAATGGCAGATCGACGAGGCTGTTCAGCAGCCTGCGTCCGGCGAACTTGTAACGGTTAAGCGTCCAGCCGATCATCGTACCGATTAAGATGTTAATGACAGCCGCGATAAAAGCCAGCTTCACGGTGAGCAGAACAGCCTTCCATGCCAGCGGATCGCTGACGCTTTCGTAGAAAGGCTTCCAGCCTAGCGAGAACGATTGCGTGTAGATACCGATAATGGGGATGACGACCAGCAACAGAAAATAGAGCATAACTGTGCTGCGAAATCCGAAGCTCCACCATCGGCTGCGGAACATGAAATTCATGTGTACGATAGACCTCCAGACCATCGGCTCGAGCCGTAGGGACAACGAATAACCACTACTCGCGCTTATAATTCCTATTATAATACTTGGTATTATTAATTTAGCAGAAGCATAGTTCCCTCGTCAATGCTTTATCACGAAATTCGATGCCTCGTATAAAAAATAGTCATATATCACCACAGCGGATGTCTCGCCTGGTTCCCCGAAGCAAATAGAATCATTCATCTATTATTATGGTGTACAACCCAACCATTCATGAGCCTTTTCTCACATGCAAGCAGCTAGAAATGAATAGAGGCGCGAGACGCCAGAGCAAAAAAGGCTGCCGCTAAATCCCACTGGACTTAGCAGCAGCCTCTTCAGCGCTTTTCACTGCAGCAGCTATTCTATTCGCCTTCGATCCGGTACACCGCTTCGCCTTTCACGATGACGGCCTGCCCTTGGGTCAAGTCAGTCACCCACGCGATGAACGCGTCCGCTTCGGCCTCGACCGGCAGACAGGTTACCGTCACACGATCCGTGAATTCCGTATTCTCGACTCGGTATTCGCGGGCATGGAGCTCGTTCTCCAGCTTGCCGTACCACGTATAGTCGACGTCGACGGCAACTTCGCGGTGCAGCACGTTGACGATCGCGCCCGCTCCTTCGATCGCCGCGACAGCACCATCTGCATAAGCGCGGATCAGTCCGCCCGCACCGAGCATAATGCCGCCGAAGTAGCGGGTGACGACGATCGCGACATTTTTGAGCCCTTGATTCTTGATGACCTCCAGAATCGGCTTGCCGGCTGTGCCGCTCGGCTCACCGTCGTCCGATGCCTTCTGAATCTCGTCGCGCTCGCCGACGACATAGGCAGAGCAGTTATGCGTCGCTTGCTTGTGCAGCTTCTTGATCTTATCGACGAAAGCGATCGCTTCCTCCTCGGAAGCGACCGGCGTTCCATATCCGATAAACCGCGATTTGCGAATGACAATTTCTTGGTCGCCTTCGCGCCGCAGCGTTTTATATTTGTGCAGCATGTCTTACAGACGAGCTTCGAGCTCTGCTTTCTCTTTCTCGTAGCCTGGCTTGCCGAGCAGCGCGAACATGTTCTTCTTGTACGCTTCAACGCCCGGTTGGTCGAATGGATTAACGCCCAGCAGGTAGCCGCTGATACCGCAGGCTTTCTCGAAGAAGTACACGAGGTAGCCGAACGTGTATGGCGTCATGTCGGCGATGTTCACGATCAAGTTCGGCACTTGGCCGTCCGTGTGCGCGAGCAGCGTGCCTTCGAACGCTTTCTTGTTAACGAAGTCAAGCGTCTTGCCAGCGAGGAAGTTCAGGCCGTCAAGATCGTCTGCGTCCTTCTCGATCGTAATGTGCTCCGCAACTTCTTTCACTTGGATTACCGTCTCGAAGATGTTACGGTTGCCTTCTTGGATGAATTGGCCCATCGAGTGCAGGTCAGTCGAGAAGTCGACGGACGCTGGGTAGATGCCTTTGTAGTCTTTGCCTTCGCTCTCGCCGAACAGCTGCTTCCACCATTCCGACACGAAGTGAAGCGACGGCTCGTAGTTAACGAGAATTTCCGTTACTTTCCCTTTGCGGTACAGCGCGTTGCGGACAGCCGCATATTGGTAAGCTTCGTTCTCTGCGAGGTTCGGGTTGCTGTATGCCGCTTGCGCGTCAGCTGCGCCTTTCATCATCGCGTCAACGTCAACGCCGGCAACAGCGATTGGGAGCAGGCCTACAGCCGTCAGCACGGAGTAGCGGCCGCCTACGTCGTCAGGAATGATGAACGATTCGTAGCCCTCTGCCGTCGCGAGCGTCTTCAGAGCGCCCTTTGCTTTGTCCGTCGTTGCGAAGATACGCTTGCGCGCTTCTTCTTTGCCGTATTTTTTCTCCAGCGCATCTTTGAAAATACGGAACGCAATCGCTGGCTCCGTCGTCGTGCCGGATTTCGAGATAACGTTGATCGACCAGCTGCGGCCTTCGAGCAATTGCAGCAGGTGCGTCACGTACGTGGAGCTGATGTTGTTGCCGGCGAAGAAGATTTGCGGCGTTTTGCGCGCTGCGTCCGTCTGAACGTTGTAGAACGAATTCGACAGCATCTCGATCGCTGCGCGAGCGCCGAGGTACGAGCCGCCGATGCCGATCACGATCAGCACTTCGGAATCGGATTGGATCTTCGATGCCGCTTGCTTGATGCGCGCGAATTCTTCTTTGTCATAGTTCGCAGGAAGATCGATCCAGCCGAGGTAGTCGGAGCCTGCGCCCGTGCCGTTGTGGAGCTGCTCGTGAGCGGCTTTCACTTGGCTTGCGAAATAGTCAACCTCATGCTGGCCGACGAACGAAAGTGCTTTGCTGTAATCAAAATGAACCGTTTTGCTCATAGGTATAGCCTCCTTAAATGTAAAAGCTTAATCCGGCTGTCCCGGCTTCGGGGCCGAATGTGTTAAACTTAAGAACAAACGCTATATAGAAAGCAGGGAATGCGATGACAACAACTGTAGGTTTTATCGGACTTGGCACGATGGGCTATGCAATGGCGGCCAATCTCCTTCGCAAAGGCTTCGACGTAACCGTCTATAACCGGACCGCCGCGAAGGCGGAGGAGCTTCGAGCGCTTGGCGCTTCCGTCGCTGGCACGCCTGCCGATGCCGTGCGCGGACGCAATGTCGTCGTGACAATGGTCAGCAACGACGATTCGATCCGCGATGTGTATGACGGCGAACAAGGTGTGTTCGCCGGCGTCGCGCCCGGAACGGTAATCGTTGACAGCAGCACGATCTCGCCGGAGCTCGCCCGCCGATTGGCTGACGATGCGGCCGGCCGCGGAGCCATCTTCCTCGATGCGCCCGTGACCGGCAGCAAGCCCGCGGCAGAAGCCGGCATGCTTGTCTTCATGGTCGGCGGCAGCGCGGATGCAGCCGCATCGATCGAGCCTGTGCTGCTGGCAATGGGCCGCCGCGTCATCCCGATGGGACCGAACGGCAGCGGAGCCGTCGCCAAGCTGGCGCACAATACGATCGTCGGCATCAACACCGCCGCGCTGATGGAAGGGTTCGCCATCGCAGCTTCAGGCGGCATAGACGGCGCCTCGTTCCTTGAGCTTGTACAATCGGGCGGCGGTGCAAGCAAAGCCGCCGAGCTCAAAGGTCCAAAGCTGCTCAGCGAAGACTTCAGCGTGCAGTTCGCTCTGGAGCTGATGCTCAAGGACTTGCGGCTGTCCTCTGTCCTGTCCGACAAGCTCGGCGTTCCGACACCTCTTCTCGAGGCTTCCAAAAGCTTGTACCAAGCCGGCAATGCAGCCGGCCATGGCTCGCTCGATCTGTCTGCCGTCGCTAAAGTGTACGAGCAGTGGATTGGCCGTCCTCTTGCCCACCGCCGTCAAGACAACAAATAGAACAACAAGGCAATACAGTATTGAAGGCCGCATGCGACAAGCATGCGGCCTTCTTGCCGCCGCTTATCCGCCCTAGGCGTACAGCAGCGCGCTGCACAGCTTGTCCGATCCGGACGTTCCTACTCGTTGATGTAAGAGCAGATGTAGTCCGTTACGGAAGCAACTTGCAGCTTGAACTTCGCGTTAGCAGGAACAACGAACTCGCCCTCGCCTTGGATATGTACCCATTCCGTCTCGCCTGGGAGCAGCACTTTCAAGTCGCCTGCTTGAATTTCCATAATTTCTTTCGAATCCGTGCCGAACTCATATTCGCCTGGCATCATGATGCCGAGCGTCTTCTTCGTGCCGTCTGCGAAAATAACTGCGCGGCTCGTTACTTTGCCGTCGAAATAAACGTTAGCTTTCTTGACGACCGATACGCCTTCGAATTGAGACATAATAAACAACTCTCCCTTATACGATGAAAATTCCCGGCATCGAGTGCGCGGGCAACGCCTCGTTCCATTATGCTATATGTCGATTAATTCCACAATGGCAAAAGGCGCGGCGCGGGAAGCGCAGCGCCTTAAGCTATATACGGAAACGGTCTATTTCAACAGACCTTTAACTTTGCTAACGACGTTCTCAACCGTGAAGCCGTACTCTTGGATGACGCGGTCGCCAGGGGCGGAAGCGCCGAACGTGTTGATGCCGAGTACTGCGCCTTGGTCGCCAACATAACGTTCCCAGCCGAACGGATGAGCCATCTCGATTGCGAGGCGGGATTTGACGTTAGGCAGCAATACGGAATCTTTGTACTCTTGCGATTGTTTGTCGAACAGATCCCAGCTTGGCATGCTGATTACGCGCACTTGGATGCCTTCAGCAGCAAGCGCTTGTTGAGCTGCTACAGCCAGTTGAACTTCGGAGCCCGTTGCGATGATTTGAGCGACCGGTTGGCCGTTCGCTGCATCGGAAACAACGTAAGCACCTTTTTTGATGCCTTCGCGCGCTTTCTCAGCCGTACCTGCGAGAACTGGCAGGTTCTGGCGCGACAGAACGAGTGCAACGGGGTTCGATTGGTTCTCAACCGAGTAAGCCCAAGCAGCGGACGTCTCGTTCGCGTCAGCCGGACGGATAACCGTCAGGTCAGGGATGATGCGCAGCGATGCAAGTTGCTCGATTGGTTCGTGCGTAGGGCCGTCTTCGCCGACTGCGATCGAGTCATGCGTCAGAACGTACGTTACAGGCAGCTTCATCAGCGCCGACAGACGAACAGCTGGACGCAGGTAGTCCGTGAATACGAAGAACGTACCGCCGTATACTTTCAGACCGCCGTGCAGCGTGATGCCGTTCATTGCAGCAGCCATACCGAACTCACGAATGCCGAAGTAAATGTTGCGGCCGTCGTATTGACCCGCTTTATATACCGACAATCCTTTGAGATGCGTCATCGTCGAGCTCTCGAGGTCAGCGGAACCGCCCACGAAGTTCGGGATGTTCTTCGCCAGACCGTTCAGAGCGTTACCGGAAGCAACGCGCGTCGACAGCGGCTTGTCTTCCGTCGTGTACTTCGGAAGGTCAGCGTCCCAGCCAGCAGGCAGGTTGCCAGCGATAGCCGTATCGAATTGAGCGGCCAGCTCTGGGAATGCTTTCTTGTACTCCGCGAATTTCGCGTCCCAAGCAGCATTCGCTTTCTCGCCTGCTTGCTTCACTTCGCCAAAGTGTGCCGATACTTCAGCAGGAACCGTGAACGGCTCATGTTCCCAGTTGTAGAACTGCTTCGTCAGAACCGTTTCTTCTGCACCAAGCGGGGAACCGTGAGGACCAGCATGGCCGCCTTTGCCGCCTTTGTTCGGGCTGCCGTAGCCGATAACCGTCTTCACTTCGATCAACGTTGGTTTGGATTGTTCTGCTTGCGCTGCAGCGATCGCTTTGGAGATCGACTCGAGATCGTTGCCGTCTTCTACGCGCAGCACTTGCCAGCCGTAGCTTTCGAAACGCTTCTGAACGGACTCGGAGCTCGACAGGCTCAGTTCGCCGTCAAGCGTGATGTCGTTCGAATCGAACAGGACAACGAGCTTGCCGAGCTTCAAGTGGCCTGCGAGGGAAGCTGCTTCATGGGAGATGCCTTCCATGAGGTCGCCGTCGCCGCAGATGGAATACGTATAGTGATCAACGACTTTAAAGCCGTCTTTATTGTAAGTAGCACCGAGTTGTGCTTCTGCCATTGCCATACCAACAGCCATTGCGAAGCCTTGGCCCAGTGGACCCGTCGTAGCGTCAACACCAGCTGTGTGGCCGAATTCTGGGTGACCTGGTGTTTTGGAGCCCCATTGACGGAAGTTTTTGATCTCATCGATCGTCAGGCCGTAGCCGGACAGATGAAGAAGGCTGTACAAGAGCATCGAACCGTGGCCTGCGGACAGAACGAAACGGTCCCGGTTGATCCACGTCGGATTGGATGGATTGTGAGTCATCGTTTTTGCGAACAATTGGTAGCCCATTGGAGCTGCGCCCATTGGCATGCCCGGATGGCCCGATTTCGATTTCTCGATCGCATCAATTGCGAGCGTACGGATCGTATCGATCGAAAGCTGATCGATGGACTTCTGCGTAACTGTCATTACGTAATTCCTCCTAAAAATGCAATGATATTGCCTGTTATCTCTACTTATTGGGATAATGCGCTTCATCTTCAATTAGCATGCGCACTGGCTTTGAAACATTGTACCACTCCCGAAGGTGCTTTTCCATATGTATTCTTATTACGAAAACTGATACGAACTATAAACAACATCTTTAACTAACATGAAAGCTCCTCTAAATATTATGATCTGCCCTTGGTTACATTGCCCCAACTTCCCATTCTTTACACGTGCTTTTTCATCTGCTACAATGGCAACAATTTTATTTGTTAACCACTTTGGTGTATTGTTAGGTTTACATATAGAGAGGAGCATTCAAGCGATGTCATCCCTATTCCATTCTCAATCCGACTATGAACGGCTAGCCTTATTGGATCAAAAGCATGTATGGCACCCTTTTACCCAAATGAAGCAGTATAACGAGGAGTCCCCTCTCATTATCGAGCGCGGCGAAGGCATCCGGCTGTTCGATCTCGAAGGACGTTCCTACTTTGACGGCTTCTCCTCCGTATGGCTGAACGTGCATGGCCATAATGTCCCGGAGCTGAACGAGGCGCTGGCCGCTCAGATGCAGCGCGTCGCCCACTCCACGCTGCTCGGCATGGCGAATGTGCCGTCCATTGAGCTTGCCGCGCAGCTCGCCGCCATCTCCCCCGCTGGACTGACGAAGGTGTTCTATTCCGATTCCGGCGCGACCGGCGTCGAAATCGCCTTGAAGATGGCCTATCAATATTGGTACAACAACGGCATGCCCGGCAAAAAATCGTTCATTACGATGAAAGACGCTTATCACGGCGACACGATCGGAGCCGTCAGTGTCGGCGCCATTCCGCTCTATCATGAGGTATTCCGTCCTCTGCTCTTCCCTTCGCATACCGTGCCTTATCCGAATGGCTACCGCCATCCGGACGGACCGGACGGCGCCATGGCGGAGACATTGTCCGCGCTCGAAAGTTTACTTCAAGAACATGGCGCTGGCATAGCGGCTTTAATCGTCGAACCGGTCGTGCAAGGCGCAAGCGGCATCATCGTCATGCCGGAAGGCTGTCTGAGCGCCATTGCCGGGCTGTGCCGCCGTTACGACGTGCTGCTCATTGCCGACGAAGTCGCGACAGGCTTTGGCCGGACGGGCCGCATGTTCGCATGCGGTCACGAGAACGTAGCGCCAGACCTAATGATTGTCGGCAAAGGGCTGACGGGCGGTTATTTGCCGGTCGCGGCGACGCTGGCAACCGAAAGGGTATACAACGCGTTCTATGCGGATTATGAAGAACAGAAAACCTTTTTCCACGGCCACTCCTTCACCGGCAATCCGCTCGGCTGCGCTGTCGCGCTGGAGAGTCTGCGGCTGATGCGGGAGCGATCGATCGTCGAATCCGTCGATGCAAAAGGCCATTTCGTTGCGCAGCGGCTTTCTCCTCTCCTCGACCGGCCGCATATAGGCGATATCCGTTACAAGGGGCTAATGCTCGGCATCGAGCTCGTGGCAAATAAGCGGACGAAAGAGCCCTACCATTGGAATGAACGAATCGGCGTGCTTGTCGCCCGCCGCGCACGCGATCTCGGCATGCTTACGCGTCCGCTAGGCAACGTCATCGTCTTCATTCCTCCGCTCGTCAGCACGGACAGCGAGCTTGCAGACATGGCGGATATTTTATCAGAAGCCGTAATCGACGTGACGGAACGCGGGTGGAGACCATGAGCGAGCCGCAATGGCAGAACCGAATTAGGAACTGCGACATGAGCGCGCTTCCGCACCGGCGCGGCTTATTCATCACGGGCACCGATACCGGCATCGGCAAAACGGTGGCCGCAGCAGGACTTGCAGCCGCGTTTCGCGCCGAAGGCATCCATACCGGCGTCTGGAAGCCGGTTCAGTCAGGCGAATTGCCCGGCAGCGGAAGAACCGATGCGGAACGGCTTATTCGCGCGGCAGGATTAACCGAACGTCCGGAAGAGGTATGCTCCTTCTCGTACGAAGCGCCTTTGGCCCCCGCTATCGCAGCGCCGCCGAAAGCTCCGCTTAGGATGGACGCGCTCGTCGAATCCGGCAGAGCACTGTTCGAAGCCTACGGTACGATGATCATCGAAGGTGCCGGCGGCGCAGCCGTCCCGCTGACGGATAACGCCACGGTGACCGATTTGATTGCGGTGCTCGGCATGCCCGCTCTCGTCATTGCACGTTCCGGACTCGGTACGGTGAACCATACGCTGTTGACGGTTCATTGGCTTCGGCATCATGGAATCCGGGTCGCTGGCGTATTGCTTAATGACGGCGAGACAGCGATGAGCGGCGGGGACATAAGCGTAGATCGCAACGCTTCATTAATCGAACAATATGGCGGAATTCGCGTGTGGGGCAGATTGCCTGCCGGATTGCCCGGGGACGACCCGGAATCGCTTGCGAATGCAGTTCGAACCGCCGTCGATATACAAGCTCTGTATGCTCATCTAGAGGAGGTCGATTCCGCACATGGAATGGATGGAACAACCGTTGGCCGAGCTTAAAGAGCAGTCTTTGTTGCGGTCAATTCGTCCTTCGGCAGCCATAGTCGGCAAGGCTGGCCGTATCGTCCGGGACGGGCGAGAGCTGCTTGACTTGTCCTCGAATGATTATCTTGGACTCTCGCAGCATGCATCAATTAAAGAAGCGATGATCCAATCGCTGCAAGAGGAAGGCTGCGGTGCAGGCGCATCCCGGCTAATCAGCGGCAGTCGTCTAGGCTATGAGCAGCTCGAAGCAGCTTTGGCGCAATGGCACGGCACAGATGCCGCCGTCGTTTTCGGAAGCGGGTACATGTGCAATGTCGGAACGATCGCAGCACTTGCCGGACGGGAGGATGCCCTGTTCAGCGACAGGCTGAACCATGCAAGCATCGTCGACGGCGCTGTTCTCAGCCGTGCTGAACATATCCGCTATAAGCATAACGACCTTGATCACTTGGAGAGCTTGCTTAAGAAACACGGAAGCGCACGGCGGCGGTGGATCGTAACCGACGCTATTTTTTCGATGGACGGGGATGCTGCTCCGCTGCGGGAACTGGTCGAGCTGAAATATCGTTACAATGCTGGACTTATCGTTGACGAAGCGCATAGCGGCGGCGTATACGGCGCGGAAGGGCAAGGGCTTGCAGCGGAGCTCGGGCTGTCCGGGCATATCGATGTCCATATCGGTACTTTCAGCAAATCATTCGGGGTTTATGGAGCCTATGCGGCGGGAAGCCATACGCTTCGGAGCTGGCTCGTCAACAAAGCTCGCCCTCTGATTTATTCAACCGCGCTCCCCCCATCGGTCATTGCAGGCGTACAGAGGGCACTCTTGCTCATTCGGCAGGAGCGGCAGCGGGCTGATGCCGTCCGCGGGCATGCAAGGTTGTTCCGTGAAACGTTTACGAGAGCCGGCCTGCAAGTAACCGGACAACCGGACTGTCCGGTCGTCCCGGTCATGACCGGAGATGCAGAATCGGCTATCCGGCTGAGCGAAGAGCTGCTGCTCGCGGGCATAGCCGCCTCCGCGATACGTACCCCTACCGTGCCCGCCAACGCTTCACGTGTCCGGTTCTCACTGTCGAGTGCCCATTCCGGGCAAGAGCTGCAAGAGGCGCTATCGGCGGTTATGAACATCACCAGCCGGATGGGAATGAGGTGAACCTAGATGCATGCAGGCTACTTATGGCTGCCAGGATGGTCGTTCGGCGGAGAAGTGTTCCAACCGCTTCGCGGGCTTTTGCCAGCCGCAGAAGCGGATCTTGCAGCCGACTATACGAAAGCTGCCGGTCAGGAAGAGTTCTATGCTGCGGCTATAGCCGGGGTTAAGGAGCTTCGATCAAAACACCATACTGGCGCTCCGCTCATTGCTGTCGGCTGGTCGCTCGGCGGAATGCTCGCACTTCGGCTTGCTGCGGATCGACTCGTCGATGGGGCTATCGTCATATCCGCAGGCGCAAGGTTCGTTCGCTCAGAACAGCGCGGCTCCGCTTCCTCGAGAAGTGGATGGGACGCGCGCCAGTTGGAGCGCATGCGCACCGCCCTGTCGGCGGACCGGGCCGGCGTCGAAGCACGGTTCCGCTCTATGGCGTTGGACGGTTGCCGGGAGGATCTTGCGAGGAGACTGCTTGTTCGTGACGGGGCTTGTGATAGAGGTCGTGATAGAGATCATGGCCGAACGTTTAACACGGATCTTGACCAAGAGACCAGCAGCGCCGTTTCGTTGATGACCCGATGGTCCGATGCCGCTCTGGATGCGGGCCTTCAATGGCTCATTCATGAAGATTTAAATCCGCAACTTCCGAAGGTTGAATGTCCGGCCCTCTTTATTCATGGCTCTGACGACAGCATATGCCCTGCCGACAAATCGGCAGATTTGGTGCAATCTATCCCGCAAGCTGAGCGGATGGTGCTGGATGGAATCGGTCACGCTCCGTTTCTTACTGAACCGGAGTACGTCTCGGCTCGGATCAGGAGGTGGCTGCATGATCGGTTATCATGATCGAATCAAGCGGCAATTCGGACGAAGCGCGCAAGGCCAATACGACAGCAACGTCCGTGTCCAATTGATTATGGCAACCGAACTGGCCGAGCGGATACAGACCCATTATATTGGGGGTAATCATTCGCATGCTGCACCGGCACGCGTCATGGAGATCGGATGCGGCACAGGTACGCTGACCGCCCTGCTGGCTCGCACACAGCTGCTGAGCCGCGGCAGTATAACAGCCATCGACATTAGTCCCGGAATGCTGGCAGCGGCCAGCCGCAAGCTGCTGGAGAGTTGTCCGGAAGCGATGGACCGGATTCAATGGGTCGAAGCAGACGCTGAACAATGGGCAACGGAGTACGATCGGCATAAGTGGTCAGGCGAGAACCGGCATACCGAACTCTGGAAGCAGGGGGTGTCAGGCGAACAATCCGACTCTGATAACGAATGCCAACAGCTTAACGCTCCCTTTGAACTCATCGTTTCGAACGCGTGCTTTCAGTGGTTCGTTCACCCTGCTCGCACCCTTGCCGCTTTACGAGGTTCATTAAGCGATGGCGGACTGCTGGCATTTACGACGTTCGGTCCTCGCACGATGCACGAGCTGCACACTTCTTTTCAACAGGCATATCATCGTCTAGAGATGCCGTATAAGCATCACGGTTTGTCGTTCCACTCGCTGTCGGCGTGGCAGAATATGCTTCATGACAGCGGCTGGCGTCTGCTTGATGCAAGCTCACAGGAGCAAATCGAAACACACCGTTCCGTACCCGATTTTCTGCACACGGTGAAAGCGATCGGCGCGAGCGCCGCATCAACAGATGCTCAGCGTATCTCTCTTGGGGATGGAGCCGGACGCCGGCTGTTCCGCGAAATGTTCCAAATCTACGAGTCTCTGTTTCCGGAACCAGACGGAACTGGGGTTGCAGCAACTTATGAGACGATCACGATCTTAGCGGCACGCGACTGAGCGTAAGCGCCAGTTATTCCCTGAAGAAGCAGATTGTTCTGCTCTATCGGGCGGGTACACGCAACAGCAATTCTTCATGAACATTCATACACAAAAACTGCCCTGAGCCGATTCGGCCCAGGGCAGTTCCATGTTAAACAAACGATGGTTAGTTGAATACGACCGTCTTGTTCTGATGGACAAGAATACGGTCCTCGGTATGCCATTTGACCGCGCGGGCCAATACGACGCGTTCAATCGTCCGGCCGATCCGCTTCAGATCGTCGACGTTGTCGCGGTGGCTGACGCGCTGAACGTCCTGATCGATAATCGGACCGCCATCGAGCTCTTCCGTCACGTAGTGAGCTGTTGCTCCGATAATCTTCACGCCGCGCTGATACGCTTGGTGATACGGCTTGCCCCCGACGAACGCCGGGAGGAACGAATGGTGAATGTTAATGATACGATTCGGGAATTGTTCGATGAACTTCGGCGGAATAATCTGCATATACCGTGCAAGGACGATTAGATCGACCTTATTCGCCACCAGCTCCATCTGTTTCTTCTCCGCTTCCGGCTTCGAATCCGGCGTAACCGGGATATGATGATACGGAATGCCGAAGCTCTCGACTAAACCGCGCATATCGTTATGGTTGCTGACGACCATCGCAATCTCCGCATCCAGATCACCCGCCTGCCACTGCCAGAGCAGCTCCAGCAAGCAGTGATCCTCCTTCGATACGAATATCGCGATCCGCTTCTTGCGGCTCGCCCGGAACGTGTGCCATTTCATTTCGAACCGATCCGCTACACGTGTAAAATCTTCCTGCAGCACAGGCAGCTCGCGCTCCATGTCATTCAGATCAAATTCGAAACGGATAAAAAACATGCCGCCCTCAGGATCCATCGTATATTGATCGGACTGAACGATATTCGCCCCATGCTCATGCAAAAAATGCGAGACAGCGGCGACGATGCCCGGGCGGTCCGGGCAGGAGATCAGCATGCGAGCACGTTTGCTTTTATCGCCGCGATGCTGAGACTGTGGTTGATACGGTTGCTGCATGACTATCCGACATCCTTCCTCAATTCCTAATCATCCTAAAATTTATGTTGGAAGGCTTACGCGTTAACGAGCGCAGCCTTGCCTGCGAACCAGCCGATTAAACGGTGGTTAATTTGCTCTTCGCTCAATTCCGTGAAAACATTGTGTTCCGCAACGAGATCATACAGCCGGTCCATTGGTTCGCGCGGATCCGCTTTCTTCGCTTTCGCATCATTCTTCAGCACATCCCATACGTTGAGCACATATGGACGGGCCTCAATCGACATATCGGCGAAGAAACGGTGAAGTTTCTCGACATCATCATAGTAGGACGCGCCGAACCGTTCCAAAGCGTCGCCGCGAAGCAGCGCGATTTCCGCTTCGTACATCGGACGCTCCTTCTTGTCATCCTTGCCGATCCATGGTGTTTCAAGAATGAATGGACGGCCAGCAAGCGCTTCATGATGCACGACGGACCGAATGCCTTCATAGCCGATCCAGCCTGCTCCAACCGGCGCGTGACGGTCTTTGCCGGCTCCGCATGGATTCTTGCTGTCGTTCAAGTGAACGACGGCGATACGGTTCAAGCCTACGATGCGGTCGAATTCGGACAGAACGCCGTCCAAATCGCCTACGATATTGTAACCAGCATCATGAACGTGGCAGGTGTCCAAGCATACCGTCAGACGTTCATTATCCCGGACTTTGTCAATAATGGACGCGATCTCGTCGAAGCTGCGGCCGATCTCGGTACCTTTGCCCGCCATCGTCTCGAGCGCAATGTTGACCTTCGTTTCTTTCGTACCCTCAAGTACGAGGTTAAGCCCTTCCGCAATGCGGTTAATGCCGTATTCGGCATCTTTATCCGTATATGCGCCAGGGTGGAGCACGATATTGCCGACGCCTAGATAATCGGTACGGCGAATTTCCTCCTGGAGGAACCGGACCGCCAATTCAAACGTATCGTCCTTGTACGAACCCAAGTTGACGATATAAGGCGCGTGCACGACGATCTCGCCGATGTTCGCTTGGCGCATCGCCTCGCGGCCTTCTTCAATATATAAGGATTCAATCGGCTTGCGCCGTGTATTCTGCGGAGCACCAGTGTATATCATGAACGTGCTGGAACCATAAGATACTGCTTCTTCCGTTGCAGTGAGCAATCCTTTATCGGAGAACGATACATGGGAGCCTATCTTCAGCATAAGCAAACGCCCCTTTCATTTGATCACCCCTTATTGTACAAGCAATATCGAAATAAAGCTAGGAATACGGTATAATTCAACCAGAGGTGAAAACAATCCATGAATGGACATAGCTGGTTCATGTATTTTATTGCGTTCTGGGTCGTCGTCATGGTCGGATTTATGTCGATCGGCGGATTTTTTATGTTCCGCAAATTTCTGAAAGTGCTGCCTAAGAAAGACGGAAAGTCCAAGCTCGATTGGCAAAATTATTGGGTCGAGCGAAGCCGCGGCATGTGGAACGATGATTCCAAAGAATTTCTTGAAGAGCTTGTATCGCCCGTACCGAGCGCTTTTCGCGATATTGCGAGACATTCGATCGCCGCTCGGATTGCTCAAGTTGCGATTGAGTACGGCGAAACGCGAGTTACCCGCGAGCACTGTATCGAAGGCTATATTCGGGCAACGCCTAAGCGCGACTACCGTAGTCTGGTCACTTACTTGAAGAAAAAAGGGATCGACTACTCCGCCTATAACCATCTACTGAACAAATAACGAAACGTTTGAACCGTTCTGCAGCAGGGTATACATACGGTAACACAATCAGGGGGAATTCATATGAATCAAATGACTCGAACGATGGCAAGACGAAGCCGAACGATGCGTACGGTTGCCGCTTCGCTGCTTCTCGCAGCATTGATGACAACGGCCGCTTGCGGAGCCGAATCCAAATCTTCTGGAAACGACAGCCCGGCAAGCACCGGCGTAGTGGAAGAGACAGCTAACGGCAGCGGCGAGACGGGTGCGATCGATACCGGTACAGCAACGCCTGAAAGCGGCGGTTCCTCTGCTTCAGAGACGAACAAAGATGAACCTGCTGGATCTGAGTCTACTTCTTCTAATGAGCCCGCACCGAAACAAACGGAAGGCAATTTCAACGGTCTGGCAGACTCGCATTCGGCCGAGATTACGACATCCGAAGGTGTCTTCGTCTATCAGCTTAACGAAGAGGTAGAGGCACAAGCGGCGGCTTTGGAAGAGAATGCGAAAATTCGTTTCGAATATATCGAGAAAGCGATTGACGGCGGCGAAACGCAGCGCTGGCTGGTGAAGATCGAGGCCGAATAACAGGCTCGTTACTGATAGCACAAGGAAGTGACCGGATTGAGGGTGGCAGTGACAGGCGGGACAGGCTTTATCGGACAAGCGCTCGTAAAGGCGCTGATAGCCAGAGGAGACGAGGCGGTTGTCGTGACGCGCGCCGTTCCTGATGCATCGCGGCAAATAACAGGCGCCAAGTATGTGACATGGGAAGACGCTTTAGTACCCGCTCGAATCGGACGCATAGATGCGATCGTGAACCTTGCCGGCGAGTCGATCAATCAGCGCTGGACTGCTTCTAGCAAGCAGCGTATTGTTCAATCACGCGTACACGCAGCAGCGGAATCGGCTAAGATCGCGCAAGCGCAGCCGACTAAGCCGAAAGTGGTCGTGAACGCGTCCGGCATTTCTGTATACGGGCCGTCGAACCACGAAGTGTTCGACGAATCTGGCAGGCCCGGTACCGATTTTCTCAGCGGTGTCGTTACACAATGGGAGGCGGCAGCCGACCGAATTCCCGCCGAGCGGCTCGTCAAGCTGCGGATCGGCCTCGTCGTCGACGCCGAAGGCGGAGCATTTCCTTTAATGGCGCTGCCATACAAAATGTTCGTTGGCGGCAAAGTCGGAAGCGGCAAGCAGTGGCTGCCATGGATCCACCTTGACGATATGGTCCGGCTGGTGCTGTTCAGCCTTGATACAGATTGTCTAAGCGGACCGGTAAATGCGTGTGCGCCAGAAGCTGTAACGAATGAACAATTCGGCCGGGCTATCGCTCAAGCATTCCGGCGCCCTCACTGGATGCCGGTCCCATCGTTCGCTTTAAGAACGCTGTTTGGCGAGATGTCCACGCTTCTGCTGGAAGGCCAGCATGCCGTGCCCCGGAGGGCCATGAATGCCGGATTTCAATTCCGCTACCCTTCGGCAGCGGAGGCGATGCAGGCCATTGCCCGGAAGAGCAGCAAATCATAATGTTACAGTAAGCAGCTTGGCGGTTTACACGCCAGCTGCTTCTTTCATTTGGCGGATCGTATAGACCGGCCCGTCACTTCCCGCAAGCTGCAGCGAATCTTCGCTCTGCAGCTTATAGATCTTGTAGGCAATCATCGGACTGCCGTTCAGTGTTGTTCCGTTTCGCGAACCGAGATCTTTCACCGTATAGCCTTCCTCATTGCTTCCGAACTCCAAATGAACGCGGGATATGCCCGGATGCTCATCCGCGAAATGAACTTTACCGCCCGTCCTTCCGATCAGGAATGAAGCCGAGCCTGCAATTGGGAACTCAAGCTGCTCATTCTCTCCCCTCGCTGTACGCTCTAGCCGCCAAGCAACATTCACCTCTGCCCCGGCACGGCCGCCAGACGGTTGGCTCGAATCGCGCCTTATCCATACTGTCGCATCCGAAACAGCCGCAGACGGAGGCTCGGACTCCTCGAGTGCTGTGCGTATGACCGCCGGTTGAATTGGAATATCATCGGAGTACCTTCCTATGCCTCTATCCATACCTTCCAATGAATGAACATGGAACGGCTTAGATACCGATCTTGACCGCCTTTCTGTCTTGACAGGGACGCTGACCTCTCTTCGTTCGAGAAGCCTTGATTCCAGCGACCATTGCGGGGGCTGATTCAAGCTGCCTGAGCCGTACCGGCCCTCCTTCGATGCGGAAGTATCCGCCGCTGATCCCGCGCGGCGGCTGCCGCGCCATCCTGCGATATAGGCTGCAGCTGCTATAATGACGGTTGCTCCAAAACAAATAAGCAGTCTGTCACCGGACGGTTGATTCATATATCCGTAACGCCACACTAACGCTGCCGCAATCGCCGACGCCGCAGACGCTAACCATTTGGTGCGTTCTGGCGCCGCCGGCTTATTCCCCCATTCAGCAGCGTGCAATGGCTCGCCATCCATTTCTTCGGCTTCCCGATCCGCCGACGGTACAACGGCACGATGGAACCGGTCATAGCTGTCACGATTCGAATCGCCGACGCTGCCCTTTCGGTCAGTCATATCATCGGGCCCCTGACGAGCCTGAAACTGCGAGAGCGGCTGAACAGGACCAGCATCCGCTCTCGGTCTGCGAAACCATGCGGCCTGTTCCGGCATCTGTTCTTCCTTAAGCCGATCTTCCTTGCGCATATGCGATTGCAGATTCTGTCCATAACCTTCTTGCATCGCATCCATCCTCGGCTGCCCGATCTGATCATGACGTTCCTGAATCGTATGCATCCCAATACCTTGCCGCTCATGCGACCCTTGATTGTCCTGCCGTCCCTCACGGCCATGCTGCCCATACGAATTCCTTAAGCTTGGCTCCAACGCTCCAGCAGCTTGGCGACCTTCTATCAACTCAAGCAGCGCTTTGCGCAAAGCGGGCCGTACAACGCCATGGCTATCTAACAACTGCTTCAATATGAGTTGCAGTCCATCGCCGTCCAACTGCTTAACATGAGATGCCAACCTCATAACAAGCGAAGTGAATGCGCCTGGCCCTTCCACCGACTGCTTATATTCGTCCTCTGGCTTCAGAATCGGCACATACAGCAGAAACACGTCATCCCATCTTTCGCCAATGAACAAACAGTTATCTTTCAGCAAGCAACACTCCGGACGAAGCAAATACGATTTGCAGGCATCAAGAGCATCCGCAACAGCCAACAAACACGCATACATATCTTGCATCGTCAATTCACGAAGCTGCAGTTGGTGCGAGAGCATTCGCTTGCCTTCGATCGTATACCGGAACGTAATATTGCCGTCGATTTCGATCCATTCGACAGGCAGCAGAAACGGAATCGAATTGCTGCGCAGCATTTGCAGTTCCATCGCATCCAATTCCTCTCTCGTTATCGGCTTCTCACGATCGAGTATAAGTTCGTGGCCTCTCATCATCGCAAAATCGATTCGATAAGGCTCCATCTTATGTCTCCTTTCTATATCTTTCTCAAAATACGTATATCCAGCACGTAATAAAAGCTGGAGCAACCGCAAGCATAAACGGAAACTGATAGACAGTGCGAAGTCTAGCTGACCCCGCCCTTTGCTTCTGTACCGTTTCACCTTGAGCGGTCAATCGGCCCGGCCACCCAAACAAGCGGGCCAGTCCAGCCAGCAATATACCAATCGCACCTGCATATAAAATGGAGTACAGCATCAACCCCAGAACTCCATGCACCCCCAGCCATGCCCCGAGCGCAGCGAAAAGCTTGACATCGCCTGCCCCGACGCCTTTCAACCCATACATGATCAGCATCGGGACGATGCCGGCAGCGGCGCCGGCAAGCGAATACCAAACACCCTGCACGCCTGATAGCATCAATCCGGCGATTATTGCAACCGCAAACGAAGCCGCCGTCAATTGATTTGGAATACGCATGCTTCGTATATCTGTTATTGAAGCGAACACAACAATCACTAATGCTACCCATAAGGCCATCGCTACTATCCTTTCGATGATTTCTCCACAACGAACGTCCTGCCGGCAGAACCACCGCCCGATGCCGTTACTGCCAAGCTCCAAATGCCAGGCGTCGTATTACCCGACACAAGCCAAGTCCACTCTGCATAACCGTTCGCGTCCGAGGTAACCGTTCCAACATTGCGCGCGACACTGTAGCCGCTTTTGTACAGTATGGATAACGTAAGCGGTGTATTGGGACTTGTTCTCGCCACAATCGTCGCCCGTTTGCCGGGGCGCAGCGGCTCAGGCTGCAGCGATACAATCTGAATGTTCAATTCAACCGTATCCGCTGACCCATAAGCGGCTGCAGCCGGAACCGAATCAGGTGTCCATGCCCTCTCTACCACTCGTTCTTTCATGACGAGTGCTCTGCCGCTGAAAGGTACTCGAACCGGAAAAACATACTCCGACAGGAGCTCTACATATGCCTTCTCCTCATCCTCTAAGGACGGGAGCACAACTTCAGATAAAACAACGCGGTCCGGCTTCAACACACCTTGATCCGCATAACCGGTAAGTACAGGCGCCAGTACGCTTTTCGCGCCAACAGAGGCTGCGTAATCCGCTATAACCCCCGAATCCCCGCGGAGCGCTGCGGACGAGAGCTTTCCTATCGGATCCGGCAGCCAGCCAGCCGCTTTCGCAGCAATTCCTCGCCATGACGCGAGCTTTTGCCCCGGCGCGCTTCCACCGCTAGCTGCGGCCGAAAGCTGCTGTGAGGCAAGGGTAACCGGATGCCAATGTGCAGCCGTCTGCTTGGCCGTCTGGACAGATGCGGATTGCAGCGCCATCTGTGCTGCTGCCGATTGAATGACGATTACCAGCGCCATCATGAAAAGCAAAAAGACAGGAACGACAATAGAAGCTTCCAACACGATACTGCCCGCTTCTCCTTCTCGCGCCTTTGTGATCCTAGCTGTAAGACAGGCCGGCCATCTTCGTCGTTTCAAATCGGCCATTCGCCACCCTCCCGTCTAGCAGCCCTGCTCTATCAAGCAGCTTCATTGCGCCAGGCAAAAATAACAGTTTCATCGAAACGTCCGCCGAAGCTGTAACCGCTGATGGTGTTCTGGAAATATCCGTCCCTGTATTCGTTTCAATTACAGCCGCTATTCGGGATAAGCGCTTGTCGCCCCCGCCATGCAGCAGCATAAATAGCCGCAAATAATCGTTATATTTCATGTCAACGTTCGCATACTTGGACAGCTTGGTCGCCCCTCGCTGCTTCAGCTCCGCCAAATCCGCTAGCGCATGCTGAGAGGCGTACAATAATGCACCGGACAATATAAGCAGCGGATGGCCGAGCGCACGGCACTCAATAAATCCTTCCGTCAGCCGAATGGCATACCGCAATGCGAATATTTCCGCCAATGCGGCGCTTACATTCGCGAACGGCTCAGCTATGCCGTAAAGAATATACTCGGCCTCCTGGTCCGCGAACGCATACGAGGGTACAGCCGCAGTTCGCCCTCCATCCGGTACAATGGCGGTAAATTGCGGAGCATAAGAGCGAAACCTCTTGATAACGTATTCGCCAATATAGAAAGAATCCCGAATTCCAGTCAGCATGTCCGCAAATCCGTCGAACAACCCTCCTGTAAGCTGGACCGAAGCTTCCGCTTGTTCCTCCGCGCCTTTCACCGTTCGTTCAGCCTTCTCCTCCGATTCCTCCGCAGCCGAATTAAACAGACGATTCCCCTTATAACGGGCCTGCACCTGATCGAACTGTTCAAGAAGCTCTTCGTGCGCTCCCTCATTGACCGAAGCCGCCGTCAGCAATCCGCGAGCTTCGTTAAGGTTCGCCTCCGCCGCTTTCATATTGCTGTTTCTTTCCGATTCTACGGCGCCTGATCCGCGTATTTCATCCTCTCTCTGACTAATCCGTTTCCCAGGAGAGACGTAGTATTGTTGAAAGCTTTGATTCTCTTGCTGTAAATGCGTCGCGGCTACTGTCAACAGTTCCCCAGCTCCATCGATGCCAGATAAAGCCGGCTCCGAAGCATGAACGAACTGGTATGCCGCGTCGGTTAATGCATTCAGTTCATCAGTTTGCTCTTGAAGCAAGGACCGGAACGTATCAAACCACGCATCATCGAATGCTAATTGACCGATGGTGTCCTTTGTCTCCGCAATCGCCCGGCTCTCGTTCACTTGATTCGAACCGGCATCGCTCTGTTCGGCCAGTTCACCTGACACCCGGTCATAACCTGCAGCAATATTCGATTCAGCCTGGGCAGCTGCTTGGCGGATCGACTTATTCAGCCTTTCCGCCTCAGTCAGCGATTGTATGGCTAGCTGATTTAGCTCCTGCCCTCTTAGCCGGGCGGTATCCGCTTGGGCACCTATCTCGGCAGCAGCTGCTCTGAGGTCGGTCTCATAACGGCTAAGCTGCTCATGATAAGAACTAAGCGTTCTTCGGTCAGCCTCCAATTGCTCCGCCCGTTGCTTTTCTTCGCCTTGCTGTTTCGGTACGCCGCTCTTCTCTTTAGTAGGCTTGGCAGTTGCTTCCGCATTAGCCGCATTAGCCGCATTAGCCGCAGCAGCCGCTTCAGCTGAAGCAATCGATTGCGCGAGCGCATTCGCGCTTGCTCTCGTTCCGGAATAGGAAGAATAGCCCTCCGCCAATGCAGCAGCCTGGCTGCCTGTAAGTGGTCCGGCCGGCAGCGCCGCAATTTCCTGCATCAAGGCAATCGTGTGAAGAAGCCGCTGCTGCCGCTGATCATACATCTTGCTTGCATTCGTAAGCGCCTCCGCTGCGGTCGCGGTCTCCTTCGCCATTCGAGACATTGCCCCGAACCTTGTGCCAATCTCCATCATAAAATCGACGGGGGCCTTAATCTTCATCTCTTCTGCAATTTGTCTCTCTAGTACGCCATACCGTCCTAGATAAGCAGCGTTATCAATTTGATACCGCTCGACGGCAGGCGATACGGGACGGTACCGCCCATCGGAGCCGTCATATTCCAACGTACCGCGTATCGTTTTCTCGAAAATTTCACCGTTCGGTGTTCCGCCTCTGCCGAACAATCCATAGCGCTCATACAACGTCGAATCGTAGGCAGACAGCACCGAACGTACAGAACCCTGTACCGCTTGATCCGCCATCATATTGAGCGTTGCTACTCTCGCGTAATCGATGAGAACCGTACCGAACAGCAAGATGCCTGCCGTTATGATGATGAATAATGTCGTAACCGCACCGTTATCACCGCAGCCGCTGCAGCTGCGCCTGGTACGAAATCGGTTCCCTTGAACTTCAGATCCAAGTTTAACCATTAGCCCTCTTCCCCGCTGCACGCTGAATCGTTGCACCCGCCTGCTGAAGCTGCGCCGTACTGCCTTTTCCGTTACCGAATTTGGACGTATAATACCGGACCAAATCGATTGTTCGTATGAACTCCGTCGGTTCTACGATAACGGAAGCCGCAGAAGAGCCAGGTTCAGAACGGCCTAGCCAGCGGGCAAGCAATGGAGCGTCACCAGACAATCGAAGCATCGTCGTTATGCGCCTTGTGACCGTTCCTCTATCGTAACGAATTTCTCCTTGAAGCCGGTCGACATCGGACAACAGAGCCGATGAACGGGCCAACTTACGCTCTGCGAGCGAATCATCGCCCTCTTCCTCCGCTTCCCCGGAACGGTCTGCTTCAATGATTCTGCTTGCCTCTCCGCGGTCACTTCCCGATAAACCGAATAATGACTGAAGCATGCCATCTTCTCCAATACGCCAATATAAGCCGTCGTACTGGTCTGCAGCCGCATTCCCGGACTGGACATCCCGATTGCTGTTATCCCACAAGAATGCCGTCCGCTCCGACGTCACAACGGCTGCGCCATAGAGTACCGTTTTCTCGTACGAATAACCGGTAAATAGAAGCATGACGGCAACAATGATCAGGATTATTGGGAGAACCAGGGTGGCTTCCAACGTATAAGAGCCGGATTCCTCTTTAACTAAAGATCTCATTCGCCTGGCTATCTGCTTGTCCCATCAGATTATTGACCAGCTCGATAATCCAGTCTTTGAACAATAGGGCGATGATGATGATGACCGCGATGATCAGAATGATCTCAAGCGTTCCTATTCCGTCTTCTTCCTTCCACAGCTTCGTTACTCGACTGTTCCAATAGTTTCGCCATATGGTCATTTGCTTCAACATTCGTCATCGTTCCTCTCCAATATAGTTTCTTGATCGAACCTCTCACGGCATCATTAATATTGCTGGCGCTGCAACTGCGATCATGAGCAGTCCGAAGATAGCAGCCAAAGGAAACACCAGCTTGGACGATGCTTCTTCACCGCGCATGCGCGCCGTCGCTTTCCGCTTCTCCCATAACGAATAGGACAGCTCCCGAAGCGCAAGTGCGAATTGATCCCCGCCTTTACGATGATGAAGCAGCATCACGGTCGCAAACATCGACACTTCCTGTACAGCGCACCGTCTGCTGAACGATTCGACCGCAGCCGCGAATGACTCGCCGTTCTCTAATGCCCGCACCATACGGCCCCATTCCTCATGCAGCGACTGATCTGGCCCCTTTCGCTTCCTTCGAGCCCCTTCTTGTGCCAATGCCCGCTCTTCACCCGAAGCTTGTCCGCTCCAACACCGCACTAAAGCACGCTGCACAGTCTCACCAGCTCCAACAAGAAGCATCAGCTTGCCGAGCAGATCGGGAAGCGCGAGTACAATATTTTGCCTTCGACGTTCAGCCAGCTGGGCAGGTTCCCGGAGCTTCATGACAGGCAAAAGCAACCCGATTACCCCGCTGAGCAGCAGCATTGCTGGCTCCTTGGCCAGCGCGGCCATTGCTGTTCCGCCCGTCCACACTGCCCAGCCCGCACCAACCGAAAACGCCGCATACCGTTCCGTGTCCGACAGACTCCAGCCCCTGCCGCGCAGAACAACAAGCTTCCCGTGCATAGCGGCAAGCGGAAGTTGAAACCGTTCCTGAATGCCCAATCGATCCATAACCGATGACGCCGCTTCGACGAGAAGCAATTGTTGTAACCTCGCCCCCGCCCCCGTGTCATACGGCCGTTCTCTTGCTGTACGCGTATACCGCCTGCCGGACGATCCGGCGCTATCCTTTAAGGCCAATCCAACGGCTATCCCCCAGAGTAATGCACTTCCCGCTGGGGCACACAGTATCAGAAGGTCCATTCCCTCTTCCTCCCGTCAACCGTAAATTACAGCTTAATCTGCATCATTCGGTGAATGGCCGCTCCGCAGCCAATGAATCCGGCGAGCAGCACCGTCAGCAAGGCATAGCCGCTAGCTCCGTCATATAAGGGCCCCATATAATCAGGAGCTGCCGCATTCAACGCCGCCATGAACACATAGGGAATTGCAATGAGGATGCGGGATTCGAATCTCTTCTGCGCCAGCATGACGGATATTTCCTGACCGATATCAAGCTTCTCGCCTATGACCTGCGATGTCCGGCGAATGACGTCTACAAGGTCGCCCCCGGTTCTCTTGCATGTCGTGAATACATCAACGAACTGAGTAATATCGTCTAGCTTTGCCCGATTGGCAAGAAGGCGCAGTCCGCTCTCCAGCGTATCTCCATTCATGATCCGGTGGCGAAGAGCTGCGAACTCCAGTACGATGTCGGCTGATCCTCCTGGGTACAGCAGCTGCAGATCGGCCTCTGCCGCGAGGAATGCATTATCGACCGAACGTCCTGCGGCAAGCGATGACGTCACGCTGTACAAAGCTTCCTTGAACTGGAGCTGCAGACGCTCACGCCGTTTCGCGAGCAGCCCCGCTTTGCGGTAACGCGGCAGCAGCATCCCTCCTGTGCTTAATACGGCAGCGGCGGGAATGTTCTGATAAAACGTAAATGCAATAATGAACACCCCTGCAATGCCGGCCATTAAGGAGAGCAAGAATTCACGCGGCGATAGACGGTACTGCTTATATTCAGGAAGTGTATTGTCGCGCCTGTCTTCCGTTCCGCTCCATCCCAGCCAGTCCGCTGCTCGAAGGAGCAAACTGCGATTCCGTACATCGGGCTCCGGCTTGAGCCTGTTATTCACCTCCATTCGCTCCTCTCATGCTCCTGCCATTGGCGGTAAGCCCGCCATCTTCTGCTTGTAAATGCGCGTCAGCGAATTGCCTGTCGAAACAAGCACTCCTGTCTCGCTCCCGCTCCAGTCGCTACTTCGCTCCCCACGCTCCTCAAACCGGTAAAGCGGAGACAGCAGAACTTCCCCGTCCCGAACGCCAGTCACCTCGCAAATTTCTGTCACTCGTCTCGTACGGTCGCGAAGCCGGGATAAGTGGACGATAATATCGATTGCAGAGGCGATCTGTTGGCGGATAACGGGCAGCGGCAATGCAGCCGCGCTAAGCGCCATCGTCTCCAGACGGGACACCATGTCATGCGCGCTATTGGCGTGCCCAGTAGACATCGATCCGTCATGTCCCGTATTCAGCGCCTGCAGCATATCGAACGCTTCAGCCCCGCGCACCTCTCCAATAATGATCCGATTCGGCCGCATCCGAAGCGACGCACGGATCAGCTCGCGAATCGTAATTTCCCCTTTCCCCTCCGTGCTTGCGTTGCGTGTCTCCAGTGACACCAAATTCGGAATGTTCCGGATTTGCAACTCGGCGGAATCTTCGATCGTGATGACCCGTTCGTCTTCCGGTATACAGCCGGACAACGCATTAAGCAGCGTCGTCTTGCCGGAGCCGGTTCCTCCGCTGACGAATATGTTATATTTCGCTGCAACCAATTGGCGCAGAAGGTTCGCCGCATCAACGGTTACCGAGCCTAAATGAACGAGAGCATCGAGATCGAACGGCTTGTCCGGAAACTTCCGAATGGTTAGAGACGGACCGGCTAATGAAACGGGCGGCAGTACGACATGAACGCGCGATCCGTCTCTGAGCCGGGCATCGACGATCGGGCTGGACTCGTTAACCGTCCGGTTGACGCCTGCAACAATCGTCTGGATCAGATCATGCAGACGCTCCTCGCTCTCGAACGATGCCGGCCATTGCATCAACCGCCCTTGACGCTCGATAAAAATATTCCGGTAACCGTTGATCATGATCTCCGTAACATCTGGATCATCGATCAACGGCTGCAGAACGTCCAGTCCGCGGAACGAATGGAACAGCCTGCGCACGAGCGCTGCCTTATCGGCAGCTGTAACGGACTTGCCTGCGCACCACTCGAATACAGCATTCTCCGATGCATTCCAAAGCGCTTCGTCGGATAATGAACCGTTCATATCAATTCGCCGCTTCACCGTATGCTTCAACTGCAGCACCAACTGCTCCGTCAGCACAGCGACCGCCCCTTAGCTCCCGCCATTCCCGCTTCTTCCAGCAGCCGGCCCGCTGCACTGCGGTAACGGGCGGACGGCAGCAGCCGACCTCCTTCCCTGGTTCGCCAGCTAGTGATAAACGGCACTTCCATTGCTTGTCCGTCCCCGCCTCTGTCTGGATTATATTCGTCAGGGCCGTTCCCCGGCGTTTCTCTTCGAACAGTTATCCGTTTCATCTCCGCATGAAGAAACGCCTCTCCCCACTTGTCCCGGCTGTATGCTAGAAACTGCTCCTTCTTCTGCGTGCAAGCCAGCGTACCGTCCTCGACATAAAACAATCGGCTGCATCTTTGAAACAATGCCATATGCAATCCGCTTATCCCGCTGTCCGTATCGATGACGACGACATCATACAACCCGCTTCCCGCAATGGCGTCAACAAGCTGAAGCGCCGCTTGCGGCTGCAGCGAAATCCGGTCCTCCGCATTACGGCACGGCTCGAAATAGTCGAACAGCAGAATTGAATCGGTACGGCATAGTCCCGGCAATCGTGTTGCCGCTTGATCAGGAGCACTCTCAAGCATATACAGCAACTGCGCGAATCCGTCGTCCGTCCGGTTCTCCTGCCGGCCTCCTCCCAGCCATGCGTCCGATCCGTTCCAAGTCTCCAAGTTCAAATAGAATGTTCGGCTGCCGGCCGACGCCGATTGATGTGCGAGATGAACCGCAAGCGTCGTCTTGCCTGCGCCGCCCGCCGCCGAATAGACGGCTGCAACTGCTGCTCCTCCCGAGTCATCATGCACCCGCCTTCTTCCCGCATGCTCGGCATATACGGCATGCAGCGCGTGGAACAGTTCAGGGATCGGCTGCAGCCGCTTCACCGCTCTGACCTCCATCGGCAGCGGTTCACCTGGCCCGTCGCATAACGCAGCGACAGGAACCGCTGGCAACCCGCTTGACGACAACAACTCATCCCGCAAAACCGTATCCACAGCGACCATATCAACCGGTAAACCGCCTTGCATATAATGGCGAAGCGCTGCTCCATTCGTGAATGCCGTAATCTGCCAACGCTCGGCCAGCGGCGTATCACGCACATACTCGGTAATTCGCCGAACGTAGCTGCCATCTGCCGATGCCAGCGCCAGTTGAATGCGATATTGTTCCATTGCTCCTCCTCTTCCGGGCATCTGCCCCGTTCCCATGGACGCAAAAAAGCACCGTCAGACAACGCCTAAGGCGTAATCTGACGGTGCTTCCGTCAAGACCGGGTTTAACAAGATTTGACACTAATTTAGCATACTTGGCACATTTCGTCAATCATGATTGAATGAGCGGGATCATTTTTATCACTCAGAAGCTTTAACGACTCAGGTTTATTTCAAAAATATCAGCCTATACTATTATAATAAGAGATATAGAGAGTTCGGGCAGAGGAGGGGATAAGCCTTGGAAACCAACTCTTCTTTTGCGAAAGGCTGTATATGGGGTCTGCTGCTGTCGCTCCCCTTATGGGGAATTATCATTTACGCCATTGTTCAGTTCTGCGTATAGAGCGTCTAATCAAAAAAGCGAAGCACCTGCCGCCAACAGGCAACAGGTGCTTCACTCGTAGAAAAGCTTCTATTACTTGCTCATTTTGCTCCAGTCCGCCAGGAACTTCTCGATACCGATGTCCGTCAGCGGGTGCTTCCACAGTGCTGGCAGCAGCGAGCCCGGAATTGTACCGATATGCGCGCCTGCGATTGCCGCTTGCTCGACGTGTGCGATGCCGCGGATGCTTGCTACGATGATTTCCGAAGCCAAGCCATAGTTCTCCAGAACGGTACGCAGTTCGCGAATGAGCTTCATGCCTTCAACGCCGATATCGTCCAGACGGCCAACGAACGGGCTAATGTACGTTGCGCCAGCTTTGGCAGCCATCAGGCCTTGAGCAACGGAGAAAATAAGCGTTACGTTCGTTTTGATGCCTTTGCTCGTCAGCTCGTGGCAAGCATACAGGCCGTCTTCCGTCATCGGCAGCTTAATAACAACGTTGGGAGCCCACTTAGCAATTTCATAAGCTTCCTTCAGCATATCTTCCGCTTTCGTGCCGATAACTTCCGCGCTTACCGGACCATCAACGATCGTGCAGATCTCTTGAATAACCGTTTTGAAGTCGCGGCCTTCCTTCGCGATCAGCGACGGGTTCGTCGTTACGCCGTCTGCAAGACCAAGCTTCGCAATACGTTTAATTTCTTCAACGTTAGCAGTATCCAGGAAAAATTTCATAATAAAAGACCTCCCCAATTGGTTGTTCCGCCGGCATTCCCGCGAATGCCGGCAGATCTGTCATAACAAACCGAAGAAATTGCCGATCTCCCGTTCGGCGCTTTCCAGCGAATCCGATCCGTGTACAATGTTGCTCGATACGTCGAGCGCATAGTCTGCGCGAATCGTGCCGGGCGCAGCATCTGACGGATTCGTCCGTCCGATTAGCGACCGTGCATTTTTGACTGCATCCTGCCCTTCCCATATCATTGCGAATACGGGACCTGACATAATAAACTCGATCAACTCTTCAAAAAACGGCTTCTCACGGTGCTCAATGTAATGCTTCTCCGCCAGCCCGCGGTCGATATTCATCATTCTCGCGTGCGTCAATTTAAGCCCTTTCCGCTCGAAGCGAGTCATGATGACCCCGATCAAGTTGCGCTGCACACCATCAGGCTTCACCATTACGAAAGTACGTTCCATATCCTCACAGCCCCTTTAGTCAAAATGGAATGACAGCGTTGCATGCTTGTGTAATAGGGTATGGCATGTGACAGAAACGGTTAACATTCGGTAAATGTATATCAGCACAATAACGTTTACCCGCGAATTCTATCGAAGCGTGTCGAAACCGCTTCGTAATTGCTATTTGTTTCCATGGTCAGGCTATTTCATTCAACATACCGATAATAATGCCTGCGGTCTCTTCGATCGCCCGGTTCGTTACATCGATAACCGGACAGCTGAGCTGCTCCATCAGACCGCGCGCATAGTCGACTTCAGCCTGTATCCGGTCATAGGAAGCATACGCAGCAGCAGGCGGCAGCCCCAACGCCTTCAGCCTCTCGGACCGTACCTCTTGCATCCGCTGCGGCTGCATCGTCAGGCCAACGATCAGCTTGCCGGGCTCTGAACGCAGCTCAAGAGGCGGCTTTACTTCCGGCAGAAGAGGCAGATTCGCCACCTTGTACCCTTTGTGTGACAAAAAAATGCTTAGCGGCGTCTTCGACGTCCGCGACACGCCGACCAGCACGATTTGCGCTTCCGCAAGTCCGCGTGCGTCTTTGCCGTCGTCGTACCGGACCGCGAATTCAATCGCTTCCATCCGGCGGAAGTAGTTGTCGTCCATCGAATGCAGCAGCCCCGGTTGGCGCTTCGGAAACGTTCCGAACGAGTCAATGTACGCCTGCATCATCGGCCCCATGACGTCAACCGCCCGGACACCTCGTCTGACGGCTTCCTCGCGCATCATCTCGCGAAGCTCGGGCTGAACGAGCGTATAGGCGATGAAACCTCCGCAGCCTGCCGCTTCCTTCACGATCGAGGCAATCTCGTCCTCCGTCCGCAAATGCCCATACCGCTTAATTCGGACGCCTTCGGATGAGAACTGCCGCAGCGTGGCCTTGGCTACCGCTTCCGCCGTCTCGCCGACCGCATCGGAGCATACGATAATCATCTGGTTCATCTGTCTATCAGAATGCTGCATCCTTCGAACCGTTCCTCCTATTCCGTATCCGCCGTCAACTCGGCTACGATGTGCACGATATTCGATTTTGTAATCCATCCGGCAATTTCGGGATCGCCGTTCTCGTCCTTCACGATGACCGGCAAGCAATCGATTTGATGGGCGAGCATTTTGCGGATGGCATCGGCAACAGCGTCCTCCGGGTTCGCAGTTACGATATTCGGATAACGGGTCATCACCATGCTGACCGGGATCGTACCGGCAGACGGATTGCCCAGCGTCACCTTCAGCAAATCTTTCGGCGTTACGATGCCAACGAACTTCTGCTTGCCGTTTACGATCAACAACGTATCGGCATTCGCCATATACAACGTTACGACTGCATCATGCACAGAGTACGTCTCCGGTACGCTGACCGGCACACCCTGCACTTGCCCGACCGTCAATTGGTGGAACCGGTTAAAGGCTGCCGCATCCGTCCTATAGGCGCTGCCGATCGAATAGCCGACCTTCGGCTTGGCATCCAGCAGTTCGAGCATGACCAGGAGCGACAGATCCGATCGAAGCGTCGGCCGGCTGACGCCGAGCATCTCAGCCAGCTGCTCGCCGGTTATCGGCGCATGCTGTTTCACGAGCTGAAGCAGCTCCATCTGTCTTGCGGATAGATTGATGAAGCTCTCCTCCTCTCCTGCGTATCGTATGTGGTTAGGTCGTCTATTTGGTGAAATTAATATAGCATAATGGCCAAATAACGTGTAATAAACAGATCCAATAACACATCATAAATCATTCTATAGGTCCGTTCGCCCCCGTCCGTCCACTCAACAAGCAAGTAGCGCCCGCATAAAAAAAGAGCCCCGAAGGACTCTTCATCGCTAATCTATTCGAAATTCTATTGCATCCCACTTACGTCATAGCCAAAAATTGCTCTACATCCGCCGTCGTCAATGCGACAGCCTCGCGCCAGAAATCCGGCTGCTCCAGATCGACGCCCAGATGTTTGCGCGCGAGTTCTTCGACCGTCATCCGTCCCGTATCGCGCAGCAGCGCGACATAACGATCCGCGAACGTCGGCCCTTCTTGCTGTGCCCGCGCATAAATCCCGCTGCTGAACAAGAAGCCGAACGTGTACGGGAAATTATAGAACGGCACGTCGGTCAAATAGAAGTGAAGCTTCGACGCCCAGAAGCTCGGATGTACGGAGCCGAGCTGGTCCGCGAAAGCTTCGCGCTGCGCCGTCTCCATGAGGGCAGACAGCTCCTCCGGCGTCACGAGCCCTTCACGGCGTTTCTCGTAGAAACGCGTCTCGAACAGGAACCGGGCGTGGATGTTCATGAAGAACGCAACGGCCCGTTGGATTTTATCTTCAAGCAGCGCCAGCTTCTCGTCCGGATCATTCGTCAGATTGACCGCCGCATCGGACACAAGCATCTCCGCGAATGTCGAAGCCGTCTCGGCCACGTTCATCGCATAGTCCTGAGCGAGCGGAGGAAGATCGTTCATCACATGCTGGTGATAGGCATGCCCAAGCTCATGCGCCAACGTCGATACGTTCGATGCGGTTCCCGAATAGGTCATAAATATACGGGTCTGCTCCGATTTCGGGAATGATGTGCAAAAACCGCCCGGACGCTTGCCGGCACGGTCTTCCGCTTCGATCCAACCGTCCTTGAACGCGACTTCTGCAAAATCGGCCATCTGCGGACTAAATTGACGGAACCGCTCAATGATGAATGATGCCGCTTCGTCGAACGGAACGGTCTTCGTCGCGCTTCCGATCGGCGCTTCGACGTCATGCCAGTCGAGCTTCGATACGCCGAGCAACTTCGCCTTGCGCTCTAAATAACGGACGAGCTGAGGTTTTCCTTCCTCGACCGCTGTCCACATTGCGTTCAGCGTCGCCTCGGTCATCCGGTTCATTTGCAGCGGTTCCTTCAACACATTCGTCCAACCCCGGCGGCCGTACAGCTTCAGCCGGAACCCGGAGAGCCGGTTCAGCGAATCCGCAGTCAACTCGCCTAGATCGGTCCATTCGCGCTCCCACTCCGCCATCGCCGTCTCGCGTACGGACCGGTCGCCGTCCGACAGACGGTTATGCATTTGGCCTGCTGACAGAACACGCTCGGAACCGTCCGGCTCTTTCACAGCAAACTTCGCTCTCGACACGATCGTGTTGTACAGTTCTCCCCATCCGTGATAACCGTCTACCGCGAGATCGCCGGCGAGCTCTTCCAGCTCCGGCGCCATTTTCTCCTTCGCAGCCTCACGCCGTTCAGCAAGCGCGAACGCCGACGGCCCCGCAGGTCCCTCAGCCAGCCACGCTTTCCATAACGGATCGGACACGGCCGCAATCTGCGCATCGAACTTCGTTAGAGCGCCAAGCATTCGAGCGCCAAGCGTCTTCACCCGGTCGTTCAAGCCGTTCGCGGCCGTATCTTTCATATTTTGTGCCATCAGACAGGCAACGAATGAATCCGATTCCCGCAGACGGAGAGTAATCGATTGAATCGCTTCCGTCCATGCGGTCAGCAGCGCTTGCAGATGGAACGGATCGTTCACGCCTTTGTTCCCCGCCTCATCCAACGAAAGGATTAATGCTTCGATATCCCGCTCCATGCCGCTCAGTTCTTCCTTGAAGTCAGCCGAACTCGAGCCTCCCGCATAAATCGAGTCCAGTTCCCATGTAATCGGATATGTACCGCTCATCCATCATCCGCCTCTCAATTTCTACTTTTTCGATTGTTAGTCGATCCTGCGCCGGTATCTGGCCAGCTTATGTTTGCGCTATTCAGGCCGGCGGTGTATAACTTTATTATATCCGATACAAGACGTGCGCTGCACATCGGTCCTGCGATCGATAGTAAAGGCGCGGACGAAATAGGAGGAGGACCCACCCATGTCTCAACCGTTGCAAATTTCGGCGGAAACCGCCGTCAAGCTTGCCGAACAATTAAAGGTGCCGATCGAGCATCTGATGCATATGCCCCGCCATATTTTGCTGCAGAAGATGGCCGAGCTGGCCAAGTCCCAGCCGCAAGCCGCCGACACCGCGAAGCCGGATGCTTCGGAGCCGGAGCCGAAGTGATTCCATTCGAACGAACGTGGACTTACGACATCGTCAGGGGCGATATATACGTGTCGGAGTGTCCGTTCTGCCAAGCTTCCAACGTCTTAATTCCGCTAAAGCCGTCCGAGCTTCCGGACATTCACGACGGCAAGAAGAAGCTTCTCGTCTTCCCGTGCTGCCACGGCAAAGTGACCGTCATCGATGCGGATGCCGATTATTTGCTGACGGATACGAAGCTTAGATAACGGTCAATAGACAGGCCTATTCGTGCTAGGAACGCACCAGCGTTTCTTCGCCCGCATAGGCTTTTTTTATGCAAAAAAGAGACCCTCGGCGCAGCCAACTCCATATTGGCCGTGCCCAAGAGTCTCTTACTTGTGATTTCATGCCGTTTCGTCCGCGATCGCCGACCCGTTCTCGGAACGGATCACTTGCCATTGCTCGCGGCATGCCTTGATCATCGCAGCATCGGTAATCCGTTTGTCGTTAACGACGCGTGAGAACCAGCGGACCGCATCGTTCGGCCGTCCTGTCCGGCGGTGAAGCTCTCCGATTATATACATCAGCCGCGCATCATTAAGCATGGAGCCTTCCGTCTCGTACACCCGAATATAGGCATCCAGAGCATAGCGAAGAAAACGCCCCTCCTGCTCCACGTTCTGCTGCTCCCGATAAAGCCAAGCAATATGGTGAAGCAATGATGCCATTACACGAACTGGCTCGTCCACGATCTGTGCACACAGCAACGCTAGTTTGTACGTCTCCAGCGCCTCAACACTGTTCCGTTCACCGCAATAGTTGCGCCCGTTCCAATGCTTGCCTACCTTATCCCAATAAGCAGAGCGCTGCCGCTCCGCAAGATGGGGCTTGCTGTTCTCCGTGAATGCGTAGCCGCATTCAGGACATACCCGTACGACGTAATATTCCGGATTTATTCCATCCTTGAAATAACCGCAAAAATCGGAGTCCGTCTTCACCTGACGTTTAAAGGTTGATCTAACGCGCGACGTTGTGAACGTCGTATCGCAGCATGTACAGACTACCTTCGATAAATATAACGGCTCCATTGCTCACGTCTCCTCATCTAATTAGCAGGTGTGTTAACGAAATGATGTGCAGGGCCGCTTAACCTATCCAATATGACAGTTCTTAGTTCTTCCGGCACGCCAAGCTCTTCGAGCGCTTCCCGCATGCATCCAAGCCATGCTTCCGCCCGCTCCGGTGTGATCGGGAACGGTAAGTGCCTCGCTCTCATCATCGGGTGGCCGTATTGGTCCGAATAAAGCTGTGGTCCTCCGAAGAACTGGGTCAGAAACAATATTTGTTTCTCCATAACAGGTCTGATATCACTCGGAAACAAAGGTCCGATTAATGGATTCCGCTGCACTTTCGGGTAAAAAGCTTCTACGATCTGCCTTAGCCCCGCCTCTTCGCCAATTGCCTCATAAATCGTTATATAAGATTTCATCGTCATCCTCCGCCCAATAGTTTAGTTCTTTCGAATCATTTCTATATGACTAATCAAAAATAATTTCTCACCATTCCGATCTATGCCACAACTAAAGACCTAGTCGTATATCAAGCTGACAATCTCCCGGACACTGTTGTCCCGTTCGAGTATTTGTTTGTGTTTGTGAGTCATTCCTATTATAACGCATAAAATAAAAAATGCCCGCAGTCGCGGGCATTGGGCAAATGTAATATTGTGTCCTAACCTTCGTAGTCCTCTTCCCCGGGAGCTAACAATGACTCGCGGATGACATAAACGAAAGCGCATACAAGGATTCCAGCAATAACACTCATCATACTGCATCCCTCCAAGCATTCTGGATTGATCTCATTGTATCATATCCGCACGATAATAGCACCACCTATTGCAAGCGTTTTCTAAGAAATTTTTTACAAAATTGATGGGTGCCCGCGTACTAAATTGTTCCTATGCCGCATATGCATCAGGAAGCGAACCGGACAGGCCGCCAAAGTGCCGATCGTCCGCATCCTTCCGCCTAATACTACTGAAGGAGGGCTCAATGGCATGTTAAGAGCCTGGCTTCGTCCGGATGCCGTCGTCGCATGGGCGACAATCGGTCTATGCACCCTGCTCGTCCTATTCCCAACCGAGGCGCTGCAATCGTCCACGCGCGGTCTTGCCGTCTGGTGGGAGGTGCTCTTCCCCGCGCTGTTCCCGTTCTTCGTACTATCCGAGTTGCTGCTTGGCTTCGGGATCGTCCACTTTCTCGGGAAGCTGCTCGATCCGCTTATGAGGCCGCTGTTCCGGCTGCCGGGTACGGGCGGCTTCGTCGTCGCCATGGGCTATGTGTCCGGCTATCCGGTTGGCGCGCGGCTTACCGCTCAACTGCGTGAGCAGCAGCTCGTTACGCGAACCGAGGGAGAGAGGCTCGTCGCATTCACGACGACATCAGATCCGATTTTCCTCATCGGCGCGGTGTCGATCGGATTCTTTCATAATGCCGCCCTGGCGCCGCTGCTTGCCGCCTCCCATTACGGCAGCGGATTGCTGCTCGGCATTCTCATGCGGTTCCACGGAAGAGGCGATGCCGTGACAACTGAACCGATTCGGCCCTATACGGCAAGGAATCGGCTGCAAGAAGCTTTTCATGCGATGCATAAAGCACGGCTGCTCGACGGACGCCCATTCGGACGGCTGCTTCACGATGCCGTGCAGTCCGCGCTGCGGCTTATGATCGTCGTAGGCGGGCTCGTTGTCTTTTTCTCGACTATTATGGAGATGCTTCGTCAATCCGGCGGGTTAACGAGTCTAGCTTCGCTCCTGCAAGGCATGTTCTCCCTGATTGGCCTGCCAAAGCCGTTGACTGACTCTGTTGTATTCGGTCTGTTCGAAGTGACGCTCGGCTCCCGTGCCGCAGGCAGTGCCGGGGCAGCCCTCTTGCACCAAGCAGCTATCGCGGCTTGGGTACTTTCTTGGGCCGGACTTTCGGTGCATGCCCAGATCGCCAGCATTTTAAGCCGTACGGATTTAAGGTATTGGCCCTTTATTGCTGCGAGATTTGTTCATGGCATCATGGCTATGCTGCTCGTCTATTTGCTCTGGGGGATGCTCGGTCCGCACTAATAGGATCATCCATTCACAGAAATAAGCGGATAGCGTTTTATTACATTGCAGGCAGGCGAGATTGTCTATGCTGACCGGATTGAATATTAGCGTCCGACGTTGTCATCCAGCGCTTTTTTCGATATGATCAAAGCAGTTACGCTGATGAGAGCGGAAGGAGCTGCACTTTTGAACTATACGGTATTAGACCGAGGGGACGAATTGTCCCGCTCGCTGTCCGCCCGATTCCATACCCTCGCGGCTGCGAAGGGCTTCATTCGCAACGATATAGAGCCGGAAATTATTATTTCGATCGGCGGTGACGGTACGCTGCTGCAAGCGTTCCATACCTATCTCGACCGGACCGATCGGGTAGCATTCGTCGGCGTTCATACAGGTCATCTCGGCTTCTACGCCGATTGGAAAGCTGATGAGCTTGAAGAGCTCGTTAATGTAATGGCGGAGTCGGAACCGCGCATCGTGAGCTATCCGCTTGCCCAGATTGAATTGGAAACATCGGAAGGCACCGCACCTTATATTGCCTTGAACGAGTTTACGCTTAAGGGCGTCGACGGCACACTCGTAGCACAAATCAACATCAACGACGAAGCGTTCGAAACGTTCCGGGGAGACGGCATCGTCATCTCCACCCCTTCGGGCAGTACAGCTTACAATAAAAGTTTAGGCGGTGCGATCGTTCACCCTTCGATCGAATCGCTTCAGATCGCAGAAATCGCATCCATTAACAATCGGGTGTACCGGACGCTTGGCTCTTCTGTCCTGCTGCCGAAACATCACCATTGCGACATCATCTCCAAGAAGAAGCAGCGGATTATGCTGGCAATCGACCACATCAGCATTCTTCGGGACGATATCCGTTCGATACGATGCGTCGTAGCGGACCGCAAAGTTTGTTTCGCGCGCTACCGTCCGTTTACATTCTGGAATCGAGTCCGTGAAGCGTTCATCGGGTACGATGTGCAATAGGAGTACTCAGCAAGAAGCCCCCGCTCAACTGATGAGCGGGGGCTTCTTGCTGTTTCGTTTAGCCGAGGGCTGAGGCGTCGAGCGCTCTTGCATCACTTATTGTTTCATACCAGCACGGTTGTTCCGCTTACCGGCGCTCTTGCATCACTTTTTGTGTCGCACCAAGACTATGGCGCGAAAATCAAAGAAGCTGTGCCAATGTGGCACAGCTTCTTTCTTATTGTACGACTAATTAGGCACGTTGTTTATTCGCTCTCTTCGCCCCCGCGTTGACGGTTCGCACCATCAAGCGCTGACTCAGACGTTGCGGCTACGGTCTGCTCGCGTGGAGGCATCGGAAGTCTCTTCTGACCTTTACGCTGCTTGAACCGCGTCTGACGGCGGGACTCTCCTTGCGATTCGACAGACTCGCGCGGCTGATCGCCCTCGCGGCGTTCTCCGCCACCTCGTTGCTGCTCTCCCCCGCGGCGCTCTCCACCGCCTCGCGGCTGCTCGCCCCCGCGGCGTTCGCTTCCGCCGCCTCGCGGTTGCTCGCCTCCGCGGCGCTCGCTTCCGCCGCCTCGCGGCTGATCGCCCCCGCGGCGCTCGCTTCCGCTGCTGCGTGGCTGCTCGCCTTCGCGGCGCTCGCTTCCGCCGCCTCGCGGCTGATCGCCTTCGCGGCGCTCTTTGCCCCCGCCTCGCGGTTGATCGCCATCGCGGCGCTCCTTGCCCCCGCTTCGCGGTTGATCGCCATCGCGGCGCTCCTTGCCTCCGCCCCGTTGCTGATCGCCGTCGCGGCGCTCCTTGCCTCGCGGCTGATCGCCCCCACGGCGATCAGCGCCGCCCCAACGATCGTCGCTGTCGCGATGATCGTCGGCGCTAATCCGGCCATCCTTGCGCTGCGGCGCCTTGCCATGGCGGTTCCCGCCATCCTTGCCGTCGCCCTGCGCGGAGCGGTCCGGTCGAGCGCTCTGTTCCTTGCGTACCGGATGCGGCTTGCGGATATGTTCGCGAAGAACGATCGGCTCCCCGTTCTCGTTCAAAGCAACAACGCCTTCTTCGGCACCGTTCTCCGCCGTCTGCGGCGGTGTAAGGAGCAGATCCGGCTCCGAGCTGTTCGGATCAATCTCGGCCGATTCATGCCGATGGATCACGAAATAAGCGCAGCCGAAGTTGCAATACTCATTAATATAATCGACCAGTCCCGATATATAGGAATCCTTGGTGCCCTTTGGATTGTTATCCCTAAAAAAGCCTTTCAAACGAAGCTGATTGTAGCCCCAATCCCCGATGATGTAATCGTAACGTTCCAGCACGTCGCTGTAGCGGTCACGAAATGCAGACGGGTTCCAGCCGTTCTTATGGTCTACGATCAGTTCATAACGTTTGCCGCCGATAAGAATGGTCCCCACTCCTTCTAGAAGGTCACCTAGAGTCGTTAATTTGCAGCCGTACCTGCAGCAGACTTCACCTGCTCATGCGCATGGTAGGAGCTCCGAACGAGCGGACCCGACTCCACATGGCTGAAGCCCCGCTTCATGCCTTCTTCCTTAAGCTGCTTGAATTCATCCGGGTGAATATAACGTTCCACCACTAGATGATTAGGAGACGGCTGCAAGTATTGACCCAGCGTCAAAATATTGCAATCGACTGCCCGCAAGTCGTCCATCGACTGCAGCACTTCCTCGAACGTCTCCCCTAGGCCCAGCATGATGCTGGACTTGGTCGGAATGCTTGGCTGCATCTCCTTCGCCCGGCGAAGAAGTTCGAGCGACCGGTCATACTTCGCTCTTGCGCGTACGCGGTCCGACAACCGTTCGACCGTCTCGATGTTATGATTCAAAATGTCCGGCTTTGCATCCATCACAATCTTCAGCGAATCGGCGTTGCCGAGGAAATCCGGAATTAACACTTCTACGCTGCAGAGAGGCAGACGCTGTCTAATTGCTTTAATCGTCTCGGCGAAAATCATCGCTCCGCCGTCTGCCAGATCGTCCCGCGCAACAGAGGTCACGACGCAGTGGCGCAATCCCATCTGCTCGGCTGCTTCCGCCACCCGTTCCGGCTCAGCCAGATCAAGCTCGGTCGGAAGTCCCGTCTTCACGGCACAGAACCGGCAAGCCCGGGTACAAATATCGCCAAGAATCATAAAGGTTGCCGTCCGATTCGCCCAGCATTCATATATGTTCGGACAACGCGCTTCCTCGCATACGGTGTGCAGCGTTTTGGAGCGCATCATGTCCTTGATTTCCGCATAGTTGCCATCTGTCGCCAGCTTGATTTTGAGCCATTCCGGCTTCTTCTCCGGCGATTTGCGTTTATTACTCATGAAGATTACCTGCTTTCTTTCGGTCTTCTCCGTACATTATAGCACGTTTCGAATAAAAACCAATGATTTGCAAACGATAACGGCAGGATCGCCGGACAAGGAACCGTATAGCACAGGGCAGGCAAATTGGTTGGAGGTGGACACTCACCCTATGCGAAAGATCATCCGCAGCGCGTTCCGACAAGCTGCATTAGCAACGGCGATCGCCGTTGCCGTCCCCGCCGCTGCTTCCGCAGCAGCGCCGTCCAGCGGAGCGGACGCGAACAAGGCGCAATCGTTGAGCGATGCCGCAATATATGAGACGCGAAGAGAGCTGTATGAGCGAATCAGCATCGGAACCGGCGTGCCTTGGTACCGGCTTGCCGCAGTGGATCAATACGAGCGGACGATATCGAAGGCACGCCCGAAAGCAAGGCCGCAGCTTGGACAGTTCATCGGCATTTATTTGTCTGAAGAAGAATGGTCAGGCCCGCTTAATCCGAATCAAGAAGACATGCTTCCGGAGTCGATCAGGTGGTTCGGCGGTCTTGGGAAAGACGGCGACGGCGACGGTCTCGCAAGCCGGTTGAACGATGTCGATCTTCTGTATGCAAGCGCAGGCCATCTGATGAAGTACGGCATGTCGGAAGAGGACTTCGCTATATCGCTCTGGGACTATTACCACAGCTCCCGGGCGGTGCAGCGCATTCTGCAGTTCTCGAAAATCTATGAGCACTTCGGCAAGCTCGATCTGTTCCAGCACGCCTTCCCGATGCCGCTCGGCGACAATTATTCGTACCGGAGCACATGGGGAATGGGAAGAAGCTGGGGCGGCAAAAGGGTGCATGAAGGAACGGATATTTTCGCTAGCCACGGCGTCCCTGCCCGGAGCACCTGCTACGGCATCGTCGAAGTGAAAGGCTGGAATCCTTACGGCGGCTGGCGGCTCGGCATTCGAGACTTGAACAATTATTATCATTATTACGCGCATTTGTCGGGTTACGAGAAAACGCTCAAACAAGGCGATATCGTAACGCCCGGCCAATTAATCGGCTGGGTCGGCAGCTCCGGCTACGGGAAGCCCGGAACGTCAGGCAAATTCCCGCCCCATCTGCATTACGGCGTCTACCGCGATCGGGGACTCATCGAGTGGGCATTCGATCCTTATCCCTTGCTCCGCAAGTGGGAAAGCGATGAACGCCAGCGTCTGCGCGCCAGCAGATCCAAGAAATCGAAGCGTTGATCCGTAACGCGGATGCCGCTCAGCATTGTCATATTCAACCATGTAGAAAAGGAGTGTTCCACCGTCATGCGTATATGACGAATCGAACACTCCTTTTCTTTTATTCCGTGCTATCCGTCTGTTCGGTCCCGTTAGGCTGCTCAATGACGGGAGCATCCGTCGGCACATCCGCTTTCCCGCCTGTCTGATCCACCTCTGTATTCCCCGTCATGCCCGGAATCGCGATATTCGGCGCCTCAGCTGCCGAGTCGCCGACCGGCCTGCCTTTATTGTCGTAGTAGTACATCGGGACATCGCCCACTACAAGCAAATAGGAGATCGGGATGTCGGTCGAGACGACCTCCGGCTTTGTATCGAACGGAATAATGATGGATACTTCCGCTTCGATCCGGATTGATACCTCGACTAGAATCATGTTGATGCCGGCATCCTGCTGGCGCGTGTTCAGATCGACTTTCACACTGCCGACAGGCTCGAATTTAACAGGGATGCGAGGTCCATAAGAAGAGATGAACGTGCTGCCGAGCGCCTGGCCAATCGGGATATGCTCAGGTATGCTGCCGATCTCGCTCAGCGTACGCTGCACCGTATTGATCGTCTCGCTTGTAATTCGCATATGCTCGGCATAGTTGAGCATGAAGCCGGATATTTTGCCGGCATTGTTCGTCTTCCACTCTACCAGCTTCTCGAAATCGGAATGGCTGGCCACTTGCTCGGAAATCGCTTGGTTGATCGATTGCGTCGCGATTTGTCTTACTCGCACCTCGGCAACGTTCATCAGCGGCGGACCGAGATGACGGTCAATATAAGAAGCGGTCAGCGCCGCCGAGCCTATAAACAGCACAAACAGAATAAGCAGTATCGTCCGCTTGCGCAGCCGAATGCCGCCTCCCCGGATGCCCGAGGGCGCCATCCTCCTGCCCCCGCTGCTCCACCGTTTCGGCCTCGCCCCTTGGCGCGGCGTTCCGCCGAACAAGGTTGGCCGGCCCCGAAACGGCCGGACTGGCTTTGCGGATTTTATTTTGCCGGATGATTGGAACCGAACCGTACGTATTCGGCCGCCGAAGAACGGCCGCCTGCCCCACCTCGCCACCGAAGTTTCCCCCTCTCTGACGAGCGCGAATGGCTTGCCTGATTGCTCCCTACCAGCATATGCACAGCTTGATCGAAACAGAAGAGAAGCGCATAACCGCGCGAATCGATCGGACAAAAAAGGATTCTGTCCCGGTCGCGTCGAAATAAGTAAGAGCAACTGATCTGAATTTTCCGAAAATTATTATTTGAAGGAGGGAGATTGCTATGGCGGGTCCGTTTCTTTTCATATTCACGGGTACGGGAGGTTCAGGGCGCAAGACGATTGCGCATCGCATTGGAGAAGAATTAGGCTTGGTTCCAGTCCCATCGTACACGACACGGCCGCCGCGCGCGAGCGAGTACGGCAAGGCAGATCAAGACTACAAGTTCATCTCGCGCGATACGTTTGCCGCAATGAAGGCCTCGAATGAGTTCGTCGAAACAGCGTTAATCGGACGAGAGCTATACGGCATGCGGCGCGAGGACTTGGAGAAGCCCATGCTCGGGAGTCGCAATGCATACGCCATCGTCAATACGGATGGAGCCGATGCGCTCAAGCAGTTGTACGGCTCATCTGCCGTCCGTCTGTTTTTGTACACCGATAAAATGACCGTCCTTGAACGGCTCGAGTCCAAAGGATTGTCGTTCGAGACGATTGACCGTTACCTGAACACCTATACAGAAGAAGTAGTGTACCGCAAACACTGCGAACATGTCATCGAGAATACGGAGCTCATTCCGACGCTCGCGCGCATTCGAGAAGCGATTCAATCCCATCTCTGAAGTTCAGGTATAACCATAATAAAGCCGCACGGCATGAGGAACGTTTCCTCTTGCTTGTGCGGCTTTTGCATGCGTTCTTGTTGTTCGGCTAAGTAGAGAGTGAACTAGATTTCTGCGTTTTTGATTGCATGCTCCCAGCTTGGAAAATAAAACAGCGCATTCCGCATAAGCTCGGGATGCGATTGCTTCACCTGCTTCTTGCTGACGGAACTGCCATTCGTTTGAAGCTTTCTGATGAGCTGCAGAACTTCATCTGGTCCTAACGTCACATCCATATCGCTCTCTCCTTTCCAATTTGGGCACATTAACCATCTTTCGCTATTGGAAGGATTATTATACACGTTTATTTCTTGGGAGCAGCAGCTACCTTGACTTTTATTTCCTGGCTTTTGTTCCCGGCGGTATCGGTGGTCCATACGCGGAGAGATTCGCTTGCTGCGAGTGCCGGCACGCTCACTTGGAATACCCCTGTACTGCTTGCTTTCGCTTGATAGGACTTGCCTTGTCTGACAATCGTAACCGTACTAAGCGCCTCTGCATAGCCTTTGACTAGCGTAGTCTTCGCAGCAGCAGCCGTCACCTTCGGGCTGGCCGGCGGCTTCGTGTCTCCGACAGCATAGCTTGCACTCGCAAGTATATCCTCGCTAATATCGGTTACTATAGCCGAGTAGATTCCATCCTTATTTTTGCTAGGAAGCTTAAATTCGAAGATGCCAAGCTCGTTGCTGGCTCCTTCGGCTAGCAATTGTTCACCTTTATACACCAGAACATATTTATTCGGAACGGTGAGCACTTTCACCTTAGCGTCCTTCAACGTGAAAGATTCAAACGAAGCGGACCATACAGGAGCAGGCTCCGGTAATCGATACTGCACCTGTACATGAACGGGTGCCAGCTTGAGCTCGGTCACACGGATCGTCGCTGATTCCGGTTCCGCGTCAACTTCCCCGATTCCAAGCTGCCCGTACTCGTTCGAACCGTATGTCCACGGCACTCCATCCCTGCTCAAGGCAACGCCGTAATGTTCCGTTTCATCGATGTCCTTCATCGCGGCACTGGAAGCAATCGCTGTGTACCACGATAATCGTCCGGCGACATGTCCAGCTTGCAGCGATCCAATTCAGAGACAAATTCGGGTCGGCATAATTCTTATGAACTTTTCCGGCGGAAACCGCATGTGAACTTTTTCAGTTTTTGTGAACTATGACGCTGTTCAGTGGTGGAGAGGTGTATTTTTTGCACAAAAAGGGAGCGATAACGGGGGTGGGACCGCTTCGCTCCTTCATTAAATGTAGCTCTAAATTGTTGCTCGATCTCGTTACACGACCAGACTTGCTTTAAACCGTTCAAGCGTCGTTTCGTTCACTCCGCAGGCTTGGACCAAATAATTCTCTACCGAATCGTAGCGCCGGAACAATTCATCGAGCGCCTCGTCCAGAAATTCGCGCTGCACTTCAAGCAGCGGCATGATCCGCTCCCGGGTTATCCGGTACAGCGTAAATCTTCTCACGAACTTGAACAACTGCTCGGTCTTGTCCGTATTGAGCGCATTGGAGAGCAAATAATCCGCCATGACGGTATGGCGAGGAACGCCGGCCAGCAGCTGAATAAGCGCCGCGATCATGCCTGTCCGGTCCTTGCCGCTCGCGCAGTGGATCAGTGACGGGGCGTCCTCCGTATCCGCCAGCAGCGTCACGATCGTTCGGATCTGATCGGTGCTGCGGAAGATGACCTTTTGGTAGAACTCCATCATCATTTGATAAAAGTCTACGGTCCGAGCCTCTCTCATCATCAGCCAGAACAGTTGGAGCCGCGTGGAATCCTCATCGTTCTGATTCTGATAGAACGGTACGTTCACAATCTCTGTGCTGCGCTCATCGACGAACCGGGCTAGCCTCGGTCTGCGCTCATTCGGCGTGCGCAGATCGCAGATGAGCTTGAACTGCAGCCGGTTGAACCTCTCGATATCGGATACGGTCAGCTTGAACGGTTCATCCGATCGGAACAGCAATCCCGTTCGCATCGTCCGCCCATCCATCGTCGGCAAGCCCCCGATGTCCCGGAAGTTGACGAGCCGCTCGAATTGCCGGAGACTTCGGCTCTCATTCACACGTGCGAGTATATGTTCTGCGTTCATTGGTTTGTTCAACCCCCATTGTGTTCCCGGTAAAAATATCCAACTCATGTTCTCTTATCATATCGGTTGGACCGCAAGCCGTCCACTCCGTCCGTCATTACCGGTACCGCTCCATTAACTCCGCAAGCCGAGCTCGGATCGTTTCTTTCAATTCCAACGGTTCCTCCAGAACCGCTTCAAATGCTAGACCGATAAAGAAATCGGCGTAAAATGAAAGCTCGCCCCGCGACACAGCCATATTGATGGTGCCGCTGCCGTCTTCTTGGACATTCAGCATCGGCGCCAGCCACAGCTCCGATTCACAGCGCTGCACGCCGGATCTGGTGAAGCGCGCCCGAAGACGGACCGGGTCTCTCGGCTCCTGAGCTCCCCGTCTGCTTAATGAAATATCCCCGAGGTCCATTCGCTCCGTACCGGAGTCGTCATACTCCGCCTCGCGGATCCGGTCGCACCTGAACACGCGGAAACCCCCTCGCAGCAAGCAATAGGCCGTACAATACCAGTACCCATTATTTGCATAAATGCAAACCGGTTGGATTAACCTTTTCTCCGCTTCTTCGTTTGTTTTCGTCACATAAGCGATGACCAGTACTTTCTGCTGTACGGCAGCATCTAGCAATGTGGCCAAGCAAGGCGCATCCCCCCGCCGGGTTGGCGTAACGAAATCGACCCGGTGCTTCATGCTGTCGATTCGGTCCCGAACGTCGCCAGGCATGTGCAGGTAAAACTTGTGCAGCGCCGAGGCCGACTCCGCTTCGAACGGCAAGGACGAGTAATGACGCAGCGCATGCACGGCAAAAAACATCGCCGCCGCTTCCCCTTCTGTGAAGGCGATCGGCGGAAGCACTCGCTCCCTCACGACCTGATAGCCGCCGTGCGGTCCCGGCTCCGAATAGAGAGGCACCCCGAGCTCGCTGAGCTCCTGCAAATCTCTCAGTATCGTGCGCTTCGAGACGCCGAATTCGTCGGCAAGCTCCTGCACTTTGAACCGCCTCTTCCGATTGACCGTCATCATCAATTCCATCAACCGTTTGGACTTGGGCATTCCGGCACCGCCTTTTTCTTTCAACTTACTCCGAATCCATGACAGCTTCTGTCACCATTATGAATTATGCTAGTACCGCAAGCAACACAACGTTACCCATAGGAGTGATTCGCCATGTACAAATACACGTCGCTGTTCTTTCTCATCATGTTCATGATCGGGACCGATACGTTTCTGATCTCCCCCTTGCTTCCGACCCTACAGGAGAAATTCGACGTATCGACGGGAATCGCGGGATGGCTGATCGGCGCCTACACGTTAGGCTCCGCTGTCTTCGCCCTCATCGCCGGACCTTTGTCCGACGGCTGGAACCGTAGAACCGTTCTGATCTGCGGCCTGCTGGGATTTGCTGTCTCTACGGCATTATGCGGATTCGCCGACAGCTTCTGGACGATGTTCTTGTTCCGATTGCTAGCCGGCATTAGCGCGGCATTCACCGCTCCGCAAGTATGGGCCTCCATTCCGGCCGTTATGCCGCCATCCCGCATTGCAAGGACGATGGGCGTCGCCTTCGGCGGGCTTGCGGCGGCGCAAGCGCTCGGCGTTCCGATCGGAAGCTGGCTCGCCGAGGCCGGCTGGTCCATCCCGTTCTGGACGATCGGGGTCGCTTCTACGGCGCTTGCCGCTGCGGCCTTTATTTTGCTGCCCGATATGAAGCCAAGCGCGCCATCAGCGGGCGGGACATCGATTTTCCGCAGATATGCCCCGTTAATGATGAGCGGCAGAGCAAGAACCGGATTCCTTGCTTATTTGCTCCTTCACTTAGGAAGCGGCACCGCCTTTGCATTCGTCGGCAGATGGATGGCCGATCAGTTCGAGCTGGCCGTGGGCCAAATCGGTACGGTGATGATGTTTCTAGGCTTCGGCACGCTGATCGGCAGCATCATAAGCTCCTATACCGTTCGGAAGCTGGGTCTCATCCCAGCGGTAACGGCAGGCATGCTGTTGCTCGCCATTCTTTACGCGGTTGTCCCGAGGCTGACGAGTCTTCCGCTCGTGGCGGCGTTATACTTGATCATGTTCGCCGTGCTCGGCATTATTTTCCCAATCGCCATGGGGGCGCTCACTTCGCTGAATGCGTCCATACGCGGGACGATATCCAGCTTGGCCAACTCGACGATGAACGGAGCAAACACGCTCGGCGCCTGGATCGCCGGGGTGCTCTACGTCCAATACGGGGGATACTCTTCGATCGGTCTGTTCTCGGCGGTATGCCTGGCGTTGTCGCTCGTCGCATTCCGTATGGGCGGCGTCTTGAAGAGCGGAGCGGCGAATGCGGGAGGGGAGACTGCTTCGGCGGGATCTTTGAATCGATAACTGTTGCTCCGTGATTTCAATGCCTGAAGTCTTTCACCGCTAAAGTAAAAAGGCCTTTCTTCTTTTGTCAGCTTATTTATCCACTCTCCCCCCTCGTCTACAATGGAATTGAGGGTCCTCACCTAATCGAATAAAATGGAGAGATATGGATGAAGCCAAGAAAAATATTGTTCTCGCTGTTGATGCTGACTCTTGTTCTGACTTCACTGACTAGTTTGACCGCTGCAGCCAAGCCTGAGAAGGGGAAGCCACAACCGTCTTCCATCACGAAGGTTTCTTTCTACAGCGCGGCTTTAAAGAAAAATATGAAGTTCAATATTTATCTCCCTCCCGGCTACAGCAAGTCCAAAACCTATCCCGTTCTCTACATGCTCCATAAATATGAAGAGAACGAGGATCATTGGTTCAACAAGCTGGGGCTTGGCACGAAGTCTGACGAGTTGATTGCTAAAGGGAAAATTGAGCCGATGATCATTGTCACCCCGAATCACGACAACAGCTTCGGAATTAATTCCGCTGAAGTATCAAAACCATGGCTTGAACCGCCGACTGTGCCGACGGCTATGTATGAAGGTCGTTATGAGGACTATATCGCACGAGATCTCGTCTCCTACGTCGATAAGCATTATAGTACGCGTGCAACAAGAGAATTCCGCTACATTGGCGGCGCATCCATGGGCGGGTACGCAGCCCTCCATATCGCCTTCCGCAATCCGGAGCTGTACAGCAAGGTAGGTGGTCATGCGCCGGCGCTATGGACCGACGATTATTGGGATGTCATCCGTGATTGGATGTATCCAGCTGCGGACGACCGCATCAAGCGCGATCCGGTACAGCTTGCGACAATCCGACCGTACAACACACTGAGTATTCATATAGATGCCGGAGGACTGGACGAATACATCAAAGGAACGCAGGCGCTGTACGATAACCTAGTCAAGACAGGAACGAAGACGGCGACGCTTCAAATCGTACCTGGCGGCAAGCACGACGAGGCCTATTGGTCGAGTCAGGCGGAGAGCTATCTGCTCTTTTACGGCGGAAAATAATAAAAGGAACAGACTCAAGAGGCCGCTTCCTGATGCGGCCTTTTTGGGCTTAACATTAGTACCGGCAAATAACGTAAGTGGCATTCAACTATCTGAAGCTTCCGCTCTTTATCATTTTGTTACGCGCTACCTTTCATGTACTTCCTAAGCAACAATACTTAGTCTAGATGAATCAATTTCTTCATAAATTATGGATTACGGAAATGACCTAATTCGCCCATTCACTTATCTCTCGATAATTGTTAATATTTAGCCAGTCAGTTTCAAAAGCATCGTGAAAGGGGTAGCATGAAGAATTTACGATTCGTTATACTTCTAATCTTTTGTGTTTCATTATTCAGTTGCAGCAGCCCTGATCAATCCAGCCAATCAGAACCGGATTCTGGTGATGTTTTGCCTGCGGAAGATTCCATTCATTTAGAAACAATAAACGCCCGCAAGATTACAATGGCAGAAGACCAAGACCAGACCCTCTATAAGGGAATTCAATATGAGGTTATCCTCACGACAAGCATTACGGATCGTCAGTTATCACAGCTAGGCGTTGGATTGCAATTCTCAGGGCAGCTCCGTCAATACTGGGGAAAGAGCGGATCCGGTTACTCAAGCGGCTTCTCTATTCTCGATGAAACAGATTCGAACAAAAAAATACTTGTTAGCTTCCCACTCGTTAAACAATCAACCACTGACCACGAAATTGACCAAGTATTGAGTTCAGATTATATATCCGACTTGAATGTACAGTTGTTTTTTAAAGGGACTCCGTATTTGACGTTGCATAAAAACATCCATAATAATTGATATACATCCTGCTCAAAACGAAAAGGCAGCCTACATCGGCTGCCTTTCTTCAACTCTATATGCTTACATTCTATTTCTTCGCCGGAGCAACCGTTACTTTGCTCTCCTTGCTTCGGTTACCCGCAGCGTCCGTCGCGAACACCGACAGCTGCTCGCCTGCGGTCAGCGGCGGAACTTTCACAAGGAACGCCCCGTTAGAATCCGCCTTCGCTTGATAGACGCCGCTAAGCCGAATAACCATGACGGTGCTCGAAGGCTCCGCCGTTCCTTTCACCTCTGTAGACAACGCGAGCGGCTTATTCACCTTCGGGCTAGCCGGCGGCATCGTATCGCCAATCGTATATTTCGCGGTAATGACTGTCTTACCGTCAACACCTGCGACTTGTGCCGAGTAGATCCCATCCTTCACCTTTGGGAGCTTGAATTGGAATATCCCAGCAGAATCGCTGTATCCTTCGGCAATAAGTACGATTCCCTTCAGAATGGTCACGCGCGTTCTCGGTAACGTGGTCACTTTGGCAACGGCATCTTTCAACGAAAATGTAACAAAGGAAACGAATGGAGTGGCCGCAGGAGCCTGAAGCTTCTGACCTGTCTGTACCGGCATCATCCGATAATCGGCCTTGCCGTCCAGCTTATACATCACATCGCTCGTCGTTCCCCACTTCCAGAACGAACCGTCTTGTTTGACACCGATCGTGTAGTTCGATTGCGGGTATACCGCTGCCCAAGGGCCAAGCTCTGACACTCGTACCGGTTCATCCCGCCGTTCAGCCGATCCGATGCCGAGCGAGCCGTAGCTGTTGTCTCCCCATGTCCACAAGCTCCCGTCCCGCTTGAGCGCAAACGCCCGTTGACCTGTTGCCCAAATACGAGTCCAATCTTTATCCTTGTCCAATTGAGCAATCGTCGGACCTGCGATGAATCCAGTAAATCCGCCTCCCCATTGCCACAGCGTTCCATCCTTGCGCAGCGCAAAGGTTGTCGTCTCGGCGGTCTGCACCTGCGCCCAATCTTGGCTGTTGCCTATCTTCGTGAACGACTTGACCTGCTGCTTGAGCGTGGAAGCGATCTGTACATGTCGATTATCGCCCATTCCCCACAGCGTGCCGTCATTCTTGATCGCAAGAATATGACCTACGCTGACGCTGAAGGACTGCCAGTCGTGCTCTTCGCCAAGCGGAACTGGATCAGCAAAATCTTCGTATGATGATGCCCTCGCAACAATGCACCCCCAACCATCTCTTCCCCACGCCCAGAGGCTGCCGTTCTTCTGCATGCCGACCGCGAATCCGAGATCCGACACTTGAACGCTCCGCCAATAGGTGCCCGGCTGGTATGGCTTCAGCACTTTGTTCTGATTCGTCGTATGATTGATGGTCGTATGATAGATCCATAGGCTGCCATCCTTCTTGAGCGCATACAACTCTTCACTACCGGCTGCAATCGAATTCCAGTCCTTGCCGGGGAATAGCGTCTCTTCCTTATCCCAGCTATTTAGCATTCCTATCGTACCGTCCTGGTGCAGCGTATAGGTCGTGAAACCTCTCTTCACCTGCATTTGAAAAGAAGAATCCATACGAATCGGTGTATATACAGAATCCGATTCGCCGTTCCCCCGCTGACCGACCGAATTATCTCCGTAAGTAAAGGGAATTCCGTCACGGCTTAAAGCCACGCCGAATCCATTCCCGCCGTCCGCCTGCTTCATCAAGACGCCGCCGGTCTCGATCTGCTCGTACCGGTCGTAAACGGTATCCCATTCCCACACCGATCCATCCTCACCAACGATCGCCGTTACGAAATTCCCTGCGGCATAAATAGCATGCGGCAGATCCAATATGGACCTCGCAATAACCGTTCCCTTTTCCGCGCCGTCACCGTCTCGCAGCTCCCATACGGAACCGTCTTTCTTCAAAGCTGTCGGATATGTGCTTGCGGCAATCTGCTGCCAGTCATTATCGTCGCCTATTCGTGTGACTTGATCCAATTGAACTGCACTGGACGGCGTACATCTGCCGTAAGCCCACAAGCTGCCGCTGCTCTTCAACGCCAGCAAACAGTCCCCCTCGACCGAAACGTCGGCCCAGTCCTTGTCTTTGTTCAACTTCCCTCGATCAATAACTTCGCCGGGAAGCACATTCAAGCCGAACACCTCGATCGTCCCGTCCTTCCGAACGGCTGCGGCTCCGGAATTGCCTGCCGACACTTTGATCCAATTGCTGTCCTTGCCGTACCGAAGCGGTACCTTCTGATTAACTACTGCGTTCTGGGGATAGGAGTGCTGCTGCTTCTCATTCGTTCCCCACATCCACAAGCTTCCGTCCTTCTTGATGCCAATCGAGAAATGGTACCCCGCCGCAGCCGCTGCCCAATCGTTCCCGCTTCCGACTTGAACAGGAACCGCACGGGATACGAAGTTGCCGTCCCCGAGTTGGCCGTTGCTGTTATCGCCCCAAGCCCACAACGTACCGTTCTCAGCTACCGCCAGCACATGGTTTAATCCAGATGAAATAGCCGCAATGCGAGGAAGCTGCTTCGTCTCGTTACCTGTTTGCTCCGCTAAGGCAGGCCGTTCGAATCCTCCTAAATAGAAAATCAAAATCCCCGCCAAAATTGAAATGACTGCGCGCCGGGTTACCATGTTCCTATCCCCTTTTATACAAAAATATCCAAATAAACATTATCTCCTATCATATTCGTTTCGTATTAAGGCGTCTATCGTTTCCTGGAGATAGAGGTTAAAGATATGGGAAGATAAGTGTAGTAAGGAACTTCTCAATTCGTAAAGAAAGCATCCGATCAATTATGACCGGATGCTTCAATAGGTTCAACTATGATGATTATGCCTGTAACAACGAGAACTCGTCGGCGTATATCGTCCCGCTTCCTCTGCTTGCAGTTGAGTCAAGCCGGATATGAATACGCAAGCGTGAAGTATTAGCTGGAGACGTTATCGTTTTAGATAAATTAGTGTAATTCATGTTTGCCATATATGTTGCAATAGTGTCTCCGCCCAAATAGTTATAGGCCGAATCGTAATAGTAGACAAAAACAAAAACCTTTGCCTTTGAAAGCTGACTGATCTGCAGTTTCCCTTTCAGGCTATAATTTGTTCCGCCCTTAATTATTGTATCTTGGAATAAATGCAGTCCCCCGCTTGGTATGTTGGCAACAGCAAGTTTCTGTGCGAACTTCCCTGCACTGCCGGTTCCCGAACAACCTCGAATATCGGCGTAATGCCCGGATCTGCGTAGGTATTCCAATTGTCTGCTACGCCATTCGCGCTCGTATTGTCCTCATATCCGCCGTTCAGCAGCAGGTTCACAGCACTCTCCTGATTGATACTGAAGGAGTCCGCGTAAATTGTGCCTCTTCCTCCCTGACTCGTCGTATCCAATCGAATATGATAAGCAGCACCATACGGCGGTCATTATTAACTTTTGGAATGAGGAATAAGGTGAGATTCAATTCGGCAACAAACCAACTGCATTCCCCGAATTGGTGGAGAAGGTAAAAAAGCACTTGAAAAGAGGAATGACTGCTATTTATGGATTGGAGGATACAGGCGGGTACGGACGAGCATTAGCTGTATTTTTGAAAGAAAACAAGCATGTTGTAAAAGTGGTAAATCCTGCATTAGTCGCTTTTCGTAGAGGCAGCAAGACCAATAAAGAGAAGTCGGATAGATTGGATGCAGAATATGTAGCGAGAATACTAAAAGATGAGCTGCATCGGCTGCCAGATGCTAACCCAATAGATACAATAAGGCGTGGACTAGTCGAGGACTATTGGCTCCAGTAGCCCTCTTAACCGTGTAAAGTATTCAGGGTTGGTTTCAATCCGTAATGTATGCCGATTCCCTTCGGTCTCAGCAAAGTTCTTGTAAAACACATGCATGTACACTTCTTCCCCTAGCCTTACATTCAACTGATGGCAGTATAGTTTTAGCTTGTTGTATACTACCCGCCTAGCCAACCGCATGCTTTCTAATTTGATGCTCCTTCGTGCATAGCAGGAGAATGGCACTGCTTCGAACTCAATTACTACCTTGTCCATCGATACGTTTACGCTCATTTGCACACAGCTCCTCAAGTAATTTTGTATATTCGCGCCCCGCTTCAGCTACAAGATTTAATTATTACTAGACTAATAGGATTATATCTGGACGCAAAAAAGCACTTGAAAATAAGCCCCTTCTTACGGGATTCATTTCAAGTGCTCTAAGTTTAGTTCAAGTTTGGTTTAGTTTCTCAGGCGATTCCGCCTTTGCATATCGTAATATGACAGGTTGTTCTGACTATGACAAGTGAAAATTTTCAGTTCAATCATAAAAATCTGATCTGTCTTGCAAAGAGATACCACATGGAGTTGTTACTCCCCATGCGGCCTGTAGCCTCAAAGCTTATTTGTCGTTTCCATTTTTATATTTCTGAGAGCCCTTTAGTTCAATCTAAGACCTCTTAAGAAGATTTAAATGATTCATTGATATGACAGATGAATCTGGGTCACTCTTTACACTGTTCATGCTGGTCATGGAGGGCGACAGTAAACCACATAGAGTTATGAACTGTAACCCGTAAAATGGACAATTGAAAAAAGTGACCTCTTACGGGTTACAGTTCATTGTTACACTCGAATGCGTCTGCACCTCCCAGATTTTTGTCGATTAATCACGTAACATCAACTATTCAATGATCTGGTTCACAAAATAAGTCCCATAACTATTAGTTTGTTCCCAACCGTATTCATGCATTGTATCTGTTTCAAGTGAAAAATAAATCCAAGAAAGACCAGTAAATGATGGATCTCTATGAAAACCTTCAAAAGAAAGCAGGACCTCATCTGGTTGCTCAGCATTATTAGTTATTATAGGACTATATACAGTCCAGGCGGTACCTAGCATATTAACAATCTGAAGTGTTTGGAAAACGGCTTCTTCCATTGTCACATCGTCTTTCAGTTTACTTACAAACGCCGCTCCTAGAAGAGCAGGTTCTTTCTTAGATCTTTCAAATTTCATCGATACTACTGGGTGACCTGTTTTTACTTCAATTTGTTTTATCAGTCGAATTGCCTTTTCCTCATTTTTAACAGCAAAAAAAGCATTCCAAATAATTCTGAATTTCATCGTCGCTACCCTCTTCTCCTCTTTATTTGCACAAGATCACCTCAGGCATAAATTGTTATTTATCCTTTGCTAATCTAAGTGATAACTTCTCTATTAGTTTAACGACAATATTTTTTTCACCATTTTTGCCTCATTCCTCCATTTGCTTTCTGCCATTTTATTATTTTACCTACGGTATTTCTAATTTGAGATTTGTATTGGGTAACTAATTGTTGTTGTGATCTATTAAGTTCCGGTTCCCCTTTAAGTGGCTTCCCATTTTCTCCAACTCTAACTACTTTCCCCTTACTGTCAATAACATGCACATGTGCTGGCAAATGATCGTTCGAATGAAAGTAATGCTCAATTCTCCCAACACTATTATTATTAGTTATCGTTTTTGGAGGTAGCCCCGCAGCAAATGCCATAGGAATTGCACCGGATCTAGTTGACATGCTACTAGGTTCGCTGTATTGCACCAATAATCTTACACCAATTGCTTTACCAGTGCTCTCATCTATGATAAATTCAGCTTTACCTGCTGAGCAATCAAAGTAACTACAAGGGTTATTTCTGATTTCATCACTACTTTTTTCTACATTACTTTGGATAGTTTCATATTCAGCTACACATTCATCACTTTCACAAAAATTATTAATCATATATTCCGCTTCATTCCAAATATACGCATTATTACCTAACATCGGATCATCTATTAGGTAATCTACGTTACTATATGAATCCACATAACAACCCTCATCTTTGCCCGCAACACAATGACCACTTGGATCTAAATAAAGCAAAGGATTGTTGTGCACATAAGTATAGAGATTCAAACTCAGCGGATTCGTTAGTTCCCCTTCATACGTATCCTAGTTTATAAAGCACTACATCTTGCTATAGAAAGAGTATATCATCCAGCCTTTTCCACAGGTACATCGGGCATACTATAGATCGCTTTATTCTTCAAAAGAAAATAGACGACGTTCACTAGCTTCCGCATCAAGCAGACGATAGCCTGGCGCTTCGACTTGCCTGCTGCGCGCTTTTGCTCATAGTAGGCTAGCAGGTACGCATTGCGTGGACGTTTGGTATTCTTGGCTGTGACTAACTGACGAACGGCTAGTTGCTTGAACAGATCATGCAGGATTCGGTTGCCTTGTTCGCTCTTATAGTTGTTATGCTTTCCGCCTGAGCCGTTCACGACCGGCGCTATGCCTGCGAAACGGGCCAATTTCTCTGCACTAGCGAAGCGCTCTATAGGGCCTATTTCAGCGATGAAACTAGCGGCGGCAACTAGATCAATGCCGGGCATGGTGTCTAGCGTGCATACCAAGTCCTTCATGAGGACGGTGAGTTCAGCCTCAAGCATGTCCATCTCTTGCGAGGTAGTGCGTAGGGTCTGCACCAGACTGCGTACAAGGACGTCCCGACTGTTCTGATACCCGCAGATGGTATTACCGTCTTCGACGGTTAACTGTTTGATCTGACGCGCTTTGGGCAGCGATAAGTAGTTGTTGCTGACCTCCTTCAAAAAGTCCGCTAGCTCTACTTCGGATACCTCTGCTAGGCACTGCGGCGAAGGGTAATGCTCCCAGAATGCTAGCGCCGTCTTGCCGTCTACCTGCGAGAAGAACTGCTTGTAGCTCGGATAATGATAGCTGATCTGCTGGTGCAACCGACGCAAGTTCGCCGAATAGTGGCTTTGCAGACCGGCACGCTGCTTGACCAACTGACCGATAGCCCAATAGTGATCTAGCGGTTTGGCATCGGGCAACCGATCCATTTCATCCTTCACGACGCGCGCAATGTACTCAGCGTCCAGACTGTCATGCTTCTCTACTGTGTTGCGAGATCGACGCCACTTGTGGCTAAGTCTCGTGTTCACTTCTTTGACGAGACAGTTCTGTTCTGTAAGATATACTGCTAGCGCCCTTCCGAAACCACCGACATCCTCCAGCCCGTACATAGGGGTAAGACCGCGTTTCGTATGCTTCTTTACCATTCTGACGAGATCGGGAAAGGCAGACGGGCGGTTCTTGAACGTTATTTCACCCTAGCTTTTCAGTCCAGCAGTCGATAATGACTGCCGTGTGCTGTTCTTTGTGCAGGTCAATGCCAACAAAGATATGCTTCGTTTGCTTCTTCATTGTTGTAAGGTCACTTCCATTCTAGAGGGTGTTTAGACTAGAGCGTGAGGGTTTGCATCCTCAGTTCGAGCGGACTATAGCCGCATTGATACGTAAGCAATATCCCACACGCTCGGTGCCTGCCCTAATATAAGACAAAATAAGTTGTTTTTTTAAGTGACACTTGCTTTTATTTTTTCTTCTGATGAATTTTTCATTTCGCAGCCTACAATGGCAAGTTCAACGCGAATATCCAGCAGATGCTGGCGACGGTCGCTTTCGATCTTGTACACGGCGTTCACAATGTCCTCGATAATAGACAAACGAAGGCGACTTCCATTCTTTTGCGTAATGTCTAGCATAGCTTCTATATAGTCTTCGCACACGGCCAGTTCATCGATTAACTGCGCTTCCTTCTGGATAAGCCGTTGATAATTGGTAACGAGATCGTTCTGCATAGGGCATTCGCTCCTTAGAGTATCGCGGAATGCAGACCTTGCGATGTGACATCTCCATAGCTATACGTTCCGCTATAGAGAGCTGCTCGATCTAGCATCCGTTTAACCTGTACCTTCGTGAACGCTTTATCCATTGCTGTCCGATACCCATCTTTATTCAGTTGTGCCGCCAGTCGGGATAACGACCAATGCGAGAATAATGCCTTCAGTTCAAACAGCCGATGTACGACGATCGCGTTGTCACTATCTACTTGGAATGCCTTCTCGCCTTTGACCGCGCGATAACCAAAAGGCACACCGCCGCCTGCATATCCGCCCTGCTGCGCCTTCTTCTTCCGCCCGCGGCTGAGCTTAAGTGCGATCTCCAGCCGTTGGTACTGATCTAGCAGCTCCAGCATGCCATTGACCAGAAAGTCGTTCGGATCGTGATGATAGATGCTGTAGTTCGGCTGTTCGATGGCGATAACATCTGCTTGGTGCCGTCTAAGCTCACGCTGGATTAGCACCTTCGCCATGTCTGAACGCCATAGTCTAGATGTATTAAGGACGATAACAGACGTGACCTCCAAACCGTGCAGATCGGCTAGCAGCTCCTGCAAGCCTTCGCGCTCGACGGTTAACCCTTCTTCGTCGACTGCCGCACCGCTTATGCCTTTGTCCTCATATACACGAAGCAGTTCCATGCCGTTCTGCTGACAATAGCTTTCGATTTCCTCCAACTGATAGGACAGACTGTATCCGTCCTTTGCTTGACCATACGTTGAAACGCGGACGTATCCGACGACTTTTGCCATGAATGAATGCCCCTTCCGTTACAGTGATTACAGTCCGTGTAACGCTCCCCCTATTTTCTGCGGATAACTTGCATAGGGTAACGGTTAACGTGATGCGTAGTATACGACCTCTTCCAAATTATTTACAACGACGAACTTTGCGGTGTTACAAATCTCTATATTTAAAACCATCGACTACTATACTTTTCGAATCGGACATTATGTTGTTTCATCCATGGCAAATTGTTGATTTGATCAATTAAGATCTTACTTTGTCGTGTTAGCACATTCACTTGTGCTGTGGATAGACGAATAAGAGCATCCATATCAGGTTTATTCATGTCCATCAATTCGTTTTCCCTTTGAATCATTCGCCTTATTCGTATCTCTCCTAAGATAAGTTCCACATTGCCATGACAAGACTCTTCATACCTTATTGCTGCAATTTCTTCCGGTGATAAAGTATCAAGCGTAATCCGCTCATACTCGCCTGTTTCTAATTTAGATTTGTTTCCTTTTGCATTCTGATTACCCAATAGCTTCTCTGGACACTTTGGCCCCGTGCTCCTGCCTCCATGCATTCTGCATCTTCCATTTCTCATAGGAATTGACTTACAAGGTAGCCCTGTACGTGTTCGCGCTCCACAACTTGCTCTTTGACCTCTCATCATTAGAATTCCTCTCCTTCATTAACTTGCATGGACTTTGTGGATGAAAAAATAGCCGCCTGAACATGTTGTCCAAGCGACTAGGGAACTAATTGTTACGATATGCAGCGGTTGTGCTTGGTTTATACGCCTGTTCAAGTTACTTCCGGGTAACTTCCCCACTTCATGCCTGTTGAATCACGCAGAACGGTTTCTCTTCCAAGTATCGCCGCACAAGGTTTTGCCAACATAGCTTCCCATTGTTCACTTGCCAATTGATCGAAGTCGATAGAACTATCGGCAAGTAACTGTTTGATCTTCTCTCGGATGTAACGTGTATACGTGTTCTCACCTACCTGCCAGTTCCGCACTCGTTCGGCTTGTTTAGCAGGGAGCACCGTCCAGTCTTCAACGATGCTGGCGAAATACTGGCGGTTCTGAGTCGGAGGATGGTTAGCAATATCCGTTAGCGGTATTCGTGATTCCGGCTTGTATACGATCTCGATCCGCGTCAGCTCACCAGCCAACCGAATACGATGCCGCTCCCACAGTCCAAGTTGCTTATCGTAAACTCGGCAATAACCATCCTGCTTCCGTTGGTGAGCCTCGCCAAAGTATCTCGTTCCCATATACAGATTCATCTCTCGCCGAATATCTTTGCTGCCTACAAACACGTTATCCAATGGCGCAAGGACATCATAGGCGATATCGCAGTTAACAAAGTAGACATCACTTGCTTTGCTTCGTATGTCCTCAAGCTCATCGGTAAATTGCTCATAATATTCGGGACGTGTCTCAATCCGTAACGTGTATAAGCTACTGCCCTTCTCATTAGGATTTCGGTAAAAAAGATGCAGGTAGGCTCCGTTGTTTCGCTCGATATGAAGCTGATAGCAATACAGTTTTCCGTAGGTCTCCTGTATTTGATACTTACCTCCCGACAGTAATCCCATATACCAGCGCAGGAAATACCACTGCGGTATATCCTTATACTCAACGACCAATTTGTCTGTTGATACGGTAACTTCCAATGTACTCCCCCTCCTTTTGCTTCCGATTTTTCTCGCGTAGCGGACAAAATTTAACACTTAGGTGACTAATACGTAGTATTATAGGACGCCACCGACTGCACCTTTTAAAACGCAAAAAGAGCGCAGAGAATCCTACGTAGTAGAATTATCTAAGCGCTCTAAGAATTTGAAAGTATGTATAAGTTGCTCTGCGAACAATGTTTGACTTGTCCTTGGCAAAAGTTATTATGACAGAAACTATTCCTGTTGGCAACTTCAACTTTCGGTTGTACCAACGAACTTTGCATCTATGACGTTCTAATAGCTTTATCGGTACATTCTTACCTCGTCAGACTTGACGGGGCAACTCGTTGGTTTCTCGTAAGGCTGCGCTTAATCTACAAATCCGAAATCCCGACGAACTTCTTCCTCTGCGGCTTTAAGTTCCTTCTTCCTGTAGGTGAGATCAAGAAACCACTCCTTATCTCTTATGGCAAGTGCTAATTCAATCAACTCGTCATAGTCAAACGATCTTATATGTCTGGGCAGTGGTTGCATATACAATCCCCCTCTTCGATGATACCTATTTCTTCGGATGGATTTCTTGTAAACTTCACATTAAAACTTCACCACATGAGTTACTCGTAAATTCATTTTCATTGCTCCTCTAACACACCTGCCGGCTGTAAGAAAAAACCACATGGAGTTGTAACACTCGCATGTGGCCATGAAGTTACAATAATCACTAATCTTTACATAACTCTAAAAAATCATGAAAGAACAAAATCTCAACCGTGACCTGCGATCCAAAGATATCAGGTTGTTTCTTGAACAATTCACCACAAACTACTTCATTCATTTCCGAGTAATTTAAAGAAGTATACCCGTACTCTTTATACGATGTTTCTACTACATCATTTAAATCTTGCTCAATTCTAATGTAAGGTTGACAGCTAAATCCATCAAGAACAGGCTCAATTGCAGAGTCATCCTTATTTTCAACCTCGAACTCATGATACAAATGATAAAAAGGAGCGATTTTCGAAACTAGAAGTATGCTTCTGTGCCTCACAATAAACTCAGACTTTCTTATCGTATCATATTGAAATATCCACTCCATCGAAGGCCAATTTTCTTTCCCGCCAACAAGTTGATACTTCAGGTTATTTCCTGTTGCAAAATTAACTACAGACTCAAGTAAAAAGGAATTAGCGGAACATCGTTCTATATATTCTCTCCAGTTACCTTTACTCTGATAATATTTTTCGAACTGTTCTTTAATAAGTAAATTCATATAACCCCCCCTTATTTAACCTTTAAATCATGTCTACCCGATGTATCAGCAGGCTTTGTTGGATCAAGGTTAAAATCAACTTCTCCTTGATGTGCTCCTTTTGCATTCACAACTTCAAATCTGCCATGTTGGGTATCCAATGCGTACAAAGTACCTGTTGCAGGGTCTTTATAAACTACCCTATTGTTCATTTTCCCTAACTTAGAGTCCTTTACCCAACCATTACTTCCCGCAATAACTGCTGCTGTACCTAGTACAGTCGCCACCCTCTCATTTGGACTCATGTTTACAATGCCTTTCTCGAAAGCAGCTGCATCAAAGAGCACAACACCGGAATTGATAGCAGTCTGCTGACCATAAGCAGGCATTAAATCGAACTGTTCTTTGGGAATAACACTAACTCGTTCTTGTTGACTAACTGTTCCTTTCACCTGGAACCAAGGTTGTTGAATAACTATTGCCTTACTATCCGAATTAGGCTGTTGTATTACAACTGTACCTTGCTCGTAGGTATCAAACACATTAACATTGGATTCATTTAGAGCTTTCGCTGTTCCAAGTCCTACCCCAATCGCCGCAACTGTTGCACCACCGAATAGCAGATAAACAGCAACAGTTTCACCTATACACAGATCCCAAACGCAATGCCCACTAGGATCAGTATACCTTAAAGGATTATTATGCACATAAGTATATAGATTTTGACTTAACGGATTAGTTATATCCCCTTCATACGTATCCTCATTAATAAACCGCCCCATACTCGGGTCATACCAACGTGCCCGCAAATACTGCAACCCCGTTGTCTTATCCCACATCTCGCCTGAGTAGCCAAATGAATTTTCAACTGGGTCGGTCACA
>NZ_BILZ01000006.1 GCF_004000825.1 Paenibacillus kobensis NBRC 15729 | reverse complement strand
AACGCCCCCGGCGAAGCTGAGCACTTGCGTTAGCGACACAAAAAGTGTCGTTAACGCCTCCGGCGAAGCTGAGCACTTGCGTTAGCGACACAAAAAGTGTCGAAAATGCCTCCGACGAAGCTGAGCACTTGCGTTAGCGACACAAAAAGTGTCGTTAACGCCCCCGGCGGGAGCCTAGTGGAAGCGGCTGCCGAGCGGTTGCTGTTCACTTATGTGCTCTGTATAACAGCCGTTGCTCATCGCTTATTTAGCTTTCCGTGACTCCGCTCAGCCGGAGACCCACGCGGTTCTCGTACAGCTCCGAATCGACGCCCATTACGAATGGCGACCATTCGCCGCCCGGCGAGTAGAGACGGAGCCGGTGCATTGGACGCGTGCAGGCGGTATAGAACAGCTTGCGTTCCGACTCAAAGCCGTAGCTTGCCGCCGATGCATCGTAAATCAGCACCGCATCAAACTCGACGCCCTTCGCCAGATACGCCGGAATGACGAGCAAGCCGTGCTCGAACTGAAGCGTCTGCTTGTTTACGAGCTTAAGCGGTGAACCGTCCGGGACGAGTGGAAGCAGCCGTTCAAACGCCGCATTCGCTTCGGACTGCGACTTCGTTATGACCGCGATCGAGCCGAAGCCTTCTGCTTGAAGGGCCGCAACATCGGCCGCGATTCTCTGGTCGCGCTCATCGGCACTGCCGCACAGAATCGCAACCGGCTTGCCTCCTGACCGGTCGAATGGAACGATTCGGTCGCCATCTGCAAGCATTGCGCGCGTAAAGTCGACGATCTCGCGAGTGGAGCGGTAGCTGCGCGTCAAGTTCAGCCACGCCGTGTCGTCTGGTCCGTACAGCTGCTCCAACGGAGATCCGCTCTTCTCATGCAGATCGCTTGCTTGGGCGAAGATCGCTTGGTTGAAGTCACCGAGCACGGTCATGCGCGCGCGAGGGAACAGACGCTTCACGAACTCGAATTGGAACGCGGAGTAGTCCTGTGCTTCATCCATCAATACATAACGGATCGAATTGTTCATCTGGAACCCTTCAACAAGCTCCTTCAAATATAAGAAAGGCGTCGCATCTTCACATGCCAGCTTCCCTTCATCCATGAGCCGGATAGTCCGCTCGCAAATACGCTGCCATTGTACAGGCGCTGGCATCTCTGCTTCGTTCAACAAGGAGGCCAGAATGCCCTCGTTCTCGAACAGCTGGCGATACAGCGTCTTCACGTCAACGAACTTAAGCTCCTTTACCTTCCGGTATATAGGCTTGAAGTGAGCACGGACGATTTGCTCGCGAAGAATTGATTCTTCTTGCTGTGCGTCATCGAAGCTTGGGCTTTTGCCTTGCTGACGCTTCGGCACTTTGTTGTATGCTTCCTGATACTGCTCCTGATCCAAATAATCCAGTTCGTCCTTCACCCAATCGGCGGACCGTTCGGCCTTCTCGAGCTTGCGCAGCTGCTTCAGAATCCAATCCTTGAGCTCGTCAACGCGGAAGGAGAGGGAGGCTGCAGAATTAGTGCTATAAAATTGCGCTGCGATGGCTTTGCGCGACAGCAGCGTACGCCCCTTGAACTTAATGCCGCGGAACGCCATGCCGTCCTTGAGCAATTGATCGCGGTAAGCGCGAATCGCATGAAGGAAGCGGGCTGAAGCTTTGAATGCGATGCCCGCGATCACGGCGTCGTAATCCGGATCGTCATGCTGCGTCAGCACATATTCCATTTGATCGAACGGATCTTCAATATCGAAGCTTCCGCCAAGACGGCGGTTAATATATTCCTGGAATGTCGTCTGCTGAATGTTGTCTTCGCCAAGCTCCGGAAGCACTGTAGCCACATAGCTGTTGAACATCGTGTTCGGCGAGAATAGCACCATCTGTTCTGCCGTCAACCGTTCGCGGTGCTTATATAATAAGTAAGCAGCCCGCTGCAGTGCGGCGGATGTTTTACCGCTGCCCGCTGCGCCTTGCACGACAAGCAGTCGGCTGCTGTCATTGCGGATGATGCGGTTCTGTTCCTGCTGAATGGTGGCGACGATGGATTGCATTTGTGAACCTGCGCCTTTGCTGAGCACATTTTGCAGCAGTTCGTCTCCGATCGTCATGCCGGTATCGAACATCGTCTTAATAATGCCGTCGCGGATCGCGAATTGCCGTTTCAGATCGATCGTACCTGAGATCTCTGTTACCGGCGTGACATAGGTAGCGGGACCGGGAGGGAAATCATAATAAAGGCTGGCAATCGGCGTCCGCCAGTCATAAACAAGAAAGGTTTCGCCATCGTCTGCAAGAAAGGAAGCAACGCCGATATATAGTTTCTCCGGCTGGTCGCTTTCCGAATCTTGAAAATCGATGCGTCCAAAGTAAGGCGAAGGGACAAGCCGCCGCATCCGCTTGAGCTGTCCGAGTAGATGGCGGTGGCTTTGCTCGCGTTCCGACAGCACTTGCGCCTGCTGCTTCATGCTCATGTACGTTTCGAGAATATCGTCGTCATTGCTTAAATTGACCGTCACATCGTCCCAGAAGTGGGTACGAAAATCGACGACTTCCGATCTCAATTCACCGACGGCGGGTTCGTATTCCGCAATTCGTTCACGCAGCGCTTTCGTCACATCATTCACACGCTGCTGTTCCGCGTTCCACTCGTTCGACCATTGACTCATTGATAAATCGACCTCCGTCAGCACGTATTTGGGGGCAATACGGATAAAAAAATGTGTAAAGGGATTGACTTGACTTGTTGTTGAAGGCCGTGGTATAATTTAATTAAGATCGTAATATGGAATTTCTATGCTCGAACCATCAACACAACGACTTTTTTTATTGTATCATTTTTTCATTATGGACTGCAATATGAATAATGAATTGTTCGCCGACAAGCTTGCTTGTCGGCTTTTATTTTTCTAATAAAGCTGTATGCGAAACAGATTATCCATCTGTCAAACAAATTAGCAAATTGATGTAATTTCGGCCAAAGGGTTCAAAAATGAAAACAGGCCATGTTACAATCAAACCCATGCAGCGGGCCGACCACCGATACGCACAACAAGGAAGGGGAGCTCACAACATGAACAACAAGCTAGGAAAAATGCTGCTTATCGCAGTTGCATTCATTATTGCTTTCACGACAGTATCGCCGCCAACCTCGCAGGCTGCGGCAGCACCGACACTGAGTTACGGCAGTCAGTCGGTCGACGTACCCGATCTTCAATTCCGTCTGAAAGTACTCGGTTATTTCAAAACCGACGTTACAACATATTATGGCAAGATGACCCAAGATGCTGTTGAACGGTTCCAAGCCGATTATGGCTTAACCGCAGATGGTGTAGCAGGGTCGAAAACGTGGTCGCTGCTGAAACGCGTTTCGGTCAATCAAGCGGAACTCGATCTGCTTGCCCGGATTATCTATTCGGAGTCTCGCGGGGAACCGTATAAAGGACAGGTCGCCGTAGGCGCCGTTGTGATGAACCGTGTACAGTCGAGTTCATTCCCGAACACGGTGAAGGAAGTCATTATGCAGCCAGGTGCGTTCACGGCTGTCGATGACGGTCAGTTCAATCTAAAGCCAGATGCGACGGCATACAAAGCCGCGCTCGATGCCGCTGCAGGCTGGGACCCGACGGGCAATGCTCTTTATTATTTTAACCCATCGACAGCGACATCCGATTGGATTTGGTCGCGTAAGCAAACCGTTCAGATCGGCCGTCATATTTTCGCCCTATAAAAATGGAACAGGCGCTTGCATGGAATCCTCTTCGGATTCCGGCAGCGCCTGTTTTCACATTTACATATAGAGCACGTACAGCCAAATGTACAACCCGCACAGGGTGATGAACAACACGGGAATGGTCAGCACGATGCCGGCTTTCATATAGTCGCGCCAAGAGATCGAGACGCCTTTGCGGCTTAGCACATGCAGCCAGATCAAGGTGGCAAGGGAACCGATCGGCGTCATTTTCGGACCGAGATCCGAGCCTATGACATTCGCATATATAAGTGCTTCCCGGATTGCACCGGTCGTCTCCGTATCGGAGATCGCAAGCGCGTCGACCATAACGGTTGGCAAATTGTTCATCACGGACGACAGAATGGCAGCTACGAATCCGCCTCCGACCGAAGCAGCGAACAGACCGCGGTCTGCGAACCACTGGAGCAATTCGCTTAGATGATCGGTAAAACCGGCATTGCGCAAGCCGTATACAACGACGTACATTCCGATCGAGAAAATGACAATCGACCAAGGGGCTTGTTTGACAATATCGCCCGTTCGAATATGCGGACTTTGCTTAGCAGCAATAAGCAGTGCAGCAGCCGCTAATCCTGCGATGACACATACAGGAACCGACAGCCATTCGCTCGACAAGTAGGCGGCCATCAAGACGGCAAGAATGACCCAGCTCAGCCGGAACAACCGAACATCTTTAATCGCTGTCATCGGATCCCCAAGCTGATCATCGTCATATCGAACAGGGATCGACTTGCGGTAATACAACATCAATACGAGCAAGCTTGCCCCGATTGCGATAAGCCCCGGGACGATCATACGGCCCGCATATTCCGCAAAGCCGACGCCGAAGAAGTCAGCCGCAACGATGTTGACGAGGTTGCTGATGATAAGCGGCGTTGAGGCAGTGTCGGATATGAAGCCGCTTGCCATTACGAACGGCAGTACTAACCGCTCGTCCAGCCGGAGTGCGCGGACGGTTGCCAGAACAATCGGCGTCAGAATAAGCGCCGCGCCGTCGTTAGCGAAGAAGACGGATACGGCTGCTCCGAGCAGCACCATATAGATGAACAGCCGACGGCCGTTGCCGCGAGCCAGTCTCGCCATATGGAGCGCCGACCATTCGAAAAAGCCGATTTCATCCAATACGATTGAAATCAATATAATGCCGATGAAAGTGAACGTTGCATTCCATACGATGGACGTCACTTCGATAATATCGTGCCAGCCAACGATGCCTAGCAGGACGGCCAACAGTGCGCCGCCGCTGGCAGACCAGCCGATGTTGAGCTTGCGCGGCTGCCAGATGACAAGACCGACGGTAAGAATAAATAATAGCGGTGCGACAATAGCCATTTGCAGCGAATCTCCGTTCTCTGTTGTACATAATGAATGATGCAGCCTGTATGTAATTATACGGATTTCCGTCCGTACGTAAATCAATTTTCGACATAGATGGTGGCAGGAGTCCGAGCGGCAATGGTATGATGAGAACGATTCGTTGATTTACAATGAAACTTGGAGGTTATTGGCGAATGAATGTTAGCATATTGAAGAGCGGAATGACGTATACGGAAGAAGACGGCTATGTCGGCTTTGTTCATTTTGAAGTAGAGGGCCACGTCCGCAAATACGAAATGGCTCTGCAGAGCAAAAAGGGACGCGACTGGGGCTACAGTCTGTTCTTCTTGGACGAATCGGGACCGGAAGATCAAATTGATCAAGTCGAGGAGCAACTGGAAGAGGATGATGAACTGTATTACCGGTTGATCGATTCGGCGAAGCAAACACTCGAACCGAAAACGGCAGAATCGGAATAACAACCATTCCGTACATACTTATTGCAATGTAATTCTAGCTCCAGCGTATGATCGAGCAGAGGTCGAAGCCCATTCGAATGGATTCCGGAGGGAGTGTGCTCGATTGAAAGTCGTCGTTGTATCCGATACGCATATGCCGAGAATGGGAAAGCAGCTGCCGGCCAGACTGCTTGAAGAACTAAAGACTGCAGACGCTGTCATCCATGCAGGAGATTGGACGGATGGGTCTGTACTTCGCGTGCTCCGCCAGTACGCTCCGGTATATGGTATTTGCGGCAACAATGACGGACCTGGACTTGTCCGGCGGCTTGGCTTTCGGCGGATCGTCTTATTGGAGAAAGTGAAAGTCGGAATCGTTCACGGACACGGTCCGGGACGCCGCGATGAGACAGAGACGAGAGCGCTGCGGTCGTTCGATGCCAGCGAGGTGGATGTCATCGTGTTCGGTCATACGCATATTCCATTAAGGAAAACGAGGGAAGGCGTCCTGCTGTTTAATCCCGGATCGCTAACCGACAGACGGCGTGCGGCATGCTGCACATTCGGCATTTTGACAATTCAGGGCAGAAGAGTGGCCGCCGAGCATGTCGTCATCCATAAATGAACCAATAGCAGAAAGGTACGAATAGATATGCACGAAATACGCCATTATTTTTTTGACATGGACGATACGCTTTACGATCAAATGGAGCCTTTCCGGATGTCGATCATCCGGGAAGGCATGTGGCAGGATAAGAGCAAAGCCGAATTCGACCACTTGTTTAAGCGGGTCCGTTACCACAGCGATGAGCTGTGGGACGAATATTGCGCGGGGAAATTGACGCTTGAGGAGACCCGCCGTCTTCGTCTGTCGCTCGCTTTTGCGGAATACGGCATTACACTGAATGACGAGCAAGCCGACCGTCTGCAAGCAGCGTACGAACGGGAGCAGCAGGCGATTCAGCCTTCCGAGGGCATTGTTGAACTGCTGAAAGCGATCCGGGAACGCGGGCACGATATCGGCATCATTACGAATGGACCCGTCGTGCATCAACGGCGCAAGATCGACGCCCTTGGCGTTGAGAAATACGTAAACGCCGGATGGACGTTCGTATCCGATGCAGTCGGCATCGCAAAACCCGATCCGAAGTTGTTCGATGAAGTAAACCGTGCGACGGGCACGAAGCCTGAGAACTGCATCTACGTCGGCGATAACTGGCGCAACGACATTGTCGGCGCTAGCGAAGCAGGCTGGCGCTGCATTTGGCTGAATAACCGCGGCCGGGCTCCGGAGACGGATCACCGCCCGCTGCACGAATGCGCTGATATTCACGACCTGACAAGAAAGCTGCTGGGTGTCAATTCCGTTCAAGCCTAGTATATTGACCATGTAATAAGGGGTTGTTCCAAACGAACATAGCCGAAGGGCTGAGTGAGTTGGGAACAGCCCCTTTGCTTATGGTGGTGCAAGTGTGACAGAGAGTGGGGATTAAGCGAGCTGCAGTGACCTTATTGGAATGAACTTTCACCTGCAGCAAATCGCCTATTGTCAAAACTAATACCGTTAGTTATAATAAAACTAACGGTATTAGTTGAAGGAAATTTGGGAGGCTATATCCATGAGAATAACGTCGTTCGGTAACGTGCACCAGCTGTCGTTTATGCCGCGTTTGTTTCCGGTTAACTGTTATTTGGTTGAGGAGGGAGATGAACTGACATTGATCGATTGCGCGTTGCCCTTCAGCGCCAAAGGAATTCTCAAAGCTGCCGCCGGCATCGGTAAGCCGATCACGCGCATTGCGCTGACGCATGCGCATGGCGACCATATTGGTGCGCTTGATGAGCTGAAGCGTCAGCTTCCGGTAGCTCGCGTCTTGATCTCGGAGCGCGATGCAAGGCTTCTGCGCGGCGACCGCTCGTTAGATGCGAATGAACCGCAACAGATGATTCGCGGCGGCGTCCCGAAGCCCGGTGCAATTCGCACCGTACCCGATCAATTGCTGTGTGAAGGCGACCGTGTCGGTTCGCTTGAAGTAATAACATCGCCGGGCCATACACCGGGCTCGATCTCGTTCTTTGAACCGCAGAGCCGCGTTCTCATCGCTGGCGACGCTATCCAGCTGCGCGGCGGGATTGCCGTATCGGGCAAAGTCGTGCCGTTGTTCCCTTTCCCGGCAATGGCCACGTGGAGCAAGGAACAGGCTGTAGCAAGCGCCGAACGGCTGCTTCAACTTGCGCCATCCGTGCTTGCTGTCGGTCATGGCACCATGCTGCGTAATCCGCAGTCATCCTTATCGAGAGCAGTTGCCGAAGCTCGGCAAGCTCTCCAATTATAGGAGGCGGGTTTCATGTCTCCAAGAGTAGGTTTGGATCACGGCATTATCGTCCGAGCGGCTGCAGCGATTGCAGACGAATCGGGATTGTCAGCCGTAACGCTCGCGACACTTGCACAGCAGCTGAACGTCCGCTCGCCGTCGCTGTATAACCATGTCGACGGTCTGCCCGGCGTAATGGCTATGTTAACGCTGCATGGCTTGCAGCAGCTGCTTCATACGATTGAATCGTCAGTGCAGCCGATTCAAGACGAGGCCGAAGCGGTGCTGCCGCTAGCCGAAGCTTATGCGGCTTTCGCGCTTGGTCACCCTGGCCTGTACGAAGCAACGCAAAGGCCGCAAGGAGCGGATCAGCCGGAAGCGGCAGATGTATCGAAGCGGATCGTCGAGCTCGTGTCGCGCTTGATCCGGCACCATATGCCGAATACAGCTGATGAAGCATCCGTCATTCATGCTGTAAGAGGCTTCCGAAGCTTGCTGCACGGATTCACCTCATTAAGTAATTCAGGCGGCTTCGGCATGCCCTATTCGAAGAATCAGAGCTTTCAATATATGGTCCGAGCCTATTTGGCAGGCATTAGCCGTACTTAACTTACGCAAAGGCAAGAGGAGGACAAGTAAAGTCATGCTCTTATCCGCTGAGAATAAACGTGAAGATTATATACTTCCCCGCCGTTCAGCAAAGGAAGCGGGACTGGATCATCAGCGGCTGGATCGGATGACGAAGCAGCTTCCCGCACTTGGCATGAAAAGCGTTGTTCTTGTAGCGGACGAATCGCTCGTATGGGAATGGCACGAGCAAGGGGAAGACCGGCCGTTGTCGCTTTACTCGTGCACGAAGAGCGTTTTGTCGATACTGCTCGGCATAGCAACAGGGCAAGGACTGTTGTCCGGCATGGAGCAGAAAGCGTCGGATTGGCTGGAGCCGCTGAAGCGGTCGGTTGATGACCGGAAACAGAACTTGACGATTCGGCATATGCTCACCATGACGGCGGGCTTCGAGTGGCAAGATTTCGATAAGCCGTATTGGGCGATGAAGAGGTCCGATAATTGGGTGTCCTTCGCGGCTGAACAGCCGATTGTTCATGAGCCCGGCAAAGTGTTCTGTTACAATAGCGGTTGCTCCCATATGCTCTCGGCTATATTGACCGAAGCATCCGGCAAAAGCGCGATGAGCTATGCATCCGAAAATTTATTCGGTCCGCTCGGCATTCAACGTGCGGCATGGAGCTCGCGAAACGGAGTCAATGACGGAGGAACCGGGCTGCATCTCAGTTCGCGCGATATGGCGAAGCTGGGATTGCTATGCTTACAGAAAGGGCGGCTTGAAGGAACTCAGCTCATCCCTGCCGCATGGCTGGAGCAGACGACCATGCCGCATCATAAAGCGTTGTCCCACTATGAGCCTCACATTTACGGCCATTATGGCGGGCATTGGTGGGTAGAGGATGGAGATGAAGCGAGCGGGCCGTTTTATTTTGCCTTCGGATATGGCGGGCAATATTTGATCGTAGCGCCTAAGTTGAACGCAGTCGCGGTCATTCGCAAGAAGCCAGCTGGACGCAACCAAGCGATTGTGTCCCGAGATTTGTTCCATCACGTTCTCGTTCCATCCCTCGGGCATGGTAGTTGACTGATCTGATCGTGAAGGGGAGACAGCCGTTCCGGATCCATGCTTGCTTACATATTCTATTAAGTAGAAAGCAAGCAAGAGGTGATGTTTATTGGCAACCGTTCTCGACCCTTCAGCCCGAAACCCGATTTCAGGCAACAGCCGTTTCACGAAAGATGAGCTCACTCGTTTCGTACGTACGGTTAACCCGTCTTTCAAGGCGGAAATCGCGGAGGCGTTTCTAACCGTCGGATCTAAATATGGCATAAAAGGCGATGTTGCGCTTTGTCAATCGATTCATGAGACGAATTGGTTCCGTTTCGGCGGTGATGTAGCGCCCGAACAGCATAACTATGCCGGTATCGGTGCGACGGGCAGCGTTCCGGGCAATTCCTTTCCATCCGTTACAGCCGGAGTAACGGCACAAATTCAACATTTGTACGCATATGCGGCTGCGACAGCGCTTCCTCCAGGGGAAACGCTGATTGATCCGCGCTATTCGTCTGTCAAACGCGGTTCGGCTCCGAACTGGGAGGATCTGGCTGGAAAATGGGCCGTTCCTGGGTATGACAAGAACAAGTACAGCTCGCTGGACGCCGCATTGAAAGCAGGGGACAGTTATGGACAAAATATTATGAAGCTGTATGCGTCCATGACCGACGCTGTTCAAGCAACGGGCCAACTCGTCGTATTAGACGCCGGCCACGGCGGCAGCGATCCCGGCGCCAAAGGGTTCGGCATTGTCGAGAAGGACCATGCGCTCGCCATAGCGCTGAAAGTCCGTGACCGGCTGCTGGCCCGATACATCGTGCGGGTTAGAATGACGCGGGAAACCGACGTATTCATTCCTCTCCTAGAGCGGGCGTCGCTCGCGAATCAATGGGGAGCTGATTATTTCGTATCGCTGCATCATAATGCGGCAGGTGGCAAAGGCTTCGAAAGCTACGTCTATACGGGAACGCGGCAGAAAGAATCGGGGAAACGGCAAGATATCGTGCATGCAGCCGTCATGTCCGCACTAAGCGCTGCAGGAGCCGTCGACCGGGGCAAGAAGGAAGCAAGCTTTGCCGTTATTCGCGAAACGAAGATGCCAGCCATACTGATCGAGAATTTGTTTGTCGACAATGCAGAGGATGCCGCTCTGCTGAACAATCCGAATGTGATCGACAAGCTGTCCGATGCCATCGCCATTGGCGTGGGGCAGGCGCTGGGCTTAGCGGTTAAACCAGTGCCGGAGCCAGAGCCAGAGCCGGAGCCCGAAGTGCCGGTATCCGCCCAGTACCCGGAAGGGACGCCGCAGTGGAAGATTGATGCGGTGGAATGGCTTTATGAGCAGGGGATGTTGACGGATAAGTCGTGGAAGAAGCAGATCGATCAACCGCTGCCGTTATGGGCGGAGGCTGCCGTTCTGAAACGGTTGTACGAAAAGCTGCTAAAATTGTAATTGAAACGAATGGAGGCTGTATTTGCGCAGGAAAAAGCGCTGTATAGCCTCTTTTTATGCCGTCGTATCGTTCGTCAGCGAGTACATAATAGTTACAGAGGAACTTTTAGGTCGAAGTGGGGAAATACGAGTGCCAATATGAATAAAGAATTGATTCATGCGATGAGTGAGGTGATACAATGCTGAATATGCGAAAGGCTGTTTGGACTGATCATGAATTTTTGGTACGGGTTGACTTGAAAAACGAAGGGTACACGGTTTCGAGTGACGATGAAATGACAGAACAAGAACTAGTGGACCATAGCAACAAAATCAAACCGTTTCTCACGGACTCAGATAAAGGAGCCTTTATTATTGAGGATTCCAATTCCGATAAATCGGTTGCCACGATCATGTATTCTATTGTTAATCGGAATATCTTGTATCCATGGACCATTTATGAGGAGTTAGATCCGAGCTTATTTCAAAGCGACGGCCGATTCCTTGAGATATTTCAACTATGGGTGCATCCGAGCTTTCGAAGATTAGGATTAGCGACTGCACTGAAACAAAAACTGGAAGAAGAGGCCCGTTATCATCAGGTAGATCTAATCTATACGCATACAGAAGAGACAAATCTCCACGTTATCGAATTGAACCGAAAAATGGGGTATCAAACGGTTCGGCGTGGTCCGATATGGGACGAGGTCATCCGAATAAGTCTGATTAAGAAGATAAATACGTCAATAAATTAGAAACCATTATTCGAAAGAAGGCGCGAAGCTTCTACACTTCGCGCCTTCTTAATGTATATTGTGATCCTAATGGCTTTTCGAATCGCTGTCGTTCACAAGCTTCAACCGTTCGAATACGTTGAACAGCAGACTGAGCACGATGGCGGAGACGGTAGCAAGCACCATCCCTTTCAGCTCGAAGTTGCCGAATTTAAGGGTCGTGCCGCTGATGCCAAGAACGAGCACAATCGTCGTAAGCGCGATGTTACTCGGCTTGCCGTAATCCACTTTCGTGTCGACGAGCATTCGAATGCCAGCTGCGGCGATAACGCCGAAAAGCATTAGCGATACGCCTCCGAGCACGGCATTCGGTACGGCAGCGATAATGGCAGACAACTTGCCAAGGAAGGAGAGCACAACCGCAAGAACGGCTGCGCCGCCAATAACGAATACCGAGAAGACACGGGTTAACGTCATAACGCCGATGTTCTCGCCGTAGGTCGTGTTCGGCGTAGAGCCGACGAAGCCGGATAGGATCGTAGACAAGCCGTTGCCGAGCAGTGACCGGTGCAGGCCGGGATCGCGGGTAATATCGCGTTCGACGATCTTCTCGGTAACGAGCAGATGGCCGATGTGCTCTGCAATGACGACGAACGCAGCCGGAAGAATCGTTACGATGGCCGCTCCGTCCCATTCGGGTGACGTAAATGTCGGAAGCGCGAAGAAGCTGGCCTCCTTGACACCGGTAAAATCAGGCAGGCCAAGAGCCCATGCGAGCAAGTATCCGAGCACGAAGCCGGTCAGAATCGGAATAATCTTCATAAACCCGCGGAATACGACGGAACCGATCATGATGATAAGCAGCGTCGTGACCGATACCGCAATTTGTTTGCCGTCCGGAGACCATCCCTCGGCTCCGCCCGATATCCAGCCTGCCATCTGCGCAGCTACCGGAATAAGCTCCAGCCCGATAATGGCGACGATCGCGCCCATTGCTGCCGGAGGGAATACAATGTCCAGCCATCCGGTGCCTGTCCATTGAAGGAGCAGCGCGAACACGGTGAAGATCAGGCCGACGACAATGAAAGCGCCAAGCGCTTTCGGATAGTTGGCAGCCGTGTCGTTGTTCAGGACGACCAATACCGGAGAAATAAAAGCAAAGCTTGAGCCAAGGTAGGCTGGGATTTTGCCCTTGCAAAGCAGCAAGTACAGCAGAGTGCCAATCCCGTTCATCAGCAGAATCGTCGAAGCGTCGACGTGGAACAATGCCGGAACGAGTACGGTCGAGCCGAACATGGCGAAGAGATGTTGAAGACTGAGCGGTATGCTTTGCAGGAGAGGCGGACGCTCGTCCACCGGAATCATGCGTTGCATCAATGTTGCCTCCTTATGAATGGATACAAAGTCATTAACCCTATCTTAGAAGTATAATGCGGGACTATTTTACCCTATTTGGGACAATTATTACACCTAATAAACGATGAGCAATATTCCTAACATAAAGAATCATTAAAATATCCATTTTTTGATAGTGAAATTCGCAGTCAGTTACTATAATCGAATTAGTATTCAAATTGATGTGATCATATGTTACATCGACCATACCAGATTGGGGAGTTCAGTTATGGAAAGCACGACGAAGAAGAAATTGTCAGACGCAGTCATTCGCCAGTTGGCAGCTAAAGCCTTCGGTTCGGATATAAGCGTTATCGGTTGTACAGAGCTAAGCGATGGCTGGTTTAATACAGCCTACTCGATTGATTTAAGCGACGGCAGAGGGACCGTGCTTAAAGTGTCGCCTCCCGAGGACGTTCGCACCTTGCGTTATGAGCGCAATCTGATGGAAGCGGAAGTGCAGACGATGCGGTTGATCGCAGAAGCGGGAGGTGTTCCGATTCCGAAACTTCAGGGGTACGACTCTTCCAGAGAGCTGATCGATTGCGAGTATTTCTTCCAAGAGCGGATAACCGGACGCACTCTCAATCATATCAAGGAACAACTCTCCGATCAGGAGAAGGCTGCGATCGACCGAGAGCTTGGCATTTTTAATTCAAAAATTAATCAAATAACGGGCGAATCGTACGGCTACGTCGCTTTGCCGTCATCCCGGCGCGGAAGCTGGAAGGATTCGTTCGGCCTTATGATCGAGTGGCTGCTCCAAGACGGCTTGGATGCATCCGTTGAGCTGCCAATCCCATACGAACAGTTCAATGATCTCATGAGTCCGCATCTTCCGGCACTCGATGCCGTACAAGCTCCAAAGCTTGTATTCTGGGATTTGTGGGACGGCAATGTCTTCGTGAACGAAGGGCGCGTATCCGGCATTATTGATACCGAGCGGGCGTTTTGGGGCGACCCGTTGATGGAACATTATTTCAGCCATTTCGCTTGCAGCGAGGCTTTTCTTGCAGGATATGGCGTAGAGAGACCTTCCTTGAACCCGCAGACCAACAGCAGAAGATTGCTCTATGACCTGCATCTTGCGCTGGTGATGCGGATCGAAAGCACGTACCGGGACTATAACGAGGATCATACGAATTGGACGACGAATATCCTAATCGAACGGATTGAAGCGTTGAGAACGGCTCAGTAACCGGCTTTGCTCATTATCCTAACATCCAACTTCAGAAAACATAGCCATCACATCAATGAGGAAGGGGGTATTCGATTATGTCGGCTTTAGATTTCCATCAGATAAACGGTACGGCGAAGACGATCGATGAAGTGTTGGAACGATTGGATCGAATCATTCAGTATTCCATCGATACCGGGAACAGAATCGGTTATTTCACAGCTATGTACCGAACCGTCACAGCAAGAGTCAAGGCAGAAATCGAAGCTGGAAGATTTGAGGACGGCAAGCGTATGGAACGTCTAGACGTATGCTTTGCCAACCGGTTTCTGGATGCATACGCCTCTTATTCGAGCGGCGGCCGCTGCAGCCAGTGCTGGCGAATTGCATTCGAAGCGGCGGAACAATCCAAGCCTCTTATTCTGCAACATCTGCTGCTTGGCATGAATGCACATATTAATTACGATCTGGGTATCGCAGCTGTAGATACTTGTCCTGGCGAAACGCTGCCGTCGCTTCATCATGATTTTAATATCATTAACGATATATTGGCTTCTATGATTGATGAAGTGAAGCGCGATCTGGACTCTTTGTCGCCGTGGATCGGATGGCTGGATGAACAGGACGGCAAAGCGGCTGACACGATAATCCGGTTCAGCATGAACAAGGCAAGAAGCTATGCATGGACATTCGCGATGAACTTGGCCAAGGATAGTCAACATAAATTGGAACTAATGGCGCGTAAAGGCGCTGAGACAGCCGTGCTTGGGCAAGATGTGCTGCGTCCTCCAGGGCTGCTGTTCAAGGCGATTTTATGGTTCGTACGGTTGCGCGAGTCTAACGATGTCGTACACAATATTACGATTTTATCGGAATCATCGAGTGCATGGTCAGGACCGCATAATAGCGGTACGTTATCGGGTTAAATGAAATTGATTTAGGTCCTTCGTCCGCCGAAATGATATTTCGGCGGTTTTTTTGATGCGAGGATGGAACCTGCCGCTGTCGAAAGCGCTCTAATAGGAAGAAACAGGGAGAGAGGAGTACGAACATTGGATGACATCATTACGATTGTCATGAAAGCACAAGAAGGTTCCAAGGACGACTTTGTCCGTATGATACGCAAGTTCGAGAAAACGATGTACCGCGTTGCATTCGGTATTTTACGTTCGGATGAGGATGCGGCAGACGCCATACAAGAGACGATCGTTGCGGCATACCGGCAAATTCGCCAGCTAAGAGAACCTCGATATGCCCAGACATGGCTTGTTCGTATCTTAATTAATCAGTGCAATGGAATGCGCAAGCGCAATGAACGGGTTGTTGCGTTGTATGAGATGGATAACTTGTATGCCGACAACGATAACCGAACCTCCGAGGACAAGCTGGATCTGTATGACGCGATCGGCGTGCTATCGGCTGAGCAGAGAGAAGTCATTATGCTTCATTATTTAGAAGATATGCCGCTAAGAGATATTGGCGAGATGCTGCAATTATCGGAAGGAACAATTAAATCAAGGCTGTATCGAGCGAGGGAAAAGCTTGCGCTGCTTCTGTGCGAACCGGTGCGAGGGGAGGGGCTGCTGTGAAAAACGATAGGGTGGAATACCGCATTCGTACGTTGCTTAGAGGAATAGGTGAGAGCAACGACATACCGATTCCAGATCTCGTTCAATCGAGAATTGATGAGACGCTCGCCACATTGCCAGCTTCACCGCCTCAGACGGGTGAGAGCTCTTATATGCCTGCTTTACCGCGCCGCGGTACTTATAGATCCTCATCCGCATCAGGTCGGATTATGAAACAGGTTTCGATCGCAGCTATCGTAGCTGTGTTGTCTGCATCCGTATGGATAGCGGTCAAACCGGAATCCGTACAATCGGTGAAGCCGGTTTTAACGTCCATATTCGGGAAATTAGGAAGCAATGCGGTCAAAAATAAAGTCGTCAATAAGAAGGGTGAACTGCCGGTCTTGGCCGAGGTGGAGAACGACGGCTATGTGCTGCAAATTCACGAGGCGATGTTCGATGGTTTGCAAGTATCCTTCACCTATTCGTTCCGCCTTCAGAACGGGGAGATGGCGCAAGCGCAATCGATCGTTCCGAACTTTCAACTCGCTGCTTCGGCCAAATTATTGCTCGGACCCACCTACAAATTCGACAATTTTATTAGCTGGGATGACTATAAAATTGGCATCGTCAAATATTACACGCAGAAGAAGCTGCCGGAATCGTTCACCTTGGAAGTGAATGTGCCGTCTATCGGGATTCAGAAGAAGGATTCCTCACTTTATGACATCAAGAAAGGCAATTGGAATTTTGTTATCCCCGTGCAAGGCTCGGATACGACTCATACCGTGAAATGGGACAATCCCAGGCTGGCCGATCATGGCGGGAACCGGTTCGAAGCGGTTCGGCTGCGTACGTCGGAAACGGTCAGCGAGCTTCATTTGAAGCTGCAAATTCCTTACAGTCAAATGCGGTCCGTATGGCAAAACTCCCAGTTCATTAAGTATGTGGCAGTGGATGAGCGGGGAAATCGGATTGATTTTACGCCATCCATTTCTTCAGGTCATTCAACGGATCGAAACGATCATTTGGGTCAAAACCCGGAAACCAAATACGTCGAAGATACGTGGTTCTATTTAGAGCCGCTGCCGAAAGGCACGATATTAACGATTACGCCATCCATTCTTACCCTTAAAGAAGTAAAAGGAGAAATAACGGAACAGCTTGAGCGGTTTGACGGACTTGCCATTACGGTACCCGTACAAGATTAACCAGTATTCGCAGCTTATCGAACTGACATAATAAGCGGGATTGACGTCATGTCATTCTGATGAATATTTGCTTTGGTAATTAATTAATGTTACATTACTAAAGTTAGTTTGTAATCGATCATGGAGGTGCTTACTTAATTATGTCTTCACAAGCGTTCTTATCCGCCGTTCAATCCCGCCGTTCAATCTATGGAATCAGCAAGGAGAAAGTCATCAGCAACGAGCGTGTTCAGGAAATCGTTGAGCATGCGCTCAAAAATACACCGACCTCGTTCAACTCGCAGAGCGGCCGTATCGTGCTGCTGTTCGACGAACAGTCCGATAAACTATGGAAGCTGACGACGGAAGCATTGCGGCGCAAAGCAGGCGACAGCGATTCGTTCAAAGCGACAGAAGAGAAAATGGCGGCATTCGGCAGCGGCTATGGCACGGTCCTATTCTTCGAAGACCAATCGGTCGTGGAAGGATTCCAGCAGCAATTCCCGTCCTATGCCGATTACTTCCCGCTTTACTCTCAGCATTCTTCCGGTATCCTGCAATTTATCGTATGGACAGCGCTTGAACAAGAAGGACTCGGTGCTACGCTTCAGCACTATCAGCCGTTGATCGATGCGGATGTGCAGAAGGAATGGAATGTGCCGGCCAATTGGAAGCTTGTCTCTCAGATGCCGTTCGGCAAAGCGACGGTGCAGCCGGGCGAGAAGCAGTTCCAGCCGCTCGAAGAACGGATGAAAGTGTTCAAATAAGGCAGTTCCTTATCGAAGTGAATGAAGCCTGGACGCTCCTATGCGAGCGGACCGGGCTTTATTATTTTTGAGTAAATCGAGCAATTGGTTGAAACAAAAGATCGGGCTTGTTCGTTATAAAAAGTGAGACATATGAGGAGCCAACGATCATATGCTGTAATTACGTTATGGTGAAGGGGACAACCGCTAATGAGAACAATCATGGCATTCGGAGCTGCTGTCGCAGCCTTATGGATTGTACTCGCTGTAGGATTAGACGGGAAGAGCAAGGAGCCGCAAGCGTCTGCCGCATCAGAGTCGACGGTCTCTGATGAAGTGATGAAGACTGCGTACGTCGAGGGCCTCAAAGAGGAGAACGGGCATTATTTATTGACGGTCGATTACATCGATTGGTATGAAGGCGACGCTGCGGCGGTCATGTTCCGCGAGAGAGAACCGGATCCTGAAGTAACGGAACCGCCAGACGGTTATTACATTGTCAATGATGATCCGTCGCTTGCGACGATCGAGCTTCCAGAGGATACGCAAATTCGAATGCAAATTTACGACCGCCCGGACGAAGAGAGCGGAGCAGATATCGTACCTGATGAACCCATTACGATCGAACAGTTCGCCGAACTCGTGAATGAGGGCGATGACGCATTAATCAACGTCAAAGATTTTCCTTATCATATTACGTTTAAGGATGGCCAGGCGCAGCGGATCGTTCAACAGTTCGTTCCTTAACCACTTCGTGGCGCAATAAGGATGAAATTGGATCGATTGGCGATGCGTAACTGTATTTTTCGATTACCGAGAGGCTATAATATTCGGGTTAATGAAATCAAGAGGAGCATGATCATGACTGAAGAAGAAAAACCCGAATTAATCGTTACCAAAATTTACAAGTGCAAAAACCCGGAATGCAAAGCATGGGTGAGAGAAGAGTTCGGTTCTGAAGGGCAAGCTTGTCCGATGTGCAAAGGTCCGATGATGCGCAGCATGCGGCACTTGCCGAAGGTGCAAAATAAAATTAAACGTCAGCCGAAGAAGAAAGATCCGTACGCATAAACATAAGGTCGTTCTCGTTCGATTTAATCGATATAGCTACCATAACACTACGGAAAAGGAACCGGGGATTATCCCCGGTTCCTTTGTTATGGTGACGCGTTTGATTGATTCAGATTCAAATGACGGGGATATGGACAATTGCTTCCTATTTCCTCTCGGGCGAGTGCTATGGTATAGTTTCAGTAGCAATAGAGTTATCGATATCTCAACTTTCATTTATTCGATTGGCGGAGGATACATTTTGGAAACGAATAATACGATGCTTTGGTACAACAAGCCCGCGCAGGAATGGGTGGAAGCGTTTCCGATCGGAAATGGCAAGCTTGGAGCGATGGTGTTCGGACGTCCATACGAGGAACGGATACAGCTTAACGAAGATTCGGTCTGGCTCGGCGGCCCGCAGAAGCGAAGCAATCCGTCGGCGCTTGAGAATATGGCAGAAATCCGCCGCCTTCTTTTTGCAGGCCAGCCAGAGCAAGCGCAGGAACTCGCTTACCGTTCGATGGTATCGCAGCCGGAAGGACTTGGGCCCTATCAGACGCTTGGCGAGTTGACTTTGACGATATCAGGGGCGGACGGGAACCAAGTACGACCGGAGCCGATCCGCTATAAGCGTTCGCTTGATCTGACGACGGGCATCGTCAAGGTAAACTATGAGGCGGAAGGTACGCAGTTTGAACGGGAATCGTTCGTCAGCGGGCCTGATTCGGTCATCGTATATCGTCTGAGCGCCGGCAGCCCTGGATCGATTGCTTTTGATGCCGGGCTTACGCGTGAAGATATGGAGCCGGTTATCCCTTACGGGAACAACGGTATCGTTATGCAGGGGCAATGCGGAGAAGACGGCGTCCGCTATGCGGCGCTGCTTACAATTGAAACGGTTGGCGGTACGGTGACGGCAGAGGGCGGCCGGCTATCTGTGAAGGATGCCGACTCGGCGGTTCTCTATATCGCGGCTGCGACAACTTATCGGACGGATGATCCTGTCGCCGCGTGTGCAGCCGTTATAGACGGTGCAGCAACGAAAGGTTTCGACAAGGTTCGGGCCGATCATGCAGCTGCGCACCAGCAATTGTTCGGTCGTTTCCAGCTGGAACTGTATGTCAGGGAGGGCTCGGATAATGAGTGGATCGGACTGCCGACTGATGAGCGTCTGGAACGATTCCGCAGCGGAAAAGAAGATCATGGCCTTATCGTTTTATTTGTCCAATATGGTCGGTATTTGCTGATTTCGAGCTCGCGTCCAGGCAGTCTTCCGGCGAATCTTCAGGGCGTTTGGAACGAGTTTATGACCCCGCCATGGGAGTCTGACTTCCATACGAATATTAATATTCAAATGAATTATTGGCCAGCAGAGACGACTAATCTGGCGGAATGCCATGAGCCGCTGTTCGACTTCATCGATAAGCTGAGAGAAAACGGACGTATTACCGCACGTGAAACGTATGGTGCGCGCGGCTTCTGCGTTCACCATGCGAGCAATCTATGGGCGGATACAGCGGTTGTATCGAGCTGGCTGCCTGCCATGTTCTGGCCTATGGGCGGCGTGTGGCTGACGCTTCATATGTGGGAGCACTATTTGTATGGGCAGGATATTGGTTTTCTGCGTGAACGCGCCTACCCGGCGATGCGGGAGTCGGCAGAGTTCTTCCTCGACTTCATGGTGCAGGGACCGGATGGCCGCTTCGTAACGGCGCCGTCGGTATCGCCTGAGAACAGCTACCGTCTGCCGAGCGGCAACGAAGGGGCACTGTGCGTCGGACCATCGATGGATACGCAGATGATTCGCATGCTGTTCGAAGCGTGTTTGACCTCGATCGAGCAGCTTGGTCTGGAAGATCTGATCGCAGGCGAGCTTCGGGAAAGGCTTGCGCTTATGCCGGAACAGGGGATTGCGAGCAACGGTACTCTGATGGAGTGGTCGGTCGAATACGAGGAACCGGAACCGGGCCATCGTCATATCTCGCATCTGTTCGCCTTGCATCCTGGCGATGCGATCACGCCGGATGTTACGCCTGAACTGGCAGAGGCTGCGAGGAAGACGCTGGACCGAAGATTGGCGCACGGGGGCGGCCATACAGGCTGGAGCCGGGCTTGGATTATCCACTTCTGGGCACGGCTGTTCGACGGAGAGAAGGCTTACTCGAATTTATCAGGATTGTTGGCTAAATCCGTTCATCCGAATCTGTTCGGCGATCATCCGCCGTTCCAGATCGATGCGAACTTCGGCGGGACGTCAGCTGTCGCCGAAATGCTGCTTCAATCGCACGCCGGAATGATCCGGCTGCTGCCTGCACTGCCAGCGGCATGGCCGTCAGGCAGCGTGAAAGGACTGCGCGTACGGGGCGGAGCTGAAGCGGATGTTGCTTGGGCAGACGGCAAGCTTGCGCAAGCGGAGCTGCGATTCGGCTGCAGCGGAACGTTTAATCTGCGTATCGGCGGCGAATGGACGATTGCGCGCAATGGCGCTGCAAGTGTTGATGTTGGGCCGGTTGGTGAAATTGCCTTGCTGGAAGCAAAGGCAGGCGATATTTTTACAATTAAGTGCAAATAATAAAGGCGTTACAATGTACAAAACAGTCGGATATTCCGGCTGTTTTGTCTGTTATACAGCATTTTCCTCCGAAATGCTTACCTTAACGTAAGTTGTGATGGAAACTTGTATGCTATATAATTCGGTCGAGATTATGAAGCACAATGCGACTTCATGGTATGCTTGTGCGGAAAGGGATGTACGGCCTATGTTTCTCATTCGCAAATACAAAGCCCGGTACGGGCGCTCGTTCGGCGTCGCGATTTTGTTTCTTATGCTGGAAGCCTTGGCGGATCTGATGCAGCCGGCAATGCTGGCGATTATTATCGACAAAGGTGTAGTCGCCGGCGATATGGACGTCGTCTATCGAAGCGGACTTTTTATGCTGCTGATCACCGCCATGGGCGCTGTTGCAGCCAGCGTCAGAAACGTGGTGTCCAGCCGTGTCTCCCAGCAGTTCGGCGCGGAATTGCGTGGCGATTTGTACCGGAAAGTGCAAACGCTGTCATATTCTTCGATCGATAAGCTCGACCGGGCATCGCTCATCACTCGTCTGACGAACGACGTTACGCAAATTCAAAACTTTGTGAACGGGTTGATGCGCATTTTCGTCAAAGCGCCGCTGCTCGGCATAGGTGCGGTCATTATGGCGGTACGGCTTAATCCTCCGCTGTCGGTTGTTCTGCTGGCTGTCGTGCCGATCGTTGCGTTCCTTATTGTCATGAACCTGCGCATCGGGTTTCCGCGTTTCGCGCGCGTCCAGCAGTCGCTGGACCGGCTGAACGGGTATACGCGCGATTTTTTGTCCGGAATTCGAGTGGTTAAAGCGTTCAACCGGTATGAGGACGAGGCGGTCAAATTCGAAGCAGCGAATGACGCTTACCGCTCGGCTAACGAGACGGCAATGCGTGCGATGGCTGTTTTCAACCCGCTTATAGCCCTTACGGTAAACGTTGGTATCGTCTCGATTCTGTGGATCGGAGGCGTGAGGATCGACGGCGGTCATATGCAGCCCGGTCACGTCGTTGCTTTTATTAACTATATGCTGCAAATTTTGTTCTCGCTGATGACGGTCTCGATGGTATTCAATATGTTCGTCCGGGCGAAATCGTCTGCAGGACGGATTATGGAAGTGTTCGACAATCCGGAGCGTCCAGATGGTGAGCCGATGCCTGAACAGACGAGGGCAGCGGAAGCGGATGCGGGACTGCGCGGCGAAGCGGTTCGGTTCGAGCGTGTGTCTTTCTCGTATGACGGACCGGAAGGGGATGCTGTGCTGCACGAAATATCGTTCGACTGCTTGCCAGGAGAAACGATTGGCATTATTGGTTCAACCGGTTCGGGCAAAAGCACGCTGGTCAGTCTTATTCCGCGGTTTTATGAGACGACTTCGGGCAGCGTGTATGTCCAGGGTACGAATGTGGCGGAAGCGGACCCAAAGTCTTTACGCAGCCGGATTGCGGTTGTCCCACAGCAGGTCGTTCTGTTTACTGGAACGGTAGAAGATAATATCCGTTGGGGCAACGAGCATGCGACAGAGCAGCAAATCCATGAAGCTGCGCGCGCGGCAGCAGCGGAAGAGTTCATCCTGGCGCAGCCGGACGGTTACCGTTCGGTGGTCGGCCAAGGCGGCGTCAACTTCTCAGGCGGCCAGAAGCAGCGGCTGTCCATTGCACGGGCGCTCGTCCGCAAGCCGGACATTCTTATTCTTGACGATTGCACCAGCGCGCTCGATGTGTTGACGGAGGCGAGGATCAAGCAATCGTTGAAGCAGATCAGCAGCCATACGACGTGCTTGCTCATCGCTCAGAGGATTACTTCTGTTATGGATGCCGACCGGATTATCGTCATGGACAACGGCAGAATCGTCTCGATTGGCGTACATGATCAACTGCTGCAGCAATGCAAAGTGTATCAGGAAATATTCCGCTCGCAGTGGGGAAAGGAGGCCGATCAGCATGCCGCAGCAGCCCAATCGTAAGGAAGCATCAAGGCCGGAAGTGAACATGCCGATCGGCGGACACCGTCCAGGCGGCTTCGGCGGCCGTCCAGGCGGACCAGTTGCTAAGCCGAAAAGTTTGCTTGGTGCGCTCCTTCGGCTGTGGCAGTTCGTGGGATCGGAACGTGTTAAGCTATCATTTGTTCTGGTGCTTGTGCTCGTGTCTGCCGGAATCGGTCTGGCTGCACCGTATTGGATTGGCCGAGCCGTCGACGCCATGGATGGCGGAAGCGGACAAGTCGATTTCGAGCTATTGCGCATCGTTCTGCTCTCGTTAGGAGCGGCTTATCTGACCGATGCGTGTATCGGGTTCGTACAAGGAAGGGCGATGGCCGGCATCGCACAGCGTATCGTCCTGCGTCTGCGCCGCACGCTGTACCGGAAGCTTCAGAAGCTGCCTCTTGCCTACTTCGACAGCCGGCGCCATGGCGACGTAATGAGCCGGTTATCCAACGATATCGACAACGTCAGCAATACGATCTCGCAATCAACGACGCAGCTGATGTCAGGGCTGCTGAGCATTGTCGGTGCACTTGTCATGATGCTGGTGCTGAGTCCGATGCTGACGCTGGCGAGTATGATTACCGTACCGCTCGTGTTCGGTTTAACGCGAATGATCGCACGGCGCACTCGTGAACTGTTCAAAGCACAACAGACGCAGCTGGGGGCATTGAACGGACATATCGAGGAAACGATTACTGGCGTACAGATCGTTCAAGCATTCAACCAGGAACAGCGCGCCATATCAGAATTTAATGAGATTAATGTTAAACTGCGTAAAACAAGTACCAAAGCACAAATATGGTCAGGTTTGTTAATGCCGCTGCTCAGCGTAATTAGCAATATCGGCTTTGCATCGGTTGCAATAGTCGGCGGTATTCTAGGTGTGAAAGGCCATATCTCGGTAGGCGTTATTGCCAGCTTTATGACGTATTCCCGACAGTTCGTCCGTCCGCTTAACGATATCGCGGCGACGTTCAACGTGCTTCAATCGGGTCTTGCCGGCGCGGAGCGTGTGTTCGAGGCGCTGGACGAGAAAGAGGAGCAAGCCGATAAGGCGAATACGATTGAAATGAAATCACCGGCGGGACGCGTGCAATTCGACGACGTTACGTTCGGCTATAAGCCGGGCGAGCCGATTTTGAACCATATCAGCTTCGTGGCGGAGGCGGGTACTTCGACTGCAATTATCGGTCCGACAGGTGCAGGTAAAACGACGATCATTCAACTGTTGACCCGGTTCTATGAGCCGACTAGCGGGAAAGTGACAATCGACGGCAGGGAGCTGACGGAATATACGCGTGACAGCCTTCGCCGCAACTTCGGTGTCGTGCTTCAAGATACGTATCTGTTCTCGGGGACGATCCGGGACAACTTGAAATACGGCAACCCGGAGGCGACCGACGAGGAAATGCGGGAAGCAGCCAAGCTGGCCAATGCCGATGCGTTCATCCAACGGCTGCCTAACCGGTACGAGACAGTATTGACGGAGAATGGCGGCAGCTTGAGCCAAGGCCAAAGGCAGTTGCTCGCAATTGCCCGCGTTATGCTGGCGAAGCCGTCGATGCTAATTCTAGACGAGGCTACTAGCAGCATCGACACGCGGACCGAGCTTCACATCCAGGAAGCGCTGGCGAAGCTGATGGAAGGCCGAACGAGCTTCATCATCGCCCACCGGCTCAATACAATCCGCGATGCAGATTCGATTATGGTCATCGATAAAGGGGCTATCGTGGAGCGCGGTAGCCACGACCAGCTAATGGACGTGAAAGGCGCTTACTATCGGATGATGAGCAGCATGCCGGTGAGAGGCGAAGCTTCCGCTGAACTAGCCAACGGGTAGAGAGCAGTAAGAAGGCTGTGCGGGTCGGAATGACCTGCACAGCCTTTTTGTGTGCGTCAAACGAGATGGCTTGAAATGCTGACAGGGTGCTCCACCCATTATTTTACTAATTATTGAGTTTACGGCGAAGGAAAATAAAGAAAATTGTCGAAGATATTCATCCAATAATAGAGCTTGAGCTGAAGCATTTCGTATTTTCGTATTCCGAGGCATTCTTATAAGGAGATATTATGACAAATTTATTTACGGCATCTCATTTATATAAAGTATTTAAAGATCTTCAACTGAACTACTATATTTTGATGGATAAAGACAAGCAGAGAACGGAACATAATCAATATCATTTTCATTCTGAGTATTTGTTTGATGCGGTTGAACCTTGGAGGTACTGTCTGCATTTACCTAGACATGCTAAAGATACCGTTTATTTAGGAGTGAATGAAGTTGTAAATGTGTATGGGAGTCAGCATAACATATTATTTTTTGAGTATGATCATTCAGACCCAACAGAACTTATTAAGTCTATTGCAGAAATGCCCTCCACGCTGTATATAGTTGAAGATTCCATTTACGAAGAAGCGTGTATGATTGATCAAAAGTATAAGGCATTATTAGGCTGCATAAAAATTTCAGAGCTTTCTTCACATACTCTGAAAAGGCACTGGAATGAAATCGCTGATTATGTAGAAAGCAAAGTATCCAAGCCTAAAGTGAGCTACATCCCTAGAATTCTTTCTTATAAGAAAATGAAAGCATTGCCTTTAATTTATTGGACGAATCAAACCAATGAGACGAATGGGATCAAGGGATATATGAATGAAAATAACTATTCGTTGAAAAGTAGAATTGATGCTTCATTAAAACAAGTGTCCCAATTTACCCTTATTATTAAAGGTATACGCATTAATAAATATGGCAGCAAGAAGCTGGAGAACGCTATTTCTGCTGAAATGAAAAATAATAAAATTCCATTAATAATGATTCTACCTGGCAGATCGCAGAGAAAAACTCTTTTTTTGAACGCGGTCGGAAAAAGTCAATTTGTCTTCGGCGATGAAGAAAAAAAACTAATAGAGGTTCTGGGACTGCACAAGGCTATCGCACAACAAGGTGTCTATTTAGAGGGTGAGACACTAGACAATAAGATATTTCAGAAACTGCATTTATTAGAAACTCATTTTGATTATTTACGGCCTAATGGGCAATTTATTTACAATGAATGTAAGAGCATTGGGAAAGAGTTAGTCCAGTCCTTACCAAAAGATTTTTATGAAAATATAGACAAGTTTTCGATGATAACGCTCTTTTCAGATTTTAATATTGGAATTTCTATCGTACCGAATTATTCGGATCCATTGAATTATATGGTGCCCATTTCATACAGGCCGCTGACTCCATTAGACTTCTCAATTACATATGGAGCACATAGAAGGTATGTATATGGCATCGGCAAATATGGGGAAATTAGAATTCTTATTTTAGAATGTCTAGATCCAACAGATGATATTTATATAGCCTCAAAAACAGCCTGGGAAAAGTTTGAACAATCTTTTAATAAGATAGACTATATACACGTTCAATATGTTCAAGTGGACTCCATCCATCATCTCGATCAAATTTTGAATGAAGATTCGGATTATGATATCTTAATCATTTCAGCCCATGGAAAATATGATGCCTCAGGATCGATGACAGCTTTAGTGGTTTGCGGGGATATGTGGAGTCCGATAAACAAAAACGTAAAATTCCCCCCTGTTGTTATTTTGAGTGCATGCTTGGTATCTCCAAGGGGGTCAGGTGCTTTTTCAATAATCGATCAATTTGTCGCAAAAGGTGTTACTGCAGTATTGGGACCGACAATTCCAATAAATGTGTATAAGAATAGTGTTTTATTAAAGAGATTCTTTGAGTATATGATCAAATATATAGAGTCCAACAGCGAAGAGAAATCGATCCTTCAAATTTGGCATGAAGTAGTAAAGTCGCATGCTATATATGAAATTCTTCACTCGACCATGAAATTAAAATCGTTTGCAGATGTCAAAAATGAGAAAGGCTTGAATTCTTATGATGAATTCTACGAGATTTATGAAAAGACGAATATTCCATTTGGAAACAGCTACTCCTGTTCGCTTGAAATATTGAGGGGTATTGCCAGAAGACGCGGTTATCTAAATAACTTGGAGGAAATCATTAGAGATAATAAATTCGTTAATGAATCCGTTTTTTATATTTTTAGTGGATACCCGGAAATGGTTGTTATCGAGAACCATGAAAGTACTAAAAAATATGAACAATTTCATAAAGAAGTGGATATGACATGCTAGTGAATAATTATTAATACAGTAGAATTAGAAGTATTATTCCAAGTCAACCCTGACGTGACCATATACGTCAGGGTTAGAGGCATTTAGGCCGGCATTGGTGTCGGCGTCGGCTTGGCGTAACCGGTCTTGTACGTGTCATCGATGAACGTACGGATTTCTTTGACTGATTTGCCTTCTTGCAGCATAAGCGCCGTCTGGAAAGCCGTCTCCATACAGACGTCGCACTTCGTTCCATGATCGTCCCATACGACGGAGCCGTCTTCATGGATTTCTTTAATGAAACAGTTCAAATTGTTCAGATGGCCGGCACTGCCGCCGCAGCCGCAATAGCACGGGATCCACTCCAGCGTATCATGAACGGCAGCCGCCGTCTTATAAGCCAATGCGATTTGATTCGTCAGACCGCTCAGGAAAGAGGGGAGCACGCCGATCGATTCGGTCGTTTCTTGCAAATCACCATTCGACGCATATTGGATATGGCCATGCTCATGCTCGGCAGCATGCTGTTCTTCGGCAGCGCTGCTGCTGGATGGAGCTTTCGAGTTCGAGCCGCAACCAGTCAGCAACATGGAACAGACCGTTCCCGTCACGGCAACAGTCAGCGCTGTACGAACATATCGGGAACGTATGAAATAAGGCAGCATCATAAATCCTAACTCCTCACTTTGTATCAAAATCATTAATCCATCATTGACGATAATAGCGGTTCGACTTGCTGGATCCAATTCCCTTCCGCATCCGCAAGCAGTGTCGACCATTTGAACCGTTCAGCTTGCTTCAGATTGGCAGCAGAATCGTCCACGAACAATATCGGACTGTCAGCACCGATCGACTCGGATGCGATCTGATAAATAGCCGCGTTCGGCTTGAAACAGCCCGCTTGGCTGGACACGGTTACGCTCCGGAACAGACCCATGAAATTCGTCAACTTCGGCAGCAGCCATTCGTGCCGATGGTTGCTCAACAGGTGAAGATCTGCGATTCGGCTCCAACGCTCCAGATGTTCAAGTGCAGGGAGCGGGACGAGGCAGTCCATCAACAGAGCTTGGCCTGCAACTGGCGAGACGGAAGGGCAATTCGTCTCGATCCAGTTCCAGAATTCCTGTTCTGTCACAGCACCGGACCATAAATCATCGCGTATTTCCGTTTTATAGCGGGAGCGGACGGCTGCATAATCAGCTCCGCCTCGAGCTATGGCCTCCGTCCAAAAGGCTGGCGTCAGATTCGAGAGAAGAACGCCGCCGACATCGAGCACTAACTGCGGCCGCTTGATACTTCCTTGAGCAGCTTCCGAATCTTGAAGTTGTTGATCGTCGCGGAACTCCTTAACCGTGCGGTGAATGTTTGTTGATACCTCTGTCATAACGGTCACTAATCCTTCTATTATGTATTTCTGCAACGTAAGACCACGTTTATGTATTTCTCCAAACGGAGATTCGCATTGCCTAATTTCCGGTTACTCACACGGCATTAATCATAACATGGCTTAGACGAACAATGAAGACGAACCGGAAAGCGCATTGTTTTTAGGAGGATAGACCTTATATAATCAGAGAGGATAGAAGATAACGACCATACATAGCTTTCAGGAGGAGAAACGAAACGATGACGAACGCTACGAATCGGCTGCTCGTGTTCACTGGCTCATATGCCGATACAACAGGCAGCGGTGTATATGTGTATCAATTTGATGAAGAGACGGAGCAGTTGACGCTGCTTCACGAATACGGCGGCTTAAAAAATCCGACGTTTCTGAACGTCGACCCGCAGAACGGCCGGCTGTATGCCATTACTGAAGGCGTATCTGAGAGCGGAGCCAAAACAGGCGATGCAGCCGCTTACGCGATCGATCCGGCAACAGGCGCGCTGACGCTGCTGAACCGGGGACAGACGGTCGATTCGACGACTTGCCATGTCGCTCGCGATGCTGACAGCAAGCACATAATTGTGACGAGTTACCATGGCGGCATGGTCGGACTTGTCGGCTTGACGGCGGATGGCCGCATCGGCGACAGGCTCGATTCGCAGCAGCATGAAGGAAAGGGGGCGCATCCGGAGCGCCAAGACCGTCCGCATCCGCATTCGTCGACATTCAGTCCGGACGGACGGTTCGTCTATGTACAGGATCTTGGACTTGACCGAATCAAACAATATGCGATTGACAACGGAAAGCTGACGCTCATTGGCGAGACTGTGCTTCATCCGGGTGCGGGTCCGCGTCATATGACATTCCATCCGTCTGCGCCATATGCTTTCGTTATTAATGAAGTCGATTCGAGTGTGACGGTACTCCAGTATGATTCGCAATCCGGCGGATTGTCTGCCGTGCAGACGATTACGACGCTTCCTCCGGAAGGATTCGACGGCGAGAATACGTGTGCGGAAATTACGGTCTCCCGCGACGGCCGTTTCGTCTACGGCTCCAACCGCGGACATGACAGCATCGTCGTTTACGCGTTCGACGCAGAAACGGGCAAGATTTCCATCGATGAAATCGTACCGGTTGTAGGACAACATCCGCGCCATTTCGCTCTCACGCCTAGCGGCAATCATTTGATCGCTGCGAACAAAGACAGCAACAATATTGTCGTCTTCCGCGTCAACCGCGATACCGGAGCCATAGCGTACACAGGCAACAGCGTAACGGTATCGATGCCGGTCTGCGTGCTGCCAACGTACTACTAGTACGTATGCGGGCAGTTCGCCCACGAAAAAAGCTGTGCCGCGGCAATCCATTGCCGCAGCACAGCTTTTTTCGTTCACTTATTATTAGTCTAGCTTAATCTTGATTGCTGATATTTGAAGATAATGGATACTTTAAGGGTAATCATGTGTTGGAGCTTATGCCCTATGGATTGAGTGAACGGATTGAAATTGCTAAAGGTTTAGACTGTTTGCCGGCATTGGACGAAACCTACGTCCCATACTCGGAAAGGCAAACGGAATATTATGGAACGCAAGCCGCGTAAGCGCGGCAGAAAAGCAAAGCACCGTGGTATCAGTAATAACAAGTCTACATACTTATCGCCCGGGCAGTTGAAGAACTGAAACCACTTTGCGATTCCAATCGTCATATCATGAGAAGGATTCTGTTTCATGATAACGATAATACGGGAGAATTAAAATTGATGAAAATAATTATTAGCCGGTTGAAGACCTTGAATATTAGGCGGTATATGTTATTTTCGGCTGGAGCCGGAATCATTGTAGGAATACTTACGGTGTTAGGACAAGGAGTGCTTCCTGGAAACTGGGGTTCTCTCGCTAATTCAGGAACGGTATGGTTGATTCCAGCTTTCTATGTAGGTGGATTGGGTCCTTCAAAATTAAAGTCGGCCTTAGCAAGCATCCTTACCCTTTGTGGTATGGTAATGGGATATTACGGCTACGCCATGATTATCCAAGATGTAGCTCATTCGATCTATTATATTCTAGTTTGGACGGGAGCGGCCATTTTGGGCGGTTTGATTTTTGGAATTGCCGGTTATTTGTGGGGGCAGGATCAAGGCAGCAAACATAAATATGGAAGCGCACTGATCAGCGGAGTGTTTATCACCGAAGGATTGGATTTATATTTACACATGGATGACTATGGTCATATGTTACCTGTTGGAGCAGTTAAAATCACGGTTGGTTTTATTCTCCTCTTGGTATTAGAACGTTCGAACAAAGATCGAGTTGCTTCTTTATTGGCTTTGATTCCTGTTATTGTATTAGGAATGATCGGGTATCAAATATTGCATTCATTCACATAACGATTATAAGTATTCGAAAACAGCATTTATTACGTTGACGGGTACGATAACTTAATAAACCGCCCTTTACGGGGCGGTTATATTTTTGGCCGAAAATCAACACTGAGAGTAAACATAGCCTATTATTTAACTCGCTTAAATCCTTCTTCCTTCAAATACTCGACCGATTCGGCCAACGTTTCGAAGGCGCAATCAAGAGCGTCAAGTGCCCATATGTACCATAGATCCGCATCGTCTTCGTACCGAAGAACTAACGTATTGCCCTGCTTGTCCTGCCACAGCTGCTGTTCTTGCTTCACTTCGTCCGTTTCTTGAACCTGCGCAGCGGCCGCCTTAGCAGCCGCTTCAGCTGCTTCATCCGGCACGTTCAGCGAAGCGATCGATTGCTCGAGCAGAGAGCGCAGCCCGGCTTCGTCCAAATCGCGAAGGTTGACCATCCCTTTGGCATCTTTGCGGGCGTCGTCGAGCAGACCGGCATAGACGTATCCGTTGCCGTTCGGATGAAGATGGTAGACGACATTTTTCCGTTCGCGCAAGCTTTCCTCGTATTGAAAATTAATGCGGCCAAGCGATACGTCCTTGCGCTCAAGCTGCGGAAACGATTGAATGACCGATAGCTTTTGTTCGAAAGTAAGCATAGTTCCTCCCGGTTGTTGAACCGTAATTGAATTGCCTGTCATTATAGCACAGGCGCAGCGATTCGTCCAAGATATGGGCAATCGTTCGTCTGCAAAAAGTCACAGCAGCGTCAGTGAACAGGTCACAACTTTGACTGCCGCTGCGGCGGATTCGGGCTATAATTAATCCCGACCGGTCGAATCGGACGGAGAATAACCGAAGCCATCGGCATCCTATAATCGTTGTTGCCACGGTATCCCAACGGCCTGTGGATCGTCTTAAGACGGTCTGCGGGCTGTTCTATTTGTACATAACGCTGCTGGAATACGCATCCATGGTTACGGCTTGTACCCAAATGTGCTAGGATGATGGTAAACATCATGAATAATTCTTGTATGTGACAACAGCCGCCAGATAGGATGGTCTTCCATGCTGTATTATATGTTTGCGCTTCTGACAGCCTCGCTGGTCGTATTCGTGCACGATCCCCGCAAGGAGGCGAACCGTTGGGCTGCGTTGTTTCTGTTGTTCGCCGCATCCGGGGGCAGCTCGGATCTGCTTCGGCAGCACGGTTATAACGGTTGGTCGGATGCGATAATGTTCATCAATCAGACGTTGACTCCGTATGGACTGATCGTATTTACGCTCGTCTATACGAGAAGGCTCGATAAGCTGCAAGCCCGAACGAGACTTGGCGTCAAAAGCGTTCTGCTTCTGCCGGTTGTAATCATGGCCGCCGTCACGCCGTTCACTCCGCACCTTTCGTTCAATTACATTCTAATGCTCTTATGGACGGGCCCGTATTATGCAGGTGCCATCTGGCTGCTGCTGTCCGCTTACCGGCGGGAGACGGACCGTGACCGGAAGCGCTCGCTTCTTTTAACGTCGTTGATTATGGTTCCGACTTTAATCGCAGCGATTTTATTCATCGTCATTGCGAGAAGTATCTATCCTGATTTTGATTTTTTTCAGTACATTGCAGGCTTCTTAACATACTCCATTGCGGTTGCTCTGCCTGGCGTCTTCGTGTACGGGGTGCTTGGCGTGAAGTTGAAGTTCGAGCGGGACTCGATGGGTACGGCGATGTCAGCCATGGGCTCAGGCGCATCGTTGCTTCAGCATACGGTCAAAAATGAAATCGGCAAAATTGCCATCAGCGCCGATATTTTAAAACATATAATGAACCAGTCTGATCTTTCGGCAGAGGCGGATGAGCAGCTGCGCGTCATAGAAAACGCTTCTGCTCAGATGATGGAGATGGCGGAACGGATGAGAGAGCAGATGAGCATTATGACGCTGTCGCTGCAACCGTGCCGTCTGGACCGGTTGATCGATTCGGTGTTGGCAGCTCATAGGCCGCTGTGCAAGGAAAGGGCAGTCGCGCTAGAAGCGGACTTCGTAATCCGGCCCATCGTTCGATGCGATGCCGTCCACGTGCGGGAAGCAATCGGCAACCTGGTGACGAATGCAATAGAAGCGATGCCAGGCGGCGGACGGTTAACGATATCCATCGACCGTCAGCGGCGCAGTGTTGTGTTGAATGTGAAAGACTCGGGGGGGGGTATGACGCCGGCTCAGATGGAGCGTGTATTCGAGCCTTTCTACAGCACGAAGCAGCGAGCCAGCAACTACGGCCTCGGCCTCTCTTATGTCTATATGGTGATGCAGAGAAACGGCGGTTCTATCAAACTAAAGAGCCGAGTCGGGGACGGGACGACGGTACAGTTGCGGTTCCCGAGATCGGCTGTCATAAGAATGAATGAGCTTGGAGAGGTGGCTGATCATGAATCAGGAGACGAAGACTGATGCAACGACCATTCGGATTCTCATCGTCGAGGACGATGCCGACTGGATTCGTTCCATAACGACGCTGCTGCATCAGCAGCCGGATCTGCTCGTTGTCGGCGCCGCTACCGATGCGGAGGAAGCGGTCCGGCTTGCCGCTTCTATTGAATATGATATTGTGCTGATGGATGTTCATTTAAGTGAAGAGGGTGCGAACGGTATCCACACGGCGCAGCAACTGCGATCGATTCGTCCGCTATCGCGTGCCATTATGCTGACGTCTCAGAACGACGAGCGGACGATGACCGACGCGTTCACGGCGGGAGCGAGCTATTTTCTCGAGAAGACGAGATTCCGCGAGCTTGCATCGACGATCCGTTCCGTCTATCATCACCCGGAAGCGATGGATGCACTGCTCAAGGAGCTGAACCGGTTGAAGCGAGAGGAGCAGCTGCAAGGGTTGACCGCTGCCGAACGCGAGGTATTCGAGCTGATGGAGCAGGGCCATACGCATGCGCAGATCGAGAAGAAGCTGTTCAAGGCCGAAAGCACGCTCAAAAACCAAATCAACAAAATGCTGAAGAAGCTCGGGGTCCGAAGCGGCAAAGAAGCAATTGAGAAAGTGAAGCGCAACGGACTCCGCTAGATGGCATGACCGGACAAGGTACTACGAATCGTAGTACCTTGTTGCTTTTCCGTACTATGAAAGTCCCAACTGCAACGAAACCGTGCATCGGATTACAATACAGACAGGAAGAGGGAGATGGCGATGAAGAGACTTGCCGAACAACAGGATAAGCCGCTGCCGTACAGCATTTTGCTCGTAGACGGAGATTGTGCCCTATGCCATGGGATGACGCGGTTCGCGGTTCGCAGGGACCGGGCGGTCCGGTTCCGGATCGCCGCGTTGCAATCGGATATTGGACAAAAGCTGCTGAAGGATGCCGGCCTGTCGGTGCAGCATCGTTCTTCGATGGTACTGATGGAACAAGACCGCATCTATGTGAAATCGAGCGCGGCACTTCGCGTCTTGCGCAGACTGGACGGTCTATGGCCGCTGCTCTATGCCGGCATTGTCATACCGTGTCCCGTTCGGGACTTCGGCTACGATCTGATCGCCCGCTTCCGTTATCGGCTGTTCGGCCAATCCGACATATGCATGCTGCCATCCGCAGCCGGTCCTGACCGGTTCTTGCCGGGTGGCGAGCAAATGGGGAGTGATCGCGATGCACGCGAGAAGGATGATGTGGAGCGGAGCCCGCTCCATCCTAAACCAGATTAACGATAAACCGAAACCGATCTATGTCGAGACGGTCATCGGCACCGACATGGAGTCGCTCTGGCATCACACGCAATCGCCGGAGCTGCACCAGCAGTGGGATTTGCGGTTCAGCGAGATCCATTATTTACCGAGAAATAGTGTCGATCCGACGCAATTGTTCCGGTATAAGACTAGAATTGGCTTTGGATTTCATATCGAAGGAACAGGCGAATCAGTTGCTAGCCGGCCGTCACGCAGCGGGGCAAGAACGTCAGCGCTCGTCTTCGGTTCGCAGCAGCGCATGTCTCTCATCCGCAGCGGGAGCGGCTACTGGCGGTATACGCCGGTGCAAGACGGCATCCGGTTCGCGACGGAATATGATTACGAAACGCGGTTCGGCATACTCGGACGATTGTTCGATCAAATCGTATTTCGGCCGATGTTCGGCTATGCGACCGCATGGAGTTTCGACTTGCTTAGATTATGGCTGGAGAGGGGCATTCGTCCCGCTGCGCTTATAAGGAATGCAGCAGTCCATTATATTAGCGTTGCTTTGCTCATGATTATTTGGATGTGGATGGGTTTTGTGCCGAAGCTCTTCGTGCCGGAGGGCGGCGACCTCGCACTGTTGAAAGCTTCCGGATTGTTCACAGGAGTTGAAGAAGGTGCACTGAGGCTGCTTGGCTTAATCGAGATCGTGGTTGGTTTCGCTGCGGTATGGTTTCATCGGAATAAATATAGCTGGATGCTGCAGATCGGAATGCTGACCGCGTTGACGGCAGCCGGTATTGCCGCAGAACCTGCACTGCTTGCGTCGCCTTTCAATCCAGCGATCGTCGGCGTGCCGATGCTAGGTCTAATGCTCGCGGCGCGGCTGACGATGGATGATGTACCGAGTGCAAGCCGCTGTATTCGAGAAAAAAATCGCAATCCGCGTAAAGACCGGTAAGAGGGGAGCAGCTAAACGAACGATGGCATCGATATATGAACAAGCACTAGGGGAGTCATTCCTTCAGCTTCACCCGCGCATTCGGGAACGGTTCGGCTTCTCCAGCGGCGACCGGGTCGCGTCGGTCGGCACCGGTACGATGAACCGGATCTGGCACAACCGATTCGTTGCGCTGGCATTACGGCTAGGTATGGCCCGGCATATTATGTTTCCGAACAGCGGGAATCATGTGCCGTTCACGATCGAGAATTACGCGTTCGTCGACCGGTATGGCCGCGAGACGGTGAGTTGGATTCGCAAGTTCAAATTCAAACAGGCGATTCGCCATTTCGACGCGACGATGATCTACAGCAAGCGTCGCAGCCGGATCGTCGATTATCTCGGCAATAAGCAGCATCTGGCTGTCGATTTGCAGATCAGTGCAGCGCCGAACGGCGGTATTCGAATCTTATCGGGCGAGCAGCGGTTCTATGAAGGGCCGTTCGGTTTCCGAATTCCGCGTCTGCTGACCGGTACGGCGGAAGTGACGGAATGGTTCGATGACGAATTGGACCGCTATCGCATATCCGTCTGCGTCCGAAACCCGATTATCGGAACGGTATTCCGGTACGACGGTACGTTCGAGGCACGCATGGTTGATACCTGCGAAGCCGGCATTCCGATCGATGTGTTGCCTCTGCGGGAAGAAGAGAGAGAATAGCAGGCAAGTTGATGGCCAAGCATGCGGCACTGCTTGAGCGGACCTGTCCTATCCATTATGCTTAAGACTCGGTCGATTGCGTTAATGGGTAGAAAAGGGGAGGCACGCGGCATGATCCTATGGGGAATAACAATTCTGATTGTGCTAATTGCAGCTTATGTGCTGTTGATCGTGCCGACGCGGTGGCTGCGAATCGAGCATGTGCATTATCCGGAAGCGAAGCTGGGCATTCGAATTCTGCAGATCAGCGATATTCATGCGGAGAGAACGAGGATAACACCGGAAAAGCTGGTCCATGTAATCGAAACGTTGCGGCCCGATTATATTTGCGTGACGGGCGACTTTACGGAGAAGGCTGTCCATCTGCCTAAAGTGAAACGGTATGCTGAGGCGATTGCTTCAGCGGGTATTCCGGTTTATGCCGTGCTGGGCAATCACGATTATCGGCTGGAGAGCAAGCTTCCGCAATTAATGAACCTGTTAACAGCATCCGGGTTCAAGGTGCTCGTGAACGAATCGGTTCTCGTGGACGGGCGAATGCGGTTCGTTGGGATCGACGATCACAGCTCGAGAAGAAGCAACTTCGAAGCGGCTTTCGCTCAAGTCGAGCCGAATATGCCGACTGTCGTTCTGACCCATGATCCGACGGCTGTCCTGATCATTCAAAGACCGTTCCATTATTTTATGGCAGGCCACTTCCACGGCATGCAAGTCAACATCCCGCCGCTATTCCGCTTCGTCAACAAAGGCGGGCTCGTTGAAGCTGGCGTATACAAAGGCTTGCATCATACTAGAAACGGGCCGTTCTATATTTCTGCAGGAATCGGACAGGCGGGCATTAACGCCCGGTTTCTCGTTCGAACCGAGGTTACATTGCATGAGCTATAAATCATGCACGAAATACTTGCACTTATTCAAAAGGGCTGTTCCGGTCATGAGTTGGCTGCGGAACAGCCCTTCCTTTATCTATTCGTAGTCAGCCGCCGCGGCGAGTTCGGCAATTCGTTCGTTCGCATCGCCAGCATCGTACATTCCGCCGTGATAGCAAACGACTCGATTGATATCAAACGCGGACAAGGAACGGAGTGTGCGAACCGCTTGTCCATAGTCGGCTGCAAGCTCTGGTGCCGGCAGGCTAAGCTTGCCGTCTGTTACGACTAACGCATCACAAGCGATCAGAGTACGGGATGGCATATGATAGAAGCTAATATGTCCGGGAGTGTGTCCCGGCGTATCAATGACAACAATTCCGCCTCCATAAGGAAGCTCGTCGCCGCCTTTGATCGTGCGGTGCACATTGGCGCGAGGGGGCGATTCCAGCATCGCCTTGAACGCCTTGCGCCATTGCTCCGGCACTTCAGGCGGGAACATGTGATCAATGCCCGCAAGCACTTCGTCGGTGATTTTGATCAGACGTTGTTCGCCCTGGATGTAAGGCTTCTCCAGCTCGTGAGCAAGTACGCTGACCGGATGGCTAAGATGCTGCAGCAGTCCAGGCATCCCTCCGATATGATCGATATCTTGGTGGCTTAGAATAACCGTCGTCAGCAGCTGCTCCGAGATCCCAGCGTTAGCCAGCCCTGCAATCAAGTCCTCAAGCCGTCCGGGATATCCGGCATCGATCAACACCGCCTCTTTCTCATCTGACAACAGCACCGGGTACACGGTGTCCGGCTTGCCCATTGCCATTGCCGTTACCGGCACGAAATCCAATCCGCTCGCAATGTTCACGAATCCATTCCTCCTCGATATTCAAGAGACTCTTCATTCAAAAGCAACGAAATGTGCATTTGAGAATCTTATCTTACCGAGAAGAGAAATTATCGTCAACACATAAATAATTTATTTTACCACAAAAATAATTATTTGTCAACACTCTATTAAATCTTATAATCCGTGATGTAAACGCTTAAAGTAAGCGGTTCGATTGGATCACAGCCCCTTAAAAATATGGTAAGGTAAGTTTAGCACTTTTTCATTCTGATCCTAACTCTAATCGCCAGGAGGCTTTCCGTAATGACAACTTTGAATCGTCTGCCGCGCACGACCCCAGAGCAAGCCGGCATACCAAGCAGTGCTGTGGAAGCTTTTGTTGACCAACTCGCAAGAGATCAGTTCGAAGCACACGGGTTTATGATCATACGCAACGGATGCGTTGCTGCGGAAGGCTGGTGGAAGCCGTATTCTCCGGAGCTGCCGCATCTTATATTCTCGATTACAAAAAGCTTCACGTCGACAGCTGTCGGTTTGGCCGTGCAAGAAGGCTTGCTGAGCGTTCAAGATCGCATCGCCGCTTTCTTCCCGGACAAGCTGCCGCAGCAGCCGTCTGAAAGGCTGCTTAAGATGACCGTTCACGATCTGCTCGCCATGGCAACCGGACATGACGGAGATCCGACGGAGCCAGCCATATTGGAAGGCGGCGATTGGTTGCGCGCATTTTTCGAGGCGCCGGTACCGCATGAACCAGGTACACATTTTGCCTATAATAGCGGAGCTTCGCATGTGCTTGGTTTGCTTATTGAACGAGTATCGGGTGTGCCGTTGCAACAGTTTCTGTCTGTACGTCTGCTTCAGCCGCTCGGCATCACCGTTGCGGACTGGAAGACGCTTCCGGGCGGACAGCATGCCGGCGGGTTCGGCCTCTGCATAACGCTTGAGGACGTGGCGAAGCTGGGATTGTTGTATGAACAGAAAGGCATATGGAACGGCAAGCGTTTGTTGGATGAGCAGTGGATCGAGGCTTCGGCGGCACTTCAAATCAGCAATGGAACCGAGCCAGATTCGGACTGGGCTGCCGGTTACGGCTATCAGCTGTGGCGCTGCCGTCACGGGGCATACCGGTTCGCTGGCTTGTTCGCTCAGAAATGCGTAATTATACCTTCACATCATGCCGTTATTGCCGTCAATTCGGCGGATTGGAATGAACATCTACTGCTGAATGCGATCTGGAACCATTTGCTTCCTGCGATGAGCGATCAGCCGTTGCCAGCGGATGACGCTTCAGTTGAACGTCTGCGTGATAGACTGTCGACGCTTGATATTATGGTTGGAGACAAAGAACAGTTAGAGGATGCTGTTCCATTGGAGCGTTCATATCATTTCGAGCCGAATGAAGCGGGGCTTACGTCATTGTCATTACGCAGGTCATCTGATGGCTTGACGGCTGTCTTGCACGACTCGGATGGAGAACGGGAGATCCGGTATGGAATCGGACACTGGGCTTATGCGGGCGAAGGGTTGGATTGCACAGCTGCCCGGGCTAGCTGGCTTACAGCCGATGAGCTCTGTCTTGTACAACATGAAGTTTGGACGCCTTTCAAGCTGACGATAACGATTCGTACGGATGGCTGCGAGGCTGAGCTTCATATCGTCCGCAACTTGTCATGGGCATTAGGCGGATGGCCGGATTTGAATTTGAAGATTCGAGCCACAGAGGAGCAGCTTGTGGAGTAGAGTTGCGAGCCGATCTGAATGTAAAGTTCATTGCGAAGTGGGGCAACCTGCTACTAGTGGGGAATAAAGGAGTCGAACGATGGCGGAAACGAATGACAAGCTTGATCTGGCTAAGACGGATAAGACGTATTACGGCGCTGGAAAGACTGCTCAGATCGTAGAGCTGGATGAGATCGGTTATGTATCGGTAACCGGACAAGGGTCGCCTGAAGGCGAGTTGTTCGCGTCGTCCATCGAAGCGATGTACACGGTTGCTTACGCCGTTAAAGGCCGATGCAAAGCGGCCGGTGAAGATTTTACCGTTCCGAAGCTGGAAGGCTTGTGGTGGGTGGAAGATATGTCCGTCGACCCGCTGTCCGTTCCAAGGGAGCAGTGGCTGTGGAAGCTGCTCATTCGGATGCCAGAGTTTGCCGGAGAACCATTGGTGAACGATGCACGGTCGCAGGCAGCTATGAAGAAGCAAGAGCTGGCGCGAATCGCGGACGTTCAGTACACGACGCTGAAAGAAGGAACTAGCGTGCAAATGCTGCACGTCGGGCCGTTCAGCACCGAGCCGGAAACCTTGTCCGTCATGTATCGGTTCATAGAGGATCAAGGGCTTGCGATCAATGGTCTGCATCATGAAATTTATTTGTCCGATTTCCGCAAGACGGAGCCGTCGAAGTTAAGAACGATATTGCGTTACCCGGTTCGTCCGGTATAGGCCAACGCTTAGGAGGTATTGCAATGAATGATCGATTGGCGCCATCGCTGGATCGGGCCTACATCGTGAGCCTGTTGGAGAAGCTGCTGCGAACGCCGAGCCCGAGCGGGTTTTGTATGGCGGTTATCGATCTTGTGGCAGAAGAGGCGGCCAAGCTCGGATATACGGTTGAGCGGACGCCCAAAGGGAATGGGATGATCGTCATTCCCGGTGCTTCTGATGCTGATCCGATCGGATTGACTGCACATGTCGACACGCTCGGCGCTATGGTCCGTTCGATCAAATCGGACGGTTCGCTTCGGTTCACTCCGATCGGGGGCTACGCGATGCAGACGGTCGAAGGCGAATACTGCTTGGTCCATACCCGAAGCGGCCGTACTGTAGAAGGGACCGTATTGTCAACGAAGCCTTCGGTTCATGTGTACTCGGATGCGCGTGATTGGAAGCGGGAAGAAGCGAATATGATGATTCGGCTCGATGAGCTGACCGGCTCGAAAGAGGAAACGGAGAAGCTCGGCATCGCTCCTGGCGATTTTATTTCGTGGGATCCGCGCGTTCGATTGCTGGACAACGGCTGGATCAAATCCCGGCATCTCGATGACAAGGCGAGCGTCGCAGCGCTGTTCGGCGTACTGGAATGGTTGAGAAGGGAAGGAAGAACACCGTCCCGCAACGTTACGATTATATTGTCCACGTATGAGGAAGTCGGACACGGCAATGCGTATGTGCCTCCGGATATAACGGAATTGATCGCTGTCGATATGGGGGCGATCGGCGACGATCTGTCGACGACCGAGAAGGATGTTTCGATCTGTGCCAAGGATTCGTCCGGCCCTTACGACTACGGAATGACCACGAAGCTGATTGAGCTCGCCAAGCGGGAAGGGCTTCCGTATGCGGTCGACATCTATCCGTTCTACGGCTCCGATGCCTCTGCGGCGCTTCGAGCCGGAAGCAATATCCGCGCCGCGCTGATCGGCCCGGGCGTACATGCCTCGCATGGAATGGAACGTACCCATGCCGATGCAGTCGTCAATACGGCTGCGCTGCTGCTGGCTTATATTATGGAGTAAGGTACCCGACAACAAGAAACCCGCGAAGCCATGCCGTTCATAACGAAAGGCGGTCTCGCGGGTTTTCTGGCGTGAATACTGTTTTTACTAAGCCTTAACCTGCTGTTGCTGCTTGTTGGCATTGGATTTGAACGCGGAGCTCATCCCGTTCCGATTCGGTAAGCTTCGGACAAGAGTAGCATTTGACGCCATTCGGATTTTAGAAATCGATGAAGGATCGGGATATAATAAAAGAAGACAGAAAGAAAGACAGGTGACCGATATGAACGAACGGATGAGCCGGCTTATTGGCCAAATGGCGCAGCAATCGGTGCAGACGTCGATTATTACCGATCCGAAGCATGTGTACTACTTGAGCGGTTTCCGCAGCGAGCCTCATGAGCGGTTGCTTGCATTAATCGTTGACGCTGACGGGAAGTCGAAGCTGCTCGTACCGGAGCTTGACCGGGCGGGAGCGGAAGCGGATGCTGCTGTTGATGCGATCGAATCCCATCGGGATACGGACAACGCATATAAGATCCTTGGGGCCATGCTCGGCAAGAATGCTAATGGAGAAGTCGGCGTCGAGAAGGATAAGCTGACCGTTACCCAGTACGAGAAAATAACAGCCTTCCTGCCGGATGCATCGCTAACCGGCATTGATCAAGTATTGCTTGCGATGCGCGCGGTGAAGAGCGCAGACGAAATCGACCGCATCCGCCATGCGGTGAAGTTGGTCGAACAGGTGCTGCGGGAGACGCTGCCGCTTGTTAAAGCAGGCGTCACGGAGCTTGAGCTTGCGGCGGATATTGATTACCGGATGCGCCGGATCGGCGCCGAAGGACCGTCGTTCGACACGACCGTCTTGGCAGGCGAGAAGTCGGCGCTGCCGCACGGAACGCCGGGAACGCGTCAAGTTCAAGCTGGCGAGCTGCTGTTGTTCGATATGGGCGTTTATGCGGAAGGGTACGTCTCGGATATTACACGTACATTTGCAGTAGGGGATATATCCGATGAGCTGAAGACCGTATATGAGACAGTGCTCCGCGCGAACGAGCTCGGCATTGCTGCGCTCAAGGCAGGCGTGCCGATGGCGCAGGCCGATCTCGCGGCACGGCAGCATATTGAAAGCAGAGGCTTTGGCGACAGGTTCACACACCGGCTCGGACACGGCATTGGGCTCGATATTCATGAATATCCATCGCTGCATGGCGGCAATCATGACATTTTGCAGCCTGGTATGACCGTAACGGTCGAGCCAGGTATCTATATCCCAGGTGTCGGCGGCGTGCGCATCGAAGACGATGTTCTGATTACGGGTCATGGACCCGAAACGTTGACCACATTTCCGAAGCAATTCACCGTAATAGCTGGATAGACATATACACATTAATAGCCGTTTGCCATATTACCTGGCGAGCGGCTTGTTTGTTTCCGCCCCTTGTATCGCATAATACATTAAGGAACGAATTGGAGTCTTGACATGAAACCAAATGGTTTCATATACTAAAAAGCGAAACCAAAAGGTTTCGCGTCAACGAATGACACTATAAGATAGACAGGAGATCTAATTAATGTCAAATCCAACGAAATCCCTTCCTGATGTTCGCAAAACAGTTCTGATCAACGCTCCTATCGAGAAAGTATGGAAAGCTGTCTCAACGGCAGAAGGCATCGCTGCTTGGTTTATGCCGCCGAACAACTTTCAGCCTGTAGTCGGTTTCGAATTCGTGCTTAACGCGGGACCTTTCGGCATGTCGCCATGTAAGGTGACGTTGGTTGACCCGCCGAACCGCCTGTCGTTCAACTGGGGCAAAGATTGGACGCTGACGTTCGAGCTGGCTGAGCAGGACGGCAAGACGGAATTTACGCTGATTCATGGAGGCTGGAGCGAAGATACGGTAACGGAGTTCGGCCAACCGCATGCGGTCGTACGCGAGCATATGGGCCAAGGCTGGGACGGCATCGTCGCGAAGCTGGCGAAGCAATTCGAAGGCTAATCCGATGGGACAACCATCGCCTGAGCCAAGGCCAGACGTATTCCAAGCAATCGCTGATCCGACGAGAAGACAACTGCTGCATATGCTCGGCGATCATGAGATGCCCGTAACGGCGATCTCGGGCCATTTTCCGATGTCGAGAACGGCCGTCTCCAAGCATTTGCGTATTCTGACCGATGCGGGCTTGCTCAAGGAACGGAAGGTCGGACGAGAGACGCGCTACCGTCTTGAGCCCGAGCCGCTGCTCGAGCTCAAGCGGTGGCTCTCTTATTATGAACGATACTGGGATAACAAGTTGCTTGCTCTTCAGCGGTTCGTCGAATCGGATCAGGACGAAATGTAACGGCGGTATCGTTCCGCCGTTCAACATCGTACGGATGTTGCCATTTCCACCTCCTCGTATTATGCTGGTGACGACGGATTTACGTATTGAGGAGAGAAGGAACGATGAACGATCATTTGAGTCCCTATGAAGTTACGATTGATTTGTACCGCGACTGGCTGAATACCGTGAAGGAAGTGTTCCGGGGCTCTGGCGTGGAGTTTACGGAATCGGTGACGGACGATGACCTCGCCATTGCGTATTTCGAGCAGACATCGAAGTCAGAAGAGGAAGCCGAGAAGCTAAGCGTCGATAATGAGCAGCGTCTGTTTGCCATCCAGCAGACCATCCTGGAACGGCTGGAAGATGTCATCGTCCCGGACATTCGGAAGCGAACCGGTTATGAAGGCAACCAATTTCACTTCCAATGGGTATTCCAGCAAGGAGAGCATATCGTCGAGCAATGCTCGAAGTACCGGATCCCTCTATAAAAGGAGAAAAAGGGTTGGGCCGTTCCATGGAACGGCTCAACCCTTTTTGTTGCGTGTACGCATCTCAAGGAGCATCGCACGCGTATGCCCGGCCGGAAGACGCAGCATCCATCGTTTCAACGGGCTATAACGCTGCGACGTGTAAATACCAGAATGCCATGATGCGGCATAAGCGATCATACAACTGAGCAATACGTATCCCGCGCCTTCGATACCGAACAACTCGATGCCCATTATCGTACAGGCGATCGGCGTATTGGCCGCGCCGCTGAAGACGCTGACAAGCCCGATGCCGGCTAAGAATGGAACAGAGAGATGGAGCAGCCCGGCCAAAGCGCTGCCAAGCGTCGATCCGATTACGAATAGAGGCGTTACTTCACCGCCTTGGAAGCCTGCGCCGAGCGTCACGGAGGTGAATAACGTTTTGAGTGCGAATGCGGCAGGCGATACCGCTTCCATGAACGATTCCTTCATTAAAGGCAGCCCGAGTCCGATATAGTCTCTCGTTCCAACCGCGTAGACAAGCGCGATAATAACGGTCCCGCCGACGAATGCCCGTAATACGGTGTGGGGAACGATAACGGCGAACCCTCGTTTAAGCGTATGAGTCAGTTCGCTGAACAGCATCGCTGCGAGCCCGAACAAGACAGCGGCTAGTGCAACTTGGCCAAGCAGCAGCCATGAGAATTCCGGTATTGGCCCCATCGAATAATGGGAATGTTCGATGCCCCATGCTTCGGTCACCCAACTGCCGGCGTAAGCCGATACAATGCAAGGCAGCAATGCGTTGTAACGGGCGATGCCCCCAGCAGCAAGCAGCTCGACACCGAACAGCGCTCCGGCAGCAGGCGTTCCGAAGACGGAGCCGAAGCCAGCGCTAACACCGCACATGAGGAGCGTGCTTCTCCCGGCCTGGCTTAGTTGCAGCCGCCGTCCGATGAACTCCGACAAGCTTCCGCCCATCTGGACCGCTGTCCCTTCACGGCCTGCCGATCCGCCTAACAGATGGGTCATCCAGGTGCCGATTAGCACGAGCGGAGCCATACGCAGCGGAACGGCGACATGTGTACCGCCTCCGTAGGCTTGATCGATAATTAGATTGTTGCCTTTGGCTGAATCGCCGCCGTATTTGGCATACAGCCAGCTGATGAGTGCACCTCCTGCCGGAAGCAGCCATAGCAGCCAAGGTTGACCGATGCGCGCATCCGTAACGGCATTCAATCCGAATAAAAACAGCGCTGAGGCAGAGCCTGCCATTGCGCCGGCAGCGAGGCTAAGAACCAGCCATTTGCTAATAATAATCATCCGTTTCGATCGATCCAAGCAGCATTTTCCCCTTAATTCTATGGACTATGAACCTAAAACTTCTATCAGTATAGCACGAATTTTGGATTGACGAGGCAAGAGCTGGAGCGTAGAATACTTCGTATGCGAAATATTTGTGCAATAACAATTTGTACATGAACGATTAGCAGAGAGGAGGGAGCGTCCTGGACAATCAGAACCGTCTGACCGAATTGTTCGCCTCGTTGCGCGAAGTTAACCGGGCCTTCTATAATCAGATCCATCAGAATTTGGATCAGCTTGGCGTGACAGCTGTGCAGTATATGGTGCTGAAAGTGCTGCATAATAACCCTAGAATCGGATTGTCCGAACTATCGGAGCTAATTCTGTCTACGAACAGTACAACAAGCGGAGTGATCGACCGTATGGTCAAGGCTGGCTGGGTTACTCGTGAACGGTCGGACACCGATCGCCGGTCTGTCATCCTGACGCTGACACAAGAAGGCACGGCGATATGGGAGCAATCCTACGCCATCCGGCTCCAGCAGTCGGAGCCGCTGCTTGAAATGCCCGAATCCGACCATGCCGAGTTAATAAGGATTCATCGTAACATCGTGAATATTTTACAGAAAGCAAGAGAGGGATACAGACATGAGTAATACAGCAGCACCGCTCAAAAGAGCACCGATCGTTGCTTCATTGATTCTCGCGGCGTTCGTCGCCTTGTTGGCGCAAACGTTATTGAACGTTGCCCTTCCGACGATCGAGCGCGATCTGAACATTAGCCACAATACGGTTCAATGGCTCATTACGGGCTACATGCTCGTGAACGGGATATTGATTCCGATTAGCGCCTATTTGATCGAACGGTTTACGACAAGAAGATTGTTTATTATTGCTGTCAGTTTATTTACAATCGGTACGATTCTAGGTGCGATCGCACATAATTTCGAGCTGCTGTTGATCGGCCGTATCGTTCAGGCGGCAGGCGCCGGCATTCTGATGCCGCTCATGTCGATCGTGTTCCTGACGATCTTCCCGGTAGAAGAACGCGGCAAAGCAATGGGTATGATGGGCCTTGCGATGATTTTCGCTCCTGCCGTCGGACCGACGCTGTCGGGTTGGATCGTGGAGCATCATTCGTGGCGCGTACTGTTCTACATTTTGCTGCCGCTTGCGCTGTTCAGCTTGATCTACGGCGCGTACGCCATGAAGAACGTGACGCGTAATGCGAAGACGAACTTAGACTATCTCGCCGTTGTCCTGTCGACGCTCGGCTTTGGCGGTTTGTTGTATGGATTCAGCGATGCGGGTACGGACGGTTGGGACAACTCGCGCGTATATGGTAGCTTGATTGTCGGGGTTGTCTCGCTGATCTTGTTCGTATGGCGCCAGCTTGCCGTCGCCAAGCCGATTCTGGAAATGCGCGTCTTCAAGTACGATATGTACTCGCTGACGACAGTCATCAACGTTATCATTACGATGGCGATGTTCTCCGGCATGGTGCTGCTTCCAATTTATTTGCAAAATATTCGCGGCTTCACGCCGGTTGAATCCGGTCTGCTGCTGCTGCCAGGCGCTATTCTGATGGGGATCATGTCGCCGATTACCGGGATTATCTTCGATAAAGTCGGCGCACGCTGGCTGTCGGTCGTCGGTCTGCTTATTACCGTCTTCACGACATTCGAATTCAGCAAGCTGACCGACGATACGTCGTACTCCTTCTTGCTTCTCATGTACTCGCTGCGCATGTTCGGTATGTCGATGCTCATGATGCCGATTCAGACCGCAGGCATGAACCAGCTGCCGCGCACGCTCAATGCACACGGCTCGGCCATGTCTCAGACGCTCCGTAACGTTGCGGGTGCTCTCGGTACAGCATTCCTCGTTACGATTATGACGAACAGAGCCGCTGACGAGACGAAGCGGATGATCATCGCTAACGGGGTCAATCCGGAAGATAAGACGGCGATGGCACCGATCATTCAAGAAGCGACGATTTATGGCATTAACCATTCCTTTATCGTGGCGACTTGGATGTCCATCGCGGCACTCGTTCTCGCGTTCTTCATCCGCAAGGTCAAGCCGCACGAAGAGGCTGCACCGCAAGTGCAACAGGCGAAAAGCCACGGATAATAAATCATAGATCATTAATCTCTTCGCCAGAAGGTCGAGCAGATGTCAAAAGACTCTGCTCGGCCTTTTTTTATGGTAAAGTTGAAAGAGAGTACAAGGGAAAGCTTGTAGGTCGCCTTTGTTTTCGGATTCCCCCTATTGATAATTGTTCAGAAGGAATCCGAAAACAACAGCGATCGTAAGAACATTCGCTTGCGGAGTGGCTAGTACGGGGAGGGAAACGCATGATTCTCGAAGTTGAAGTGCGCGACGAGCTGGTGAGCCGGTTAAACGAGAGCCAGCGCCAGTACTTGACGGAAGTGATGGTAAGAGGGAGAAGAACGGCTTTCGCGAACGCGATGGCGAGGCAGAAAGGATATCATATTCCGGAGGATACAGACGTCACGCAGATCGAGCAAATGTTGGACGATTGGATTTATACGGGCTATATCGATGCCGGTAAAGTGTCGCCCGATTTGAGGTGCGAATGCGGCCGTCCGCTTCGGTATCAGCATCAAGTGGAACATAAAGCCACCGGGGAACGGAAATATTTTGGCATTGAACATCTGAAAGAGCATCTTTCCATTGATGCTGCAGTCGTGTCGGCCATCAAGAAAGGATTCGATGCCGTCGACTACGAGCTGGACGAGCTGTTAGTGAAGATGAACGGAAGCTGGTCCGTCGATCCGGAGCTGCTTCTGCTTAAGCCGTTGCCGGATGATGTGCTCATGCACCGGACGCTCGATCTGCCGCTGCTGGACAAGCAGGTTCAACGTTTGCGCCAAATGCGCGCTGCAGCCATTGCGGCCAACCGGCCGCAGCCAGCCGCTCAAGAGCGCAAGCCTGCTGCCAAAGCAGAAATAGTGGCGGAGCCCTTTGATCTATTCGACTGGCAGGAAGAGACAGAGTCAAAGGCGGAAGGGGAAGGGCCAGAACCGCCGACATTCGAGTTGGACTATACGTATCATGGCAAGGTTAAGGCCTATTTGACCGGAGGCATTCAGAGTGCAAGAGTGATCTGCGAGCTGCTCATTGAAGAGCATGGCGCCAGCAACCGAAGATTTCTTACAGGGAAGCCGAAGTTGTACATGGGCGTATGTATGTTCATCGAATCGCTTGACGGCTTCAAACTGCTTGCGATTTCAGCCGAAGACCGGAATTATTGCAAGAAATAATCATAAAAGTGTGTCCAAATCATGAAAATTAGCAGAAAATTGATGAACAATACATAAAATATGTAAATTATACCTTTCTGAAAATGATTCTCATCGGTACCCTATTCTATAAAATGAATGTGGAATAGGAAGGATGGAATACCGATGATCATGTATCACAAAAACCGGCTTATGCTGCTGCTGTCAGGATGCGCAGCGCTGCTTAGCATTGTGGTATTTATTTTGACCCGGACGGTTAATCCGTTTGAACATAACAGCATGCATATGCATGGGATGGCTGCTGAGGTCGATTGGACGGGCTGGATTGATGCCGCTCAGTGGGTGCTGGTGATCGCTCCAATCGTCCTATGGTCCGCTAGCGGTTTGCTGTATGTTCGGAATAATGAGCACAAGGTGCTGCCTGTCTTGATTACGGTTACGTTAACGTTGTCGAGTATGGCCATCATTAGCGGCGGCAACGGCAGCGTGGAATTCCATTTCTCGATCTTTATGGTGCTGGCGGCAGTCGCTTATTACGAAAACATACGGCTTGTTCTCATGATGACGGTGCTGTTCGCGGTTCAGCATATTTGCGGTTATTTCTGGACGCCGCAGCTCATCTTCGGCACAAGTGAATATCCGTTCACGATGCTTGTCATTCACGCGGTATTCCTCGTTCTAACCTCGGTTGCCACAACGCTGCAGATCATGTCCAAATCCAAGCTGACGAACCGTCTGGAATCCGAGAAGCAAGCGAAGGAGCAAAGCCTGTCAGAGCTGCTGGAGTACGCCGCCGCATTATCGGACCGTATCGGCGCTGCTTCCGGAATGGTGTCGGAGCAATCCGTCGTCAACATGCAAATTAACAAAGAGATGAATGCCGCTCTTGGCAGCGTATCTTACGGACTTACCGGTCAAACTGACGCGATTAACCGCATGGAGAATAACGTGCTTCATATTCATCAATCTATAGCCGAAGCATCGCTCTCCTCGCAGAAGATGAAGGACGATGCTGTATCGACAGAGCAGTTGCTTGCTTCAGGACAAACGCAACTGACCTCGCTGCTGGAGCAGATCGAGCAATTACAGCAAGTCGTAAGGATTGCATCCGAAACGATGAGCATGCTGAAAATATCCTCAGAGAAGGCGCATGAATTAAGCAGCACCATTCAGCAGGTCGCCGCTCAGACGAACATTTTGGCGCTGAATGCATCGATCGAGGCGGTACGAGCCGGCGAGCATGGCAGAGGCTTCGCGGTCGTCGCCGATGAGATCCGCAAGCTTGCAGAGAACAGCAGAAGCGCGGCGGAACAAATTCAGGAGACGATGGACGCGATTAGGCGGGAAAGCGAGCTGACATTCCGCCAAGTAGCGGTAGGGGAAGAAGGCATCGCCCGCTCAGGCGAGCACATCGTTTCGTTCAGCCGAAGCTTTGGTCAAGTGCAGCAGGTCATTGGGCAGTTAGCCTTGTTTATTCCGACGCTGCATGAGCAGATGGACGGCATTCGGCAGCAATCCGACGGCGTATCAGAAGATATGCGGATCATTTCCAACGTTATTGACGAGGGCAGCGCTGCAATGAGACAGTTAGAAACGTTGAGCGGAGACCAACTTCGCGCTGCGGAACGGACAGATGAAGAGATACAACAAATCTATCAATTATCGCATTCCTTACGGACGAAATTTATGGATGAAGGTTAATAACAAAGGGTAATAAAAGAATGCATTATTATTCCAAATTGTATTGACGCTGGTTGCACACCATGCTAATATCGGAATAGCTTATCGATTTAGTCGGATATATAATAGTACCTTATCGACCGGATAACCGGAGACAGGACTGCAGAGATGCAGCATGTTTCCGGTTATTTTTTTGTATAGGGACTATTCATTTATTACTAGGAGGAATAACAACAATGGAATACCGCAAATTTGGACGTACGGGATTGAAAGTATCGGCAGTTAGCTTGGGAACGATGGCGTTCGGCCGTTGGATCGACGAGGAAGCATCGGCAACGATTCTCGATGCGGCGCTGGACAGCGGAATTAACCTGGTCGACACGGCGAACGTGTATGGCGAAGGCGCTTCGGAAGAAATTTTGGGCAACTTGCTGAAAGCCCGCCGCCAAAACATCGTGCTAGCGACCAAAGTGCATGGCAAAGTCGGTTTGGGACCGAATGACGGCGGACAAAGCCGCTACCACATTTTCCGTGCGGTGGAGGACAGCTTGCGCCGATTGAAAACGGACTATATCGATCTGTATCAAGTACACCGGTTCGATCCGAACACGCCGCTCGAAGAAACGCTTCGCGCGCTGGATGATCTGGTCCGCCAAGGCAAAGTTCGTTATATCGGCGCTTCGAATTTCGCAGCTTGGCAATTGGCGAAAGCGCATGGCATCAGTGCACAGCACGGTCTGGAACGGTTCGAGAGCTTGCAGCCGGAGTACAGCCTTATCTCCCGCGAGATCGAGCGTGAAATCGTACCGTTCGTTCAATCGGAGCAAGTAGGCGTCATCGTATACAGCCCACTGGGCAGAGGCGTGCTGTCCGGAAAGTATAAGGAGGGCGAGGCGCCGCCAGCGGGCTCGAGACTGGCTGCCGGCGAACAACGGCTGGAGCAGCTGCTGAAGAAGAATGCGCTGGCGGTTGCGGATGCCATTAAGCCGCTTGCCCAGCAGAATGGACTGACATCTGCCCAATATGCCCTGTCTTGGGTGCTGAGCCGTCCAGGCATTACATCGGCCATTCTCGGCGCTTCGAAGCTCGAGCATATTACCGAGGCGGCGAAGGCGTGGAACGTGAGGTTGAGCGAAGAAGATTTGAAGCAAGCGGACGATGCAACGGAGCGGGTCCGGGTGAGCGATAAAGTTCTTTTGCCATAATCATTCTATAGATTTCTACCCTGCCAAGGAAGATATCGTAGCTAACCCCTATCGATATCTTCTTTTTTATTAAACTTTCCGGGGGTGCGCATATGGCAAGTGTGAGCATTAAACATTTGTACAAAAAATACGGCAAAGAGAAACACGCCGTAGTTGAGGATTTCGATCTTGAAATTAAGGACAAAGAGTTTATTGTGTTCGTCGGTCCTTCAGGCTGCGGCAAATCGACGACGCTTCGGATGATTGCAGGTTTGGAGGATATTACGGAGGGAGAAATCTATATCGGTGATCAGCTTGTGAACAAGCTGCCTCCGAAAGATAGGGACATCTCCATGGTGTTCCAGAACTATGCGCTTTATCCGAACCTGTCCGTCTATGAGAACATTGCATTCGGACTTCGCATGCGCAAGCTGCCGAAGCATGAGATCGATCTTGCGGTCAAGCAAGCGAGCCGTGTGCTCGAGATCGAGCAATATTTAAGCCGCAAGCCGAAGGATCTGTCCGGCGGACAACGGCAGCGCGTTGCGTTGGGCCGTGCGATCGTCCGCAATCCGAAGCTGTTCCTGATGGACGAACCGTTGTCTAATCTGGATGCGAAGCTGCGTTCGACGATGCGGATGGAAATCACGAAGCTTCATAAGCGGCTTGGTACGACGTTTATATTCGTCACACACGATCAAGTAGAAGCGATGACGATGGCGGACCGCATCGTCGTTATGAAAGGCGGCGTCATTCAGCAATGCGATACGCCGGAGAATGTCTACTCCAAGCCGGCTAATACATTTGTAGCCGGGTTTATCGGTTCACCTCAGATCAATTTCATCGAAGGCAAAATTGTAGAGAATGCGCTCGGTCACCTGGAATTCAGAACGACGCGGCTGCTGCTCAAGATTCACGAAACAACAGAGGCTATTTTGCGGCGTAATAACCAAGTAAACAAGTATGTCATACTCGGAATTAGACCGGAGCATATCAAGCTGGAAGGTCTTTATTCCGAGACGGTTATTACCGGCATTTATAAAGATAACGAGCTGATGGGCGCCGACCGGTTTCTTTATCTGGACATCGGACAAGAGAAGCCGCTTATCGTCCGGGTCGAGCCGGAAAATCAGTTCAATGAAGACGAGAAGCTGAAGGTAGAGCTGGACTTGTCGAAGGCTCACTTTTTCCATAAGGAAACGGGTGTCCGGTTGACTGATTGACCGGTTGCGCGCAGCGAGGGAGGTGGCGTCGATTCATGGAAAGCAGAAAGCTGCATGCCGTTTGGGCTGCATTAGGTATATCGGCTGTCGCGCTGCTGTCGTCCTGCGGCAATGATCCCGCTCTGGAAGCAAGCAGTGCGCCGGCTGACGGCGGGCAACCGTTCGAGAAGCTGGATAATGCGTTCGCATTCGAGACAGACCGTTATTATGGAGATGTACTTGCGGAATGGATTAAGCACGGTGTTGCAGGAGCTAAAGAGGCGATCAAAGTGCAAGGTGCGGCAGCTGTACGGGTATCGAATACTGCCGAGATTAAGCCGGGCTCCTATGAAGGAAAGAACAACGTTCTGTTATGGCAGACGCAGGACGAGGGATGGATTGAATATGAGATCGATGCGGCAGAGGACGCTCTATATGAAATTCAAGTAGCGTACAATCCGCTTAAGGATACCGGCAGCAAGCGGCCGATTCAATGGGATGTGCTGATCGACGGCAAAAGGCCGTACCGCGAAGCTTCGACGGCATCGTTGTACCGGTCATGGGAGGACGTTCGTCCAATCGTCCAGAATTCTGACGGGGACCAAATCCGTCCGCGTTCGATCGACGTGTCCCCATGGAGCCAGCAGCCGCTGATCGATTCGGGCGGCGCTTATGACGGCCCGCTGCAATGGCATCTAACGCCTGGCAAGCATAAGATACGACTTGAAGGCTTCGATCCTGTCGCGATCGACAGTCTGACGCTGACGGCACCGCAGCACGTTCCATCGTATGAGCAAGTTCTCCAGTCGTACGGTACAGCGCCTGCGATCAGCGGCGCACCTATTACGATCGAAGCGGAGCAATTTACATCGAAGAACGATACGGCGATCAAGCTGTTCTCAGATAAAGATGATCGTACGGTACCGCGGTATACGGGACGCATCACGTACAACACGGTAGGCGGTCAGCGCTGGCTGGAGCAAAACCAAGAAATTACGTGGACGGTCGACGTGCCGGAGGACGGCTTATACAAGCTCGGGTTCCGTGCGCTGCAAAATACGATCGCACAGAAGACGTCATTTCGAACGATCAAGATCGACGGCAAAGTTCCGTTCGAGCCGTTCCAGGCGTACGGTTTTCCGTACTCGGCTTCGTGGCAAGGGATCGAACTGCATGACGATGCGGGCAAACCGTACTTGGTGAAGCTTGCGAAGGGCAAACATACCTTGTCGCTTGCGGTGACGCAATCGCCGGTTAAGCCGATTATCGTCGATCTGGAGAAGCTGCTCGCGCACCTCGATTCCGTTGATTGGGATTTGCGGATGGTGACGGGCAATAAGGCGAACAGCAAACGGACGCTGGACCGCAACCGCACCTGGAATATGGAACAAGACTTTCCTGGCATTACGGATAAAATATCGGTCGCCGCCGAAGCGATGGGCGAACTGGCGGACCGTGTAGAGAAAGCGAACGGCAACAAGGATTCAATCAGTCAAGGGCTGCATTCATCGGCGAAAGATTTGAAGTCGCTGCTCGGCAAGCCCGAAGAAATTCCATACAACATTGATCAGATCTCATCCATGCGGGAGAAGCTTGCGACCTTTATGGACACGTTGTCCAAACAAGCGCTTCAGCTGGATGAGATTTATGTGACGCCGGAGAAGACGCCTGTCCCGAGCATGGTGGCAAGCGTGTTCGACCGTATGTGGGGGACCGTCCAGAACTTCGGCTACTCGTTCGATACGAGAGACAGTCTGAAAGATATGGATAAACGGAAGCTGAACATTTGGGTACAGCGCGGCCGCGACTATGTCGACCAGCTGCAGCAGCTGGCCGATGAATCATTCACACCGGAGACCGGAATCGAAGTGAAAGTCAATCTGCTGCCGAATCCCGAGTTGCTGCTCATGTCGAATGCGGCAGGCGTACAGCCGGACATCGCGCTTGGATTGACGCAGGACTTGCCAGTTGATTATGCGATCCGCGGCACACTCGTCGACTTGTCGAAGCTCAGCGGTTTTAACAAGCTGTATCCGAATTATAGCCCCGGTTCGTGGCTACCGCTTTATTACAACGGCGGCTATTACGGAGTGCCGGAAACGCAATCGTTCCAAGTGCTTTATTACCGGAAGGATTTGCTGCAAAGACTGAATATGAAGGTACCTCAGACTTGGGATGACGTATACGATCTGCTGCCGACCTTGCAGCAGAACGATATGAACTTCTACGTCAATCCGAAGGAATATGCCACTTACTTCTATCAGCACGGCGTTGAGTTCTACGAGCCGGGCGGCAAGCAGACAGGGCTTGATTCCCCTGCCGGCTACCAAGCGTTCAAACAGTGGACGAATCTGTTCAACACGTATGCGCTGGAGAGGGAGGTTCCAAGCTTCTATCAGCACTTCCGCGACGGCTCGATGCCGATCGGTATTTCGGACTACAACATGTACGTCCAGCTGTCGGCGGCAGCGCCGGAGCTGAACGGCAGATGGGGCATCGCGCTTCTGCCTGGCGTCAAGCAGGCGGACGGCACCATTGCCCGATGGGCGGGCGGCGGCCAGAGAACCGGCGTCATATTCAAAAAGTCGGAGAAGCAGGAAGAAGCGTGGAAATTCCTTCAATGGTGGTTGTCCGCCGATGTGCAGACGCAGTACGGTTCGGACTTGGAAGCGATGAACGGCGTTGCATTCCGCTGGAACACCTCCAATATTCAAGCGTTCACCAATCTTCCATGGAAGCGGGAAGACGCAGCCGTCATTCTCGAGCAGTGGAAATGGTACAAAGATATCCCGAACGTGCCGGGAGGCTACTTTTTGGAGCGCGAATTGAACAATGCTTGGCAGCGTTCAGTCGTTCAGACGGCCAACTATATGTCATCGCTCGAGGAAGCGGTCCGGGATATCGACCGGGAGCTGCTCCGCAAGCAGCAGGAGTTCGGATTTGCAGACAAACAGGGCAATTCGATCAAGCAGCTCGACGTTCCGGTCGTCAATCAACCTTGGGAAGGAGGCAGCCGGAATGCTAAGTAAAGCATGGTCGTACCGAACTTCATATTTGTTCATCACTCCGTTTCTCATTTGCTTTATTCTGTTCATCGTCTTGCCGATCATTGCTTCCGTCGGCTTGAGCTTCACCTACTACAATGGTATCGAGCGGCCCAGGTTCATTGGGTGGAGCAACTTTCAATATTTGATTGCTCAGGACATGCTGTTTCTCAAATACGCCTTGCCGAACACGTTCAAATTCGCGATAGTCGTCGGTCCCGGGGGATATGCAGCCGCCTTCTTGCTGGCGTGGCTCATATCCCGGCTGCGGGGAAGCTACCGCAAATGGGTGGCGCTGGCGATGTATACCCCGTCGCTAACGATCGGTACGGCGATGACGATTATATGGCTGCCGCTGTTGTCGGGCGACCGGATCGGTTATTTGAACAGCTTCCTGCTCCGAATCGGCTTCATCGATGTGCCGAAGCTGTGGGTGACGAAACCGGAATTACTCATGAATTCCATGATTGTTGTGACGCTCTGGTCGAGCATGGGGGTCGGGTTTCTTGCCATGCTGGCCGGAATCCTGAACGTCGACAGGACGCTGTACGAAGCAGGCAGGATCGACGGAATTCGCAATCATCTGCAGGAGCTGTGGTTCATTACGATCCCGTCCATGAAACCGCAGATGCTGTTCGGCGCCGTAATGGCGATCGTAACGACATTCAAGACAGGAGCAATCGGCGTCGAGCTGTCGGGGCAAAATCCGACGCCGCAATATGCGGGTCATCTTATCGTTAACCATATTAACGATTATGGGTTTATCCGGTTCGAAATGGGGTACGCGTCGACGATTTCCGTATTCCTTCTTATCTTTATGTATTTCGCGAACAAGCTTAGCTGGAAATTGTTCGGCTCGAAGGAGGAGTAGCTTCTGAGAACGTCGGGACTTGCCGCCAGAATCGGCTTTAATACGTTCATGCTCGCCATCTCGGTGCTGATGATATTGCCGATTATTTATATTTTCAATAATGCGTTTAAACCGTATCACGAACTGTTCGTATACCCGCCGACCTTCTTCGTGCGGGAACCGAGCGTGCAGAACTTCGTGGAGCTCATGCTCGTCACGTCCAACTCAATCGTGCCGATCTCGCGCTACATTTTCAACAGCGTCTTCATCGCGCTGCTGAGCGTCGTCGGCGTGACCATCGTTAGCGTGTTATGCGCTTATCCGCTGTCGAAGCATGAGTTTCCAGGCAAAAAGTTTATATTCGCTGCCATTATTCTGATGCTCATGTTTACGCCGGAGGTCATCCAAATTCCGCGTTATCTCGTTGTTAGCAGCCTCGGCATTCTGAACACGTATTGGGGACATCTGCTTCCGGCCCTTGCGCTGCCGGTCGGCGTGTTCCTGCTGAAGCAGTTCATCGATCAAATTCCGGATTCACTGCTGGAGGCATCACGCATTGACGGGGCGAACGAGATCATCGTCCTTGCGCGTATTGTCATCCCGATGAGCATGCCGGCCATCGCTACAGTTGCCATTCTGGCGTTCCAGAACGCATGGGGCAACCTCGATACGTCTGCCTTGTTCATGCAGGACGACGAGATGAAGACGTTCCCGTTCTTCCTCTCGACGCTGACGAGCAATTTGGCGAATAACGTGGCGAGACAGGGGGCGGCTGCAGTGGCCGCACTAGTGCTTCTCGTGCCGAACTTAATCTTTTTTGTCATTCTGCAGAGCAAGGTCATCTCCACGATGGCCCATTCCGGCATCAAATAACCGAATAAGGAGGGAGGTCGCTTGAAGAGCAGAACGCTGCGGATTGTATCGATAGGAATCTTCATCGCAGCTGCGATTTCTGCCGTGCTTCCGCTTCCTCGGGCAGCGGCATCGCAGTTGCCTTACGAAACGTACTATAAGGACGGCTTTGGACAGCTCGTCCATACGCAGGCTGCATATATTCCGGCCGGAATCATCGGCTATAACACGGCCATTCCGGAAATTGACAAGGCAGAAGCCAACGGCGCTGATGCGCTGCAGCTCAATCAACCGAAAGATCTGTATATCGACCAGAAGGATCATGTCTATATTGCGGATACGGGGAATAACCGGATCGTAGAGCTGGACGACAAAGGAGACTATGTCCGACAAATCAAGGTGGAGGAAAGTCCGCTTAAGAAACCAAACGGCGTATACGTCAATAAGAACGGCGATATCTATATCGCGGATACGGGGAATAACCGTGTCGTTCGGCTTGATGCAGCCGGCAAGCTGCTGAAACAATTCGGCCGTCCGGAAACGGATTACATACCGGCTTCGTTCAAATATGACCCGGTTAACTTGGTTGTCGACAAGCGCGGCTTTCTGTACGTTACGTCTCTCGGCGCTTTTCAAGGATTAGTAGAGCTTGATCCGGAAGGACAATTCGTCTCGTTCTTCGGTCCGAACAAAGTATCGTTCTCCGCATTCGACGCGTTCAAGCGTCTCGTCTATACGCGGGAAATGTATCAGCGCGAATTAAAGAAGCTGCCTGGCGCGATCGCGAATGCGGCAATCGACAACGAAGGCTTCATCTATACCGTGACGAAGGAAGTGGCCAGCGGCCAAATCAAAAAGCTGAACATTGCGGGATTGGATCAATTGCGCGGCAAGGGAGATTTTGCGTCGGTTGAACCCGTGAAGGCGTACGGCGAAGTGTTATCTCATCGTCAGGCCATGAATATGAATCCGCAATTGAGCGACATTACCGTCGATCCTTCAGGCAACATGACGGTCATCGATACGGTCTGGAACATCATTAGCCAATATGACCAGAACGGCAACCTGCTGTTCTTCTGGGGCGGCGACGTCATTACGGCTACCTCCAAGACAGGCGTTGTGAAGACGCCGACAGCGATTGCGAATGACTCCAAAGGGAATTTGTACGTGCTCGATAACACGAACAACTTGATCCAAGTGCTTCGTCCGTCTGAATTCGGCTCGCTTGTCCATCAAGCGAATGCCCTGACGCAAGAAGGCAAGTACGAGGAGAGCAAGCCGATCTGGGAAGAGGTTCACCGGCTGAATACGCAGTATACGCCGGCATTAATCGGTTTGGCGAAAGCAGCGTATAAGGAGCAGGATTTTGAGCTCGCGGCGCAGTTGTTCGATCAGGCGGGCGTCGTCGGCGGTTATTCCGACTCGTTCTGGCAGAACCGGCTCATCTGGTTCCAGCATAATTTCGGACTTGCAATGAATGCAGCACTTGTAGCAGGTGTATTATTCCTCACGTGGGGCAGATTGTCTAGGAAGCTGCTGCCGGCATTGGGCAAGGGAGCTTGGCTGCGCGTTGATATTCCGGTCGCTAAGAAGCTCGGACATGTTTTCACCCTCATTCGCAACCCGGTAGACGGATTCTACGGCATAAGGCATGAGCAAAAGGCGAGCCTGCTGAGCAGCCTTATCATTCTGGCCGCCGCAGCCGCCGCATTTGGCTACATGCAGGCCGGCACAAGCTTCGTATTCAACCCGAAGGTGCATGCAGGCGTCGATCTGCTGCCGCAGATGGTTCAGTTTTTCGGCTTATGGATCGGTTGGGTTGTCTCCAACTATTTGGTCAGCTCGCTGCTTCGAGGCGAGGGACGTTTCAAAGACGTATTTTATGGAAGCAGTTATGCTCTATTTCCGATTATTCTGATTGGGATACCCGTTACGTACCTGTCCAATGCGTTAACGCTCGACGAATCGGCGATCTTCCATTTCTTGCGGTTCGCGGCGATCCTCTGGGTCGTGCTGCTAACGGTGTGGATGGTGCAGGGGATTCACAATTATACGTTTATCGAATCGCTGTTCAATATCGTAGTATCGATCTTTACGCTTCTTATCATTGTCATTCTAATATTCTTGTTCATCAGTCTTAGCTACGAGCTCGTCCATTTTGTCAAATCGATTTATCAAGAGGTGATCATCCGATGAAGAGCCGCAAGCTTCCGATTGCAACCATTGCGAAAGCAGTGACGACGGCCGTGCTGCTGCTCCTAATCGGCTGGATCGCGCTGCAAATATGGAATCCATGGGGAGAGAAAGGGACGGACGCTGCTCTGACGGCCGCCCAGTTCGAGAATAAGGGGCAGCCGTACAAATCGGCTGTTCCGGCGGAAGCCGGTTTCGAAACGGCTGCAGAGAACGATAAACTTCGGCTGCTTGTCGACCGTTCGACTTCTCATTTTGAAATAGTCGATAAGGCGACTGGCAGCATATGGCGCTCCTATCCGAATCCGCAGGAATGGCCGAAGGAGACGGCAACCGGCACATGGAAGAGCCATCTGCTGTCGCCCATTCTGATCGAATATGTGAACGCAAAAAACTATAAGTCTTCTTCGTTCACAGCAGGACTTGTCGATACGGGAGGGTATTTGGAGCAGTTCCAGCTGAAGGAGGACGGATTCTCTGTCACGTTCGCGTTTCCTAAGGCACAAATCAAAATTCCGGTCGAAGTTTCGTTGCATAAGGATTACGTCGAGACCCGAGTAATCGACGCCGGAATCGTAGAAGGCGATCTAAGCTTGTTGAACGTGAAGCTGTATCCGTTGTTCGGCGCAGAGCCCTATGTCGGGCAGGACGGATATATTATGATTCCCGACGGCTCCGGATCGCTGATCCGGTTCGGAGACAAGCGGATTATGCCGCAGCTGACGTATGACGAAAGCGTGTATGGCCAAGATCTGTCGTTCTACAACGAAGAGACAGGCAGACAGCGCATCACGATGCCCGTATACGGACTGAAGTCGGGCAATCAGTCCTTCTTCTCGATCATTACGGAAGGCGAAGCCTATGCCAACGTATATGCAGCGCCGGGCGGAGCGGTCGGAAGATCGAATTGGGTGACGACAGAGTGGCAGTACCGGAAGAAATTTTATCAATCTGTGAGCAAGAATACAGGCGAAGGTTTCTATACGTACAGCAGCGACCGTTTTGTATCGGAGAGAAGGGCGACAAGGTACTATCCTCTGACGGGAACCGATAGCGACTACTCGGGGATGGCAGCGGTGTACCGCAACTATTTGACCACGGAAAAAGGGGTAAAGCCGGTAACGTCAGCAAAGGCGGATATCCCGCTGTTCTTAGACATCGTCGGGGCGGATATTGAGAAAGGGCTGTTCACGGACTCTTATTTGAAAGCGACGACGACGGGCGAGGCGGAATCACTGCTGAAGGACGTTTACGATCTTGGCATTCACAACATGCAGGTGCATTATTCGGGCTGGCAGCAGGACGGCTACAGCTCGCAAGGCGGATACTTTCCGGTCGATAAGCGAATCGGCGGAAGCAGCGGCATGAAACGGTTTATCGATTACGCCCATTCGCTGCAGATTCCGGTTTATTTGACCGCGAATTATACGCTCAACACGAACGGGGATGACGGGTTCTGGTGGAGAAGGGACGGGCTGCGCAACATGGCAGGCACGGTGCTGAAGGAGCAGAAAAAGCAGCAGGATGAGCAGGATGATGCAGCGTACGTCAGTCCGGGCTTCTACGAGAAAGTGGTGCGCTCCGACCTGAACAGCTATAAGAAGCTTGGAGCGGACGGCATCTACTTCGAGAACGGCATTGGCGCACAGCTTAATACCGATTTCAACAACCGGTACAAGGACAGCCGAAGCGATTCGGTCGGCATCCAGCGCAGCATATTGGAGCAGACGAAAGAAACGCTGGGTTCCGCTGCGGCGGGCAACGTCAACTTCTATGCGCTGGATGAAGTGGATCACGTCCATCAGCTCGCGAGCGACTATTCGTATGACGTCTTCATAACTGAACCGATTCCGTTCGCCGCTATCGTGCTGCACGGCTTACGGACGTATTCGCTGGAGTGGTCCAATGTCCGCGACGAGTGGCAGAGTCAATTTCTTCGTAGCATCGAATACGGCGCTTCACCTTCCTATATCCTTAGCGGAGATCATTCCGATGATATGCGCCGATCGTATTCGTTATGGTATTACAGCTTGGATTATAAGAATTGGATCAGCCGCATTACGGACGAATACAAACAAATGAACGCCGTCCTTGCCGAAGTGAAGGACCGTGTCATTACGTCACACCGGACGATTGCGCCTGGCGTGAAGGAAACCGAATATGACGGCGGTTACCGCGTGTTGGTGAATTATAACGATCAGCCGTATGAGAGTGGCGGCCTAGTCGTTCCGGCGCTAGGCTATACGGTGAAGAAGGGAGGGGATGCACGATGAGAAGGCTGGAAGCAAGGACGCTGCGCAGACTGGAAGGCTCGCTGTTCATCGCGCCGTGGGTATTCGGCTTTCTAACTTTCGTTGCGTTCCCGCTCGGCTACTCACTGTTCATGAGTTTTCATCAGGTTAAGATCGAAGTAAACAAGACCGAGTACGCGTATATCGGGTTCAAGCATTACCGGGAAATTCTTGTCGCGAACGGCAGCTTGCTGTATGAAGAGCTTATTCCGTTCTTGAAGCAATCGCTGATGATGATCCCGATCATTCTCGTCTTCTCCCTGTTCGTGGCGATCCTTCTGAATTTGAAGTTTCCAGGCCGGACGTTGTTCCGGGTGATCTTCTTCCTGCCGGTAATCTTCTCTTCCGGTCAGATCGTACAAGAATTTATTACACAGGGCGAAGGGTCGCTCAGCATGATGCAGTCGCTGCGGATCGATTATTATTTGCGCGAATATATGCCTGCCGCATGGGCATCGCCGATCGAGAATGTACTAAGTTCCTTCGTTCTCGTGCTCTGGTATTCCGGCGTCCAAATTCTGATCTTCCTCGCAGGCAGGCAGACGCTCCCGGCATCGGTATACGAAGCATCCCGCATTGATGGCTCGAATCCGTGGAATACATTCTGGACGATTACACTGCCGGGTCTTGTACCTTATATTTTCTTGAATTTGATGTATACGGTCGTCGATCTGTTCACATTTCCTTCGAATCCGATCATCAGCAAGGTCAATACAACGAACTACGGCAGCTCCAGCGCGCTGGCATGGATCTATTTCTTAATCATATTGACGTTTGTCATGCTCACGCTCCTGCTCTATAGAAGAGTGGACAAAGCGCTGTCCGGCAGATGACGACGAGATCGGGGTGATACGAAGTGAAGATTGAGAGAGGCCGTCCTGGCTTGAATGTCGATTGGCGGCTTGGTACCAAGCTGCGAAACCGGTTGGAGCTGCTTCGGTACCGGGTGCTCGGTACGGAGATCGACAAAGGTATTCTATTCAAACTCGTTGTTTATTTTATTCTTATTAATGTCGCTTTCATCTACTTGAAGCCGATTCTGTATATGATGACGACGATGGTGAAAGACGCGAAAAATATTCTTGACCCGTCGGTTATTTGGGTGCCTCGGACGATCTACACGGGGCATCTGAAGGAAGCAAGCGAGATGCTGCACTACGGGAAGAGCTTCCTGATTAGCGTCTCGCTCGCATCTTCCGTGTCGGCGCTGCAGGTGTTCTCGTGCGCCATAGCGGGTTATGCGTTCGCAAGGCTCGACTTTCCGCTGAAGAAGCTGTGGGGAGCGCTGCTGCTGTTCACCTTCATCATGCCGCCGCAGGTCACGATTCTGCCGACCATTATGTTGTTCAAGCAGTTCGGCTGGATGAATACTTTTCTGCCGATGGTCGTACCCGCTTTATTCGGTCATGGGTTGAAGGGCGCCATGTTCGTCATTATCTACCGTTCGTTCTATTCGACGCTGCCGAAGGAGCTTGACGAAGCGGCGCGTATCGATGGAGCCGGATCTTTCCGGATGTTCTTCAAAGTCATGTTCCCGATCTCCCGGTCAGCGACGGTTGTCGTGTTGCTGTTCGCATTCGTCTGGAACTGGAACGATTTCTACTTCCCGTCTCTGTTCATGTTCACCGCTGATAATGTTCCGTTGTCCATTACGCTGGCGCGTATGGCCGGGGAGATGGCGCAAGCGGCCGGAGCTGGCGAGATCACGGTGTATGCGGAGTCGATCAAAATGGCGGCGTCATTCCTTATCATTATGCCGCTGCTCGTCGTCTACCTGGTTATGCAGCGCTGGTTCATCGAAGGGGTAGAGCGTTCCGGCTTGGTCGAATAACTCGCCTTCGGTAATGAACAAGAAATATAACATGTAAAAAATAAAAGAATTGACAGATCACGGTTAGCGGTGTAAATTCGTAACTAATCCTTACTAAGTTGATAGGTTTTAAAGAGTATATCGTTAATCGACCGGATAACCGGAGGTTGCTACTAAGCGACTTCCGGTTATTTGCGTTTAGGATTATAAAATCATTCGAGATTGAGGTGCAGTGACAATGAGCGAGAATAATCGGAAAGCCCACTTAAATGTGTTTCTGAGAGCGACAGGCCATCATGCAGGCGCATGGCGCCACGCCGACTCCAAGCCGGAGCTGGAGCTCGATATCGAGTATTTGGCCCAGTTGGCTCAGCTTGCGGAACGGGGAAAGCTCGATTCGGTTTTCCTCGCTGACGGTTACGCCGGCGGCGGCAGCAAGCTGGAGCCGTTCACGCTGCTGTCCGCGCTGGCTTCCGTCACGAAGCATATCGGCCTGATTGCGACTGTCGGAACCGTCTACAACGAGCCGTTCCACGTTGCACGGCAGTTCGCATCGCTGGATCATATCAGCGGCGGGCGTGCGGGCTGGAATATCGTAACCGGTGCGGGCTCGGCAGCACATAATTTCGGTCTGGACGAGCATCCCGAGCATGCCCAGCGGTACGAAACGGGCGAAGAATTCGTCGAAGTCGTGAAGCAGCTGTGGGACAGCTGGGAAGACGATGCTCTTATCTACGATAAGAAGAACGGACGTCTGACTGAACAAGGCAAGGTGCATGAGATTAACTTCAATGGCCATACCTACTCGGTGAAGGGGCCGCTTAATATCCCTCGTCCACCGCAAGGTTATCCGGTGCTTGTCCAAGCGGGTTCCTCCGAGGCTGGCAAGGAGCTTGCCGCGAAGACGGCGGAAGTGATCTTCACAGCGCAGCAAACGTTCGAAGCAGGCCGGGAGTTCTATACGGACGTGAAATCACGACTAGCCAAATATGGACGGACGGCCGATGAGCTGGTCATCCTGCCGGGTCTCGCTCCTATCGTCGCTGATACAGAAGCCGAAGCCCGGGACATCGAAGCGGAGCTGCACGCTTATGTCGATACGAAGCGGGCGCTGCGCAATCTGTCCGAACGGTTCACGGTCGACCTGTCCGATTACGACTTGGACGATCCCGTGCCGCTGGATAAGGCGAAGCCGTCCGAAGAATTTAACGGCATACGCAGCCGGCAGGAGGCGGTACTCGATCCGGCAAGGCGCGACGAAAGTTTCACGATTCGTCAATTGCTGTACCGCAACAACGGCGGGCACGGACATATAACCTTCACAGGCTCGGTCTTGCAGACGGCCGATTTTATCGAAAAGTGGATTCGCAACTATGCGGCTGACGGATTTAACATACTGCCGCAGCTCGTTCCGACGGGCCTTGAAGCGTTCATCGACAAGGTCATTCCGGAACTGCAGAACCGCGGACTATTCCGTACGGAGTACGAAGGCGCAACGCTGCGCGAGAGCTTAGGACTGAAGCGTCCTGCGAACGTTAGACATTTGCAACGTCAATAACAGACAGATAGGTGGAGAAGCCGTTATGAAGAAGAGACCGACTGGAACGATTATTACGCTGTTCGTGACCGCAGCCCTCTTAGCGGCTTGCGGAGGCGGAAGCGGAAACGACAGCGAGAAGGGAACAGCACAGAGCACGGATCAAGCAGGAACGAACAAAACCGAACCGGGAGAAACGAAGGTAGAAACGGACGGTGATATCACAAGGCTAGGCGATGAGAAGCTGACGCTCACGTTCTATTCCAGCGGTGCAACGTTTACCGACGTCGAGTTCAATGCGATGATCGCCGATCCCATTCATAAGAAATATCCGAACGTAACGATCGAACGCATTACGCCGGCGGCAACTGCAACGCCGGAGGAGGTGCTGACGACGCAGACGCCGGACATCCTGTTCTCGAGCGTATCGCAGCGTCTCATCCGGACGGGCGCCTTCGAAGATTTGCGCGGGCTGATCAAGAAGTTCAATTTTGACGAGAGCCGCCTCAAGCCGATCGCGTACAACTACATCAAGGACGCGACCAAAGGCCGCGGTGATCAAGTCTATGCGCTTCCGTTCAACGTGAATCAGCACATTTTGTATTACAACAAAGACATCTTCGATAAGTTCGGCGTTCCGTATCCGACCGAGAAACAAATGACGTGGGACGAAGCGGTCGAGGTGGGCAAACAGTTGACGCGCACGGACAATGGGGTGAACTATGTCGGTCTCGTCGTAGATAATTTGACGGGGCTAGGCAAGTCGTTAGGCTTGCCGTACGTGGACCGCGAGACCGGCCAGGCGGCGCTCGATACGCCGGAGTGGCACCGCGTGTTCGATTTGCTCAAGCAAATATACGAAATCCCGGGATATGTCGCGCCGGACGGAACGTGGAACTGGACTCGCGACCACTTCATGAAAGACCAGAACATTGCTATGCGTGCCGCGTGGCTTGCGAACATGGTCGGACCGCTTGAAGAGCTGCGTCAGCAAGGCGTCGAGTTCAATTGGGATATTGCGCCAGTGCCGAACTTCGCCGATAAGCTGGGGACGACGAGAGAAGCGCAAATCCACTCGGTATCGATCAACAGCCAGAGCAAGCATAAGGACGAAGCGTTCCAAGTGCTGGAGTATTTGCTGTCGGACGAAGGTCAACGTACGATTGCTAGAAACGGACGTGTACCTGCGATTATTAATCCGGAGCTCGAGAAGGAATATGGCGCGGACGTACCGGTTCTGCAAGGCAAAACGGTACAAAACATTTTCATCGGCACTCCGATCCAGGAACATTATCAGCACCCTTACGAGCCTGACATTACGGTTCGGCTGACGGAAGCGGCCGAAGGAATGGCGATCCATGGCTTGGACGTCAACTCGGCGATTCGTCAAGCGACGGATGCGATCAATAAAGATGTCGAGACGCTGAAGACGACGATCGGCCAATAACGGTAAGAAAGAGGAGGATGAATACGATGAGTGAATCGAAACGTCAGCTGCATTTGAATGCTTTCTTATTCGGCACGGGGCATCACGAGGCCTCTTGGCGGTTGCCTGGAGCGCAGCCGGAAAAAAATCTCGACTTTAATCATTTGATTAGCATCGTGCAGACCGCCGAGCGCGGTCTGCTGGATTCGGTCTTTCTTGCGGACGGTTACGTCGGACGGTCGAATAAGCTCGAGCCGTTCACGGAGCTCGCGGCGCTGGCAAGCCGGACAAAGCATATCGGCTTGATCGCTACCGTCGGTACAACGTACAACGAGCCATTCCACGTCGCACGAAAGTTCGCGTCGCTCGATCATATCAGCAAAGGACGAGCAGGCTGGAACATTGTGACGGGCGCGGGCTCTGCGGCTCATAACTTCGGGCTGGATGAGCATCCTGACCATTCGCAGCGGTATGAAGACGCCGACGAATTCGTCGAAGTCACGAAGCAGCTGTGGGACAGCTGGGAGGACGATGCTGTCCTGAATGATAAAAGTTCCGGCAAGCTGTACGATCAGGACAAAATCCATAAAATCGATTTCGAAGGCCAGTATTACAAGGTGCAAGGCCCGCTGAACATCGCACGGCCGCCGCAAGGGTATCCAGTGCTGGTGCAAGCGGGATCATCCGAAAGCGGCAAGGAATTCGCAGCGAAGGTAGCGGAAGTGATCTTCACTGCTCACCAGAATATCGAGAGTGCGCAGCTGTTCTATCATGACGTCAAATCCCGCCTTGCGAAGTATGGCAGAACACATGATGAACTCAATATTTTGCCGGGCATCAGCCCGATTCTAGCCGAGACGGAAGCCGAGGCGAAAGAAATCGAGGAGCAGTTGTTCGAGTTCATCGACAAGGACGCTGCCGTCCGCCGGTTGTCAGAGCGTCTAGGCGTCGATCTGTCTGCCCGCTCGATAGACGAGCCGCTGACGCTCGAGGGACTGCGGGCGACCGATGATGTGAACGGCAACAAAAGCCGCCATCAGCTTATTCTCGATCTGATCCGTGACGAGCAGCTGTCGCTCAAGCAGCTTATTAACCGGCTGGGCGGCGCACGCGGACACTTCACGTTCACGGGAACACCGATCCAGCTGGCGGATAAAATCGAGGAATGGTTCGTCAATGGGGCAGCCGACGGCTTCAACGTCATGCCTCAGGTTTATCCAAGCGGTCTCGAAATCTTCGTGGACAAGGTTATACCGGAACTGCAAAACCGCGGGTTGTTCCGTACCGCGTATGAGGGAACGACGCTTCGGGACCGGCTAGGACTGAAGCGTCCGGCGAATGCGCGCCGCTGGGCGAAAGCATTGCAATAGTCCACCTAATAACACTGACATGAACATCTAAGGGAGAGAACACTGAAATGAAGAAGTTATCTTATGGCATTACATCAATTTTGCTGCTTTCCATGCTTACCGCATGCGGCGGCAATGAGGGAGGCGGTAGCAGCTCGAAAGCCGCAGATGCAGGCAAGACGGAGAATACGGAGAGCAGCACAGCTGGCGCAAGCACGGCGGAGCAACCGGCGAACGATGAGCACAAGCTGGGCAGCAAGCCGGTAACGCTGACGTTCTACAACACGAGCGGCACGTTCCCGGATACCGAGTTCAAGACGCTCATCGCGGATCCGATTCATGCGAAATATCCGAACGTGACGATCGAGCGGATTACGCCTGCCGCGACGACGACGCCTGAAGAGGTGCTGACGACGCATCAGCCTGACATTATTTATTCGTCCTCGACGACGCATCAGAAGATTAAGCGTACAGGGGCATACGAGGACCTTCGCGGTCTGATTGATCAATATCATTTCGATACGAACCGCATTAAACCAATTCTGTGGAACTATATCAAAGAGCTCGGAGATAACGGCGAAATATTGGCCATTCCATTCAATGCGAACCAGCACGTGCTCTATTACAACAAAGACATCTTCGATAAGTTCGGCGTCGAGTATCCGACGAGCGAGCAGCTGACATGGGATCAGGTGCTTGAAATCGCGAAGAAGCTGACGCGGACGGAGAACGGTGTGAATTACGTTGGTTTGTCGGTCGATCACTTGACGGGGTTGGCCAAAGGGCTTGGGCTGCCGATTCTGGACCGCGAGACCGGCAACGCCGCTCTCGACACGCCGGAATGGCACCGCATCTTCGAACTGGAGAAGCAAATATCTGAAATTCCGGGTTATGTGTCGCCGGACGGCGTATGGGATTATGGACGCGACCAGTTCATGAAGGATCAGACGGTCGGGATGCGCGTCACTTGGCTGGCCAACATGGTCGGGCCGCTTGAGGAACTGCGCCAGCAAGGTGTTGAGTTCAACTGGGACATCGCGCCTGCTCCGAACTTCGAGGATCAATTAGGCAAGACGAGGGAAGCGCAAATTCACTCGCTGTCCGTTAACTCGCAAAGCAAGCATAAGGAAGAGGCGTTCCAGGTCATCGCTGAAATCTTGTCCGATGAAGGTCAACGCATACTCTCGCGTAACGGTCGTGTACCGGCCATTACGAATCCGGAGCTAGAGAAGGAATACGGGCTGGATATACCGGTGCTGCAGGGCAAGACCGTTCAAAACGTATTTGTCGGCGAGCCGCTGCAAGAGCACTACTTCCACCCGTATGAAACGGAAATTTCGAAAAGGCTGAACGAAGCGGCTGCGGATCTGGCGATTAACGGTCTGGATGTTAACTCGGCGATCCGCAAAGCGACCGATGCGATCAATAAGGATGTCGAGTCGCTTCGTACGACAATCGGCGTGAAATAATAGGCGAAACCGATTCAATCGGCTGCCAACAAATTACCGCACGATATTGACAGATGAGATGGATAATGGTAAATTCATCTTGTCATTGTATAACTAAATAGATTGGAATAGTAAGAATAAGAGCCTGCCGGACCACCGGAGACACAAATTCATGTGTCTCCGGTTTTTTTATTTTTACGGGTATCCGGAACGGACAGGAGGGAAGAGGGAACATATGAACGACACGATTCGCTTGCTAAGGGCACATCGCTCGATACGGAAGTACAAGGACGACGCTATCCCTCAAGAGCATCTGCAGGAGATCGCGCTAGCTGCACAAGCCGCGCCGACCTCTTCGAACATTCAGGCCTACAGCGTTGTTGCGGTTCGGGATGCCGAACGCAAGCGGGTGCTTGCAGGCCTAGCCGGCAATCAGAAGCATATCGAGGAAAGTCCGTTGTTTCTCGTATGGCTTGCCGATCTGAATAAGATCCGTACGGCGGTTCGGCTGCACGAAGATGCGGAGCTGCAACAGAACACGGAGCTGTTCCTGCTCGCAACGATTGACGCGACGCTAGCGGCGCAGAACGCGGTCATCGCGGCGGAATCGCTCGGCTATGGAACCGTCTATATCGGCGGCATACGCAACAATCCGCAAGCGGTTAGCGAGCTGCTGGAGCTGCCGCCGTTCGTGTATCCGGTATTCGGATTAAGCGTCGGTATTCCGGACCAGGAGCCTGATCTTCGGCCGCGATTGCCGCTTCGTGCTTTTCTGCATGAGGAGACGTACCAGGACAACCGAGTCGCTGGAGCGATCGAGGAATACGATTCGACGACCCGTACGTATTATGCGACTCGCAGCGGAGGCGGCAAAGCCGGGGAGAAGGAACAAAAATGGTCCAAAGAGATGGTTCGCCGGTTCGATGGCGGACGGCTTCGCGGACATATGCGCAGCTTTCTGGAAGGCAGAGGCTTCGATTTGAGTTAAAAGGACAGCTGCGGGATCGGAAGACATGAGAGAGGTGCAGGACATGAGCGCATCAAACAATAGGAAACAAGCGCATTTTAACGTATTTATGCGGGGAGCGGGCCACCATTCGGCGGCGTGGAAACATCCCCATTCGAGTCCGAGTGAAGACCTGGATCTCGACTACTATGCGGGTCTTGCGAGAATAGCGGAGAGAGGACTGTTCGACTCGCTGTTCATGGCGGACAACTATTCGGGTCTTGGCCGCAGGCTGGAGCCGTTCACCCTATTGTCGGCACTGGCTGCGCTGACGAAGAACGTCGGTTTCATCGCGACGGTTGGTACGACCTATAACGATCCGTACCACGTAGCTAGAAAATTTGCCTCGCTCGACCACATCAGCAAAGGAAGAGCGGCCTGGAATATCGTGACCGGTCATTCCCAAGAGGATGCCGACAATCTGTCCAGATCCGAGCATCCGGACGTATCGACGCGTTACGAGATTGGCGACGAATTCGTCGAATTGACGAAACAACTGTGGGACAGCTGGGAAGAGGATGCCCTAGTATACGACCGGGAGAACGATGTATCGATCCATCGTGACAAGGTGCACGAAATCAATTTCAAAGGCAAGCATTTTAATGTCAAAGGGCCTCTGAACATCCCGAGACCGCCGCAAGGGTATCCGGTGCTCGTACAAGCCGGCTCGTCGGAAGGCGGCAAAGAGCTTGCCGCTAAGACGGCCGAGGTTATATTCACCGCGCAGCAGACGCTGGGCGCCGCACAGGCGTTCTATACCGATGTGAAATCCCGTCTGGCGAAGTACGGCCGCACGCCAGAGCAGCTGCTTATTATGCCGGGACTGTGCCCGATTGTCGCCGATACGGAGGCGGAAGCTCGGGATATCGAAGATGAATTCAACGGTCTGCTTAATCCGAAGCAAGCATTGCGCAGACTTTCGAACTATTTCACCGTCGATCTGACCGAATATTCGTTGGACGACTTGGTGCCGGTTGACAAAGCGAAGCCTTACGGCTCCATTTCGAAAGGCATTACGAGCCGACAGGAAGTCGTAGTCGACGCAGCCGTCAGGGATAAAATGACGCTCCGCCAATTCATCGCCCGCAGTGCAGCTGGACACGGTCACGTATCGTTTACCGGCTCGGTCGTGCAGACGGCCGATTTTATCGAGAGATGGCTGCTTGAGAACGGCGCGGACGGCTTCAACATTCTGCCTCATATTTTTAACAGCGGTTTTGAGACGTTCGTCGACAAAGTGGTGCCGGAGCTGCAAAACCGCGGTCTGTTCCGCACTGCATACGAAGGTAAGACGCTGCGGGAAAACCTCGGGCTCGAACACCCGGTTAACCGTAATCGCGAAATATGGATAGCGGCGAAGGAAGCGCAGGCAGCATTGGCACATAGCGATCAGGCCTAAATAAACGGATCATTCACGATCATTCGATTAGGAGGAATTTAAATGTCTATACAATATCGTCAATTGGGTGCAAGCGGTTTGAAGGTAAGCGACATTAGCCTTGGCAGCTGGCTCACGTACGGCGGATATGTCGAACGCGAGAACGCGGTGCTGTCGATCCGCAAGGCTTACGAGCTCGGCATTAATTTCTTCGATACGGCTAACGTCTATGCGAAGGGTGAAGCGGAGCGCGTCGTCGGGGAGACGCTCCGCGATTACGAGCGCTCGTCTTATGTTCTAGCAACCAAAGTATATGGCAAAATCGGAGACGGTCCGAATGACCGCGGCCTGTCCCGCAAGCATGTCATTGAGTCCGCGAATGCAAGCTTGAAGCGTCTCGGACACGACTACATTGATATCTTATACAGCCACCGTTTCGACGCCGCCACACCGCTGGAAGAGACGCTTCGTGCGTTCGATGACCTGGTCCGCCAGGGCAAAGTGCTCTATATCGGCGTCAGTGAATGGACAGCGGCGCAAATTACAGAGGCGTTCGCTATCGCGGACAAATATCTGTTGGACAAGATCGTCGTTAATCAGCCGGTCTACAATCTGTTCGAGCGTTATATTGAGAAAGAAATCATTCCGCTCGGCGAGCAGAAAGGGTTCGGTCAAGTCGTATTCTCGCCTCTGGCGCAGGGCATTCTGACCGGCAAATATTCGGCAGGTTCCATTCCAGCCGATTCCCGTGCTGTGAAGCATGACAATTTCAAAAACAAGCTGACGGAAGAGAAGCTTACGAAGGTCGCTGAGCTTCAGGACATTGCCCGCGAGCAAGGCATTACGGTGAGCCAGCTGTCGCTCGCTTGGATTCTCCGCCAGCCGAACGTTGCAAGCGCCCTGATCGGGGCAAGCCGTCCGGAGCAAGTGGAGGAGAATGCGAAGGCTTCAGGCATCGTGCTCGATGAAGAAGTCATCGCCCGAATTTCGAACGTGCTGAACAACGAGCCGGCAACCGTGCGAGGCTCCTTCTAAACCGAGAATTGCGCTTAGCAGGCAAATTCCAGTAAATGATTATTTACTGGAATTTGCTTTGACTATTTTCGTCCATAATCGGCGCTATGCCGGTACTTTTACTTATTACAGCGGGAAGTGATCGTTTTCTTGAAATCTACGAAATTGATTAAAAGCTTCTTTTTGACGACCTGGCCGATTTATTCATTATCGCTGTTTCTTCATTTCGTTTCGAACTGGATTAACGTCAATTTCCCGAAAGTGCTCGGACGGTTTACCGACCAGCTCCAGCTTGGAAGTCTGACGCATGATAAGGTCGTATCTTTCAGCTTGCTGCTGCTCGCCATCGGTATTGGCCATGTGTTGTTCAACGGCGGCGCTATGTATCTCGTCATGTACGTTGGCCGCAAGTTCGAATTTCACGTCCGGGGACAATTGTTTCATCATTTTACGCAAATGAGCGAACGCTTCTATTCCAGCAATGGGGTAGGCAGGCTGCTCAGTTATTTCATGAACGACGTCACGGCAGTCCGCGAATCGATCTCGATGGGCTTCAATGCGACGGCGAATGCGACGATGCTGTTGGCTGCGGCTGTGGCGATGATGATCACAAGCGGCATTCCGCTTTATCTCATCGGCGCTTCCGTGTTCCCGCTGCTGCTCATCCCGTTCATCGTTGTTTATCTTGGACCGATTATTCGTAAACGGTCGTTAGCGGTGCAAGAATCGCTCGGACGGATGACGGAGCTGGCGGAGGAGCAGTTCGGAGGCGTACGCGTGACGAAGAAATTCGCCGCCGAGGATGTCATGGAGCAGCGCTTCAATGCGTCGGTTGATGAAATTCGCCGCAATCAATTGCTGCTGGTGAAGGTGTCGTCATTCTTTCAGGCGCTGATTCCGTATCTTGGCACCATTGCCCTCATCACGGCACTCGCGTTCGGCGGGTATCTTGCGATTCATGGCCGGATCACGCTCGGCAATTTTGTCGCGCTGACGCTGTATGTACGGCTGCTGATGAATCCGCTCCAGCAGATCGGGAACGTCGTAAACTCGATTCAGCGTTCCCGCGCCTCGCTGGAAAGGCTGAACGGATTGCTTACGCAGCGGTCGGAAATTATTGAATCGGATTACGCGCGGGAAGTAAATCTGTCCACCGCCGTGCTTCGCATTCGAAATTTGACATTTGCCTACAATCCAACGTCCCAGCCGGTGCTTCAGAACGTACAGTTGACGCTAAAGCCGGGATCGACGCTTGGCATTATTGGGCGTACCGGCAGCGGCAAGACAACGCTAATGAAATTGCTGCTTCGTATGTACGATCCGCCCGAGAGCTCCATTCTGTTCGGCAACACCGATATTCGGGATATGACGCTCGAAAGCTTGCGCAGCCAGATTGCGTACGTGCCGCAGGACGGCTTCTTGTTCAGTACGACGATTCGGGAAAATATCGCGTTCCACAACCGTTCGGCGAAGCTGTGCACGGTGAAGACGGCTGCGAAACAGGCGCAAATCTATGATAATATCGTGGATCTGCCCAGCCGGTTCGATACGCGGCTCGGAGAACGCGGCTTGACGCTGTCCGGCGGGCAGCGCCAGCGTACGAGCTTAGCGAGAGGACTGATCAAGAATGCGCCGCTCTTAATTCTCGACGACAGCGTTAGTGCCGTCGACACAGTCACCGAGAAAGAGATTATCCGTACGATCCGGAAGGAGAGAGCGGGCAAGACGACGATTATTATCGCGCATCGGATTAGCGCCATAAAGCATGCCGACGTCATTCTTGTACTTGACGAAGGAGCGATCGTGCAGAAAGGCACGCATGAGGAATTGCTGCGCGCGCCGGGACTATATGCGGAGCTTCACGCGATACAGGAGGAGGGACAACAGCATGCGACCGGCACAGGCTATTCATAATTGGCAGATGGATCAGAAAGCGGACCCGAACATGCCAGAGCAGAAGCCGCAGTACGTATCCGCTTTTCGTGCCTTGTCGCGTTACGTCAGGCCGCATATCGTTTCGTTCTCGCTCGTCTTTCTGTTTACCATCATCGCGATTCTATCGGATCTGCTTCAGCCTTATTTGATGAAGATCGCCATCGATGACAATTTGCTCGCCGGGCGGAACGATTACCAAGGACTGCTGCTCATATGCGCCGCTTATTTCGCATTGTCGGCTTCCAGCTTCCTGTTCACGTATTTGCAGAACAATTTGCTGCAGCGAATCGGGCAAAGCATTGTCGGCTTAATCCGCAAGCAGCTGTTCAGCCACATTCTCAGGTTGTCTATGCGGTACTTCGACCGGATGTCGAGCGGCAGCCTCATTACGCACATCTCGAGCGATACCGAGGCGCTTAACCAATTTTTCAACCAAGTGCTGCTCAGCTTGTTCCGTGACGGTCTTACGCTCATTCTGATCATCGCGATGATGTTTCATCTCGATTCACAATTGGCGCTCTATTGCTTGGTGCTGCTGCCGGTCATTTCGCTTATTGCGATCGGATTCCGTTCGTTCATGCGTACGACTTATCAACTTGCGAGAACGCGGCTGTCCCGGATGGTTGCTTTCGTAGCGGAAAATTTGTCAGGCATGAATCTGGTGCAGGCATTTCACCAGCAGCGGGAGCAGGAGAAACAATTCAACGAGCGCAACGGTTTGTATTTCCAGGCGAATGTGCGCGAGATCCGGACGAACATTCTGTTCGGACGCACGTTCGACGTTCTCAGCAACCTGTCGATTGCATTCGTTACTTGGGTTGGAGGCAATGCCGTACTAGGCGACCATCTGGCGTTCGGCGTGTTGTATGCGTTCATTACGTATATTCGTCAATTTTTTCAGCCGATTAATACGATTACGCAGCAGTGGAATACGCTTCAATCCGCTACGGTAGCTATATCCCGCATTTGGACCGTATTCGAGAGCGAGCCGGACGTCAAAGATCCGAAGAAGGCAGCTGAGGACTGGAATGAACAAGACGTTCGAGGCCGTATCGAGTTCGATCATATCTCGTTCGCGTATGAACCGGATGTGCCGATTATTCGGAATTTGCAATTGACGATTGCCCCAGGCGAGATGATTGGCGTCGTCGGAACGACCGGAGCGGGCAAGAGCTCCTTGATCAGCCTGCTGTGCCGTTTCTATGATGTGCAGGAGGGAGCCATTCGGATCGACGGCTTCGACGTCCGCCATATCCCGCAAGCTTCGCTTCACCGGATGGTCGGCTTGGTGCAGCAGGACCCGTACCTCTATTCGGGCAGCATCATCGATAACGTCCGGCTGTTCGATGAATCGATCAGCCGTGAGGAAGTTATCGCGGCCTGTGAATTCGTCGGTGCGAGCACCGTCATTCAGAAGCTAATTGGCGGTTATGATACGAAGCTGTCGGAGAGAGGAAGCGGTCTGTCTTCCGGCGAGCGGCAGCTCATCTCGTTCGCGAGAATTATCGTGTTCAAGCCGAAGGTGCTCATTCTGGACGAAGCGAGCGCGAATCTGGATTCGCAGACCGAACAGTTGATCCAGAGCGCATTGCATGCCGTGTCGCGCAACCGGACAACGATCGTTATTGCACACCGGCTGTCTACGATTCAGCAAGCCGACCGGATTCTTGTCATGAGCAAAGGCCAGATCGTTGAGGAAGGCACGCATTCGCAGCTTGTCGAAGCAGGCGGCCATTATCAGGAGTTATACGAGAACTCGAAATAATAGAAACAGAGATATTCGTATGGGATGAATAGGACGATCCATGATCTCCGATCTAAGGTCGCCGAATAATAGGAGGGATTAACTATGAGCTTGGTCGTTAATAACATTACGGAGCTGATCGGCAGAACGCCGCTCGTCCGGTTGAACAGTATCGTGCCGAATACGAGTGCGGATATTTACTTGAAGCTGGAGTTTTTTAATCCTGGCAGCAGCGTTAAGGACCGTATTGCGATCAGCATTATCGAAGAAGCGGAACGGTCCGGCAAGCTGAAGAAGGGCGATACGATCATCGAAGCGACCAGCGGCAATACGGGCATCGGCATTGCGCTCGTCGCGGCGGCGAGAGGCTATAAGGCGATTCTCGTGATGCCGGAAACGATGAGCTTGGAACGGCGAAACCTGCTTCGCGCCTACGGTGCGGAACTCGTGCTGACGCCGGGAGCGGAAGGGATGAAAGGCGCCATTCGTGTGGCGCAGGAACTGTCCGCACAGCATCCGGACTATTTCCCGGCGGCCCAGTTCGATAATCCGGCGAATGCGAAAATTCACCGGGAGACGACAGGTCCGGAAATTGTCCGCGCAATCGAATCGATTGGCGGGACGCTCGACGGCTTTGTCGCCGGCGTCGGCACGGGCGGTACGATTACGGGAGCGGGAGAAGTGCTGCGCCAGCATTACCCGGGCATTCATATTGCGGCCGTCGAGCCGGCGGCATCCCCCGTCCTCTCGGGAGGCGCAGCCGGTCCGCACAAAATCCAAGGGATCGGTGCCGGCTTCGTGCCGTCGATTCTAAACACAGGAATCTATGACGAGATCGTTCAAGTCAAGAACGAGTCAGCGTTCGACATCGCGCGGCGTCTTGCGAGAGAAGAAGGCATACTGGGGGGCATATCGTCAGGCGCTGCTGTGTATGCGGCGCTCCAGCTCGGCGAGAAGCTTGGGCCGGGCAAGCGGATTGTTGCCGTTATTCCGAGCAACGGAGAACGGTATTTATCGACGGTGCTCTACCAACAGGAACAGGCCTTATAACCCGTCAATTATTGTTTCATCCGAAAAGCCGCGGCATCGCGGCTTTTTTATTTGCCGTATGAATAGGCGCCATGAATGTGCACAATGGATGCTAGGCAACGCAAGTCTACACAGATACGGAGGAATCGGGATGACCGTCAGATATTTAGCGAATTTCAAGAAGCATGATATTCCGGGTGCCATTAAGGTCTCGCAGGCGGAGGAAATCGACACGGCAGACGTGATGTCGCTGCTTATACAGACAGCCGAGTGGCTGAGAAGCAAAGGCTCGACGCAATGGAGCGCGCTGCTTAACGGTGAAGACCATCACAACACAGCACGTTCGATTGCACGAGGCGACGTCTATTTGTTCAAGGAGAAAGCTGCTTTGGCAGGCATCGTGACCCTGCTGCGGGACCCGAGCGAGTGGGATATACGGTTGTGGGGAGAAAGCGGTCATGATGGCGCCGTGTATTTGCACCGGCTGGCCATTAATCGAGCATATGGCGGCAGACAGTTGGGCAAGCACATGTTGAAATGGGTCCATTCCGGCATTCATTTTGATGGACGGGACCGCATAAGGCTTGATTGCATCGAGACGAACCCGCAATTGAACCAATTTTACAAAGATTGCGGATATGAATATGTCGGAGCGAACGGCGGTTTTTGTCTGTACGAAAAGTTTTTTCGAGAGGACTAGGCGCAACCTAGGCACCATTGTCATACGCTATAGACGTATGACTATGACACGGGAGGTACCATGATGAATCGTGGCTTTGCACCGTTTGGCGGAGGATTCGGCCGCCCGCCATTCCGTCCGTTTCCGCATCCATTCTTTCCACGCCGTTCGTTGTTTCCTTTCTTCTTCTTCTCGCCGTTCTTCTTTCCATTTTTCCGTGAAGGTGAAGAAGCAGGAGAAGACCGCAATTCTGGCGTATTCGCCCAACACCAAGCTGCTCCTGGCGAGACTCTTGCGCAAGTCGCCCATACGTACAATATTCCTTATCCCGTTCTAGAGGAAGCGAACCCGCATCTGACGAGTCCGGAGTCACTGAGGCAAGGCGAAACGGTCGTGATTCCGCGCATCTCGCATATGTACTGCCACAAAACTTATATGGAGCGCGATTCGCAGCCGGGTCAGGCAGGCGCTGTTCAACCGGGCGCAGTCCAACCAGGTGCAGTTCAACCGGGCAATTGGCCGCAAATGCAGCAATTGCCTGCTCAGATGATGCCAATGCAGCAACAACGAGCGCCATATCACTATTAATAGACGAAAAAAGCACTTTCCGCATCGATGCGGAAAGTGCTTTTTTCGTTGTTTATGGTTGCTCCTTCGGTACGAGCGAGGAATAAGTCTGCTTGATGAGATCCAGCGCCTGATCGTGCTGAATGATGTTATGGACCAGCGTAACGGCTGTGAACACGCAAACGATGAGTACGATACTATTCTTCACTTTCCTGCTGCGAAGTTCGATGATGAATCGTCCGCCGAGCAGGAAGAAGGCGAACAGGAAGTGTCCCGCGTACAAATACATATCGTAGTTGAACGTTGCTAGACCGAAGCCATAGATGATGTGCAAATATACGGCAAATCCGATATAGACGGCTAGCGCCCAAGCTTCCCGTCTGCGCCACAGCTTGACGAGACCGGCAATGGCTAGACCAATCATGCCGAAGCCGATGACCGATACGTACCACGGATAAGGCGCGTTCAAATTTGATGCGAATGCGGCAATGCCCGGATCGATGAATGCGAGGGCAGGGGTGAGAACCGGACTGATCAGCATCGTATAAATGATCTTTGAATGGGCGCTTAACGAGAATGGCGCGACATAGTTGTAGCCGCCGTTCTGCAGTCCGTTGTTCCAATTCGATATCCAGCTTGTCCCGTTATTCGACCAGCCTTGGATCAAGGTCAGGACGACCAGCAGCAGGAGTGCTGCTCCGCCGATCAGCAGCACTCTCTTGATCCAAGCGGACAACGGCCTGCGAATCGTCTGGATGACGAAGGCGCCAACGAACGTAAGCAGATTCGTTGCCGTAATGCCGAAGTTGACGACGGCTAACACCGCGCTTGGTATGACGTTCAACCGTTCTTCAGCTTGGCAGAACTGCAAATAAAGCAGTGACAGCAAGATGATGAATTGGGCGTAAGCATATGAGTCGGGAATAAGCGCAGTGAACAGACTGTATGAGCTGATGCCGAACCATACGGACCAAATGATAGGTGTATAGACGTTGTCGCCGCTCCGCCGAAGATAGTAGTAGACGATTGCAGCGCTTGCCGCATTCATAGCGGATTGCACGCTTAAGTAGAACAGATTGCCCCCGGCATGTCCGGCGATCGAGGTGAACAAGCCGTTCAACAAGCTGAACAACGGGTGAATGACAGTCACGTTCGTATAACCGTAATACATGCTCGGATCGAAATTGAACAGATTGATCGTGAACGGGACATGGTAGAACGGCGTGTGCTCTTGAAGTACGGCATCGTTGCTGCTCATGTAATCGACGAACGGTATGTTCAGCACCATATAGAGAAAGACAAGGAACAGCCAGATGCCGAAGGCAGTGGCGTTATCCCGTGAAGATTGAAAGACATAGCGGATGAATGACATGCACAACCTCCATCGATAGTTAGTGATCAGTTCATGGTAAGAAGGATCAGGCCGCCCATAATGAAAGCGACGCCTGCCCATCGAAGCCCTTTTATTTGTTCGCCGAATATCCATTTGGCCAGCACCATTGCCCAGACAAACGTCAGCGCATTAGCAGGTACGACAAGCGTATAGGGGAGCACGCTTAGCAGATAAATATTGAGCAGCGCACCAGCCCCGTATGCGGCCAAGCCGAAGGCGGCCCACTTCAGCTTCCGGGTAGAAGAGAAGAGCTTGAGCAGCGCTCCGCCGGCCGAGCCGAATAGGGTCATGAGGACAAGCAGCAGCATATCGGTGCTATTGGTCATAAGAAGTCAGTGCCACCCCGATTCCGATCATGACAACGGCTGCAGCCTTCGTCACCGTAATCTCTTCTCCAAGAAACCACCAGCCGTACAGCATGGCGACGATATAGCTGACACACATGAGAGGATAAGCGACAGAAAGTTTCTCCTGTGCAAGCGCGCGCAGCATGAACAGCATGCCGAGGCCGTAGCATCCGAAGCCGAAGACCATATAGAGAACGCTCTCGCTGCTCCAAGCCCAGAACAGCTGGCCCGTTGCGGCTAGAATGGCAGACAGAATCATGAACAGCTTGCCTGCATAGCGGCTTCTGCTCGGCTCCGGCTTCCAATTGCACGCAATTAGGCCTTCTCCGCTCCGGTTAATGAGATAACGGTGCTTCACAAGGCGGAACAACGGCCAGTCGGATAACGAGTCGGAGTAGGCGCAGGATTGCTCAGCGTCGATCTCCAGGTTATGCTCTTCCAAATAACGCTGCAGCCGTTTCGCCTTCTCCTCGCCTTTGTTGTTAACGCCCTCTACGATGCTTGAATAGCGGTCTTCCGTCTGGCGCAGATCGGTCCCGATAACGGCATCGACTTCTGGCATCTTGGCGAAATATTTCATATAAGCATGCGGTGAAGCGGTAATGAGAAGCACATGGTACCCTTCTTGTTTGACGCGCTGCAATTCTTGTGTAGCAGCCTCATAGAGGCGAGGAGAGAGCTCCGTATCATAAAAATGCTCCAAATCCGACTCGTCCATATAACGAATCGCATGGAAGTACGCTTCTTTTACTTTCTCGACCGAAATGATCTTCAGCATATAGAGGACCGTGAACAGTCCGATCCGCACCACGTTAAGGCTTGTCCGGGGATAGCGGCGAATGCCGTAACGGACAAACCTGAACATGGAATCTTCGCTTAGAATCGTATGATCGATATCAAATATGGCGAATTTCTGTTTCATAGTTCCAGATACAACCCTTCAATCATGACAGTAGAAAATGGTGCCGCATATTATTCGAATACAGCTAGAATGGTTACTACGCTGATGCCGTACAAAATGACCGTGAACAGAATCGGCTTGTCCTCGAACAGCACCCGGTCGGGCGCGCCGCCTTTCTTCTCAATATGGATGAGATACAAGTAGCGGAAGATGCCGAAGATGACGAACGGAATCGTCCACATGAGATGAACCGTTCGGCCAGAAGTGAACGTGAACAACGAATAAGTCATAATAGTAGCCGTCGTCACAATTCCGTTCATCTGGTCCAGCAGAGCGAACGAGTATTGCTCCAGTACTTTACGGTGCGTGCCTTTGTCCTGCTCCAACAGCATAAGCTCATGGCGCCGTTTCCCGATTGCAAGGAACAACGATAACAGCAGCGTACAAAGCAGAAACCATGGAGTAAACGAGACGCCGATAATGACGCCGCCGCCGATGGCACGCAGCACGAAGCCTGCCGCGATGATCATAATGTCAACGATCACGACATGTTTCAGCCGCAGCGAGTACGATACATTCATCAGGAAGTAGATGAGCAGAATCAAGCCGAACAACGGGCGCATTGCGATAGCTGTGCCTAATGATGCAAGGAGCAGAAATGCGCCGAAAACAATCGCGATTCCGGGATTCAACCGGCCGGAAGCCATAGGACGGTGACGCTTGACGGGATGATTGCGGTCTGCTTCCCGGTCTACGAAATCGTTCAGGATGTAGACGCAACCCGAGACGAAGCAGAACAAGAAAAATCCGACAATCGTGGTCAATACATTGTGGACATTGAACTGTTGGAACGTGAACAGAAGAGCGGCAAATATGAGCACATTTTTGGTCCACTGCTTCGGACGAAGCTGCGACCACAACAATCTAACGACCGATATATCGGACGGATACGCGCCTTCCGCTGCACTCATTTTCGAATCTGAAGCTTGAATAACGATAACCACCTTAACAAAATGATCTTATTATTGTGCATGAATTGGACGAGATAGGGCAAGTATTAGTTTCATTAAGCTCACAAAATAGGTAATCAGGCCCATTGCGCAATAACGTTATCTTTTCATCAGGAACCAGGTGAAAGTAACGTCCAATGTGCGGTATAATGGAACGATGGAGTTAACTGACGATGTGGAGGGCTTAATTCGATTGGCTAATTATCCGTTTCAATTTGATCCCGGAAGTCCGTTCATTCAGCAGGCAAGCGATTGGATCGCTGACGTGTTCTATGAGCTTCTGCCAGAGGCGGGCTTCGAGGTACGCGACGAACAAATCTATATGGCATTCCAGCTAGAGCGGGCGTACAACGAGAAGAAGACGATTTTCGCCGAAGCTGGCGTAGGAACAGGCAAGACGCTTGTCTATTTATTGTACGCCATATGCTATGCGCGGTATACTCGCAAGCCTGCTATAATCGCATGCGCTGACGAGTCGCTGATTGAACAGCTGGTGAAGCCTGAAGGCGATATCGCCAAGCTTGCCCGGCATTTGAATCTGACGATCGATGCGCGGCTTGGCAAATCGCCCGATCAATATATTTGCTTGAACAAGCTCGACGACGTTCGGGTGAACGGGGAAGAGGCGGAGCCGTTCGGTACGATCTACGACGAGCTGCCGAAATTTGTGCACCGCCCGGATACGATGCAATCGTTCCACCCGTACGGCAACCGCAAAGATTATCCGGAGCTGTCGGACGAGCAGTGGAACCATATTGGCTGGGATGTATTCCAGGATTGCCTCGTCTGCAGCCAGCGGCACCGGTGCGGCCAGACGCTGTCCCGCGAGCATTACCGCAAAGCTGCAGATCTCATCATCTGCTCGCATGACTTCTATATGGAGCACGTATGGACGTATGACGCAAGGAAGCGGGAAGGACAGCTGCCGCTGCTGCCGGAGCACAGCTCCGTCGTCTTCGACGAGGGGCATTTGCTAGAGACAGCTGCACAGAACGCGCTGACGTACAAGCTGAAGCACTCGTTGTTCGAGAGCATCGTTACGCGTCTGCTCGACGGCGAGGTGCGTGAATCGCTCGCTTATGCGATTGAGGATGCCATCAGTGCCAGCGAGGCGCTATTCGAATTGCTGCGTCTAAGCAGCGTTCAAGTACAAGACTCGAACCGCAAGGAAGTCGTGCTGAGCGATAAGCTGCTGCGGGAAATTACACGCTTCAGCGGATTGCTTGCTGTAATCGAGGAAGAGCTTGTCTTCGAAAGCGGTTTGCACACGATCGACGACTATCAGCTCAAGATCGTAGAAGAGCACCTGGAGATGATTCAGCTGGCGTTGTCGCTGTTCAAGCAGCCAGAGATGCTCATCTCTTGGGTAACGGAAGAGCGAGAGGGCGTAACGCTCGTCATTATGCCTCGCAAGGTGAAAGAGATACTGGCAGATAAGGTGTTCGGCCGGAAGATGCCGGTCGTATTCTCCTCGGCTACGCTGTCGGTTGATGGTTCGTTCGATTATATCGCGCGCAGTCTCGGCATTAGCGACTATCAGTCGTTTACTGTCGCATCTCCGTATGATTATGAAGCTCAGATGCATGCTGTCTTGTATCCGGAATCGGCTGAATCAACGGTGAACAAGACGGCGAGCGTGCTCCAGCGGTTATCGAAGTCCGAGGGCGGTTCGCTTATTCTGTTCCCTTCGTTCGAGCAGTTGAACCGGTTCCGCGCAGAGGCCGCGATGCTACCGGAAGCCGCGCAATACCGGTTTCTATATGAAGGCTCAGCCGAGATCAGCCATCTGATCTCACAGTTCCAGAACGATGAGGGAAGCGTACTGTGTGCAGTGACGCTGTGGGAAGGACTCGACATTCCAGGGCCGTCGCTGTCGCATGTCATCGTCTGGTCGCTTCCGTTCCCGCCGCATGATCCCGTATTCGATGCGAAACGGAAGGATGCGGACGACCCGTTCTTGGACGTTGAGATGCCGCATATGCTGCTGCGCATGCGGCAGGGTATCGGCCGGTTGATTCGAACGCGGGAAGACCGCGGTATCGTCACTATATTCGGACAGCAGTTGAACCGACAGGAAGTTGCGGAGCAGATCGAGCGATTCCTGCCGTCAACCGTAGAGAGGATGGCCCCATGTTAACGATTACGGAATACAGCGTCGAACTGGTGAAAGACCCGTTCGGCATTATACCAGGACAACGGTACGAGTTTATTCTCGACCTCGACGTGCCGGACGACGACGAGCTCTATAGCGAGGGCGGCGTCTATGCTAGAGTGATCTTCGGCGTAGAGGAGAGCGGATCGAGAATCGTCAAATACGAGCTTCGCGAACGTTCGTCCGACCGCTATCTGGAGATCGACTTAGAAGACGAGGAACTTGCGGTGTTTGCGGAATTCTGCCGCGAGCAATTGGCTGCCGGAGCAGCGAACGAGTAGCGGGTAAGAGCTAGAAGTCGCCTCAAGAACCTGCACCGTGTGCATGTATATTGGACCGGCATTATGCGATGCTATTCATGCACATGATGCTGGGACCGGGGCATTACATTTTTGGGATTTTAGTCCAAACCTGCTGGCTTCGTTGTAGTTCATACAATGTGAACAAGCTGTTAGGGTCCAGGAACATGATTTCGTTGTATTTTGTACAATTGTAAATCAGGGTTTTGACTGAATATAGGGGAGATTTTTAATTTACTCCATTTACGTTGTATGAACTACAATGAGCCGTCTCTTGGGAGGATCACAATGCCCATCTCATTGCACATAATACAACGAATTGTAATGTAATATTCAATAGCGTATTCCAGTCAGTAAGTTAGCCTTATAGACAGCAATCAAAGGATTGTGAGGTTGCAAAAAAGCGGTTTGGTTCGCTATAATGAACACAAACGTTCATACGCAAGCAACGGAGGAGCCTGTCATTTACGGGATGACTCTGTCTGCATTAGGAGAGCCTGTATCTTACAGGCTCTTTTTTTGTTGTCTATTTTGGGGAGGAGAGGATCTATTTATGATGTTTATCTTATCATTGGCGATTATTATCGCATCAACCAAACTGGCGGGCGATTTGTCGGTCAGGCTCGGCCAGCCATCGGTGCTCGGCAAGCTGATTGCAGGCATTATAATCGGACCGGCGGTTTTGAATTGGATTCAACCAGGCCCGTTCATTGATGATTTTGCGGAGCTCGGCGTACTGTTGCTAATGTTTATTGCCGGGCTCGAGACCGATTTGGACCAATTGAAGCGCAACTGGAAAGCTTCTTTCGCCGTAGCGGTTGGCGGTATCATTCTCCCGTTCATCGGCGGATACGGAACTTCGCTCGCCCTTGGTCTGTCCAGTTCGCAGTCGTTGTTCGTCGGGCTGCTGCTGTGTGCGACTTCTGTCAGCATTTCCGTTCAGACATTGAAGGAGATGGATGCTCTTCATACGCGGGAAGGAACAACGATTCTTGGTGCTGCAGTGGTGGATGATGTCATCGTCGTTCTGCTGCTTGCGGTCATGATGAGTGTACTCGGAACGTCTGAGAGCGGAACTCTTTCGATCATTTTCGCCAAAAAAGCGCTGTTCTTTCTTGTGATCTTGATCGTCAGCTGGCTTGTTGTTCCATTCATCATGAAGAAGCTGTCGTTACTTCATGTGACAGAACCGGTTATGAGCACAGCGTTGATTCTATTGTGCTTCTATGCCTATTTTGCTGAAAAAATGGGCGTTGCCGGCATCATCGGCGCGTTCGCGGCAGGCATTGCCATCTCGCAGACTGCTTTTAAGCATGAGGTTGAGAAAAAGGTGGAGCCGATCGCATACACGCTCTTCGTACCGGTATTCTTCGTCAGCATCGGATTGCACATCCGGTTCGAAGGACTCGGCAGCCAGATCGGATTTTTGCTGCTGCTGACCGCCGTTGCAATTGCAGCGAAGCTGATCGGCGGCGCGCTTGGCGCCCGAATGACGGGCTTTGGCACCCGATCGGCTGTTGCAATCGGAGCGGGAATGGTCTCGCGCGGCGAGGTGGCGCTCATTATTGCCGCTTCCGGATTAGAAGCGAAGCTGCTGCCGGACAACTATTTTACGTCGGTTGTACTGTTGGTCATCGTGACGACGCTGGTGACGCCGCCACTGCTTAAAGCAGTTTTTCCGAGAAAACAACTGGAAAGGGCAGCAGAAGGAAAGTAGCCATCAGCGGCGCGACCGCAACCTTTTGCCAATCCGGTCAGTCTAGTAGGAAGAGAATGCTAACTCAGGAAGAGACGACAGCATAAGGACCGATTCGGAGGAAAAGCAAATGAATAGACGATGGCACAAAACGGCGCTGTCCATGATGGCCGCAGGATTCGCGCTTGTTTGCATGACGGCATCTATTGCGGGCGCCGAGGGCAAGTCAGGCACGAATGCAAGTTATTCTTCTTGGACGGATTTCAGTACTTGGAATCGCGTGCCGATCGCTAAACCCGTCTGGTCGGCAGATATCGGCCAGCCGAATGCGGACGTATATGCCTATCCTGCAATTACGACAACAGGCAATACGGTTCTGTATGTGAAGCAAGGGGTGTTGACAGCGAGGAGCGCCAATACGGGCAAAATGTTGTGGACATACGGCAAGAAGCTTCGTCCGGACACTATTCTTACTGCGGGAGCCTATGCCTATCTCTATGACAACGAAGGCGCCATTTATCGGGTCAGCCTGAAGACGGGCAGGGGAGAGCGCTTCTTTCAATTGACCGATTCCGTTTCGAAAGGGCGGAAAGGAATTACCGGATTGTCGCTTTCAACAGAAGATAATGCTCTCTATGCTGCAAGTGCCGGTACGCTTGTGTCCATTCGCCTGACGGACGGGAAGCTTAATTGGCGCAATGACGGACTGGAGACGCCTACTCCTCCGCAGCGCGTCGGGGATGTATTGTTGTTCGATACGGATGAATCCGGTGCGATAACCGTTGGCACGACTTATGCAATCGATCCGTCGACCGGCAAGACCAAATGGAGGCTTGCAGGCAGCCATTCGAAGCTGCTGCATGCAGATGGCGGCGAGCTGTATTTTCAGGATCAATGGCCGAATCCGGACGGCGGCGGGTCGGTCAAATTGGATGTCGCATCGATTACAACAGGGGAGATCGTTCGCACGTTGACGTTCCCTGCTCTGATGGATGACCGGACACATCAATACACATTGTTCGACAAAATCGCCATTGATGGCGACGATCTGTATATCGGGACGAATGGCAAGGGCGTATATCGGTATAATCTGCATGCCGACCCGCTCTATGCGAAGCCTGCACTCATCTCAGACTATGGCAGCTGGATTGCAGGTCCGTATAACGGAAAGCTTATATTTTCGAATACAGGAAGATTGGGGATTCACGCTATTAAATGGTTCGACAGCGCTCAGGTCGAATACGAAGGCGTTAACAACCCGATCAGCCAACTTGATATGATCGATTCCGGGTTGTATGTCGGACAGACGGATGGATCGGTCTATGCGCTTAATGTGACGACCGGCAAAGCGTTGTTCCGTTACGATACCGGCGCACGAAATTATGGAGCTTTTCAGACCACAGGCAGTACGCTGCTTGTGCAGGCTGAAGGAAAGCTGTATGGGTTTCAACTGCCCTCCGAGCTTGTAAAACCGATTAGCGCTGATTCCGCGGCTGCGGATTCGTTCGCGAAGACGAAGGCGAAGCTGTCGATCGACGGCGTGGAACGGGCAGTCGAACCGGGCATGATGACGAGCGCGAACCGGATGTTCGTGCCGTTCCAATCCTTGACTGAGGCGGTTGGAGCGGAAGTCACGTTCGATGCCGCAACGAATCAGGCGACGGTGACTTATAACAACCGCGTATTTTCGATTACACAAGGGAAGTCGTTCGCGATAACAGCCGATGGCCAGCAGCAGCTGTCATTCCCTCCCGTGACGCTGAACGGCAATCTGTATGTACCGTTGAAAGATTTTGGCCAGCTGCTAGGCATACAGGTGGAATGGAACGCGAGCTCTCATACGGTGGAGATTAAGACAAAGTAGTTCGATATTTAGCGGCAGGTGCTGCAAGTTCGAGAAATGAAAGAGCAATGAACGGCTTAGCTTAGCGAAATGCTCGACAACCTTTCAAGCTATCGATGAAGCACAATTAAGGAGATTTAATGCATTGATCAGTATATAGGGCGTTAGGCTCAGAACTCAGCCTTCATTTAGCGGATATTAGGAAAAAGGACAAAGCGTTCAAAATAATGTTTGCATTTTTAAACTTCGCGTGTATAATTACGAGTAATTTCATATCGGAACGATAAATTCCATGACGAGAAAGAGTACGTTATCCGTTCGATCCGCCAGAGAGTCGGGGCAGCTGAAAACCGACGTTCAAACGATAACCGAAAGCCATCTCCGAGAAGCGGGCTGAATCCCAAGTAGGCCTTGCCGCTATTCCAGCGTTATTAGGAACGCGTATTGATGGATACGTGATTGGAGTGCCGCTGTCATGATGACGGCGGAACTAGGGTGGTAACACGGGTGCAGACTCGTCCCTTTATAGGGACGGGTCTTTATTTTTTTCTAAAGCCGAAGGAGGAAAGGGTCATGATCAGTTCAACGGTTACGAAATCCAATTCGATGGAGGAGATGCTGGCGCCGCTTGTGCGGGAGATGAAGCCGTCCGGCATCCGGAAGTTTTTTGATCTGGCCGCCGGACAGACGGAGATGATATCGCTCGGTGTTGGAGAACCGGATTTTCCTACGCCTAAGCCAGTGCGGGATGCATGCATTGCCGCTCTGGAACAAGGACGCACGTCGTACACATCCAATGCAGGTATGCCGGAGCTTCGGGAAGCGATCGCGGGTTACGTCCTTCAGAACTGGGAAGTAAGCTACGATCCGGCGGAGGAAGTACTCGTGACGGTCGGCAGCAGCGAAGCGATCGACTTAGCGCTCCGGGCGCTCATTACGGCGGATGACGAAATTCTAGTCCCTGTCCCTTGCTATATTTCGTATTCGCCGATCTCGGCTATCGGATATGGCAAGCCTGTAGAGGTCGAGACGGAAGCAAGCAACGGCTTCAAGCTGACGGAAGAAGCGCTGCGCCGCGCCATAACTCCTCGCTCGAAGGTGCTGATGGTCTCGTATCCGAACAATCCGACGGGGGCGACCATGTCCTATGAGGATTGGCTGCCTATCGCCCGAATCGCGGAAGAGCATAACCTGGTCGTGATCTCGGATGAAATATACGCGGAGCTTACGTACGGCGACAAGCATGTCAGCTTCGCTTCGTTGCCGGGAATGCGCGAGCGTACGCTGCTCGTGAACGGCTTCTCCAAGGCGTTCGCCATGACGGGCTGGCGTGTCGGATTCGCTTGCGGTCCGAAGCCATTGATCGCGGCTATGCTCAAAATTCATCAATATACGATTATGTGCGCGCCAATTATGGGGCAGATCGCGGCGCTCGCATCGCTGCGCATCGGGATCGACGATATGAAGGCGATGATCGAAAGCTATGATATGCGCCGCAGAGCTATCGTTGAAGGATTCCGCCGAATTGGATTGCCATGTCATGTTCCCAATGGAGCGTTCTATGCGTTTCCTTCGATCAAGAGTACCGGGTTAACGTCCGAGAAGTTCGCGGAGAGGCTGCTCAAGGAAGGGAAAGTCGTCACGGTTCCGGGCAACGTGTTCGGGCTTGGCGGCGAAGGCTATATCCGGTGCTCCTACGCGACATCGGTCGAGAAGATCGAAGAGGCGCTCGTTCGAATCGAACGTTTCCTTCAGACGATTTAAACGTGAATGACGGGCCTTGCCGAGTGCGACACTAAGGATGAAGACAGACACCTGTCGCTTGCTGCGGACAGGTGATGGAGGAGGAATCGCGTTGAGCCAGAATCAGGATCGGGTTCCTTTCGGCTATGAGCCAACCGAGGATCCGCGCAAAGGAACGCTCGTCTATTACGATTGGTTCGAAGATACGAAGGATGCGGAGCTGGATATTGCGGCGGAAGCGGCAAGAAGGTTAGCTTTCCGGACGTTCGTGCTCTATCCTCTTCATGAAGCGACCGCGAAACGGATGGTCAAACAATCGGTCAGTCCTTATTACAAGCGAATGGACCGATTGCACGATTGGCGCCGTACGAAGGACCAACCGAACATCGTCGTTGACGGTCTGGAGGGAAAGCGTAAGAAGTATACGCCAGTCGATAGTGCATTGCGCCATCTCATGGAGACGTACGGAACGCCGATGTTTCTCTACTTGACACCAGAAATGGCGAATCTGTTCGCCAGCTTCGATTCGTTCGAGTCGTGGATCGTCCGGATTCGGCTGCTGCTTGACTCCGAGCCAGCAGGCGTCCGGTTGCATCCGAAGCTATTAAAGTTCGAGCATCGGTGGGATGTGTACGACCCGAATTCAAGCAGGCATACGATAGGCGAGAGTTGATTTTACGAAAAATATAAACAGATTATTTTGACTAATCGGATCGTTGTATCGTACAATGATTTTACGCTTAATTGTCGGCAGGCTTGCCGATAAGCGGGGGAACCAGTCATTTTGGGGCGAATCGGCGGACGTCTTGTCCGTGTAGGGGACCATCTTACCCGAGCCCGTCAGCTAACCTCGTCAGCGATGGATGGGTCTTGCATTTTATCGATTGAACACGCCCTGAGACCCTATAACCATAGGGTCTTTTTTGCGTTCTTTCGGACCCCTCCGTACCATTATCAAGGGAGAGTGAAAGCCGAATGATGAGCGAAATGATGGCCTTCAACGAGCAATTTGTACAGAACAAGGATTACCAGTCTTATGTAACGGATAAATACCCGGATAAAAAGATCGCGATTCTCACCTGCATGGACACGCGGCTTGTCGAGCTGCTGCCTAAGGCGCTCAATCTGCGCAATGGAGACGCGAAAATTATTAAAAACGCCGGTGCGGTTCTGACCCAGCCTTTCGGCAGCGCAATGCGAAGCTTACTGATTGCGATCCATGATCTCGACGTGCAGGAAGTGCTCGTCATCGGCCACCATGGCTGCGGCATGACGAATCTGGATGCGGACCAGATGATTAAGAAGTTTCTTGATAACGGCATTTCGGAAGAGGTACTTATGACGCTTGAGAACTCGGGCATTAAAATGAAACGTTTCCTGAAAGGATTCGACTCGGCGGAGGAAGGCGTGATGCACAGCGTCAATATGATCCGCAAGCATCCGCTTGTACCTGCGCACATTCCTGTGCATGGATTCATCATCGATTCGACGACTGGCCGATTAGAGCTTCTCCATGACGGATATGGCAGCCGGGATCTGAAGCAGGAGAAGGGAAGAGTGCTGCCCGTCGTTCCGTTCGATTAATCTGACAGCCGCAGTATAAATTCATGGTTGAGCGGGATTTGGGGAAATCTATCCCGTATGAACAATTCCATCCTACAATCGGGCGCCGGTTCGTTCCGGGACGGCCCTGGACGTAAATTATTGCTTAGCGCCGGCATCAGCTGGCTATTCGATGCGATGGACGTCGGTATGCTGTCGTTCATCGTTGCCGCACTAAAGGTCGAATGGAATCTTGGGCCGCAGCAGATTGGATTGCTGACCGCAACGAACTCGGTCGGTATGGCAGCGGGTGCAGCTGCCGCCGGATTGTTGGCCGACCGATACGGCAGGCGGACTATTCTGCTGTGGACGCTGCTCATCTTTTCCTTCGCGACGGGGTTATCTGCGCTTGCTGGCAGTTTCGCGGTGCTGCTTGCGCTTCGCTTCGCAGCAGGCTTCGGTCTCGGCGGCGAATTGCCTGTCGCATCGACGCTCGTCTCCGAGTCGGTCGCACCGGCTGACCGGGGCCGCGCCGTCGTGCTGCTCGAAAGCTTCTGGGCCGGCGGATGGATATTGTCGGCTCTAGTCGCTTATTTCATCATACCGGAGTACGGCTGGCGCATCGGCTTTGCGCTTGGAATGATTCCTGCAGTGTATGCCATCTATTTGCGTACTGCCATCCAGGATCCGAAGCGGTTCGCGGAGAAGCGCGACGTGACGATGTCTTACACCATGCGTCTTCGTTCGATCTGGCAGTCCGAGCATCGCAGGGCGACGATCATGCTATGGGTTCTCTGGTTTACGGTCGTTCTGTCGTACTACGGGATGTTCCTCTGGCTGCCAACCGTTATGGTGCTCAAAGGCTTCGATTTGGTCAAAAGCTTCCAGTACGTTCTTATTATGACGCTGGCTCAGCTGCCTGGCTATTTCACCGCAGCTTATCTGATCGAACGCGCCGGACGGAAGTTCGTGCTGATCGTCTATCTGCTGTTGACGGCTATATGCGCTATTCTGTTCGGCAACGCCACTACGACGGCAATGCTGCTCGGTTCAGGCATCGGCTTGTCCTTCTTCAATCTGGGAGCATGGGGAGCGATGTATGCCTACACGCCGGAGCTGTATCCGACCGCAATCCGCTCAACAGGCGTCGGAATGGCGGCTTCGTTCGGCCGGGTCGGCGGAATTATCGGACCCTATCTCGTCGGCTGGTTCGTGGCGAAGGAAACGGCGATCAGCGCGATATTCGCGATCTTCTTCATTACGATCTTGATCGGTGCTGCGGCGGTGCTGATGCTTGGTAAAGAAACGAAAGGGCTTGAACTCGATTAGGCGATAAAAAGGGGCGGCAACGGGCACGATAAGTTCGCCGGACTTTCACTTTGAACCTTCGGGAGGTATCGCAATGGGGCGCAGCAAAAACCGCACGTTCGAAGGCAAGCAACAAGCACTGCAGGCTAACAGTCAGCAGGCGGAAGATAATTTGGCCGCAACGACAGAAGTCAACCGCAACCAAAAAGGCCATGTGCCAAACAGCCCGTCGACAGGCTAACTGCCCGGGTTGGAGCAAACAAAAGGACATGCCGGTGTCATATGATGCCGATGCATGTCCTTCTTGTATTCAATAAACTTATTAACCTGCTGTTACATGCTCTTGGCACTCTTCGGAGCAGTAGCCGTTATGCACATCGTCACACGCTTCGCACACGAGATGCTGGAGGTGGCAGGTGTCGTCCGCGCAGTTGATAAACGTCTCGGTCGGGCTGCCGCAATGGTGACACTTGCCGACGACGACTTGCTCATCGGTCCGGTTAATCGGCACCGAGATCCGCTCGTCGAATACGTAGCACTTGCCGTCCCACAGATGGCCTTTCACTTCCGGGTCTTTGCCGTACGTGACGATGCCGCCCTCCAGCTGGTACACGTTCGGGAATCCTTCGTTCATGAGCACGCCAGTCAGCTTCTCGCAGCGGATGCCGCCTGTACAGTACGTCAGGATCGGACGGTCACGGAGATCGTCGCCCATATGATTGCGAATCCATTCCGGGAATTCTTTGAACGTCTCGAGATCCGGGCGGATAGCGCCGCGGAAGTGTCCGAGATCGAATTCATAATCGCTCCGGCCGTCAAGTATAATGACGTCATCGCGTTGAAGCATTTCATGGAACTCGACAGGGGACAGCCGTTTGCCGCTTTCCTTGTTCGGATCGAGCGGTTTCTCATAACGGAGCGTCACAAGCTCTTTCTTGTGGCGAACGAATATTTTGCGGAACGTATGGCCTTCGACCTCATCGATCTTGAACACCATATCTGCGAACAGCGGGTTCGCATGCATGTGACGCATGTACTGCTCGGTCTGCTCGAAAGTGCCGGATACGGTGCCGTTGATGCCTTCTTCGGCGATCAGAATGCGGCCTTTCAGTCCAAGTTCTTTGCAGAATGCAAGATGCTCGGCCGTATATTCCTCCGGATTAGCAATATGAACGAATTTATAATAGAGAAGTACTCGATAGTTAAGATTGTCCGACATCATATATCGTTCCTTTCATACATAAATGGAAGCGGCAGAGAGCTTGGATTGTCTCTCTACCGCGAAATGTAACTACACGTCTTAATCTGATAGTAAATCATAGAAGATTACGCCCGCAAAGTCAATATGAAGCGGCTGGCAACAGCAGAATTGGAGTTTGCACTTGCGTATTGAGTGTTGCTGCGCGAAGCATTGCCAACAGACGTTAAGTCACGCATACTACATAAAAGAATAAGAGTGTAATGGAAGGCAAGGGGTAAGGGATGAAAAGTGTACTCGTAACCGGATACCGGGCTCACGAGCTCGGCATCTACGATCAAAAGCATAAAGGAATACCCTACATACGCAAGGCGATAGAATCGCGGCTTGTTCCGCTGATCGAAGACGGGCTGGAGTGGATTGTAACACCAGGACAATACGGCGTCGATCTGTGGGCTTGCGAGGTGGCCATCGAATTAAAGCGCCAATATCCGCAGCTTAAGCTGTCCATTCTAACCGCCTATATGAATCCTGAAGAGAAGTGGAAAGAAGAGAAACAAAACTATTACCGGAACATCGTTGCCCAAGTGGACTATTACGGTATTGTGAGCAAGCAGCCTTATCAAGGGGTATGGCAACTGACGGCTCGGGATGAGCTTCTGCTGCGGCGGACGGACGGCATCCTGTTGTTCTACGATGAAGACGCGGGAGAGGCCAGTCCGAAGTATATGAAGGAGCGGGCGTTCAAACGTCACGAAGAAGACGGCTACCTGTTCATGACGATTACAGCCGAGGATGTGCAAGCAATGGCGGATGAGGAGTCCAGAGATGTATACGAATAACGGCGTTGCCATCCAATGGACGACCGATTGGGTAGTCTACGGTAGCGTACACTCGGCTGCCTATCGGAGCGCTTATCGCGGCTTGATGGATGATCATTATTTGAATCAATGTACCGTTGAGCAGCGGGAGCTCTACTACCGGTCCATCGCGGCGGATGGGAAAGGCGCTATATTGTCCGTGAGCGGTCAAGCTGCAGGATGCCTGGCGATTGGTTATGCTCAAGACCCGAATCTTATGGATGGCCGTAAAGTCGGGGAGATCGACGCTTTCTATTTGTTGCCGGAATATCGGGGTTCCGGTTACGGCAAGCAGTTGCTAGCGTGGGCGCTGGATCGGTTCAACGAGCAGAACTGCAAGTGCGCAATGCTGTGGGTGCTGGAACGCAACACAACTGCTATTGCTTTTTACGAACGATGCGGGTTCGAACGTGATGGAGCATCCCGAGCCATCGAACGGGGTGGAAGATACGGACAGATTCGGATGATGATGGAATTGTAGGAGAAAAGGGCGCCAAAATCGATCTTTTTTTCAAATTGACAGGTGAACAGCCTATCTGTTATCTTATTTGAAATTATAAATCGATGAGGAGTGGAGAACATTGGCACACTATTACATGGAGCCGTCGCGTACGTTCAGTGAGTTTCTGCTGATCCCGAACTTGACGACCAAGGAATGCTCGCCGGGCAACGTATCGCTCAAAACCCCAATCACGAAATTCAAAAAAGGCGAACAGCCGGACATTACGCTAAACATACCGTTCTCATCTGCGGTCATGCAGTCTGTCTCCGATCACAACATGGCGACGGCTCTGGCTCGATGCGGCGGTATTTCTTTTATTTTCGGCTCCCAATCGATCGAGGAGCAAGCGGCGATGGTGCGCAAGGTAAAGGAATACAAAGCGGGCTTCGTCGTTAGCCGCTCCAACCTGAAGCCGGAGCAGACGCTCCGCGATGTGCTGAACTTGAAGGAAGAGAACGGCCACTCGACGGTTGCCGTTACGGAAGACGGCACGTCGAGCGGTAAGCTGCTTGGCATCGTGACAAGCCGTGACTATCGTCTGAGCCGGGATTCGCTCGATAAGCCAATCGGTGAATTTATGACGCCGTTCACGTCGCTCATCTATGGTCAGGCTGGCATTACGCTGCCGGAAGCGAACAACCTGATCTGGGACAACAAGTTGAACTGTCTGCCGATCGTCGACGAGAAGCAGCATCTTCAGCATCTCGTATTCCGCAAAGATTATGATGTTGACAAAGAAAATCCGCTCGGACTGCTCGACAGCAACAAGCGCTACATCGTAGGCGCAGGCATTAATACGAAGGACTTTCAGGACCGCGTGCCGGCGCTTGTCGAAGCGGGCGTGGATATTCTGGTTATCGACTCATCGGACGGCTATACGGAATATCAATACGATACGGTCAAATGGGTGAAAGAAAACTTCGACGTGAAGATCGGCGCCGGCAATGTCGTCGACCGCGAAGGCTTCCTGTACCTCGTCGAAGCAGGTGCGGACTTCGTTAAGGTCGGCATCGGCGGCGGCTCGATCTGCATTACGCGTGAGCAAAAAGGGATTGGCCGCGGCCAAGCATCGGCTGTTATCGAAGTGGCGGAAGCGCGCCAGCAATATTTTGAAGAGACCGGCATATATGTCCCGATCTGCTCCGACGGCGGCATCGTGCACGACTACCACATCACGCTTGCGCTTGCCATGGGCGCAGACTTCGTCATGATGGGCCGTTACTTCGCGCGGTTCGACGAGAGCCCAACGAAGAAGCTGAAGGTTGGCAACAACTTCGTCAAAGAGTTCTGGGGCGAAGGCTCGAACCGGGCACGCAACTGGCAGCGTTACGACACGGGCGGCAAGCAAGGTCTCGTGTTCGAGGAAGGCGTCGATTCGTACGTTCCTTACGCCGGTACGCTCAAAGAGAACATGGATAAGACCATCAGCAAAATCAAGTCGACGATGTGCAACTGCGGCTCGTTGTCGATCGATCAACTGCAGCGTACAGCGCGCATTACGCTTGTATCCGCTACAAGCTTGGTCGAAGGCGGAGCGCATGACGTTATGCTGAAAGACAGCACGATGTCGGGCGAATAACCGAAGATATATCGATTTTGTTACAAAAGGCTGCCGTATCCCCTCTAAAGGGGCGTATCGGCAGCCTTCTTATTTGGTCATCCGATCAACGTATGTTATCATGGTACATAAGGAAAACTATAGGGCAAGGTGAAGCATTTTTTGGAGGGGTTTGTCATCGCTAACGTCGTATTGAATGATGCAATGATCATGCTTGAACAAACGAGCCGCACTTTCTATATTCCAATCAGCAGACTGGAGCCGGGGTTGCGTGAAGCGGTCACGTCCGGCTATTTGGCCATGCGCGCCATCGATGAGATTGAAGATCATGAGGAGCTGGCAGACGAACGTAAAGTCGAGCTGTTGAACCGTGTGCGGGATGCTCTGCGCAGCGACCAGCCGATTGAAGAGACAGCGAAGGTGCTTAGACCGACTGATTGCGGGCTGCCTGCTGTAACGACGCAGTTGGACGACTGGCTTGCGTTATGTCCGCCGACGGCGGCGCCAATCGTCATCCGGTACACCGCAATGATGTCCGAGCAGATGGCGGAGTGGGTCGTGACGGGCTGGAACATCAAGACAGAAGAGGATCTGGACCGTTATACATACAGCGTTGCGGGCATGGTCGGCGAGATGCTGTCGGAGCTGTGGCAATGGTATGACGGAACGTCGTCGGATATGATCAAGGCGGTTGCCTTCGGCCGCGGCTTGCAGGCAGTCAACATCATGCGCAACCGCGAGGAAGATTTGAAGCGCGGCGTCGACTTTTTCCCGGACGGCTGGAGCTTCAAAGATATGCTGCAGTATACGAAACGCAATTTGAAAATGGCAGACGATTACATTGCGGAGCTGAAGGAAGGCCCGGCGATGCGTTTCTGCAAAATTCCGCTTGCGCTCGCACACGCGACGACCAAGCTGCTGGCAGTTGGAGGCAACAAGCTGACGCGCGCTGCGGTTCTGAAGATCGTCGGACAATTTAATTAACGAATGGAACAAGGTGGGCCGCGTGCGAACGCGGCTTTTCTTTATTTGTATGTTTTCAAATCGGAGGAAACAGGGTAATATATTTTTGTAAGTTAGTAGATAAAAATAAGTTGGAGGGATACCGAATGACTGAACATAAACAAACTGCAAATACACAAACTGCAAATACACAAACGAACGTTCAAGCGCTGTTCTCGCCTTTCAAGATTGGACATCTGGAGCTGCCGAACCGTATTGTCATGGCGCCGATGACGAGAAGCTTCTCGCCGAATGGCGTACCGGGCGAGAACGTAGCCGCTTATTACCGCCGCCGTGCCGAGAATGGCGTTGGTCTTATTATTACGGAAGGCACGCTTATTAAGCATCCAGCTGCATCCGGCGACCCGAACATCCCGAACTTCCACGGTGAAGAGGCGCTCCAAGGTTGGGCAGAAGTCGTCAAGCAAGTGCATGCGGCTGGCGGACATATTTTCCCGCAAATTTGGCACGTAGGCATGACGCGCCAAATCGGCGATCTGCCGAATCCAGAGGCGCTTCCGATCGGTCCTTCCGGGCTTGATCTGATGGGGAATAAAGTTACGGAGCCGATGACCAAAGAAGAGATTTCGCAAGTTGTCGCAGAATATGGCAACGCAGCGGCAGCAGCGAAGAAGCTCGGCTTCGACGGGATTGAACTCCATGGCGCGCACGGCTACCTAATCGACCAGTTCCTGTGGGAACGGACGAATCAGCGTACGGATGAATATGGCGGAGATTTGCTGAAGAGGGCGAAGTTCGCTGTTGAGGTCATCGAAGCATGCCGTCTTGCCGTAGGTCCGGATTATCCGATTATTATCCGTCTGTCGCAGTGGAAATCTTCCGATTACAAGGCGAAGCTGGCCAATACGCCGGAGGAGCTCGGACAGCTGCTGGCACTGCTCGTCGAGGCAGGCGTTGACGGATTCCACTGCTCGACCCGCCGGTTCTGGGAGCCGGAATTCGAAGGTTCGGAACTGAACTTCGCTGGCTGGGTGAAGAAACTGTCGGGCAAGCCGGTTATTACGGTTGGTTCGGTCGGCCTGGATACCGATTTCATGTCGTTGTTCATGGAAGGCAAAGGGGCAGCAACATCGAACATCGACGGATTGATCGACCGGTTGGAACAAGGCGAGTTCGATCTCGTCGCTGTCGGACGGGCGCTGCTCGCCGATCCGGCTTGGGCGGAGAAGGTGCGGACGGGACGGTTGGATGAGCTGCAGCCGTTCTCGCCGGAAGCGCTGCGTACGTTGTCTTAATGATGTCATTACTATGCAAATGATCACAAAAGAATAATGACGGAAAAGTTAAAAGCGACCATCTCGGTCGCTTTTTTTGCGTGTCTGCAGAAAGAAAACTGTAATTGATGCAAAGGGATTTGACTTATGTTTCAGTAAAAAATAGGGTGGATCGTATTCCAGTATATGGTACTATTAGGTTGGAAGTTTATGGAACAGAGGATGAAATCGATAAGGAGGCTTTGCCGAAATGGGCATACTTATGGTTGTTTTTATGTTTTTAGTAGTCACTGGTTTGATCAGTCTTGATCTCTCTCTCAAGCAAAAGTTAAAAAATGATAAGATTGTGATCGACAAATTAAATGAACTGATCGAGAAGATAAAGTAGCGGACCTCTCAGCAACGAGTTGAATCGGGAGAATTGTGTATATTTTATGACAAAAATGAATTAGTGGAGGCTGACAATGGAGCTATTTTGGTTTATTGGCTTGTATGGAATGCCGGTGCTTGGTTATTTGTTTATCGTTTCTTTGCTGCGCGCCGTGCGGAATATTGTGAAGAATAAGCCTTATACGAAGGAGCTATTTTGGAGCGGAGTTACGTTCGGCACTATTGTATGGACGATCAGTCTTGTAATGATCCTCTCCTTCGGCGATTAATTTGCGCAGGCTGGACGTGCGAAGTTCGTGAGAATGAGAGATAGAGCGTGTAAAACGTAGATTTGCCAAGCAATCCTCTTTTGTATGCGTTTTAATGCGTCTGCTTTTGGATCATTTGATGCATTTTCAACCTTGTTTGACGCTTTACAGTTTCTTTGCGCGAGGAGTATGATTCTTGTCGTAGATTCCTGAATCGCTGAATTCTGTACGAACAGAAACGGGGGAACCAACGAGCCGGTCCAGCATTACATCAAGGATTGGTTCAGGGGTGAATTGCTCGCTTGGCGAGCATAGGGCGACTTCGCGCCCGAATCCGACAGCTAACCTCGTAAGCGTTCTGAAGAGGAACTGGACGCGCTTCTTTGTACTGCAATTGTGCCTAGAAGCCGCGGGAAAGTTTTTCTTTCCCGCGGCTTTTTTTGTGCTGCGCGTTCATTAATAGGAGGATGACGACGAAATGTACAGCAGGTTGAAACGGGTTCTAATCGGACGGCCGATGAAAAGCTCCGAGATTGAAGGGGAAAAGCTGACGAAGCTGAAAGCATTGGCCGTATTGTCATCTGATGCATTGTCGTCGGTTGCGTACGGAACAGAACAAATTCTTATCGTATTAATGGCAGCGGGGTTCGCTGCATTGTGGTATTCCATCCCGATTTCGATCGCGGTGCTCGGTCTGCTGCTTATTCTCGTGCTGTCTTACCGGCAGACAATATTCTCTTACCCGGCGGGCGGCGGAGCGTATATCGTTGCGAAAGATAATCTGGGGATGTCAACGGGCTTGCTTGCAGGCGGATCGCTGCTCGTCGATTATATTCTTACCGTCGCGGTAAGCTCTTCAGCAGGGACGGACGCCATTACGTCGGCCTTTCCTTCCCTGCATGATCATCGGGTTATGATTTCGATTATCGTGATCTTGATTTTGACCGTCATGAATTTACGCGGTGTAACCGAGTCCGCTTCGATATTGGCCGTTCCGGTCTATGTGTTTGTCGGCGCAATATTCGTCTTGATTATCTCGGGCGTTATCAAATATGCAACAGGCGGCGCACATGCCGAAGTACCGGAAATGGGAGCAGCCTTATCGAACATCAGCTTGTTCCTGCTGCTTAAGGCATTCAGTTCCGGTTGTTCCGCTTTGACAGGCGTCGAAGCTGTGTCCAATGCAATTCCGAACTTCAAGCAGCCGGCAGAACGAAACGCCGCCAAGACGCTGATGCTTATGGGCGCCATTCTCGGCGCGATGTTTATCGGAATCAGCTTGCTGGCCTACTGGTATGGCATTAAGCCGGACGAGAAAGAAACGGTCATATCGCAGATCGCGGACGCCACGTTCGGCCGGGGCATTTTGTACTACGCGATTCAAGGCATTACCGCACTGATTCTATTCCTTGCTGCGAATACGGCATATGCGGCATTCCCGCTGTTGTCGTTCATGCTGGCGAAAGATAAGTTTATGCCTCACGCGTTCATGGTGCGGGGCGACCGTCTTGGCTTCTCGAACGGGATTATGTTCCTCGGCGTATTGTCCGCCTTGCTCGTCGTTGCGTTCCACGGGGATACAGAAAGCTTGATCCCGATGTATGCGGTCGGGGTGTTCATTCCGTTCACACTCTCGCAGCTCGGCATGATGATCCGTTGGCTGCGGTTGAAGCCCAAAGGCTGGGTTGCGAAGTTTACGATCAATACAATCGGCATGTTGACGACCCTGACGATTACCCTTATTTTTATCATCACGAAGCTGAGTCATGTATGGATGGTGTTCATCTTCTTGCCGATCGTCATTATGCTGTTCTACAGCATTCGGAAGCATTATGACAACACGGCAGAGCAGCTGCGCATCAATCCGCTCGAAGATCGGCCGGTACTGAAGGGCAGCACGATCGTCGTGCCGGTAGCTGGCATCACGCGAGTTGTCATGAATTCGATCGGTTATGCGAAGTCGTTGACCGATAATGTCGTCGCCGTGTACGTCGCATTCGACGACGAGTCGATGGAACGGATGGAGCAGAAGTGGGAAGAATGGAATCCAGGCGTCCGTCTGATCGTCCTCCGCTCGAGCTATAGAAGCATTATTCGGCCGATCGTTCGTTTTATCGAAACGGTGGAGTGGAAGGCGTCGGAGACAGATCATATAACCGTACTCATCCCGCAATTTATTACGAAGCATTGGTGGCAATATTTCCTTCATAACCAATCGGGTCTGCTTCTGCGGACGTTCCTTATTAATCAAAAAAATATCGTGATCGCGACAGTGCCGTTCCACTTGCAAAAATAAAGGTAATGTAAGCTTCCCATTGTCTTCACGATGGGAAGCTTTTTTGTGCTTCTAATGAGGAATGCTTATTAAAGGAAGCAGAACGCGTGTACAAATAAGCGTTTAAACAAATAAAGGGTTGCCTTTTAGATGGAACGCGTATACATTTGTATACAACGCCGTTGAATCCATCCAAAATGATTGTAAAGGAGGGTGCTCGAATGAATAGAGAAGAAGGGCACGACCGCGGCAGGGGGCGGCGAGGAGGCGGGCATCATCGTCATCGCGAAGGCGAGCAACATGGGGGCAAAGGCGCACAGACATACCGCCGGGGCCGCATCGTACTGTTTCTAGAGCAAATGAACAATAGAAGGGCGACGCTGCAGCGCCAGCTGACGCAGCCTGCATTCGAGTCGATTAAGCCAATTCTGGTGGGCGAGCTTAAGGCGCTCGAACAAGTGATCGAAGATTATATCCAATTATTCGAACTACATGATGAGAGCAGCAGGTATGAGCAGTCCAATAGTGGAGAAGGAATGTCCGGATCTGCTGCAGCCGAAGGAGAGTGACTGAATTGCTTCGCCGATTTTTCGAGTATTACCGCCCCTATAAGGGCTTATTCTTTCTAGACTTCACTTGCGCAGTCGTAGCAGGTCTGCTGGAACTTGCGTTTCCGTTCGCCGTTAGCTCGTTCGTCAATGATCTGCTGCCGAATGAGAACTGGGGATTGATCGTGCTCGGCAGCGCAGCGCTGCTGGCGGTCTATGCTTTGAATACCGCTCTGAACTATGTCGTAACCTATTGGGGACATATGCTGGGCATCAATATTGAAACGGATATGCGCCGCAAAATGTTCGAGCACATTCAGAAGCTGTCGTTCCGTTTCTTCGATAATAATAAAACCGGTCATTTGATCGGCCGGATGACGAACGATTTGAACGAAATCGGAGAAGTCGCGCATCACGGTCCGGAGGACATTTTTATTGCGGTCATGACGCTGATCGGCTCGTTCACGTTGATGGCGTACATTAACCTGGAGCTCGCGCTGCTTACATTTATTATCATTCCGGTTATGGCTTGGCTTATTATCGTATTCGGCGGCCGGATGACCAAGACGTACCGGAAGCTCTTCGGAGATGTCGGCAACTTCAATGCCCGAATCGAGGACAACGTCGGCGGCATTCGTGTCGTTCAATCGTTCGCGAACGAGCAGCATGAGAAGAAGTTGTTCGCCGTAGACAACATGCAGTTCCGGGAAACGAAGCTGCTGGCGTACAAAACGATGGCCAAAAGCATCTCGGTCAGCTATATGATGATGCGTCTGGTTACCGTCTTCGTAATGGTATGCGGTGCATGGTTCTTCTTACAAGAACGAATCAACATGGGTGAATTTCTTGCCTTCCTGCTCTTATCGAACGTCTTTTTCCGTCCTATCGAGAAAATTAATGCCGTCATTGAGAGCTATCCCAAAGGTCTCGCCGGCTTCCGGCGTTACCTGGAAGTCATCGATACGGAGCCGGACATCGCCGATGTAAAGGATGCTGTCGATGTGCCTTCGGTACATGGCGATATTCAATTCTCGGACGTCAGCTTCGGCTATGAGCCGGGCCGTAAGATTCTGAACGGCATTAACCTGTCGGTCCGTGCAGGCGAGACGATCGCATTCGTCGGTCCATCCGGCGCGGGCAAGACAACCATTTGCAGCCTGCTGCCCCGGTTCTACGAAGTCAGTGAAGGAAGCATTTCGATTGACGGCCTCGATATTCGCAAGATGAAGCTGGATTCGCTCCGCAAACATATCGGCATCGTGCAGCAGGATGTATTCCTGTTCTCTGGCACGATCCGTGAGAATATCGCCTATGGCGATCTGAAGGCTTCCGAAGATCAAATCTGGGAAGCGGCACGCCGCGCATCGCTGGATGAGCTGATCCGCAGCCTTCCGGAAGGGCTCGAAACGGTCATTGGAGAGCGGGGCGTTAAGTTGTCGGGCGGACAGAAGCAGCGTCTGGCTATCGCGCGGATGTTCCTCAAGAATCCGCCGATCCTCATTCTGGACGAAGCCACCTCCGCGCTCGATACGGCAACGGAAGCCGCGATTCAACAGGCGCTCAGCGAGCTGTCGTCGGGGCGGACGACGCTCGTCATCGCTCACCGTCTGGCTACGATTAAGAACGCCGACCGCATCGTCGTCATTAACGAGAACGGCATTGCCGAGCAAGGTGAGCACAAAGAGCTAGTCGAGGCGGGCGGCATTTACAGCCGGCTTCACGAAGCGCAGTACAGCATGGCATAATCGTTAACGCACCTAGTAACCGGATAAAGCTGGAAGAGTGGCGAACGCTGACTCTTCCGGCTTTTTTGTTTTGCAGCCGTCGGATGGAAATGCATCCGACTGCTTTTTTATACTAATCTCGCCCAGCCTCATATAGCCTCCAGGCAATCCATTGCGGATGTGTGTAGACGAATGTCATATGGTCGCCAGGCGATTTCAATAGACGGAATAAACCGAGTCGGCTCGACATATGCGGATGCCAGCCATAATTGGGTTGGCCTTGCGGCATGACATTATCCTCGGTTAAGTAGAGATAGCTCTTGGGCGTCGTCAATTTGTAAAATGTTTTTAAATCTAGTTTCTCGTATAGCGGCTTCGCCGGCTCCGGCTGAATCCGTTCGTGCATCCAGCGCGCTTGTTCCAGGCTGGCCAGATTGGCGAACGCATCCCGGTAGAACGGGAACGGGAGCATAATCGTATCATTGCTGGAACTTGCTCGAAGCTGCTCAAAGAAGGACTGGGCTTGAGGCGGAAACTCTTCGCTTGCACTTTCGCCGTCTTTCAATACGAAGGCGTTCATGAACACAAGCCGTTTCAGCCGGTCCGGCACAAGCTCCGCTGTTTTCTGCACGATTGTACCGCCGAAGCTGTGACCGGCAAGCACGATATCGCGCAAGCCGTGCGAGACGATGTAGTCGGCAACGGATCGGCTCAACATCGAATGGGTGACATTCGTGTTCGGATCGCCGCCATGCCCGGGATATTCAGGCGAATGCACGGCGTGGCCCATTCGTCGCAGTTCGGCAGCAACCCGGTCCCAGAAGCTTGCATCGGCCCATGCTCCGTGTACGAGTACGAACGTTAGAGGTTGTATTTTACCAGGGGAAGGGGGAAACGGGACAGGCATCGGCTGATTTCGGTGAGGTTGTATGTTCAATGTTAACATTCCTTTCGTGGCGGTCTTTACTGAATTGTATGCAGGATTGAAAGGTTACAGTAATTGCGGTATTGCGATAATCGGCTCGTCACGATACGATGGAGGAACAGAAATGATTACTTCGCATGGGAGAGAAGAGCGATGAAAATTAAGGTAGAGGCTGCTGTTGCGCGCTGGTATATCGAAGAGATGGCGCTGGAGCCCGGCGACCAGATGCATATTTTTGTCCGGTTAGGCGGATGCGGCAGCGTACAGCCCGGCATGTCGCTCGGCATTACGAAGGAATCCTCGAACGCTCCGCGACTTTGCCACGTAAGCGAGGGGATCGAGTTTTATATGCTTGATGACCAGCTCTGGTATTTAGACAACAAAGATTTAGTGCTGCAATTCGAGGCGAACCAAGAAGGCGTCGGCTTTGCCGTCGTATAATGAACGTAAACGGCAGATACACCTCTGGAATGATAGATTCCGGGGGTGTATTTTTTTGTACAACCTGGTTTGACACAGAAAGTGATGTAAGAGCGCCGCTGAGTGGGGGAACCGTGCTGGTGTGACACAGAAAGTGATGCAAGAGCGCCGATGAGTTTGGTGGCCGTGCTGGTGTGACACAGAAAGTGATGTAACATGCACCAATACAGCAGATGCCAGCGTCCCTCTAACAAGAGCGTGGAAAATTGTGATTTGGGACGTCTTCTAGCTCATATACATGGGTATCCACGGATACCGTCGAACCTTGTCCGAGTTCGTACTCCGTTCGTTCGGGCGGGTCCGGCGTAAAGCTCGATCAGGGAGGGAGAAGCATGCGTTTCGAACTGCCGGAGGAGCTGGAAATGCTGCGGTCGGTCGTTCGGGAGTTTGCCGAGGCGGAAGTTGCGCCTGGCGCGTCGGGAAGAGATGAGGAGGAGCGGTTCGATCGTCCCTTGTTCGCGAAGATGGCGGCGCTTGGGCTCACCGGCATTCCGGTTCCGGAACGGTACGGGGGCTCCGGCGGCGGATGGTTGGCTTATGCCATCGTCTTGGAGGAGCTGTCTCGCGTATGTGCCTCGACAGCTTCTGCACTTGCGGCACATACCTCGTTCGCCGTATGGCCGTTGTACCGCTATGGCAGCGATGCGATCCGAGAGCAGCTGCTCGTGCCATTCGCTTCGGGAGCCAGCTTGGCAGGGGCAGGCTTATTGGAGATGGCTCGACCACCCGGCCTATTGCCAATTGATCAGCAGCTGTATGCGGTTGACGAGAACGATGAGGGCTTCAGTCTGGAAGGAACACATCCGTTCGTCGTCAATGCCGGTGAGGCGGACGGCTATCTGCTCTTCGCAGCTTCCCGTCAATCGCGCAGACTGCAAGCGGCTTGGATCAATCGGAACACTGACGGTCTTACGATTGGAAAAAGGATCCATAAGCTTGGACTTCGTTCGTTCGCAACGGGGGAGCTGTCGTTATCCGAGTGCCGAGTACCGGCCAGCCATACGCTAGGCCGGGATGGGCGCGCCCGCGAAATGGTGCAGCCCATTGCGACTGCCGGGATGCTTAGCGCAGCCGCACAATCGGTTGGCGTAGCGCAGGGAGCGCTGGATGCTGCCACCGCCTATGCGAAAGAACGCAAACAGTTCGGTGCCCCGATTGGGCGGCAGCAAAGCATTTTGTTCAAGCTTGCGGATATGTCCGTTGCGATCGAAGCGTCGCGCTGGCTGACTTATCAGGCGGCTTGGCGGCTTGATGAAGGAGCCAGCGGGGAACATGAGGCGGCGCTTGCACGGAACTATGCGGCGGATTCAGCCGTACGCGCAGCATTAGAAGGGGTACAAATTATGGGCGGCTACGGTTATATGCGCGAGTATAAGCTGGAGCGGCTGCTGCGGGATGCGAAATGCATCGAGACGGCAATTGCCGTCGGCGGTATGGATCACATTGCGCCACAGCAGAACAAGCCCAAACCGCAAAGGTAGGAAGGAGGTTCTGCAAATGGGCGGTACGGTCATCGTCGGCGGAGCAAGGACGGCGATCGGTAAGCTCGGCGGCGTGTTCAAAGAAGTGAAGGCTGTACAGCTCGGGGCTGCGGCAATCCAAGGTGCGCTGCGGTCCGGCGGCATCGCTGGCGCGCAAGTCGAACAGGTGTGGATGGGGATGGGCATTCAGGCTGGCGCAGGACAAATTCCTTCGAGGCAAGCGGCTGTAGAAGCCGGAATTCCATGGAGCATTCCGTCCGATACGTTGAACAAGGTGTGCGCATCCGGGTTGCGCGCGGTTGCGGTAGCGGACAGCACCATTCGCGCCGGGGATGCCGGGATCGTAATCGCAGGCGGGATGGAAAGCATGTCGGGGGCTCCCTACGGCGCGCGTTCTGCGAGGTGGGGCAGCCGAATGGGCAATACGGAGCTGATCGATCTCATGCTGTATGACGGATTGTTATGCGCATTCGACGGTGTGCCGATGGCAGCGCATGGCAACCGGACGGCTCAGCAGTACGGCATCAGCCGGCAAGAACAGGATGAGTGGGCGCTGCGCAGTCATACGCTTGCGGTAAACGCCGCGCAAACCGGCCGATTCGCGGATGAAATCGTGCCCTATTCGTTATCGGAATCGGTTGTGATAACGGCGGATGAGTGTCCGCGGCACGATACGAGTATCGAGAAGCTGGCGAAGCTGCGGCCAATTGCGGGCTGGGACGGTACAGGGACGATTACGGCAGGCAATGCGCCTGGCGTGAATGACGGAGCTGCCGCACTGTTGCTACTGTCGGAGGCCGCAGCGAAGAACGGCGGACATGAACCGTGGGCTAAGATCGCCGGTCATGCCTCCGTCAGCTTGGAGCCGCACCAGTTGGCGGAAGCGCCAGCGTATGCGATCCGCAAGCTGCTGCAGCAGACGGGTACCCGAGTAGAAGACATCGATTTGTTCGAAGTGAACGAAGCGTTCGCTGCGGTCGTGTTGACGTGCGGCAAGCTGCTGAACTGGGAGGGAGACAAAGTCAACGTGAACGGCGGTGCCATCGCGCTTGGCCATCCGATCGGCGCTAGCGGCGCTCGGATCGTGCTGACGCTTGTGAAGGAATTGCGGCGAAGAGGCGGCGGACTCGGCATTGCTGCAATATGCAGCGGCGGGGGGCAAGGTGATGCGATCCTGATTCGCGTAGACGGCTAGCCGGACATCGTTTCCCATTTTGCAAATTTAAAGAAAACGCGCCTTCAGAGGAGGAAGGACATATGAATGCGCAGCTAACGTTAGTGGCAGGTGCGGGACAAATGGGCAGCGGTATCGCTCAGACGCTGCTGCAAAGCGGCCGGTCGGTCATTCTAGTCGACATTAATGATGCATCTCTGGAGCGCGGTGCGGCTGCGATCCGGACGGGTTTGGCGAAGTCGGCAGCGAAAGGCAAAATATCTTCCGGCGAGCTTGAACAGGCGCAGTCGCGCTTAACCTGTTCGGCCTCGCTCGAAGAGGCCGCAGAGCAGGCGGAGTTCGTGATCGAAGCCGCGCCGGAAGTGATGACGGTGAAGCAAGCGCTGTTCCGAACGTTGGATGCGCGCTGTGCGGCAGGCGTTATTTTGGCAACGAATACGTCATCTCTATCGATTACAGAGATCGCTGCGGTAACCCGTCGTCCGGAAAATGTGATTGGCATGCATTTCATGAATCCGGTGCCGCTAATGCCGCTCGTGGAAATCATTCGCGGGCTGGCGACTTCGGACGACACATTCGGTCAGGTCGAGGCATTAGCGGTGTCACTTGGCAAAACACCGCTCGCCGTACGCGACTATCCGGGCTTTGTCTCAAACCGTGTCCTGATGCCGATGATCAACGAAGCGGTTTACGCTGTTTACGAAGGAGTTGCATCGCCGGAGACGGTAGACGGTATTATGCGGCTGGGGATGAATCATCCGATGGGCCCGCTTGCGCTGGCCGATCTGATCGGGCTGGATACTTGTCTGTCTATTATGGAAACATTGCACGACGGCTTCGGCGACAGCAAATACCGTCCGTGTCCGCTGCTGCGCCTGTACGTGAAAGCCGGGTGGCTTGGCAAGAAGTGCGGCCGCGGATTTTACCAGTATGAGAGTCAGTAACGTTGTTCATTGTTCACCCAAAAGGGGGGAGGGCGGTGGAACTTCGGTTCACGGCGCAGCAAGAGACGTTCAGGCAGTCGGTTCAGCATTTTGCGGAGACGGAGCTGGCCGCAGCCGTACCGCTCATGGAGGCGGACGGGGAAAGCTCTTTCCCTTCGGAAATCGTGAAGCGAATGGCGAAGCTGGGATGGATGGGCATTCCGGTTCCGAAGCAGTGGGGCGGCGCAGGGTCTGATTTTATATCGTATATTGCAGCCATCCAGGAACTGTCCCAAATAAGCGCGGCCGTCGGCGTTATCCTGTCCGTCCATACATCCGTCGGCACGCTCCCCGTATTAAAGAATGGAACAGAGGAGCAAAGGGAGCACTACGTCCGCAAGCTGGCTTCCGGCCAGTGGCTGGGCGCATTTGCATTAACAGAGCCACAAGCCGGCTCCGATGCGGCGGCGATTCGAACGACCGCTGTGCATAAGGACGGTCAATATGTGCTGAACGGCTCGAAGCTGTTCATTACGAATGCCGGTGCTGCGCAGCTCTACGTGACGTTCGCGGTGACCGATCCATCGAAAGGTTCGCGCGGCATTACCGCATTTCTCATTGAACAGGGGATGCCGGGTCTTAGTATCGGGCGCAAAGAAAGAAAGATGGGACTACACGGCTCGAACACCTGCGAGCTGTCGTTCGACGGTGTCGTTGTGCCGGAGGCGCAGCGGCTTGGCGCGGAAGGCGAAGGCTTCGCTATCGCGATGGGGGCGCTTGACGGCGGCCGAATCGGGATAGCTGCCCAAGCGCTCGGCATTGCGGAAGCGGCGCTGCGGCTGTTGGAGGAAGGCCTGCTGACGCGGCCGGGCCGTGCTGCAGGCAGCGCAAAAAAATCGGTGCTCGCGGGTCGAGGAAGACGCGCGTCGGAACTGGTGGAACTCTCAGAACTGACAGCACGCGTAGAAGCGGCGAGATTGCTCGTCTACCGCGCAGCGTATTTGCGCCAGACCGGAAGAGCATGCACGAAGGAAGCTTCTGCCGCCAAGCTGTTCGCCTCCGATACGGCTGTCGAAACTTCAGGCGCGGCGGTCCGGCTGCTCGGGAGGGAAGGGTACGCACGGCCGTATCCTGCGCAGCGGCTGTTCCGCGATGCGAAGGTGACGCAAATCTACGAAGGGACGAACGAAATTCATCGGATTGTTATAGGCAATCAACTTCTTCGATAACAGCGGATGTTTTATGAATGCGCGGTGGAGGTGGTAGCGATGAGGTCATCACCTGGCCAAAAGCTGCGCGAAGCGGTCGAGGCGGAGCAGCCGCTGCAGCTGCCCGGCGTTATTAACGCGTATGCGGCTATATTGGCGGAAAGCGCGGGCTTTAAGGCTTTGTATATTTCGGGCGCAGGCATCGCCAATGCGTCTTTTGGTCTGCCGGATCTCGGCATTACGACGATTAACGACTGCGCCGAAGACGTCCGGCGTATAACGGATGCGACAACTCTGCCGGTGCTCGTGGATGCGGATACCGGCTTCGGGGGCGCCTTCCAAATCGCGCGGACGATTAGACAGCTGACCCAGGCCGGCGCGGCCGGCGTTCATATTGAGGATCAAGTGTCGGCCAAACGGTGCGGACACCGCCCTAACAAAGCCATCGTCCGCACATCCGAAATGACAGACCGGATTCGCGCAGCCGTCGATGCGAGGGAAGACCCCCATTTTGTAATTATGGCGCGTACTGATGCTATAGCAGTCGAAGGTCTTGCAGCGGCGATTGAACGGGCTTGCGCTTTCGTCGAAGCAGGAGCCGATATGATTTTTCCCGAGGCGGTCACGCGGCTTGAGGATTACCGTGCCTTCGCCGATGCGGTGAAGGTGCCGGTGTTGGCGAACTTGACGGAGTTCGGCCGAACTCCGCTGTTCACGGCGGCGCAGCTTCACGAAGCGGGTGTCGGACTTGCGTTGTATCCATTGTCCGCATTCCGCGCAATGAGCGCTGCCGCGCTGCGGGTGTACCAGACGATCAGGGAGCAAGGGACGCAGCAAGCCGTAGTCGATACGATGCAGACGAGAGCAGAGTTGTATGATCAACTGCACTATCTCGATTACGAGCAGAAGCTTGACCGATTGTTCGGACAGGAAAGGAGCGAGGACTAGATGACGCTCAAGAAAGAAGGCGGACTCGCCGACGTCGTAGCCGGCCAGACATCGATCTCGACCGTAGGCAAGAAGGGGAAAGGACTGTCATACCGGGGCTATGCGATTCAAGACTTGGCACGTTACGGAAGCTTCGAAGAGACTGCGTACTTGCTGCTGTACGGCGAGCTGCCGAATGAGGACCAATTGTTCCAGTTCCAATCCCGTCTGGACAAGAAGCGGGGACTGCCGGCCAATCTATGCGCGATATTGGAGAAGCTTCCCGCCGAGGCGCATCCGATGGATGTGCTTCGCACCGGTATTTCGGCGTTAGGCTCGCTGGAGCCCGAAGGCTACGGTTACGGTGCAGCCGAGATCGCGGAGCGTCTCATTGCTTGCAGCGCTTCGATTATTCTCTATTGGCGGCAATACCATACGAACAAAATTCGGATTGGAACCGAGCTGGAAGGCACCGTTGCCGAACATTTTCTGCAGCTGCTGCACGGTCGCAAGCCTAGCAAACAGCATGCGCATGCGCTTGACACATCACTGACTCTGTACGCGGAGCATGAGTTTAATGCGTCTACGTTCGCGGCGCGTGTAACGGCGTCGACGCAGTCCGATTTCTATTCGGCGGTGACGACGGGCATCGGAACGCTTCGCGGCAACCTGCACGGCGGCGCGAACGAAGCGGCAATGGAGCTGATCGGGGCATTCTCGAGTGCGGAGGAGGCGGAAGCCGGCGTCCAGCAGATGCTTCTCCAGAAGCGCCTGATCATGGGATTCGGCCACCGCGTCTATATGACGTCCGATCCGCGGTCCGATCTGATTAAGGAGCAGTCGCGCGCCTTGTCTGAACTCGCGGACGATTGGAAGCTATATGATATTTCGGAACGGATCGAATTCGTCATGCAGCGGAAGAAGAAGCTGTTCCCGAACTTGGACTTTTACAGCGCGTCCGCATATCGGTTGCTCGGCATTCCGAACGACCTGTTCACGCCGCTGTTCGTGATTTCGCGGCTGAGCGGATGGACGGCCCACATCGTCGAGCAGCGGAGCTGCAATCGGCTCATCCGACCGAATGCCGAATACGTCGGACGCGATCGGCAGCCTTGGATTCCATTGAAAGAACGAATATAGGCGAGCAAGAGCAGATGACAGACGACCGTTGATCCATGATCAAGGAGGTGCACGTATGTCATCGTTCATTCATGCGGACCGCCCAGAGCCGGACGGGTTGCTGATACGGCTTGCAGACTACGCGGTCCAGCGTCAAGCGGGCAGCAGCGAAGCGTTCGAGACGGCCCGGTATTGTCTGATGGATACGCTCGGCTGCGGCTTGTTGGCGCTGCAGTATCCGGCCTGCACGAAGCTGCTCGGTCCCGTAGTGCCTGGTACAGTCGTGCCGAACGGAGCGCGAGTGCCGGGTACAGCTTATGAGCTCGATCCGGTCTCCGCAGCCTTCAACATCGGGTGCGCGATTCGATGGCTCGATTATAACGACACGTGGCTGGCGGCAGAATGGGGGCATCCTTCCGACAATCTGGGCGGGATTCTGGCAGCAGCTGATTATGTTAGCAGAACAAGAACGGCTGCCGGACAACAGCCGCTGCTAATGCGCGACGTGCTGACGGCAATGATTCAAGCCCATGAAATTCAAGGCGTGCTGGCGCTTGACAACAGCTTCAACCGCGTCGGTCTCGACCACGTCATACTCGTCAAAATCGCTTCCACGGCTGTCGTCACAGGGCTGTTCGGCGGTACGAAGGACGATATTATCGCGGCGTTGTCGAATGCTTGGCTCGACGGGCATTCCTTGCGGACCTACCGTCATGCCCCTAATACGGGAACGCGCAAGTCGTGGGCGGCGGGCGATGCGACGAGCCGGGCCGTACGGCTCGCTATGATGACACTGCAAGGAGAGATGGGCTATCCGTCTGCTCTGACCGTGCCGATGTGGGGCTTCCAAGACGTATTGTTCAAAAGCCGGCCCGTGTCGCTCAGCCGGGAGCTTGGCAGTTATGTGATGGAGAACGTGTTGTTCAAAATCTCTTATCCGGCTGAGTTCCATGGCCAGACGGCAGTTGAATGCGCCATTCAACTGCATCCGGCAGTGAAGGACCGACTGGCGGATATCGATACGATCGAACTGACGACGCATGAATCGGCACTCCGCATTATCGACAAGCGCGGCCCTTTGCACAACCCTGCCGACCGCGACCACTGTCTGCAATATATGGTCGCTATCGCGCTTATCCACGGCGAGTTGAATGCGGATCATTACGAGGATGTTGCAGCAAGCGACCCGCGAATCGATCTGCTTCGCAGCAAGATGAAGACTTCAGAGGATGTCCGCTATTCGGCAGACTATCTGGATGAGAAGAAGAGGTCGATTGCGAACGCTGTGCAAGTCCGTTTCACAGACGGAACGGCTACTGATAAGGTGGAAGTCGAGTATCCGATCGGACACCGAAGGAGACGAGAAGAAGGCATTCCGCTCCTTCAGCGCAAGTTCGAGACTAATGTGAGGGGCCATTATTCGGAAGCGCAGGCGGATGCGATTATAAGGATTTTCGAGGATCGTCTGACGCTGGAGCATGTTCCGGTCCATTTCTTTATGGATTTGCTTTCCGTCACTCCTTCGTAATAGGGTAGAAGCCACAGCCCGATTGCCTTCGTACACGAAGACAACCGGGCTTGATTCGGTTCCCGCTGTCTCTTGAATATCAATTGATCCTTGTAACCATCTTCGCAGACAAGCTATGATAGGAAGATAAATTTCATAGGCTCGTCTTGATGAGCGAACAGAAAGGTGATAGTGCGATGTCGGTCAACTATTGCGTAACATGCGGAGCTCCGATGGAGAAACGGACCATCGACGGCGTGGAGAGGCGGGCTTGTACAGCCGAAGCCTGCGGTGCGGTGCATTGGGGCAATTACAGCATCGGCGTCGGAGCGCTTGTCCGAAGAAACGGGCAAATACTTCTCGTACGCAGAGCTCAAGAGCCGGGTAAAGGCAATTGGACTATTCCAGGCGGTTATATCGAACAACTGGAGCCGATAGGCGAGACGGTCGTCCGCGAAGTTCTCGAAGAAACCGGGGTACAATCCAGCGTCGTCGGCATTGTAGCGCTGAGAGATCAGCCGCGCAGTGTGCATAATGTATATATTGCGTTCGAAATGGAGTATATAAGCGGGGAACCGGTGCCGGACGGCGTCGAGGTGGATGCGGCGGGGTTCTTCTCTCTGGAAGAACAACGTACGATGAAGGTTGCCGGTTTTACAGAATGGCTCATTGACGCGGCGCTGAACAAGAAGAGCGATGGCATGCGCAAGGATGAGCTTCAAGTGGCGCCGGGCAGCGCGAACGAATTTTATCGATTGTAAAATCAATTGCGAATCACAACCAATAGGCTGTTCTTCCGCATGCCGCACGGCTTGCAGAGGGACAGCCTATTTGATTTGTGCACGAATTATCAGCCTAGCGGAGTCTACATCCGGACGATGACCGAGCCTCCTCCGCTCGTGACGACGCGGTTCTGCTGCTGCTCGAGTGAACGAAGCAGTTTATTGTTCTCTTCCATCAATCGGATGAGATAGTCCATGCGGCTTGCAAGGTGCATTATCGCAAAGGAATCCGTGTAAGCCGCGCCATATGGAGGAAGGTTGGGCTCATGCTGCTGTGCAACCGGTGAGGTTAGCGGCTGAGTATTCGCGGACGGACTCGGATTGGTCTGCAGAGGCGGATAACCGTTCCAATGGGAATGCATGTACGCTTGCACCTCCTTGTTTCTGGACGAATGTACTGTATCACTGCATCATACGCCACAACCGCCGCAATCGTTCGTCTGGCAGCGGAAAATGCGAACCGATGCGGACAATGACGGTGCCAACTCCTTTCTATCAACCATATACTAGCAAGAAGAGAATGGAACGAATGTGCTGGAGGGAGACAATGGCATGAAGGCGATCGTAACCGGAGGAGCGGGATTCATTGGTTCGCATCTCGTGCAAGAGCTGCTGCAAAGAGGAATGGACGTTCATGTCATTGATAATCTAAGTACGGGGCAAGCCCGCAATGTGCCGGGCGGCGCCGTGTTGCATACAGCAGATGTCGTCTCGGATCAAGCGCTGAACATCGTACTGCAGCACAAACCGGATCTATTATTCCATCTTGCAGGGCAAGCGAACGTCGCCCGTTCGATGGATGATCCGGCGGAAGATACGAGGGTGAACGTGTTAGGAACCGTACAAATGATCCATGCCGCCGTTCGAGCGAACGTATCGAAGTTCATCTTTGCATCGACTGCATCCGTATATGGAGCGAACAACCGGGAACAGCTGACGGAGGCGGATTCCGTTGAACCGGTCTCGTTCTATGCGCAGTCCAAATGGACGTCCGAGCACTATGTCAGACTGTTCGCACGTCTGTATCATCTAAAGGCAACGATTCTTCGTTTCTCCAATGTCTACGGTCCGCGCCAAATGCCGCAAGGAGAAGGCAACGTCATCCCGCTGCTCTTATGCTGCCTTCGGGAGGGACGTTCGCTTACGATCCATGGTGACGGCAATCAGACACGCGACTTCGTCAATGTGCGTGATGTCGTCGCTGCGTTAATGGCCGCTGCTTCAGGCAACAGCCATGATACCTTTCATGTCAGTACGGGAATTGGCACGTCGATCAACGAGCTTGCCCGGCAACTGCTGGCGATTCATCGTACCGAAGTGCCGCTGTTCTATCTGCCGCCGAGAGCGGGAGATACGGCGCACAGCTGCCTGGACAACAGCAAGGCGAAGAAGGAGCTGGGCTGGGAGCCGATAGTATCTCTAGCAGCCGGGCTTCAAGAGGCCTATTCCTTCTATATGCAAGATGTCAGCACCGATTGAACCAGGCGAGAAGGGAAGCGGTAATCGTCAATTGACCGGGTGAAAGCGGCGTAACGGCGCTTGCTTTCAGGGCGGCGGACATAGGCTGAGGGGTCAGAGATGTGCTCGGCAGTTCCTGCACCCGAACCGGCGTCGGGTCGATCGTGATGCTCATCGCTTGCGCAATTGCGCCCGCCTTGCCGACTGCATTGCGGACAGCCAGTGATAACGCCTGCTTCTCATACAGATCGGCATTCGTCAACGTGTAGCGGATGCCGGCAACGTTGTTGGCTCCATTAGCCACCGCGGTATCGACGATAATGCCAGCCTGGCCGATATTGTCTGTCGTGATTTGAAAGTTGTGAGTTACCTTGTACCCGCGAAAAATCTGCTTTCCGTCAATATAATCATACTCGCTCTCAATTCGGTAATCGACCGTCTGAATTTGTTCTTGCGGAATGTTCAACTGCCGGAGCGACTGAATGACCTGTGCCGTCACAGCTGCATTGTCGGCCTGAACGGTGCGCAGCTGCATCCCCTCGGTAATGACGCCAAGCGTAATGATTGCACGGTCGGGAGAAGCCGTCACTTGCCCTTCGCCTTCTACCTGGATCGTATACAGTTGTTCGCAACTTGCATGTTCATGATGAAATTGATGGTCGTACATATTCGGACAACCTCCTTCATCGTCCAAGGACGAATTCTCTTCTATTGGCTAAAATATGGCGCTGAGCCGGGGTTCATGACCGAATGCCGGAGAGGATGTGATTGAGCTAGGCACGATGTATCGACCGCTGGTGTTATCAATGGCGCTGCTTCTATCATGATCGTCGTGTTCGGCGTATTCGTGTTCGCTGATCTCAGAATCCCGGCGTGCGGACGCCGGGATTTGTTTTTTCTCCTAATATAAGATTTATAGAATAGAGACTTCCTCTGTTCCATATTTTGGTGGTAAGATATGAGAACAAACATTCGTTAATCGAGGGAGAGACGGAAGCCGTGAATGAGCAGCTTCAGCAGAAGTACCGCGATGTTATGGAAGCGTTCGTGGAGCGTGTCAAGCAGGACATCCATATTTTGGCCGTCTTCATTGCAGGAAGTTTGTCGTACGACGAGGTATGGGAGAAATCGGATATCGATGTTTTCTTGGTCAGTGACGATGAGAAGCGGGCTTACGCTCCGTTTCATCTCGTGGAGCAAGGCATCGTATTCAGTGCGAACCTGATGTCGCGTACCGAATTCAAGAAGTCGTTCGAACGGGTCATCCAATCGAGCGGCACGCATTCCATCCTGTACAAAAGCAAGCTCGTCTATTGCAAGGACGAAGCCGTCCGGGATATATACGAGCGGATGCGTCAAGTCGGCGACCGCGACCGGGATATTCAGCTGCTCATGCTTGCTTCTTATGCGATCGTCCTGCTCGAGAAGGCGGAGAAATGGATCGTGGTCAAGCATGACGTAACGTATTCGTTCCTCTATATGATGAAGATCATCGAACAGCTTGCGCAGATTGAAGTCGTACTCAATCAGGAGATTCCGACTCGCGAAGCGATTCAGCAAGCGCTGCGTCTTCGCCCGGATTTCTTCGGAGCGATGTATACGGAACTGGTGAAGGGCCGAAGAATGAACTGATTCTCATGGATGCGGTTAAACAAGCGGACCGCTACTTGTACGAGCGCAAAGATCGATTGTTCAAGCTGATCTTCAATTATTTGCAAGAGGAGCGGGACGTGCGGCCGTTCTCGGATCTCATGCAGCACATGAAGCAGAAACACCGGATGGAGGACGGTCTGATCGTTCATGCAACGGAATGGCTGGCGGAGAAGGGGATTATCGATAAAGCGTCGTCGCCCGTCAAGCTGACGCCGAAGAGCAGAGTGGAACTGGACGAGGTTGCTTATTTCATGTTGGATGAGGAGATGCTGCGAGGATGAGGAAGACGATTTCGATCAAAGGTGCAAGGCAGAACAATCTGAATAACATCTCGGTCGATATTCCGCGCGATCAGCTTACGGTCATCACAGGCGTTAGCGGCTCCGGCAAATCGACGCTTGCGTTCGACGTCATCTACGGAGAAGGACAGAGGAGGTTCTTGGAGTCCCTGTCTTCGAACTATGCCAAGCGTTATATCCCGCAGCTGAAGAAGCCTGACATCGATTATGTGACCGGATTGTCACCTGTCGTATCCATTGAACAGAAGACGGGAACGCCGAATCCGCGCTCGACGGTCGGAACGATGTCGGATATTTATGACTATGTCCGGTTGTTGTTCGCGACGATCGGAACGGCTCATTGTCCGCATTGCCGCGGAGAGCTGGCCATGAAGACGTCTGCGCAGATCGCGGAACATATTTTTACGCTTCCTGAAGGTTCGATTGTCGAATTGTATGCTCCTGTTGCCCGCATCTACGGTGAAGAATATTCGGTTCTGTTCGATGAGATTCGTGAGAAAGGATTCAGGCGTTACCGGATCGACGGCGTACTTCACGATGCAAGTCATAACATCGAACTGGATGAGCAGTCTCCCTATGATATTAAAGTGCTTATTGACCGATTCGAGGTTCGGCGGGATGTATACAAGCAGCTTGTCCGCTCGGTAGAGGAAGGACTGAAGCTAGGCGAAGGCTTCCTTCATATCGCATTCGAGGGGGAGGAGCTTGCTGCGGATGCAGGCGAGAAGTTTTATGCCGGGTTCGGCTGCGTATCCCACCAGTTAGTCGTTGGGGAACTGCTTCCGTATTATTTCTCGTTCAACGATATGGACAGCGCTTGCCGTACTTGTGTCGGACTGGGTACCTATAAGAAAGCGAAACCGGAGCTCATGATCGATCATCCGGAGCGCAGCATCCGCAAAGGTGCGCTAAGCGAGCGGATCTATAAGCTGTCCAATCCGAAATCGTGGCGGAACATGATGATATACGGACTGTCACAGCATTATGGGATCAATCTTGATCTGCCGTTCAAAGAGCTTCCGCGCCGCAGCGTGGAGCTGTTGTTCTATGGAACAAAAGGGGAGCGCTTCCCGTTCATCGGTTCGGAGACGAACGATCAGTCGGAGTGGATTCAGAGGCATGTCGGCAAAATGTTCACGTTCGACGGCATCGTCGGCGAGATCGATCGATGGTACCGCAATTCCCGCCGTAAGAAAGACGTCAAAGGCTACGAAGAAAGTATGTTCAAGAAAGTGATGGTCGAGCATACGTGTCCGGAATGCGAAGGAACTCGGCTGAAAGCCGAACGGCTGCTCGTGACGGTAGGCGGCTTAACGATTCATGATGCATGCACGATGCCTCTCGACGAACTGCTGCCGGTATTGAGAGGAACATCGATCCCGGAGCGGAAGCAAGCGGTCGGCGTGCCGATATTGCATGAACTGACAAGCCGAATCGATCTGCTGCTCGGAATCGGCATCGGATATTTAAGTTTGAACCGCCGTTCGGATTCGATCTCGGGGGGCGAAGCGCAGCGAATCCGATTGTCCACACAGATCGGATCGGGGCTTATGGGAATGTTATATGTGCTGGATGAGCCTAGTATTGGACTTCATCCGCGTGACGGGCGCAAAGTGATTGATACGTTGAAGCGGCTGCGTGATACCGGCAATACCGTTATCGTTGTCGAGCATGACGTGGAGACGATAGCCGAAGCTGATCATGTGATCGAGATCGGACCAGGTCCCGGCGTACACGGCGGGAATATCGTCGCAGAGGGCACGATTGATGACTTGAAGCGCCATCCGAACTCGCTGACGGGTCAATACTTGAGCGGACGGCGTACGATTCCGATGCCGGCTATCCGAAGACGACCGGATGGTCGCAAGCTGCGAATCATAGGCGCACGCGAGAACACGCTAAAGAACATCACGGTCGATATACCGCTCGGCGTATTCATCTGTGCAACAGGCGTTTCGGGATCGGGCAAGAGCAGCTTGATAAACCAGGTTCTATATAAGAAGCTGTCCAGTTTATTTCAGGATGAACGGATCATTCCCGGAGAGCATGATGCACTGGAAGGTTATGATCTTATCTCGAATGTCATCAGCATCGATCAGTCGCCTATCGGCAGAATGCCGACGTCGAATCCGGCGACGTATGTCGGTCTGTTCGATCGGATCCGGTCGTTGTTCGCTTCATTGCCGGAAGCGGTCGAGCGCGGTTTCACAGACTCGTACTTCAGCTTCAATACGAAGGGCGGCCGCTGCGAGGAATGCAAAGGGTATGGCACGATTACCACTCAGCTGCAGTTCATGCCGGATGTCGAGACCGTTTGTCCCTCGTGCAAAGGCGCCCGTTATACAGCAGAGCTGCTGGAGGTTAAATATCGGGACCGCACCATTAACGATGTGTTAAACATGTCGATTGAGGATGCAGAAGTTTTCTTCCACGATGAGAAGCTTGTTGTGCATAAGCTTAATATTTTGAACCAACTGGGCCTTGGCTATCTTCAATTAGGCCAATCGGCAACGATAATGTCGGGCGGGGAAGCGCAGCGGATCAAGCTCGCGGCAGAGCTCGGCAAAATCAAACGAGGCGCACACAATCTTTACATACTGGATGAGCCTACAACGGGACTTCATTTGGCAGATATTCAAAAACTTCTCGACTGCTTGAATCGTCTCGTCGAGGCGGGTCATACGGTCCTCGTGATTGAGCATAATCTCGATGTCATTAAGACGGCGGATTACGTTATCGATCTCGGTCCTGAGGCGGGCCGAGGGGGCGGAATGGTCGTCGCAGCCGGAACACCGGAGCAAGTGATGGAGGAATCAGCGTCTTATACTGGTGCTTGCTTGAAAGCTTATCTGGAGGAACGAGGAGAGCTTGTTTCGGTTCCTGTCGGTTAACTAGATATTGATAACAGCAGTAAGCCGATCCCGGTGCGGGTCGGCTTGTTCGTTGTTTTGACAGACTCGCTTGTCGTTCTGCCGTTGGGAAATGAGAGTTGCTATGGTATAGTGAAGGAAGGAATCGATAGCGGACAAGCAGAAACGGAGCGTATCAGCATGATGAGTGGTAATAAGGAACAACCCGATAAGAGCAGGAAAAAGCAGAACGGACCAGCGAACCGGCATGGCGAGCAGCGTTCCGGGTATTCGAAGGATAATCGCAGCAATCAACGAGACGTTAGTGGTTCTAATAGAGCAGATGGACAAAGACGCTCGGGCGGTGCATCGGACCGGCGAGACAATCTGAAAGCGAACAGACGGAACGGACATGCTCAGATTGCAGCCGCTCAAGCCGAATGGTCAACCCATAGAGGCGACCGTATGGCGAAGTCGGCTCCTGCGAAGAAAGGACGTCCCGGCGCGAAGACGCCGAACGACTCTAGAACTAACCGTCCCAATATCAGCCAATATACCGTTAAAGAACCGACGGAGCTGCTGCCTTTTTTATTGAATAAGCAGTCCAACCTCGGACGTAACACCGTTAAAGCCATACTGGCACGCGGACAAGTATTGGTCAACGACCGGGTCGTGACGGCATACAATTGTCCGCTTGAGCCTGGACAGACGGTGACCATTCGTAAGGATAAAGTGGTTGAAGAACCACAGCTCATCGGGCTAACCATCCTGCATGAGGATGAGGATATCATCGTCATTCAGAAGAATGCGGGGTTACTGTCGATCTCTTCCGGCCAAGAAAACGAAACGACAGCCTACCGGCAGCTAATGGCTCATGTTCGTATTCAGGATCCCGGGAACCGCATTTTTGTCGTTCATCGTCTGGATCGGGATACTTCCGGTGTCATGATGTTCGCCAAGAGCGAGAGGGTACAGCAATTGCTTCAGAATTCCTGGCAAGACACGGTAGAGGAACGTACATACGTTGCCTTGGTTGAAGGAAAGGTCAAAAAAACGGAAGGTACGATTTCGTCTTGGTTGAAAGAAAGCAGCACGCTTAAAATGTATTCCAGTCATTACCCTAATGACGGTCAGCACGCTGTGACACATTACAAAACCATTCAATCCAATAGCAGCTTTACCTTATTGGAGGTCCGTCTCGAAACGGGGCGTAAAAATCAAATTCGCGTCCATATGCAAGATATCGGGCATCCCATTGTCGGCGATAAAAAATATGGTTCGAGGTCAAAGGCCATTAATCGACTGGGACTTCACGCGAGAGTGTTAGCTTTTAAACATCCAACAAAAGGCGAGCTCTTGCGTTTCGAAACGGACATCCCCAAGTCGTTTCTTAATCCTTTCCGACAAACGTCTACTGAATCAAAGTAAAGCTGACGGGGTTATCCTTTTCCCCCGATTCGGAACTATGATCAGGCCGCATATAGGAAGAACAACGAAAATTTAATAACTGTACTCAAGCGCCCGATATAGATAGGCGCCGCATAAAAAAACTGAAGCCTGTGGTCTAATACACCACAGGCTTTTTTGAGCTACTATTTTCGTCATAAGTACAGGTTGTAAATTCTTGCATGGGCCCTTTATCATCCGCTCTTCTTCTCTCCGTAAAATTCTCGTCGGTGTAAGAGGAGATAACCTTTCTCCAAAATAGCTGTGCGGGCATATTCCAGTCAAATTCACTTACACGCCAATTCCCTGCAAACAGATCGAATGCCTTTATAGCAGCCTGCTTACCAATATTCTGTTTTCTATATTTTCGGAGTACAAAAAAATGATTCAAATAATAAGTATCTTTTTCAACTAAGTATTTAATGATTACAAATCCTGCTAGGTTTCCACTTACCGTTATGAAATAAAGACGATAATTCGGATCCTCATGCCAATCCTTGAGGTTAAGGTTGGTGACATAAAGTCCATTCTCATTAACATCCGTTCCGCCAAATTCAGATAAGTCGTATGCCACAAGTTCAAATAGATTTTTAAGAGCAGGCAATCTCTCTGTTGAAATTTGTTCTAACTCCAAAACCATTGAATCACTCCCGAAAATATTGTTAAATACTTGCAACGATTTCATATTACTTGATATTCACGAAGATCATAATTACTCCAAGTTAGAATATATTCGAGAGAATATTGAACAATCCTGCCAGATTGTAGGTGGAAGTTTTCCGTACAGAAGGGCTGAGATATGGTGAGATCACGGCAAAGTGTGATTTAACCGCAGTTGATGAAGCTCGTTTTTGAAATCATATATTCCACATTATTACAGAGCTCGTTATACTAGTTTGAGAGGTATAATTTATCCTGTCCATTGCGTACTTGAAAAATAGCACTAGCTTACATTCTCCGTCCAAGGAATTATAACCTATGAAAATAGATCGTCTATATGCCATCACCGTCTATCTTCTGAATCATGGCAAGGCTTCCGCCAGCGAACTTGCAAGGCGCTTCGAAGTATCATCCCGAACGATCCAACGTGACATTGATTCTCTGTGCCGTGCAGGAATACCAGTCGTTGCTTTGACAGGTGCAGCCGGGGGATACGAAATCATGGATACCTTTGGGATGCGGCAGCATGCGGCAACTCAAGAGGATTATTCGCATATCCTGACCGCGCTTCAAGGACTTGCTACAGCTACGAATGATCCGAAGGTAAATGCAACGCTCGACAAGCTAGCCTCCGTATCCAAAGCGGGAGACAGTACCATGATCCTTGACTTCTCGGTCGTGCGTGAGGGTGACGAGAAGATGCTGCAGTTGCTCCAATCCGCGGTGCATTCCAAGCGTGCGGTCCAGTTTACTTATACGAACGCAAATGCGATGACGCTAACGCATACGGTCGAGCCTATAGCCGTGCTTTATCGGTGGTACGCGTGGTATCTGCTAGCATATTCCACGGTCAAGAATGACTATCGCACATATAAACTTGTTCGTATGAACGATCTTCTGCCGACAGATATCACTTTTACGAGAGAGCATGAAAGCGCCGAAGCGATACTCCGCGCCGCCGACGAAACGGATACTCGCATCTATATGAACGTGACGATCCGCTGCAAAGCGGAGGCAAAGGCACGGGCTATCGAATACTTGCGCGGCACGATTACGGAGGAGTTGGATAACGGTGACGTTCTAATGACGCTGAACGTTGTGGAGAATGAACATTTCTGGTATGGTACGATGTTAGCTCTTGGCGATAGCGTGGAGATATTGACGCCGGAAAAGTTGCGTATTCGTGTGCTCGAATCTGCCAAATCCATGGTCTCTCTATACGATAAACTATGACAGACAGTTGTCGTAGTTACCCCGATATAATGATGGTACAAATAACGGGGGTGCATGAATAATGAGCGGAATCATAAGAAGCGACATTAACGAGGAATATGTTTATTCGGGTATTGTGGAAGCGGGAGAATTCGTTTTTTTAAGTTTTTGTGCGGGCAATATCGGCGCTGCTTTTGAAGAACAAGTAGATGGAGCCATTGACGATATGGAGCGGCGGTTACATACCATCGGACTGACGTTGGAGGCTGTTGTCAAAATCGATGTTTTGCTCAAAGATGTTTGGAACATTTCGTTCATGGAAAAGGTGTTTGCAAGACGATTTATTCAGGGGTATCCGGCAAGGAAAACCATCTCTACGGAGTTTGCCCATGCTGGCGGAATGAATGGATTGCAGGTCCAAATCGATGCGATAGCCTATAAACAATAGGGCAGGTGCGCGAATGATCAAATTAACGAACCGCCAAGCACGGCAATTTATGTTGTTGAAGCACGGTCTACTAGGTCATTATAAGTTTGAAGGGAAGCAGGGCATATTGGATTTTGTTCGGCAGGCTGGCTGCATCCAATTCGATCCAATCGATGTGTGCGGTAAAAATGCTGAGCTGGTGCTGCAGTCGAGAATTAAAGGTTTTACAAAGGAAATGCTCGACGAACTGCTGTATCAAGATCGACGTCTAGTCGACTATCCTGATAAGAACCTGGCCATTATCCTTGTTGAGGACTGGCCGTATTTTGAGAGATACAGACAGGCCGCCCGGGAACATGCCGAACACTACCCTGAAATGCAAGCTCTGACAGAGGAAGTTCGGTCTCATATCCAGAATCAGGGTGCGCTGTGTTCGAATGATTATAAATTGGAAAAGGATTTCACTTGGCGATCGGCCATTCACTGGAGCGGCGGCAATAATACTTCTCGTTCGGTACTGGAACAGATGTACTCGACAGGCGAATTGATTATTCATCACAAGAAAGGAACGCGCAAATACTACGACATCGCCGATAAGTATATACCTGACCGCATGTTGAATGCGCCAGAGCCGCTGCCTAGCGAGCTTGATCATCAAAAATGGCGGGTATTACGCCGGGTTGGCGCAATTGGCTTGCTGTGGAATCGCGCATCCGATGCATGGCTGAACATATGGGGATTGAAAACGGACGAGCGTAACGAAGTATTCCGCCAGTTGTTGAACGAGAATAAAATTTTAGCGGTTGCCGTTGAACAAATAAAGGATACCTTGTATTGCCGCACAGAGGACTTGCCGCTTATTGAAACCGTCCTGAACAACCCTAATCTGGAGTCTCGCTGCGAGTTAATCGCCCCGCTGGACAATATGATGTGGGACAGGAAGCTTATCCATGCGATATTTGGTTTCGATTACACGTGGGAGATTTATACGCCCGTTATCAAGCGGAAGTTCGGGCATTATGTACTGCCTCTGTTATACGGAGAAGACTTCATCGGACGTGTTGAGGTCATCGCAGAGCGAAAAGACAGAACGCTTGTCGTTAAAAATATTTGGTATGAGAACGGTGTGAAGCAAACGAAGAGCGTGCGGACAGCCTTGGACGATTGTTTCAATAAGTTTGCGAAATTTAACGGATGTGAGTCGATTTCATTTCTAGCCTCGTCGGATTGACCTTATCCCACTAATCCGTTAATTGATTAAGGATTGTAAAATAATTCAGTCCTTCTTCGTCAATATCACTTCGGCCATAAGCATCTAAGAATACTTGACGATAGCGGTCCGTCTTCAAGTTATATTGGAGAGTCCATATTCCCCAATAAAGATCGTAGTGCCGGTCGCCGATCCCGCCGGATCCTAAATCAATAAACCCTTTGAACGAGAAATCGTCCATGATGATATTAGGCAAGCAGTAGTCGCCATGGATAACCACATTGTCGTTGGCAGAATAGTTGAATTCATTCAACATTTGAAGATCAAACCCATTAGTGCGGGCCTCATCCACCAATTCAACTGTTCTTTTGCTGTATGGACAGCCTTCGACAGGAAGGGAGTGGAGTCTTCTTAAATTTTCACCGAACACGCTTGCCAATTTATTCGGATTCGCAATGTGCTCTTCAGCCGTTCCATCTTCACCCGTTACCGATTCGGTTAGCAAATAATCATAGTCTGAATCGGATTCGTATGCTATAGCCCTCGGTGCGACAAGATGTCGATGCAGAAAGTTAGTCATACGGTATTCGCGTTCAAGGGAACCTTTGCTGCTTATTTTCAAGAATGCTCGTTCTGATCCCGAAATATAAAGGGTCTTCGCATCTTCAGAACAACTGCTATCGTAAACGGCTGCCCCTTTGATATATGGCCTAATGGATGAGGGGACAGTCTCAACATCAAAGGCAACTTCCGTACGTTTCAAGCGATCTTACCTCCTGACGAAAGTTCGTTTTGTCTATGATATCTATGATAAACGTAATCACGCTATAGGACTAGGTCAAGAGAGCTTTCCAATACTCCCACCCCTTCAAATAGCCTTCCAAATCATGCGGATGGACTTGAACGCAGATTCCAATACGGCAATAAAGCTGAACGATAACTTCCTCGATAAGTCTCGATTGGTCCATTGTCACCTGTTGGAGTAAACCGAAAGCGGCCAATAACGTTTCGAGATTCAAATCATCGGGAGAGGAGCAGAAAGCATAAGTGAAATCATAAATAACCGGCCCGACCATTAGGGAGGGATCGATGACTGCATGGAGTACAGATTCATGAAACATGAAATTATGGACGCCTGTATCCCCGTGCAATAGGAATTTGTTGTTGTCGCTGACTTCAGAAATACGTGCAATAAGAGCTTTTACTTTATAATAATCCTCAGATGGCAATACATTTCCTATCTTAGATCGAGCGCTTTCCACACTGATCTCATTAAACTCACGCCAAGATTGACGCGGCAATATGATTCGTCCCCATGTATTCGTTTGATCGTATCTATCGTAATGATTCAATAACTGCTTAACTAAAAGGGTCAGCCAATGAATTTTGGAACCGCGATTATAATGGGTTGTACCCTTACTATAAGCATACAGATTGAATGACCTAGCGGGATCGGTGTAGTGGAGCCTCGGCAATAACGTGCTATTTCGGTAGGTAAGGTGGAATTGCTCCGCCAAGCCTATATTTACTGGGTTATCGAGCTTCAATACATATTTCGGTTCTTCGTTGACGGTCAGCGTATAGACGAGTCCGTCCGTTGTCCCGTTCATTTTATTCATAATTTTAGTATGGGGTTCGATCACTCCTGCTTCTTGCAGGTACGTTATGATGTCATTCACATTATTACTTAGTACCAAGGCTAGTTCCTCCCGAGATGTGTTTGTCTATCCTTAACAATACTGGTTCAAGTGCTTTGAACGATAGGTAAAGTTTGGCTATAATCAATTCATCTGTAACAAGCAGGGGGCTATAATTTGGAGCCGTTTTATCAACACGAGATCCCGTTCGAAATCATGAATGAGTTAGGTGCAATACGTAAGACTACGTTCCCGCGGCAAGGGCATACCTCTGATGTCGGGATCATTGCATGCGACACAGGTCTTTATGTACTCAAGCGGACGAAGGGCCGCCAATATAGTGAATGGTTGAGAAAAGAACGTTCCATTCTGACCTATGTGTCTCGAACCAGCCTGCGAGTCCCACAAGTCTATCATTATAGTGAGCATGAAGAGGAAGATGGAGGAATCCAGGCTTGGCTGCTCATGGAATATTTGCAAGGGGAATCTATACGTAAAATACTGACCGATGAGAACGATCCAGCAATTAGGTACAACGTTTTTCTCAATTATGGAAGAAGTCTAAGAGAACTCCATTCTACGCCTTGTCCAGCCGAATTGATGAGCGGAGAATTATGGCTCGACCATATGCTTAATCAAGCGGAGCATAATGTGAAGCATTATAAGGTGGATGGAACTCCGGAATTGCTTAACAAATTAAGAAATAAGAAGCCGAATGAGATGCAACAAACACTGATACATGGCGATTGCACCATTGATAATGTTTTAGTGCACGAAGGCGCAATATCAGGTTTTATTGATTGGAGCGGGGGTGCCTATGGGGACCCTCGTTATGATATCTCGTTAGCGGTTAGACCGAAGCCCAATATATTTCAATCGGCGGAAGACTATCGAGCTTTCTACGATGGTTACGGTGACAAGATTATTACCGATGAAGAGTACGAGTATTTCGAAGATGGTCTGTATGCGTTCTTCTGATGAAAGTTGACGTTTCACTTATATAGGCTAAAGAATGGTCGAGACGGAGGGATTCACTATGTCCGATTGGATCATCAAGTTAATACCCAATGAACCTGAATATGTGCCAACTGACATGAATTTAGAGAAAGTAAAAGAGTGGTTTGCTCTAAGCTTAGCTTTTGAGAAAGCAAATTACATAATGACGGATGAAGTGCGATTTATCGACCAAGGAAGAAATTTTGAAAGTGTAAGTTGCCCAATCTGTTCAAATATCCTTGATTTGGGTTGGTGGGGGGCCGCAATGGACAAGGCTTCTGAAACGTCATTTCAGAAGTTGGATATAATTACATATTGCTGTAATTCACCTTCGTTATTAAGTGAACTGATTTATAAAGGTAACGCAGGTTTTGCTCGGTTCTCAATCGAAATAATGAACCCTAAAAGAGATATTACTAAAGAAACCATAGCAAACCTTGAATATTTGTTAGGATGCTCGATGTTGAAAGTAGAAGCTTATTATTAAGTACCAGTACGATCAGATGAAGTGAATCTAAAAGTAATTATCCCAAAGTACGACTTTCTAAAAATAAAAAAGCAGTCCATCCCGCCAGGATGGACTGCTTTTCTCATTCATTGTTACCTCACAATCTGCTGCTGAAACTTCGCAATCGCTTCGTACTCCGTTTCGAGCTTGCGAGCCAGTTGAATATAGATCGGCAGCAGCTGATGATAGACATCGGCATGCTCCCTGATCGGTTGATGCTGATGGGTGGAGCCGACCATGTCTGCAACGATATCGAGACTATCGGCTTTGCCGATGGCGAGAAGGCCGAGGACAACCGCGCCTAGACACGAGCTCTCGAAGCTTTCCGGAATGACGACTTCCTGACCGAAAACATCGGACATCATCTGACGCCATAGCGGCGCGCGGGCGAAGCCTCCCGTTGCGTGGATCTTGGTCGGACGTCCAATCTGCTCCTCCATGGCGAGCAATACCGTGTACAGATTAAAAATAACCCCTTCGAGAACTGCACGAATCATATGCTCCTTGCGATGGTGCATATTGAGTCCGAAGAATGATCCGCGGGCGTTCGAGTTCCATAATGGCGCACGCTCTCCGGTCAGATAAGGGTGGAAGAGCAAGCCGTCCGAACCCGGATTGACGTTCTGGACGATTTGCATGATGAGATCATACGGGTCGATGCCTAATCGCTTAGCCGTCTCGACTTCAGATGCAGCGAATTCATCTCTTGCCCAACGCAGCAGCATGCCGCCATTGTTGACAGCCCCGCCGATAACCCAGTGCTTCTCGGTCAATGCATAACAGAACGTTCTGCCTTTCGGATCGGTTACCGGTTTGTCAACGACGGTGCGAATGGCACCGCTTGTCCCAATTGTCGCTGCGACAACGCCTGGTTGTATGGCGTTAACGCCAAGATTGGACAGTACCCCGTCGCTGGCTCCTATAACAAATGGCGTCGTGGTGTTTAATCCGATTTCTTCTGCGAATGCAGCAGACATTCCGGTTAACGTATAAGTCGTAGGAACAAGCTTGGACAATCGGTCTCTCGATACCCCGGCGAGACTTAATGCTTCTTCGTCCCAATCCAGCTTCTCCAGATTCATCATGCCTGTCGCGGAAGCGATGGAATGATCGATGACATACTCGCCGAATAGCTTAGCGAATACGTATTCTTTGATCGATATAAACTTGTATGCTTTATGGAATAATTCCGGTTGATCATGGCGAAGCCACATGAGCTTGGGCAGGGGGGACATGGGATGGATGGGCGTTCCCGTCCTCCGGTAAATTTCATGCCCGTTCATTTCATTCTTTAACCGTTCTGCCCAAGCCGCGCTTCGGTTATCTCCCCACGTGATGCAGCGTGTAAGCGGTTTGCCGTCAGCATCAACAACAATCACGCTGTGCATGGCCGAGCTGAAGGAGATGAATAGCACTTGATCCGGATTTGCGCCGCTCTGCTCCATCACCTGCTTCAGCGTATGAACAACGGCGTGGAATATTTGGTCAGGATCTTGCTCCGCGACGGACGAAGAAGGTGTGAATAGGGGATATCCTTCGTCCGCCTTCGTTACAACTTTCCCGTTGTCTTCGAACATAACCGCTTTCGTACTCGTTGTACCGATATCAACGCCAATCATATAGTGAGGCTGACTCAATGGAAACACCTTCTTTCGGGATTAAATTACATTATACCACCGTGCTAAGGAGCATGATCAAGATCAAACCTACAACGGATAACAGCGTCTCCATGACCGTCCATGATTTTAACGTTTGCGGCACAGACATGTTGAAGAACTCCTTCACCATCCAGAACCCAGCGTCGTTGACATGGGACAGAACAAGAGAACCTGCACCGGTCGCAAGAACGACTAACTCGACATTCGTATCCGGGTTTTGCACTAGCACTGGCGCAATAATGCCAGCCGCCGTCGTCATCGCAACCGTTGCTGAGCCTGTTGCGACCCGAATTAGCGCAGCGACGAACCAGGCGAAGAGGATAATGTTGATGTTCGCCTGAGTGGCAATTTCGGCAATCGCACCGCCAACGCCGCTGTTAATCAGCACTTGCTTGAACGCTCCGCCTGCACCGATGATCAAGATGATTGTAGCTGTAGGGGCCAAGCATTCGCTTGTGAACCGCGACACATCTTCCTTGGAGAATCCTCTTGCAAAACCAAGAGAAAAGAAGGCGAACACAACGGCGATCAACAGCGCAATGATCTCATGTCCAATAAACTCGCAGAATACGGTGAAGCTGCTCGTTGCTTCCGGATCGACGATATTGGCGATGGAGCCAATCAGCATTAACAGGACAGGCAGCAGAATCGTAAACAGTGTTATGCCGAAGCCCGGAAGGTTGTTGTTTTCCCTCGTTGCGAATTGCTCCGCTAAGTTAGCCGGCGGCTCCACCTGAATTCGACGGCCGATAAATTTACCGAATAGCGGTCCCGCAATGATAGCAGTCGGCAGACCGACAATGATGGAATACAGAATCGTTGTGCCAAGATCCGCTTGATACGCGTCGATTGCAATCATCGGTGCCGGATGGGGAGGAACAAGTCCGTGTACCGTAGACAGACCCGCCAGAACGGGAATACCGATTTGCAGCAGAGACATTTTTGTTTTGCGTGCGACGATGAACACGATCGGAATGAGGAGGATAACCCCGACTTCGAAAAATACGGGAATCCCGACAATGAAGCCAACGGTCATCATCGCCCAATGAACTCGTTTCTCGCCGAACCGGTCGACCAATGTTGTCGCGATCCGCTCGGCTCCGCCTGATTCGGCCATCATTTTGCCCAGCATTGTACCAAGTCCGATTACGATGGCTATCGTGCCTAATGTTCCGCCGAGTCCGCCTGTCACTGATTTGATGACATCATCAGGCTTCATGCCGGCAAGAAACCCTAATAGTAGAGAAGAGATCAACAAGGTGACGAATGGATTCCATTTGTACTTCGCAATAAGCAGGACAAGAAAAACAATGGACACTAACGCCCATATCAATAACGTAACATTGTGGCTGAAACCAAAGATCGTGCTCATGATGTGACCTCCTGGTGAATTCGAATGCCTATCTTTTGTAGCATTCCCAGTATAGAACGCTTTCAACAAATGAAAGCAGTTCACTATCTGTATACTTGTCGACAACAAAGATAAAACGCTTGTTCAAGCGCTTTCATTCTATAGAGCAGTACCCCGATTGATTATGAAAGACTGCTATGAAGCGTAATATTGGAATCCGCGAAGTATTCTTGTGTAACGTTTTGAATCACATTCACATCTTTCGTTTCCAGTGCTTTGATAATGACCCGGTGCTTCTCGATCACTCGAAGTTGTTCTTTCTCCCCTTCGGAGAACACGACATCGGTTGTAATGAGCATGACGGTCAGCACGATGTGTCGGATGCTCTTCCACAGATGCAAAATTCTTGTATGCTGGGCTTCCGCTATGATCGATTCATGAAAACGAAAATCCAGCTGCGAAAACTCAACGTAATCGTTGTACTTCACAGCTAACTCCATTTTATCAATGAGCTGCTTCAAATTAGCGAGCAGAGACTCGTGGTTTCCGCTAGCCAGCCGTTGCTGGGCGAAGCTCTCGATCAAATAGCGGACATCATACAGCTCCTGAAGATCTTGAGTGCTAAGCCCGAGAACGACAGCTCCCATCCGTTCGAGACGAATAAGCCCTTCATTGGACAATGCTTTCAATGCTTCCCTAACCGGAGAACGGCTAGTCGAGAAATCGGCTGCGATCCGGTTCTCTGATAACTTTTCACCTTGTTTAATGGTCCCGTTGATAATCTGCAGCCTTAATTCAGAAGCAATAGACTCACCCAAGGAAGCACCTTGCAGCCAAGCGGAAGGATAATGCATATGGACTCAACTCTCCTATAACGATCAAATTCGAATAATGAAACCGACATGTATGATCGATTCTAACATAAATTCGCCAATCGGTACTATGAGGAGAGCGGTTGTTTGCTAATTATTGCGAACGACAGCATGACCGCCAAATTCATTGCGCAATGCTGCAACGACTTTGCCATGGAACGTATCGGTCTCTAGGGAGCGGTATCTCATCAGCAACGATAGCGCAATGACCGGAGTGCTGACTTCCAGATCCAGTGCGGTTTCGACCGTCCATTTGCCTTCGCCGGAGCTCTTCATCACGCCGCGAATGCCGTCCAACTGAGGGTCTTTCGAGAAAGCGTTCTCTGTAAGCTCCATCAGCCAACCGCGAATAACGGAACCGTTGGACCATACACGGGCTACTTCTTCATAGTTGTATTCAAAATCGCTCTTCGACAACAGCTCGAATCCTTCAGCGATCGATTGCATCATGCCGTATTCAATGCCGTTGTGAATCATCTTGAGATAATGGCCGCTGCCGCACTTGCCCGCGTACAGATAGCCTTTGTCTACCGCAATGTCTTGGAAAATAGGCTCGATGATTGCGAACGCTTCTTTATCTCCGCCAATCATGAAGCAGCCGCCATGTGCCGCGCCATCCATTCCTCCGGATGTACCAGCATCAAAGAAGCGGATGCCGTGAGCTTGCAGCTTCTCCGAGCGGCGAATGGATTGTTTGTAGTGCGAATTGCCGCCATCGATGACGATATCGCCTTGCGACAGCATCGGGATGAGTGTCTCGATGACGTGATCGACGATTTCGCCTGCAGGTACCATCATCCATATGATTCGAGGGGAGGGCAGACTCGTTACGAGTTCTTCAATCGATGCCGCAAACTGAGCGCCTTGTTCCGCTAATTTCTTGCCAGGCTCAGGGTTCACATCGTATACGACGACCTGATGCTGATGCTGCAGCATATTTTGCACCAGATTGTAACCCATTTTGCCAAGACCTATCATGCCTAGTTTCATCATGTTCACCTCAAAGAAGTCTACTAGTGTACTTGTATACAAGTTGTTACTCCATCATACTGGCTCCAATGGATTCTGTAAATACTAATCTCGAGTGATAGAGATGAGATGACAGAGCATATTGGTTTGCTTCCATCCGGACTGGTACAATATGCTCCGTCTGACCTATGAGGATCTGAACTTGTGTTATCCAGGCGGGGAGTCTACTAATACGGCTATGAATCGTGCTATTCAGGTAGTCAAGGAAGTGCTGTGCAGCGCTCATGCCAACATAATTATCGTGTCACATGGCGGACTAATCTCTCTTCTACTTAACCATTATGATGATCGTTTCGGATTCGCTGAATGGGACTCGATGTCCAATCCAGATGTATTTCTACTTGCTTTCGCAGAGGATAAGCCTTGTATAAAGCGCATTTGGGCCGTTTGAATAAACGGTTCCGGCCGTCCAATTAGGGGCGGTTCTTTTATTAGGCCGTCATTGTACGATAGAATAGCAGAGGATATCAGGTGAGTCGATTTCTATGGAAATTGTCTGGAAGATATGCCAACGTTGTGAAATTGCTTATCAATTTTCTGCTAAGTTACTAGAGTTTACTTAAATTAGTAGGGTTCAATCTATAATTTGTTAAGTTGTTACGTATGCGCTTACATACTATAATTTACAACGAGAGGAGGCGATTCACAGGAATACTTACATCAAGTATCGGCACAGATAGAATTATGTACTGCGTAAGTAAAGCTTGAAAAGGTAGTATGTAAGCGGTGTCAAAAAAAATAAAAATCTTTGGAGGGTGAATTAAGTAATGTTTAAATTCAAAAAGACAATCGCAACAGCACTCGTAGCAGCATCCCTGAGCTTTGGTATGCTCGCAGCAACGGCAAGCGCAGCAACGGATTACTGGCAGAACTGGACAGATGGCGGCGGTTCTGTAAACGCTGTTAATGGTTCCGGTGGCAATTATAGTGTAACTTGGTCTAATACGGGTAATTTCGTCGTAGGTAAAGGTTGGAACACGGGTTCGGCTTCCCGCGTGATCAACTACAATGCTGGCGCATTTTCGCCAAGCGGCAACGGTTATTTGACGCTCTACGGATGGACGAGAAACTCCCTCATTGAATATTATGTAGTAGACAGCTGGGGCACTTACCGTCCTACGGGAACGTACAAAGGTTCGGTTTCCAGCGACGGCGGCACGTACGATATCTACACGACGCAACGTGTTAACCAACCTTCGATCGACGGTACGGCTACGTTCACGCAGTTCTGGAGCGTTCGCCAGTCGAAACGCGCAACGGGCAGCAACGTAGCGATTACGTTCCAAAACCATTATAACGCTTGGAAGAGCAAAGGCATGAACTTGGGCAGCAGCTGGTCGTACCAAGTATTGGCAACGGAAGGTTACCAATCGAGCGGCTACTCCAACGTAACGGTTTGGTAATATAACGGTCTCATCATTTAAATCACTAAAGGCCTGCCGGTCTCACGACCGGCGGCCTTATATATTTCAATGCGGGTTTACAGCGTATCTGATTAGGGGATAAACTTAGGCTAACAATGCCTATTCCTATCCTGTTCGCTAAAGGAGATATATTAATGAAAAAGCTTGGGATCTTCTGTTTAATAGCGATGTCTCTTATTGTTAGCTCTTGTTCGCAGCCGAAGAACGAGAATAAAGCAGAGACTGCGAAACAAGAAAATACAGCGTCAACAGATGATCTAGTGTTAGTCCAAGGCGGGACGTTTGTTAACACGAAGTCCAACTATTTTAACAGAAACGTAACGATAGCGGATTTTTATATCGGCAAATACGAGGTTACACAGCAAGAGTGGATTGATGTCATGGGAGGCAACCCGTCTCAGTTCAAAGGCAGCAAGCTGCCGGTCGAGATGGTAAGCTGGTATGACGTCATAGAGTATTGCAATAAGAGAAGTGTCAAAGAGGGTCTAACGCCATACTACAAAGTAGATATAGATAAACCCGATCCGGCCAATAAGAGCGAGATCGATACGGTCAAATGGACCGTAACCGTCAATGAAGGGGCTAACGGGTACCGCCTTCCGAACGATGCGGAGTGGGAATATGCTGCAGGCGGCGGTCAGTCCAGCAAGAGCTTTAAATACAGCGGCAGTGATAATGCAGATGATGTGGCTTGGGGTTGGAGGAACGCAGGGGATAAACCATTGGATGGAGACTGGAATTGGCCAGCTATCGAGAACAATCACACCCAAACCAAAGAGGTCGGTCTCAAGAAACCGAACGAACTGGGACTATACGATATGTCCGGCAATGTACGGGAATGGGTCTGGGATTGGTTCCAAGATGAGAATTACGCCAGTGGCTTGTTCCGTATTGTAAGAGGCGGCGGTTGGATCGGCGACGTAGTCAACAACGAGTCTACTTACCGGGGCAAGTTCGATGCGAACGGCTTTGGACCCGATCAAGGGTTCCGCGTAAGCCGCAACAAATAAATGGATACACACTTAGAGGTCCCCGTCATTCGATTTGCGACTAAGCTCTTCGCTTCATGAGCTTAAGCAAAGGAATGGCGGGGATTTTAGTGATCTAATCACTCGATTCTTATATAGGTTGAGAAAGTTGTTCATTTCAGCTATTTTGGATGTAGAGGAACTGGCTGTTACGATAAACGGCTATGAAAGGATGGGCTGATAATGAATTTTGATACGGTGATGCAGGAACTTGAATCGCTCGGCAAGGATCGCCTTAAGAAAATGTATAGTACCAATGGCGCGCGAGAGCCGCTGTATGGCGTGGCAACAGGCGAAATGAAGCCAATCGCCAAAAAGATCAAAATCAATCAACCGCTGGCAGAAGAGCTGTATGCTACGGGTAATTATGATGCGATGTATTTTGCCGGCGTTATCGCCGATCCGAAAGCGATGACAGCCGATGATTTTGAGCGCTGGATTGACGGTGCTTATTTCTATATGCTGTCCGATTACGTTGTGGCGGTAACATTGGCAGAGACCGCTATTGCGCAGGAAGTCGCAGACCGGTGGATTGCCAGCGGAGAAGAGCTGCGAATGTCAGCAGGCTGGAGCTGCTATTGCTGGCTTCTCGGCAGTCGGAAGGACAGCGAGTTCGAAGAGAGCAAAATCGCAGGTATGCTGGATCAAGCGGCGAACACGATTCATCAAAGTCCTGACCGGACGAAGGCTGCGATGAACAATTTTATATATACAGTAGCCGTATCCTACTCGCCGCTTCACGATAAGGCAGTCGAAACCGCCAATGCGGTAGGACCGGTAGAGCTTAATAAAGATACTAAGAAAAGCAAGTTCATCAACGCGATGGACAATATTCAGAAGCAGATAGACAGAGGAGCGCTCGGGTTCAAACGGAAGTACGTGAGATGTTAGATGGTAAACGCCGCATTGTTGCGGCGTGTTATTGTTTGGGTTACTTCTACGCGAATAAAGATAACCGGGTCATGGTCCCATTGACCGAAGTAGTTATGACCTTCTTCAAATGGAACTCAAAAAGCTTGCACATTGATGTGCAGGCTTTTTTATAGTACGCCCAGCATGGGCGTCATCTCTACGGTGAAAGTCCGGAATGGGGGCTGGCAAGCGCCTACCATTACACGAATTCCAGAATTTACTTGACATTTAGTGGTAGGTCAAATAGTATGTGATTTAATTGATATCTAATTAGAAGTATGTTAAATTTGTTTCGTTGTGGAGACAGCTCGGCATTAGGATTAGATGTCAGTGTGGCGAATAATAGAGATAGAAGGAGTGTGCTTACTTGACGACTATAGGAATACTCGGGGTGCTTCATGATCCAGAATTGAGGCAGCGATATGGCTTGACGATGGAATTAATAGAGGAACTAATTGTTGAATTTAATCCAGATGTCATTTGTGGTGAGGTGCTCCCCAGCAGTTGGGATAAATTTATTGAAGACCCGAACAACCGCGGGTACTGGGGAGAGCCGGCGAGTGAGTACTGGGAATTAATCTTCCCATTGTGCGAACAACGATCGATTGTCTTCGAACCGATTGATTGGGTTGAACTTGACGTTTGGACTGACTTTGACCCGTTTAACCAGTATGCCGAGCCTCAGAAGGAACAATTGGAGAATGAATTAGACAGGTGGTTTGAGAAACAGCTTGCAGCAGGGGATACCAACTCGATTCCGTTCAATTCCATCGCTTTCGATCAAGTGACCAAACTGAAGTATGAATGGTTAGAGCAGCTTAATCCGCAAGCTCATGTATTCAGGTGGGAATGCCGGCATTTGATCATGATTCAACGAATTAAGAACGCAATAAAGAGACACCCAGGTAAGCGAATCTTGTGCATTGCTGGTGCGGATCATAATTATATGCTGTGTGAGGGCCTCGGAGAAGATAAGGAGATACAACTCGTATATCCCTTAGGTTCTTTTTGTTAAAATTGTTGCTCAGTCCACAACGAGCGGAGCGGGGTTGGTTCCAGATTGAATTGCACTCTTAATTGGTCTGGCATTTTGGCTTGAGGGGCGAGTATGAATTGTCCGTTCCATATTTATTGCACCAGTCATTCGGATCTTTGGTAGAATCTTGTTAAGGATATCGGTTAATACGCAGGGGGAGCTTTTGTATCTTATTTCACATGGGGAGGCAGTTCACAACGGGTCTAACCCCGGTGAAATAGAGTAATTTGATACTGATCTAATTGGTTTAACTGCTTGATGACCTGCGGTCCGATAAAAGTAGTGCCGCCGATGATTACGATTTTGAGTGAAATGAAGCTATCGCGATTGGGGTAGAGACGTTGGACCGTTACAACAATCTTGTAAGACGGTCTTACTCGTGCAGACCTGTAAAGCTGCCGTATGGTGACGAGACTTTGTTTACGGTTAAGGTTGGAGAGGCTTGGATCGGTTCTATAGAATCTAAAGTGTAGACATGGTGGTGAGTAGGTGGCGGTAAAGAACGATTCACTACGAACGAACAGGTCGATACTCCACGACAGGAGCGACAGCTATTATTGGAAGGGCAAGGGAGCCTTATCCATTAAGACATTTAGGAACGGACGAGCATACTATCATGCCGGACGAGGTCATTTTGCGGTAGAAGAAGGGAGTTACCTGCTTCTTAATCACGGTCAGGAGTATGCAATAACGATTGAATCGGATATTCCTGTGGAATCGTTTTGTATCTTCTTCCCGGATAAGATGGTGAATGAAGTATATAGCAGTATGAAAGCATCGAATGAGCAGCTATTGGATGATCCGAATGATGTGAAGCCTACGAATATTGACTTTGTAGAGAAAACGTATAGTGATCATTGGTTAGCCGGTACGTTAGCTCAGATGAAGTCTCAACATGTCCATAATAGTCTCGAGCAGTCCTGGCTGGATGAAAAGCTGCATGAACTGGCACAAGGTCTCCTGCTGGTGCATCGCGAGACAGGTCAAGAGAGGCTAAGATTGCAATCACTCCGGGCTTCAACTCGCGAAGAATTATATAAGAGACTCCATCTGGGTCATGAATACATATCAGCCTACTACGATCAATCGATCTCATTATCCGATATGGCGCGGGCGGCATGTTTATCCACCAATCATTTTCTAAGAAGCTATAAGCAGTTATTCGGTATGTCTCCTCATCAATATGTTACGGAGAGAAGACTGCAGCAAGCGAAGAAGCTGCTGCTGCAAACGGATAGGCCAATTACGGACATTTGTATAGAAATTGGATTTCAAAGCGTTAGCTCATTCAGCAGTCTCTTTGCCAGACGGTTTGCAGCATCGCCTTCGCAGTTCCGTCGAAATAGGTGATTTTCGAGAAGTCGTGACCGGATATCTTCCGTATAATTCGAAGTGCAGTTCATTAGGATTGTCCTTGAAACAAACAGTCGCATAAGGAGGCAATAGGAATGGAGAACCAGCAATTGATCAATGATCTGTTCAAAGTCTTACAATCTGGTGATGGTTCACGTATGAAAGACCAGTTGGAATTGAACCCGCAGCTTGCCAATGTGGAGAATAGTGACGGGCTTACGCCATTGGGGTATGCGGCACATATGGGAAATCAAGTGATTGTACAGTTATTAATCGATTACGATGCGAATGTGGATGCGGTATCGCATTCCAAGATCTCGTTCATTCCTTCGAATACAGCCTTGCACGCAGCGATAGCCGGGCAACGTAACCTGAATGTTATTCGATTGTTGCTGGCACAGCATGCAAACCCAAACATTTTCGATAGTGTTGGTCATACGAGTCTGCATACAGCGGCATTTCATGACGATAACATGGAGCTGATCCGCTTGCTGATTGAACATGGAGCGGATGTCAATGCGAAGCAAGAAGGAGGTTTGACTGCTTTATCGATTGCGATAGAGCAAGGAAACCACAACGTTGCGGAACTGCTTCGCCAGAATGGCGCGAAGGAATAACGAAGAGGGGCGATTAGCTCCTCTTTTCTTATTTCTTGGAAACTATATCGAAATGTCTATAATTTCAACAAATGATCCGCAAGCCGCGTCGATAGCGCGACGTTCGTCAATAAAGGATTGGACGCTCCGAGGCTGGGGAACACACTCGCATCCGAAATGTACAGGCCTTCGATGCCGTGAATCCGGCCATTGCGGTCTGTCGCTGATGTGTTGGGGTCATTGCCCATCCGGCATGTGCCGTAGTCGTGATTGTCGATGCCAGGAGGCCAGAAGCAGTAATGCCACGGGTCTTGAATACGCATCGCAGCCGATACGTCATGTAGCGCATGAACCATCTCCCGCATGACCTGTTCATCGGCAGGGGAGTATGAGAATCGGACCTGCAGCTCCGGTATGCCGAAGTTATCACGACGACGCTCGTCCAGATAGACGTAATTGTCGAATCGGTTCTCGACTATGCCCGCTACGTCATAAGTGACCAGGTCGCGATTGCCTAATATTTTGAACTGGTAAGGCCGCGATTCGGTTTGAGGAACAATAATATTGATCGAGCCTTCTCGTCCGGCAGGTACTCCGCTTGGCATTTCGGCTTTAATATAGGAATGATTCGATAGATAGTGACCGATGGCTCTGCCTGGTATGCCAGAATTAAGGAGCAGGCGGGGGGTTTCGAACGTGCTGCCAGAGACTACAACGGTGGAAGCCTTCAGTACATAGGATCTCTTGTTTGCATCCATCACTTGTACCCCCGTCACACGGCCTTCGTTCGTCATGACTTTAACAGCGCGCGCCTGGACAGCCATGTCGAACGCCGCAGTCCGCAGCGCTTCGCCTATGAACTCGATCGCGCTCATGTATCGGGGGATTCGTCCGCGGGCGACCGCTTCAGGAACGTCCGAGGCTCCGATATAACCGGACAGCCATAACCGTTCGAGAAGTTGATCATTAATCGGAGACTTCGCATCGTTCACCAGCAGAACCGTCTCTGCGATTTTATAATAAGGCTCCAGTTCTTTGTAGGAGATTGGCCAATTGGCGAACTCGAAAGACGGGATGCGCACGCATGTTAATCCCCAGAATAAGGTGCGTCCGCCAAGGGCGAAGACAAGAATGGCGCCAGGGAATTCGGGCCATTGCCGTCCGGCGGGAACGGTAACGGTCGGATTCTGATAATAACGCTGCATGCGGTCCCAATTCCACAACGTCGGAACGTTGAGGGCATGGGATGGCAGCAACAGCTTGCCGCGTTCGATAATGCCTATTTTTAACCGCCGGCTGCCCATTCGTTCGCACAATCTGCGCAGCACCGCACTGCCTCCGGCTCCAGCGCCGACGATGAGAATGTCGTAATCGGTTTGTTCCATTTGGGATAACGGAGTAAGCGGTACCCATTCGGGAAAGGTGAATGCTGGCGGAAGGAGCGTGTCCGTGCAGTAGCCTGGCGGAGGGGGCATGACCGGTGTAAGAATCTGTAATGGTGGGCTATCATGATCAGGGATGGTGATGATTTGCCCTGCAGCGAGGGGATGGTTAGCCGCAATTTGTGGGTTCATTCGGCACAACTGCAGGAGATCGACTTGCAGCTGTAGTCCGATTCGCGCCAACGTATCGCCTTGTTGAGTTATATATCTCCGCATCCGCGCACCTGCTTTCGTGGGGACCATTCATCATTGCGCGATAGTCACAGCGAATCCACCATGCTAACTGCTCTTACACTGCGCATCTTGAAATGTATTCGGCCTGCATCCGGTCTAGAACCGTATACAGGCCGGCGGTCCTGCAAGTTTCAGGCAGGTGCTGCTCTAGCGGGTTGCTTGAAAGTTGCGACAATCGTAACGAGAAGCAGCGGGAGGATATAGGCAATGCCTACCCACAGCGGATGAATCACTAAGACGAGATTTTCCCATGCTTTCATTGTCGTTGGCATAGACAGCGACATGATTTGGACGAGCAGACATAACGGATTGGACAATAGCCGGTGGTCCTGCAGACCGAACAACTCCGTTATAATCGTTTGAATCGCGAATAGGGTAATCGATGCTTTCATTAGCGAACCAGCGATCATTGACATGCCGATGATGGCTTCGATCCGCTCAAGCATATCGCCAATTTCGATCGTTTGCGCCAAGACGAATAACGAGTATTTTTTATCCGTCGCAATCGGACCCAGCACCATGATGGTACTAAGCGTTGTTACGGTTAGCATTGCGCCATTGAGCAGGATGACCAGCACCAGAGACCGTTTAAGCGGCTTTGATTTGATATCTCGGGTGAAGGGAAGGATGACTGCGAACAGTACAATCTCTCCGTACGGGAAGCCGGAAGTCAGATAACTGCCAAGCAGCGTGGGCTTCATGCCATCGGGGAATACCGGCTGCAGAAAGTCCAATTGATAGCTTGGAATAAGCAGGACGATGACGGTGAGCCAGAATAAAAAAACGACGATCGTAAGGATCGTAAACATCCGAGCCATCGATTCAATGCCGGTACGCAGCAACAGTGCTGACATGATGAACATCAGGCACATGAAGATATAACCGGGGGTTTCCGGCAGCATCATGCTGTTCATAAATGCGACGACATCGATGATAATGCCGCTTGCCATATGGAATGCCATGGTCAGCATCAAGCAGGCGACGATTACGGTCGGCCATCGTCCGATCACCGCACGGCAAATGCCGATGAATGACTTGTCCGGGTATAGCCGGAGCAAATAGAGGATGACCGACAGTATGACGAGCCCGAACATCATCGACAGCAGAATCGACAGCCATGCCGAATTAGAGGCATAGGTAATGACGGGCGATGGAATGACAATGATCGAAGAGCCGGACAAGTAGGCAAACAACAAAATAGCCGTTTGGACAAAACCGATCGATTCATGCTTCTTCATGCGTGTTTCGCTCTCAATGTTTCGATAACGGCTTGCGCTGGATGCTGAAGTATATGACGAGCCAGCCATTGTAAATCGGGCCATTGGACATCCAGTAAATAATCGGTACTGAAATAGAGCGAGCAGAGAAGAAGCGCCATATAGGACCACTTTCCGTGTCGTGATGCTGCCTTCAGCTTCCGCATATCGGTAGCGGTTGCCAAGGCGTAGAATGCAGTGAGTACGGTCAATTTCTCCAGCATGGCTCCCAGCCCCCCTTTATTTCGTGAACAATGGCTTCCCAACCATCGTTAATGTATTGTCGATATGAACCGTAACTTTAATGTCGAATTTTGCTTCGGCATATCGTTTGTCCCAATCCGGCTTCCACTGTCTCCAGATCCGGGTATGCTTGCGGTATATTGAGTTGCCGATTCCGAGCAAATCCACTTCTTTGCTTTGTGTATATTTGATCGTATCAAGCAGCCTTTTCTGAATAAGTTCTTCAATGCGATGGAGATATGCTGTTTCGTCGCTCGAGGTGTCCAATCGGGTGCATTGCAGTTCGGATATGTTACCCTGCACCTTCACCTGATAATGGACGCGCAGCGAATCTGATGCAATGGCAGGCTTCATGACGGAATTGACCGATTGCACCTCGAGAGATTCGTACTTACGTTCTTTTTCGTTGTTATTGGCTTCGCAAGGCACTTTGACGATTCCGCTGCGGAATTGGCCTCTCAGCATTAATAAATCTTGCGTTTGTCTGCTGCTTAGCGGTCCAGCGAACTGTCCTTGATGGATAGCTGCCGAGCCAATGAGAATCATTTCGTTGGATGACGATTTGGACATAAGCGGCATTATCGTGTTCCCGGTTTCGCTTTTCAAATCGCGGGCAAGCTTCAATAAAGTCATGTTCGGTACTTTACCTGCAAATCGGTTGGCGATTTCCTCCATACGGTTCATTTGTTGGGAGGATGTCAGCTCGATCATCGGTTTTTCTTTCAACAGGTCTGCGGAATCTTCTTTGGCAATAACGACTTTGGTCGTAATTCGCGTCTCATGGTCCCGATAAAATAATTCTAGCAAGGATAACAAATTGTTACGCGCTGCCGTTCGCTCATCAATAATGATCATTCTCGTATGTCCCCATTGCGTTTTGCGGCCGAGACGAAGCGTAATATCCCGTATGGCCTCTTGAGTGGTAGCCCCGGTCGACTCGATGTTTGTAAATGAGTTGCCGGTGTCACCTTTGCCTGCCGTTTTCTGCGACGGTTTAAACAGTTGAACCATAATTTTGACCTTGTCTGGTTCTGGTTTATTGATCGCGATACCCATAACGAATGCTTTCTCCGGAAGCTCTTCGCGGTTCCAGCATCCTGATAAGAGAGCGATGCTTAGTATAAGAAAGAGTATCTTGAACCATTTCCTCATCCTCATCTCATCCTCATTCTCTCCGAGTCGTGATCCTATGGCGTTGGTTGGTTTTATTTACGGGTTCTTATTGCTCTCTTTTTTGTTGGTTGCTGCAGCGTAAGCTTGATGCAATTGGAAGACCCGTTCCGGATTCATGTACGGTTTACCGAGCGACCGCAGCGTGATGAGATGCCATAGGATGATCAGCAGGCCGAACATTAAGCCGAATCCGCCGAGAACGGCTGATAGCATCATTAACGGAAACCGGAGAATACGCAGTGCGATCGCCATATTGTATTGCGGAAGCGCGAACGAAGCGATGCCAGTCAGAGCAACAACGACCACCATGATCGGGGAGGCGAGTCCCGCATTAATCGCTGCTTCGCCAATAACCAGTGCTCCAACGATGCTGACGGCTGAACCGACGGGCCTTGGCAGGCGAATACCGGCTTCCCGAAGCAATTCAAAGAAAAATTCCATAATAAATGCTTCGAAGAAGGCGGGAAACGGGATGCCTTCGCGTGAATCCAGAATCGCGAGCAGCAGTACGGTCGGGATCATTTCGGAATGGAAAGTACTGAGCGCGATATAGATGCTGGGCAACGTCAAGGCGAACAAAAATGCGAACAATCGCAGCCAGCGAATCATCGTCGTGTAGACGGTACGATGATAAAAATCTTCGTTCGATTGAAGCAGATCGATGAACAAGCCGGGACAAATCAGCATCGACCCTGTTCCTTGAACGAGTACGATAATTCTGCCGTCCAGCAAGGAAGCGACTGCTACGTCAGGACGCTCGGTGATCCGGAACTGCGGAAACGGCGAGTAAGCGGAGTCTTGGATCAGCTTCTCGACATAAGAGGTTTCCAATATCTCGGTTTGTTTCACTTTCTCGATACGGTGTTCAAATTCAACTAACAATTCCTTGTCGATACAATCATCCAGATAGCCGTATACGACATGTGTACGAGTCTTGCCGCCGCCATTAATCGACACGAGCTTGAAATGGGGACTTCTGAGCCGAATGCGAAGAAGGCCAAGGTTTTTGTTCATGTTCTCAACCGTGCTCTCGCGAGGACCCTGCACAACGCTTTCATTGGGAGGCTCTGAAATTGCTCTTGTCTCAACATTGGACGTTTCGAAGTACAGCGCCTTATCCCATCCAGCTATCAAAATAACAAAATAGCCGTCCAGCAATTTCTGTACAACCGTATCGATATCGTCCGCTAATCGTGCAGTACGGTCGGATACGCCATTTCCTTCGAAGAATGCCTTTATCGTGTCGAGCGTAACTTCTGTACCTGGCCCTACCTCGTGAGTGACCAGATCTTGCAGAACCGTCTTAAGGTAGTTCGTTTGGTTGAGTTCAACCAAGGATTGGAAATGAACAGTTAGTGCTTCCAGTTCCAAGTTCGGTCCGTACTTCCAAGGCAGATAGATCAAATCACTGCAATTGACTAATATCTGTTCCAGCCGGGACCGATTGACTTCCAGCTGTGTCGAGATCGGCGTAAGGGACACGGTCGGTTCACTGCTGTTGGATTGGCTTTGGTCCGGCATACATACAACACCCCCGTACCGCTATTGTGCGATAGGGGGTGTCGAATTATTCCTGTAAGTGGTAATAGCGGAGGAAGAGTCTGGACAACTTGGTTCGATTAGCGTCTGGCAGCCCATACGAGCCCCCGTCTTAGCATCTCGGATACTTGAGGCATGAGGACGATTTCGGGAGAATGCCCAAGCGAATTGTAATAAATGCGGCCCTCGCCGTATTGCTTGATCCAGGCTGTCGGCATGATTACCGGCCGCCATACAAGCGGAGGAGCAGGGGTGGAAAAGCAGCTGTTCGCGAGTACCGCAATGGACGGATCGACCATCATGTAATATTGTTCCGTCGTTACGCAGAAATCGCCGATACCGGCAACAAGCGGATGCGTTGGATGGGGCAGGTGTACCCGGTAGGTTACCTGTTGTCCCCCGGGATGCGCAAGAAATTGGCCGCCGACCATCGCTTGATATTCGATGACGCTTCGAAACGCATCGGCGGTGGCATGCAGGCCGGCGAGACCCGTACCAGCAGCTACAGCATCGGTCAAATTGCGGGTCTGGTCGGGCGTAAGCTCCCCCATCGTCCATAAAGGAATGATAAGATCGGCTTCCTCCAGCTTAGTACGGTAGGAGAAAATGTCCAGAGTGTTATAGATATCAACTCTAAAATGCTGCTGGCTCAGCATTCGCGCTACAATGAGCGCAACTTCCTGCGGCTTGTGTCCTTCGTACCCGCCCTCGACGATCAGAGCCCGTCTATATCGAGGAATCACGTTATTCCTCCATTCCGCACTTTTTCTTACGATCGTATTACGTCAGGGCGTCGATTATGACAAGGCGGGCGGGATGGATTTGAAGGAAAATGGACTGCCTTATGATTCGGCTTTCAACCGGTCGCGGGTTACTTGAAGCGTTGAACGTTTCAATTGTTCAATAGCTGGCATGCATTGGGCTAATTGGTGCTTATAATGCTGAATCAAAGCTTCGTCCTTCAGTGAAGCCAGGTTAATCTCGATCGTAAGCAGGGCGGATTGGGCGGCTGCTTCGAACAAGATCGAGCCGATCGCAAGATCGGAAATGACATTAGGATTCGACGTATGCGCAATGCTGTGCGTGGAGACGACTCCGCTGCGGCACAACTCGATGAGCCGAATCGGCACTTCAATAGCAGAGACGGCTGCTTGCTGCAGCGCATGGCTGCGTATCTTCTTCTCCTCATCCGTAACTTTAGGCAGCCTGTAGGCTTGCATGTACGTATTGAAAGCTTCGATATCTTCTTGGAGAATCTGCTCGCATTGAGAGATTAAACGGTTCATCGTATCAATGGCATCGTCCATCTGAGGGCGAACGTCAGCGTATTTATCGCTTTGGGATAAATGGCCGACCATGGACGTCATGGACGCTGCAAGCGCTCCGACGAGTGCGGCGATGCTGCCGCCGCCAGGTGTTGGCTGCGGACTAGCGGCGTGCTGTATGAAATGACGGATCGATTGATCCCATAAGCTCGTACTCATGGATGCGGCACCTCCCGGTGCTGAAGGGAGACAGCTTTCGTTAAGTTCTCGAATAAAATGGCTGTCGTTAATGTTCCGACACCGCCCGGAACGGGGGAGAGCGCTGCGGCATGCAAGGCGGCTTCGGGTTCTACGTCACCGGTGATCGTTCCATTGTTAAGCTCGTTAATGCCGGCATCGATGATCGCTAATTCAGAATGAACCATCTCTTTCTTGATCATGTTAGGGCGTCCGACGGCAACGAAAGCAATCTCGGCATGCCGGAGATGGAACGCGATATCCGGCGTTCGGGAATGGCAGACGGTGACGGTTGCATTCTCCCTCTGCAGCATGTGGAAGAGAGGCAGTCCGACCGTCTGGCCGCGTCCGACTAACGTGACATTCCGGCCTTCGAGCGAGTAGCCATAATGCTTCAGCAGCTGAATGCACGCTTGCGGTGTGGCGGGGTAAAGTCCTTCGGCTCCTGTTAGAGTTGCCAGCTTGTTGACCGGCGTAACGCCGTCGACGTCCTTCAAGGGGGAGATGATGCTCTCGAGGCGGCTAGCCGAAAGCTGCTTGGGAAGCGGAAGTTCCAGCATAATGCCATGGATGGAACGATCGTCATTCAACCGTTTTACCAATTGGATAACAACGTCTTCTTGGACATCCTGCGGCAGCGAGTGCAGTTCGAAGCGGATGCCCAGCTTATCGGCCATTCTGTTCTTCGCTTGCGCGTAATAGGCGGAAGCCGGATCGCCTTCGACTAGAATGGTTGCGATGCAGGGCGTAATCCCTGCTTTGTTCCAGTTATCGATCTTGATCCGGACCGATTCATACACTTCATCTGCGGCTTCTCTAGCTTTCATCATGACGGTCATTTGTTGTTCCTCCTCATCGATTAGAATTACAAGCTCCTCCTAAACGAAAAAAAAAGCATCTGCAAGAGCTCGCAATTCACGAGTTCCTACAGATACTTCCCCAGGCGAACGGTACAATCCGACTCTATGCTCCCTTGTGGTTCATTCCACTTTAATCGCCAGTCGCATACAGCTTTTAAATTGGTTTTATTGTAGCAGAGAACGAACGGGATGGGAAGGACGCAGTAAATTTTGTGGATTACATCATTTCATATTTTTCGTTGACATGTAAATAAAATCCAGATAACATATGTTACGTAACGAGTGTTATTAACAAATGATGGAGTTGATTCTGTGCCCCCGAAAGCGGAACTGACGAAAGAAAAAATCGCGGAAGCAGCGTTCGAGCTCGTGCGCGAGCATGGTTTCGAAGCGCTTACCGCAAGACGCATTGCACAGCACCTGAACTGTTCGACGCATCCCATTTACGGAGTATATGGGAATATGGACGCGATCAAAGATGATGTCTATCAGCTGGCTGTCGATTATACGATCGACTACATAAGCAAATACGAAGACTCGAACAACGCCCGCGCGCTTAATTTAACATTGGGCATGTTGTTGTTCGCGCAGCATGAGAAGCAGCTGTTCCGGGTCGTATACTTATCCGATTATACGAAGCATTACTTGACCAAAAGCCATCACAAGCTGAGAGAAATGATGTACTCCGCAATTAAAGATATCGACTCCCGGCTTCAATCGTTGGATGAAAGCACGTTTGAACAAATCTTTATGAGCCTGTCGATCTTCATCATCGGCATGGGAACGATGATCAACTCGAATACGCTGGAGCTCGACATTCGTGAAGCGGAATCGATGCTCATCAAGCTGTACGAATCGGTTGTGCTCAGAGAAGGAATTGAAAAGTTAAATTAGTCTAGTCTAGTCTAGTCTAATCGAATCGTGAGAAGAGGTGTTCTCGCTATGGAAGCTTTGGTTCATCGTCAAGCAATGGCCTCGATTATGCGGCTGTTCCCTTTTTTGAAACCTTATCGATTATGGATTGCCCTCAAGCTGATAACGATCATTCTTAGCGCGGGGAATGACATATTCGTCGTGTATGTGATTAATCGGCTGGTCAATGCTGCGGTTGCAAGCGACAGCAGGGAAGCTAACATGTCGATGCTGCTAATGGTTGCTTCCATTTTGTTAGGTATCATCCTATCCTTTGCAGAAAGATATGCCACCGGGAGATACACAGTGTATGCCTTACGGGATATGCGGGATTCGTTCAGCGCGCATCTGGATCGTCTTCCGCTATATGAACTTGAGCTGCACCATTCAGGCGATATTCAATCCCGATTAGCCGGCAGTATGAATAAGCTGGAAGATTTCCTAGGCGGGACGATGCTGACCATCATTTATGAGTTGATCCGGGTCGTCGTCTGCTTAACTTTGATGCTCTATATGAATTGGATACTAACCCTCATCTGCATTGCGATAATTGCGGTAACCGCGGTGATGTCTCTCCTGATCAGCGGACCTCTTCATCACTACTCCATGAACCACCAACAGATCGTAGCGGAATCGAATGCTGCCGTCCAGGATGCCGTTGGCGGTATTACACTCATCAAGTCATTCAATCTCGTACAGTTGTTCCATAACAAATATAAAGAGATGATTAACCGATTGCTGGTCAACTCGTTAATCATTGAGAAGAGAAAGGCCATAATCTCATCCGTAACCGTCTTCGTGAGCATGGCGCCGTTTATTACATTCTTCTTTCTTGGCGGCGTGCTCGTGATCAAAGATCTGCTTACATTAGGGGCCTTGCTGGCATTCGGTCAGTTCATTAATTTTCTCGTTCAAGGGATGAGTTTGCTGCCGGCCCAGATTGGTCATTACAAACAAATCGCTGGCGTGACGGAGCATTTGTTCGAGTTGATGGATAAGCCGGCAGAAAGAATGGATGGCCGAACCCCGGTTATCTCTTCTGATGCACCAGCAGTATCGTTCGATCATGTAACATTCGCATATGACGGAAATAAGTACGTATTGGACGACGTTAGCTTTACGCTGCCCAGAGGATCGATGACGGCACTCGTCGGGTCGAGCGGTTCGGGCAAATCGACCGTGTTCAAGCTGATCACCGGATTTTATGAGCAGAATTCAGGGGGAATCAAGCTATTCGATGTGCCGTTGTCGGATTGGAGTCTTTCGGCTGCGAGATCGATGATCGCCCTCGTATCTCAAGATACGTTTCTGTTTCCGGGTACAATAGCTGACAATATTACATGCGGGGACGACTCGGTTGAACAAGAGGCAATCGAACAAGCGGCGCGGATGGCGAACATCCATCACTATATTGAATCGCTTCCTGACGGATATGAAATGCTCATCGGCGAAAGAGGCATCAATCTGTCCGGAGGTCAAAGGCAACGGCTATCCATCGCCCGGGCAATAATTAAGAAAGCACCGATCCTATTACTAGATGAGGCTACCTCAGCGCTGGATGCGGAGTCGGAGCGGCAAGTTCAAGACGCTATTCAGCAGGTGATGAAAGACCGGACGGTGTTGGTCGTTGCACATCGATTGTCCACGATCATCGAAGCGGATACCATTCTCGTGATGGCTAACGGCCGAATCGTAGAGAGCGGTACACATGCCGAATTGTTAGCAAGCAGCGGAGACTATAACCGACTGTACAGCGTACAAACGAGCGCCGCGGAGAATCCGCCCCCATTCGTTGCTAAGGAGGGAGCATAATTGTCGTCCAGATCGGGAGTTGCTCAATTCGTACAAATGGCTAGACTCATGGGTCGGCATAAGCTCTCTTATACAGCCGCCTTAATTGCGGTTGGTCTGTCCGATTCCAGCGTATCGATCGTAACCGCCCTGCTGGTGAAACGCGTGCTCGAAGCTGTAAAGCACCGAAGCATGCCGGAGTTATATCAAATATGTATTCAATTTGCAAGCGTAGCGGTTGTGCTATGTATAGCGGTTCCGATCATTCAATATTTGTTCGGACGGTCGGTTCATACCATTATGATGGACGTTCGGCATAAGCTGTTCCACCATATGGAGAAACTGCCTGTCTCTTATTATGAGAATCGGCATAGCGGGGACACCATCTCTAGAATGACGAACGACTTCGGCATGATGGAATCAGCGTTCACAGGCAATATTCGATCGGTCGTTTCGCTTTGCGTAACAGGCGCCGGTTCTGCGGTTGTGATGTATTCGCTCGATTGGCGTTTCGCCGCTGCAATGATGGGCATGGGACTATTGTCTGCCTATTTGAACGGCAAATTCGCAAGACCGCTTCGGCAGATCAGCGCATCGATTCAATCGCATTCATCTGCATTGACGGAGCGGTTGTCGGATCAGATTGCTGGTGCGCAAGTCATTCGCATGTTTCATATGAAGGATAGGGTGTCCCGGCAGTATCGCGGAATGAATCATTTGCTCGCCAAGCTCATGATGAGACGTGCCCGCACGAATGCCTACATGAACGGTACGAACTATGGGTTACGATGGGTGAATAGCGGCGGAGCCTTTATGCTTGGAGCTTGGATGGTTATGAATGGACATATCGAGTTTGCTACGCTATTAGCGATCATATTGCTGCTTGATAATGTATCGAACCTATTCAGTCAATTCGGGATGTTCTGGTCGGGCTTACAAGCCTCATTGGCTGGTGCAGACCGTATCTTTGAACTCATGGACGCTGAAGCGGAGCCGATTCGTTATGACAGTCATTCCTCGCATACGGATAATGGCGCTGGAGCAGAGGAAGCGCTTGAACTGCGCAACGCATCGTTTGGCTACACCGAAGAGAATCTGCTGTTGAACAGTCTGAACCTAAAGGCGGAGAGAGGCTGCGTTATCGCTCTTGCCGGTCCGAGCGGGGGAGGGAAAAGTACGGTTTTGAAGCTTCTTCTCGGATTGTATCCGCTTAAACAAGGTGAATTGCTTATGGAGGGCAAGAGCTATTCCGAGTTTACGCTGCATGAATTAAGAGACCGCATCGCTTATGTGTCGCAAGATACTTATTTGTTCACGGGTACGATAGAAGAGAACATTCGGTATGGGCGTCCCAATGCCTCTAGCGATGAGATCGTGGCTGCTGCACGCGCGGCGAATGCTCATGATTTTATTATGGAGCAGGAGAATGGCTATCTAACGCTTCTCGGCGAGCGTGGTGCGAAATTATCGGGCGGCCAGAAGCAGCGGATTGCGATTGCAAGAGCTTTATTGAAGGATGCGCCGATTCTGCTGCTCGACGAAGCGACATCAGCGCTTGATTCCGAATCGGAACAAGCGGTCCAGCAAGGGCTTCAGCGTCTAATGGAGGGGAAGACCACAATCGCAATCGCCCACCGGCTGTCGACGATCAGGCAGGCGGATAAGATCTATGTCATCGATCGGGGAACGATTGTCGAACAAGGAAGACATGCTGATTTGTTGGCGTTAAACGGCGTATACCGGCGTCTTCATGATATTCAACAAAGGCATGAAGAGTCGCTGCAGAAGGATGCGGGTTGAAACAAATAGACAGACCCCGTGATCTTTCGCATAACGGGTACAACGGCGAGGGGGACGATGGAATGACGAGCTTTCGAAGTACGATATCACAACAACGCCAGTTACCTGCAAATGCGCTGATCGCGCTTGTCGATGATATTGCTGAGCACCAATTGGCCATTAACAGCTTTATGCTGTTACAGAATGGGGATTGTATGCTGCAATGGCATCGGAACCCGTACCGAAGCGATTGCCCGCAGTTGCTGTTTTCATTGAGCAAGAGCATAACATCAATTGCAGTCGGCATTGCATGGGACCGAGGCTTATTGGATCTGGACGATGCCGTCATTTCATTCTTTCCGGATAAGCTCCCGACAACGGTAACGCCGAATTTGGCCCGAATGACGGTCCGTCATCTGTTGTCGATGACGGCCGGACATGAAGACAATATTTATGCAGCTGTGGCGAAGGAGCAGGATTGGGCTTCGGCGTTCTTGTCACAGCACGTGCCGCACGGGCCGGGGACAAGATACCGTTATAGTACTCACTCGACTTATATGCTGGCTGCCATAATCGAGAGAGTAACGGGAATCGGCTTGGTCGATTTTCTTATGCCGGCGTTGTTCGAGCCTTTAGCCATCCCTAGACCGTCTTGGGAGAAATGTCCGATGGGAATAACGGCAGGCGGGATGGGACTTAGTCTGACGACGGAAAGCATCGCCAAGTTCGGCTTACTGCTGTTGAATAACGGATTGTACGAGGGGAAAAGGATCGTATCGGAGACTTATATTCGAATGGCGACATCCGAACAAAGCGACAACCGCGCGGAAGCGGCGCCTGGCCGGGTTGATTCGGCACAAGGTTACGGCTATCAAATTCATTTGTGCCGGAAGGAATGCTATCGCGGTGACGGTTCGTTCGGCCAATTATGTTTTGTCGCGCCGAATGAACAGATCGTTATCGCTGCGACAGCGAGCTTCACCAGCATGAATGAGCTGCAATCGCTGCTGAATCTTATTTACGAACATATCATTGATCGAATAGATGAGGAAGGCTCTCTATCTCACGATGACGATCAGGTATTGCTGCAAAGGGTATTGCTGCAACGGGTTGCTCAACTGTCAGAAGGTATCGACATCAATAAGCCGTATTCTGACCGTACGGCAAGCCTTGACGGAGCAGCTTATACGTTAAGCGGCAATCCTCATGGTCTTCGTCAGATTCGCTTCTTTGAGCAGGACGATCTATTGGAGATGCAGATGGTCTATGGGGACGAGAGGAATAATGTATTGCCTTTTAGTTGGATAGAGCCGATCGCTGTATATGATGTGTTCAACAAAGATTTATCGTTGCACCGGCAAGAAGTTATCACTTCTGCGTCATGGCTGGACAGTAGAACATTGGAATTGAAACTTGTTTATATCGAAACGCCTTATGTCGTCACCTACAAGATTGTATTTATAGAAGACAGTGCGATACATTTTCAATTCAGCATTAACGTTTCGTTGAACATTCCGGAGTATCGGGTAGAAGGAATCAGAACCTCCCTATGACAGAGTAAGCCGCGGGACTAATCCAGCGGCTTATTTCTATGATCAGCCCCCGTATTCAAATACAGCGATTCATGTTAGAGTAGGAGTGAAGTAATACGAACACTCATCTACGACGAACAGGGAAGGGGTGGGGTCACGAAGGCGTGGCTAACAAACCGAAGCAAGAGTTATACCGGCCCTTTTTTCTTCATCTCGATGTCGTCATCATGTCATTCGTGCTAGTCGTATTGGCAACAGCGTTATGGATTCAAAGTTTGGTGCTGTCAAGCGTGCTCTATGGGGTTATCGGAATGGTCGCCTTCATGTTCAGTGAGTATTTGACACACCGGTTTCTCTTTCATCTGAAGGCGCCGAAGAACGTTTTGTTTTTGAAAATATTAAAGCGCTTACATTACGATCACCATACTCGCCCGTCCGAATTGAAACTGCTGTTTTTGCCCGTATGGTACAGCTTGCCGAACTTAACGGTGTTTGCTGTATTGTTCTACTTCCTATTCGGGAATTTTAACTCGACGCTCGCATTCGCCGCTGGCTTAGTCGCGATGCTGCTCATCTATGAATGGAAGCATTATGTCGCCCATCGTCCGATACAACCGGCGACGAAGCTCGGTCAATGGGTCAAACGCACCCATCTGCTGCATCACTACAAGAATGAGAATTACTGGTACGGAGTATCTACGCCGTTCGTCGATGTACTGTTCGGAACGCTGAAGAACGAGAAGGAAGTGCCGAAAAGCGATACGGTCCAAGATTTGGAACGGCGCGGAGAGCATATGGAATAGAGGAAATAGACGTCGAGCAGACGTTTTTTCTTTCACCTAATAGATACGTTTCGTAACCTAACAGAGCAAAATTGACCCTTTTTAAAAATAAATAGTTACAAAATGTAGCAAGTGTGATAAGATAAATTCAACTAGTCGTAAGGAACTATATTCTCTATCGATTTAATAGGTGAGGAGGAGCATATGAGTGCTATCATCGGAGTCCTGCATCTAACAGCTGAACCCGTTCCATATGACTTGCCTCAGCGAATGATGCTTGCTTTGCAACGATATCCGGCCAATGATGTTCGTACTTGGCACGGGGGCTTGATCGGAATGGGCTGCCACGCACAATGGGTAACGCCTGAATCGGTGAATGAGAAACTGCCCTATTATAGCGCTGGCCATAATCTCGCGATCACGGCCGATGCTATTATTGATAACCGGGAGGAACTGTTCGGTCGGCTGCGGATCGAGTGGCCGAGAAGGAAGAACATAACCGACAGCGAGCTTATCATGCTTGCCTATGTGAAGTGGGGGGAGGAAGCACCGCGATATTTAATCGGCGACTTCACTTTCGTCATATGGGATGCGAACAAACAGCAGCTATTCGGAGCAAGGGATATGCTGGGCAATCGGACGCTCCATTACTATTATGATCAAAAGAAGTTCGCTTTCAGCACGGTCATTCCGCCGCTGTTCGAGATCGAAGGCGTGAAGAAACAATTGAACGAAACGTGGCTTGCGCAGTTTCTAGCGATACCGACGATGCTAGAAGTCGCGGATGTGAACTTATCGGCTTACAACCGGATCCAACACCTGCCGCCTGCCCATTCGTTCATGGTCGCGAACGGGAAGCTGAAGCTTGCGCAGTATAACGCTTTTGAATTTCGAGGGAAATCCATTCGATTCCGGTCGAACGGGGAATACGAGGAAGCGTTCCGCGAAGTATTCCAGACCGCAATAGCATCGAAGGTTCGTACCTATCGGCAAGTCGGTTCCAGCTTAAGCGGAGGGCTGGACTCGGGAGCTGTCGTCAGCTTTGCGGCAGAGCAGCTTAGCCGTGAAGGAAAGACGCTTCATACATACAGCAGCATACCGCCATCTGATTTTATCGATTGGAGCTCCAGACGCAGATTTGCTAATGAAAGCCCTTACATAGAAGCGACGGTACAGCATGTCCGAACGTTAAAGCACCAGTATCTCGACTTTGCGGAAGTCAATCCGCTAACCGAAGTTATGCCATGGCTTGAAATGCTGAATGCTCCTTACAAGTGCTTCGAGAACTCGCATTGGCTCAGAGGAATATTCGAGCGTGCGAAGCAGGATGACGTGGGCATCTTGCTGACAGGCTCTGGAGGCAATTTATCGGTATCGTGGGGTTCAGGTATCGATTATTATGGGCATTTGCTGAAACGGTTAAAATGGCCGAAGTTGTACCGGGAGCTTAAGCTTTACGGCAGTCAGATGAAAATAAGAAGAAAGCATTTGCTTCAAATGATCGTACCAACCGCTTTTCCCATGTTGGACAAATCTTCCGCGACTCTTGCCAAGTCGTTTCCTTCATTAATTCACCCTGATTATGCAAGGAAAACGAAGGTGTTCGAACAGTTGCATAACGTCGAGGTCGGTTCACCTGACAGCAAGTTGAATTTTATCGAAGCGCGAGAGAACGAATTCCGCCGGCTCGTATTCCCGCATATGTCCGGAACATTAGGAACCCAGCTATCGCTTAATTATGCAATTTGGGAACGGGATCCGACTTATGATCCTCGCGTTATTCAGTTCTGTTTATCTGTTCCTCTTGAACAATATGTACAAGACGGTATCGACCGTTCTCTCATTCGTAGAGCAACGCAAGGGTATTTGCCGGATAAAGTGAGGTTGAATCAGCGGCTTCGCGGCATTCAAGGCTCGGACTGGCTTCACCGCGTAATTCCGTCCTGGAATTTGATCATGGATGAGCTCAATTCGTTATGCGAAGACCGCCGATACGCGGAAATATTGAACATCGAACAAATAAAGAAATCGAGAGACGTGATTGGATCGGCGCCGAGACCTGATCAAGCGTACGATTCTGATGCCCGAATGTTAATGCGAAGCCTGATCGTATACCGGTTCCTGAAACAGTTGGCATAGTCTGGCGCATGGAAAGGAGGTGATACCCATGGAAAATAAAGCGTTGAAGCAATGGCAAGCTCCGGCTTTGGAAGTGCTTGACGTCAATATGACGATGCACGGTGCAGGCGGCGTCATCATCGATAAAAACAAATGCGATGCGAAGCATCCGGATGACATTATCGACGTAGGCTGCTTGGCCGCTTCTTAATTCACGTGATGTGATGCCCTTATAAGCCTATTGCTTATAAGGGCATAATACTTCACTTTTACAATGAGGTGGGTCTAAAGATGATAGAGAATAAGGCGAATAAAGTTGAGGTCTATCAAGCGTTCGGACTTATCATTGCGAGCGAGATCGCGATGCCTGAACTTATGAAGCCCAATGGGTCCGGTACAATCATTGATCTTGAAATAAAGGCTGGCGATTTAACGGAAGACTGGCGGTCGAAAGGTCCGGAGAAGGGCTATTACGCATGCTTTGACCAGCAGTTTATAATGCTTGTGCCCGATGTGGCGATATTCGCCGTGCAAGAAGGACGGTCAATTATCGTGTCGCCGTTCGAGGGGGCGGATTCTCGAATGATTCGTCTCTATTTGCTCGGTACTTGCATGGGCATGGTACTTATGCAGAGACGTGTACTGCCGCTGCATGGGAGCGTCGTTGTCATCGGCGGGCAAGGCTATGCATTCGTCGGCGATTCCGGTGCGGGCAAGTCGACACTCGCAGCGGCGCTGTTGAAACAGGGTTGTCCTCTTGTTACCGACGATGTCATTGCAGTAAGCATTGACACGGATACGGGCCGTCCGATTGTCAGTCCGGCTTATCCGCAGCAGAAGCTGTGGCAAAGCAGCATCGATCAATTGAACATGGATGCGGACGGATATAACAAAATTTATTCTGACAAATTCGCTATTCCAGTCCAAGAACAATTTTATTCCCAGCCGATTCCTTTAGCCGGCTTGTTCGAGCTTGATAAAACACTTGACGGCGAAATTGAACTCTCGAATTATCAACCGCTCGAGCGGTTAGCCGTTCTGCGCAAACATACATTCCGCAGCTTCCTAGTCGAGCGGATTAACGCGCAGCAATGGCATTTCTCTTCAATAACGCAAGTCGCTTCGCAAGTGCCCATCTACCGTCTCCGCCGTCCGATTGACCGTTCAACCGTACAGCAATTAGTCGAACTCATCATGGATACTGTTCGAGTCACTGTTACGCCGTAAGTAAGGAGAGGCTGATATCTGCTACTGTACAATGCGCTTCTTACACTGTAGCCATAAAGCCTGTGCAGCAGGCTCGTGCTTCGGTTGCTCGTGTACGATAGTGCCTTCTTCAAGATGCAGCCAAGTTGAAAAATGGCGAGCGTCCTCATTCAGTTGGATAATGCGCGCTCCGCGGGGAAAGCCATCCTGACCATACGCGTTGAATCCGGTGTAACGGCCATAGCATAAACGGATACCATGCAGCTGACCCCAGTAATCGTTCAGATGATCATGCCCGACGAATACACCGGACACATCGCCTCTGCTGCGGAAAGCATGAAAGAGCCCGGAGTTGAGGCGGGGACAACCGACGCCTTCACCGTTGATGCCATAAGCAATACTGAAATCCCATAAGTCGTTGTATTCAGGCAGCGGAATGTGGAAAAAGGCGAGTGCAGGGACAGGTGTACCTCCGTTAGTCACCTGCAGCTGGCGTGAATGTTCTAAATACCACTCGATTTGACTGTGCTCAATCCACGCAGCCCCGCCGATCGAGTCGGGCGCCTTGCTGCCAGAGTCGAACAAATATAGGGCGGTACGAATGCGGCCGGACTGCTCGGAATCGTAGATCGGCAGAAAGGCATTGCCAACGCCGTGAATGAGCGATGGGCCTGCTTCCGCCAGGCAATGGGGGAGTTGTTTCGCCAACATCATCAATGCATCACGCGTAATGCCTTCCTCTGCATCGTGATTACCGAACACGAATGTCCATGGAATGCTGCTTCCTGTTGCCGCTGAGACCGCTTGTATAAAAGCTTCTGACGGCGATGCGGTAAGCTCGCTGTGAATCAGATCGCCTGTAAATACGATCAAGTCAGGCTGTTCCTGACCGAGTATACCGCGCATCAGCTGCAGACTGCGAATATCCTCTGCTTGGCCATCGTGCCAGTGAATGTCCGTGAACTGAACGATTTTGAAACTGCCGTCCGTTTTAAAGTGTAATCGAGTCATTGGGATCGATCCTCTCAAGCGTTTTGACGAACCTGTACCCCGTTATTTCATACCCCAGCGCCTTGTAGAACAGGTGCGCTTCTTCTGCGCGGCCGAAGCCGCTATTGAGATAAGCCGCTTTGCAGCCGAGCTGCTGTGCCAATTGTTCTCCGTATGCCATCAGCCGCTTGCCGATACCGAACCGTTTATGCTCGGATTTGACGATTACGATACAGATTTCCCCGTAACGGCTAATCTCGCGAATATTCTCTTTCACTCGAAAACCTAACGTACCGCGCACCTCGCCGTCCTCTTCATAGACATAGAGCGAATCGGTGCGGCTATCTTGAATCATTTTCATTCGATTGCGCATTTCTTCCTCCGTTAAGCTGCTTCCGCTCAATTCTTCCATTAACGTACATAGAACCGAAATATCGGACTCAGTAGCTTCGCGGATTCGGTCATTACTGTTCATGCTTGCCATCCTCCAGTTTAACTTTAGTATGTTGATCTACTGCAGCAAGAGCTCTTTTCTAATTACAAATTAATACAGCCAATATGGAAAAACTAATATATAATAATGAGAAAATCATAAGTTTAACTAATGAATTCCGGCGGAGGCAGGTGTTATCCATGAACTTGCATGCGCTCAAAATATTCCACTCCGTTGCCCAGTACGGAAGTGTGACGAAAGCATCGGAGCAGTTGCACATTAGCCAACCGGCCGTAACCCAACATTTACGCAGCTTGGAGAAGGAGCTTGGAATCTCGCTCGTGAAGCCGGAAGGGCGGGGTATCGCCCTGACTTACGCCGGAGAGGAATTGTATCGTATGTCCTGCAGGCTATTTGCTGTAGAGCACGACATTATGGCGAGAATGAGAGAAATAGCTGGAGGAGCAATAGGAGAACTGACGATAGCGGCAACCTATCTGCCAGCGACGGCTCTCCTTCCCAAATGTATTGCCAGGTTCAAGGCTGATCATGAAGATGTTCGTATCACGGTTCTGACCGGGAATACGGAAGAGGCTTTCGAACTGCTAAATCGCCATACCGCTGACGTTGCCGTCATCGGCGGGGGATGGGAGCTTCCTAACGTTCGCTGGGAGAAGGTGATGGACGACGAGCTGTGGTTTGTCGTTCCGCCCGGACATCGGCTCGCGAACCGCGAAGTATCGTTGCACGACATGATGGAGGAGACGTTCGTCATCCGTGAAGACGGAAGCTCGACACGCGAGCGGTTCTTGTCCATGTGCCGAACCTATAATGTGAGGCAGCCGAGAATCGGCATGCAATTCAACGGCTTACATGAAACGATTAAGGCGGTCAGTGCCGGTTACGGGGCGAATCTTATATCCGCTATGGCTGTCCGCGAGTTCGTCGAGCGAGGCGAAGTATGCCGTGTATTCGTGCCTGGCATCGATCTGAAGCGTCCGATCGCGATTTGTACGGCGAATGACGTTCCGACGCCGCCGCTTGTCCAATCGTTTATCCATTTGATACGCAGCAGTTTGCACGAACACGAAGTTGATGATACAGCAAAGGCGGAATGAAGATATGGGCGAAAGAGACCCCTGTACTGTGGCAAAAGTTGAACGTGGAATGGCTTTACCGTCTCATTCAACAGCCGCACAGATGGCGGCGGCAGTTAGTATTGCCCCGGTTCGCGGTGAAGGCGTTATTGTATCGTAGCCGGTAATATCAATAAAAGAAGAACCGACGAACTCGGTTCTTCTTTTATTAGCTTTATTAGCAGGAGGGCTTCTATGTACGGAACAGCAATCGCACTCGTGCTCGGTTCGGGGGTTCTGCATTCGGTGTGGAACTTGTATACGAAGCGAAGCATTAACAAAAACATCTTTCTATGGTTCTGCCAGCTCATTGCCATGATCCTGTTCTTGCCTTGGGCTATCGCAGAATGGGACAGCACATCATTCACCGGTGGCGGCGCAGGCTGGATTGTTGCTTCGATGGCCGTTCACGGTCTATATGTTATTCTACTTGCTGCTGCTTATTCGGTTGGCGACATGTCGCAGGTCTATCCGATTATGAGAGGAACAAGTCCGCTGCTCGTGCCGATTATTGGCGTGCTGGTGCTTGGCGAGCATCTGCATCTAGTGGGCTGGGCAGGAGTACTCGGCATCGTCATCGGCATCGGATCGGTAAGCGGCATGAGCTTCAAGAAGAAAACGTCCCGAAAAGCCCCCTTATTAGCGTTAGCCGTTGGCATCTGCATTGCAAGCTATATCATCATCGACAAAATCGCGCTTGAATACACGTCGGCCGTCGTCCTGAACGAAGCGACGAATGTCGGCAACTTTCTCATCCTGTCATGGGCGGCTGTGAAGGCAAAGGGCATATCGATCGAGTGGAAGACCAATTGGCGCATTATGCTGCTTGGCGGACTGATGGCGCCCGGGGGATATTTGCTGTTCTTGTATGCCTTGTCTCTCGCTCCGGTCTCGCAATTAGCCCCAATGAGAGAAATCGGCACCGTATTCGGTACATTAATGGGCATTTTCATCTTGCAGGAAGAGCAGGGGAAGAGGAGAATCGCCGCATCGTTAGTCATTACAGCAGGGGTGATCCTGCTTGGATTCGCTTAGAACTCGATTCCTCTCACTTTAGCCCAAATCATCGTATTCCTCAGCGAGCCGTCTTCAGCGCATTTCTCCGAACGCAGAACACCTTCAAGCGTATAGCCGGAACGTTCTGCGACTTTGGCGCTGCGGGTGTTGCGGGAATCGCACCGAATTTCAATACGGTTCGCATGAAGTTCCTGAATAGCAAATTGCGTTATGGCAGCTACCGCTTCTGCAATATAGCCTTGGCCGCTGCAAGTGCTTCGCACCCAATAGCCGATCTCGAATTTCCGAGCGGGCCAATCGATTCGATGAAGTCCGCTGCCGCCGATAAGCCGGCCGTCCTGCTTCGAGGTAAGGAGCAGCATCAAATCGCTTCTCTCCAAAAATTGGAGACGCGTTCTTCGAACCGTTGCTTCGGAATCTTCTACGGACGGAATCGATTGTGCCCATGGAAACCAGGGCTTAAACTGTTCCAGGCTTTCGATAACCGCTTCATTCAGAGCTGCGCCGTCTCCCCACAACGGGGCACGAATATGCAGCCGTTCGCTGTCGAACTGTTCTGGCAGCGAGAACAAGATTGGATTACTAGGCTCGGTTGTCATGAAGATCACTCCTGTCGAAATTTTCTGAATAATATAACATGAGCGAACCCAATGTTCAATCTAAAATGGTAATCTGAACCACGGAAAGTGCATCATCACGTTTTCTATGGGAGCATGAGCCGGAATGGATGGTTACGTTAAGACAGCGTTTGTCTGTCTAGCTCTCTTCACATCTACCATTTATAGGGACCCTGTAGTATGATAGGTTGTCGATTATTTCATACTAAGGGAGAGAGCGATGAACAATCTGCTGCAGGTTCGCGTAACGGGCATTCTAATCGAGGAAGATTCGATACTGTTAGTGAAGCAGAACGTCAATGCCAGCCGAGGATGGTCACTGCCAGGCGGAAGAGTCGAGCAAGGCGAGACGCTTGAAGAGGCCATTGTGCGTGAGATCGAAGAAGAGACGGGACTTGCGACGAAGGTTGTGAAGCTCCTCTACATTTGCGATAAACCGGATGCAGTTCCGTCTTTGCTCCATATTACATTCAAACTTGAACGCATCGGCGGCGAGATCCGGCTGCCGTCGAACGAATTCGATGCGAATCCAATTCAAGACGTCGTGATGGTGCCCATTGATCAGTTGGTAAGCTGTGGTTTCTCCGAACGGTTCCAATCACTCGCTGCGAATGGTTTCCCGGATGCGGGAAGCTATCAAGGGCTGAAGAGCAATATCGGATTATGAGAAAGGGAGATGACAATGAATACAAGACCATATGGAAACACAGGCAAGCAAGTGTCAGAAGTCGGTTTTGGGGCGTGGCAGCTTGGCAATAAGCAAGATTGGGAGTCTATGAACGACGCGGAGGCGGTCAAGCTCGTTCATGAGGCGATCGAGCGGGGAATGAACTTTTTTGACACGGCGCCTGGCTACGGACGCGGAGCCAGCGAGGAATTGCTTGGACAAGCGATTCGCGGCAGGCGGAATGAAGTCGTCATCAATACGAAATTCGGACATGGCGCGGACGGCGTAACCGACTACTCTGCAAGCGCCATTCGTGAATCGGTAGAGCAGAGCTTGAAGCGGCTGCAGACCGATTATTTGGATTCAATTCTGATCCATAATCCGCCCTTTGACCACTTGGACGGCAAGTTCGGCCAGTACGATGTGTTCGATGAGCTGAAGCGGGAAGGCAAGCTGCTTGCCTATGGCGCTTCGGTGGACAGCCGTGAAGAGATGATTGAAGTGATTAGCAAGACAAACGTAGGCGTGATCGAAGTCATGTTCAACATCATGTACCAAGAGACGGCGGAGACGTTCAAGCTGGCGAAGGAAAAAAACATCGGCCTCATTGTTAAGGTGCCGCTCGATTCCGGCTGGCTGTCCGGCAAGTACAACAGCGGAAGTACATTCGAAGGCGTACGTAAACGCTGGTCACCGGAAATCATTGCGAAGCGCGGCGCGATCGTCGACCGAATCCGGTCGATTATCGGGGAGGACACGTCGATGACCGTTGCCGCCCTTCGATTCATTCTCGCTTACCCGGAGATTGCGACCGTCATTCCCGGTGTGCGCAGCGTGCAGCAGTTGATCGAGAATGTATCGGCTAGCGCTGGCGTTATGCCGGCTGAGCAGGTGCTTCAGTTGGAGCAGCTGTGGAGCACCGACATTCAATTCCAGCAGCTTGGCTGGTAAGAGCGTCGCAAATTTGCCACATAACGTTCACGAAAAACCCGCAGTTATAGCGGGTTTTTCGCGTTCCGCCCATTTGTAGGGCATCTGCATTACTGCTAGAATAATAAGAGCTTACGCAATAGGACGCCATTCGATTCGAGGTGTATACAATGACAACAATCGTCATCATTGGAGGCGGTGTGACAGGGATGTCGACCGCTTATTATTTGAACCAATACACGCGCGGCGCGCAATCGCCCGTCAGACTTGTCGTCGTGGAGGGAAGCCGAGAACTCGGCGGCAAGATCAGAACCACTCGGCAAGGCGAATACATTATGGAGTCGGGAGCGGATTCCGTCGTCTCCCGCAAGACGAATATGGATCCGCTGCTCGAAGAGCTTAGCTTGCAGGAGGAGCTCGTCTACAATGCGACCGGCAAATCGTATATCCATGTCGACGGCGAATTGAAACTCATCCCGAAGGACAGTCTGTTCGGCATTCCGATGACAATCGAATCGCTCGTCAGCAGCACGTTAGTATCCACCGAAGGCAAAGTGGAAGCGCTGAAAGACTTTTATACGCCGAATACGAGCTTCACTAAACAGGATTCGATCGGACGTTTCCTGGAGGCGTTTCTTGGCAAGGAATTGGTCGAGAAACAAATCGCGCCTGTTCTGTCCGGTGTTTATTCCGGCGACTTGATGGAGTTAACGATTGCATCGACGCTCCCGTACTTGCTGGATTATAAGAATGAGCACGGCAGCATTATGAAAGGGCTGGAGGCGAACCGAAGCATCTTGCAGAAGGGCGGCGACCGGAAGTTTTATTCGTTCGAGAACGGACTGTCCACGCTGATCGACCGGATGGAGGAGCGGCTTGCCGGGGAAGTGGAGTTTCGGAAAGGAGTGCGCGCCGAGCGGATTGACCGAATGGACGATCGCTATGGCGTCATCCTGGCGAATGGCGAAACAATCGAAGCCGACCATATCGTCCTCGGCACGCTCCATACCGCAGCTCAATCGCTGCTTGGCGCAGAGCAGCTGAATGCCGATTTTGCAGAGCTTCGCAACAGTTCGCTCATTAGCGTCTACATCGGGTTCGATGTGCCGGATGGCCGTCTGCCGGCAGACGGCACCGGTTTTATTACGGCTGACAGCAGCAAGCTTGTGTGCAATGCCTGCACATGGACAAGCCGCAAGTGGGAGCATACGTCGGCTTCCAGCCGGCTGCTCGTCCGGTTATTTTATAAAAGCTCGAAGCCTGCTTACGAGAAGCTGTCCCGCATGACCGATGCGGAACTGCTGACGGTTGCGGTTCAAGACGTGAAGGATGCGATGGGCATCGACGCGGCGCCGATCTATTACGATGTGACGAAATGGAACGATACGATGCCGAACTACCACATTCGCCATCCACAGATTGTCGCATCGTTGGAGAGCAAGATGGAACAGTTGTTCCCGAACGTACTGCTCGCGGGCTGCTCGTATTACGGCGTCGGCATTCCAGATTGCGTGGCGAATGGAGAACGGACGGCCCGCCGGATCGCGGATCGAATAACGCTCGCCTAGCAGCATATTACGTAATAAGAAGCTAACAGTTGTCCAACACGGCGGAAAGTCGTTATAATATACGTATATAGATTAATTTAGAAAGTAGGCGCATCATGGGTCGTAAGTGGAACAATATTAAAGAGAAGAAAGCTTCGAAAGACGCTAACACAAGTAAAGTTTACGCTAAATTCGGTCTCGAGATTTACGTAGCCGCGAAGAAGGGCGAGCCGAATCCGGAATCGAACAGCGCTTTGAAATTCGTACTTGAGCGTGCCAAAACGTATAACGTTCCGAAGGCCATTATCGACCGTGCGATCGAGAAAGCGAAAGGCAGCTCCGATGAGAACTACGAGGAGCTTCGTTATGAGGGCTTCGGTCCCGGCGGTTCGATGATTATCGTCGACGCGCTTACGAATAATGTTAACCGTACGGCGCCGAACGTTCGCTCCGCATTCAACAAGAGCGGCGGCAACATGGGCGTCAGCGGATCGGTATCTTATATGTTCGATCCAACGGCTGTTTTCGGCGTTGAAGGCAAGTCGCTTGACGAAATCATGGAAGTAATGCTGGAAGCCGACGTAGACGTACGCGACATCGAGGAAGAAGATGAGACGATTATGATCTACGCTGCGCCGGATCAATTCAACGCGGTTCAGCAAGCGTTGAAGGATGCAGGCGTAACCGAGTTTGTCGTTGCAGAGATTACGATGCTTGCGCAAAACTATGTCTCCTTGCCGGACGATGCTGCGGCAGCTTCGTTCGAGAAGCTGATCGACGCTCTTGAGGATCTCGAGGATGTTCAGCAAGTGTACCACAACGTAGAATTGGAGTAGGCTGCAGACGGCTGCTGTACATACAGCAGCCGTTTTTCTATAGGTATAGAGGAATCGGTAGTTCGAACACGAACTTATATTGAAGCTGAATAAAGACATAAGAACGCCTTGCACCTAGAGTTTCGAAGTGCAAGGCGTTTATTTGTCGGCAGGTATTCGTTCGAGAAAAGGTGTGAACGTTATGGGAGACGAGAAATTAGTTTCAGAACAGCCATCGAAGTCGGAACCGAATTATTCTTCCTATGCGAATCAATCCAACGTTAGTGATAGCGGTTCGTCTAGTTCGGACGGGGCTGGAACGAACTACAGCTCTTATACACCGGAGCCCGCGTCAAGCCAATCCCCATATTCAAGCTTGCAAAGCTCTATGTTTGCCGGTCCTCCAACGGCGGAAGAGCTGCGCAGGCAGCAACAGAACCTAGGCAATAAGAAGGTTACGGATTCCCTGAAGCAGCAAATGGAAAGCAACAAAACATACAACCCCGGAAAACCGGAAGACCTGATTGAGCAGTATAAGTCGATAGGGAATCTCGACGAAGAAGCGTTAGGTGCCGCACTGCTCGATATGGTGAAGAAAGGAAAATTCGATTTTGTGCAGCAGACGCTTGATGCTCTCGATTCAACCGATCGGGACGATGTGTCGGTGGCTCTTATTACCAGCTGCCCGGATGATTTGTTGGAACAGATTGTACAAGAAGAGCCGGGACGGCGGCTGCTTGACCGGTTGTACGACGAGCTGACCGATGGTCATTTGGGCGATGACGAGAAGGAGCAGTCAGAACGGATTATGACGGCGAAAGCGCAGCTTGTTAGTCCAGATGAAATAGGGAGAGACGACTTGAAAGTGTTTCCGCTCATGCTGCCGGGGTTCACGAAATCCGCTACCATCGATAGAGCGGAGCGCCGGGAGGGCGGAAAAATATATATAAGATTAACGATTGATGCTTTGGGTAACAGCGATTATCAATCCGAAAGAAAGACGCTTCCTACCGCGGTATTTGTAGACGGGATCGAGCTCCCGGAGAATGAAATGATCGGCGTGCGGATGTATGATGAAGGGAAAGCGTCGCCCGTCGTTTATAAACCGGCCTTATTTCTGGTAAGACTTCACAATGAGACGAACACGAGGGTCGCAGAGAAGATGACGGAGGCTTTCGGTCTCGGCTTAACGTTAGGGGCCGGCGAAGGGGTAGTGCTCGGCGCAGAAGCGACATGGGGAGCAAGAGCGTTGTTGTGGGCGGACCGTATCGCAACGGTGGCAGGTACTCTTTCATCGCTTATCCAAGAAAACCGCGGGTTTATTATCGACGAGTTAGGCGATGATGGACGCAAATTTCTTGAGGTCAACGATCGCATAAACTCGATTATCGCGATATATGGCATTACCCGAGGGTCGGTTGGGGTTCTGAAAACATTGGGCGGCACGCTCAAATCGCTCAGTTCCAAAATGGTGACTCTTGCAGAAGAGGGACAATTGGTAGAAAGACAGCTCGACAAGATTAGACGAATTAAAGACGAAGCGGCCATACTCGCGCAAAGGTTCGAAGAGGCTTATAAGGAAGCGAAGCAAGCTGGCGCGAAGTTGGTCAATGAGGCAACGGAAGCAGCTGATAACGCGATCCAGAAAGCGGCGGATGCTTTATTCCCGCCTCAAGGCATGACCGAACATGGCTATATGCCCATTCCGGATTCGCCGGCGCCGAAGTCCGGTGTACTGGAAAAGCGCGGTATGAAAGGAAGTTCGGCCAAAGGGACTGTAGGGGGTTCAGGTAAAGGATCCGGCAAAGGTACAGGCAAAGGATCCGGTAAAGGATCAGGAGGGGGATCAGGTAAAGACGGCCCTCCGCTTGGATATGGCAGCCCGGGCCGGCCGAAGATGGACCCCGAGAGGTTCGAAGAGTCGATTCGAGGCGCACTCAAGAAAGATGGCGGGCTTGGGCAAATCGAGAACGTTGAAGGCCGCACGCTGCCGCAGATGAATACGGCACCAGGACAATTCAACAACTCGGGCAACGGAATCGATATTTTCGGTGTAGACCCAAATACAGGCAAGCTATGGATCATCGAGGTTTCGGTCGCGGAGACGAAAGAGCTCAAGAATGTGAAGTATGCAGGCTCGGATCAAATGACGGCATCATGGCGGAGCGAAGCTGCCAAGAAGTTTCTTGCGGAACGCAAGGACGCTGTTTCAACGATTCGGAAGCTGTTCGGATGGGCCGACGATATGGAGGATGATATCGTGAAAGCCAGGTTCCTAGAGGAAGTAGAAGATTGTGAATATGCATTCGTTGTGCCGGAGGGTTCTAGCGTAAGGCCAACAAGAGCGAAAGGATTCAAGGCGCGGGACGTATACGAGTACCGGTATTTAAATGAAGACATGAGTCCATTATATGAATAAATATGAGGAATAAGAAATAATTATAAATCAAATTCCTCGAAAGTATGGCGATTCACCGCAAAATATGCGAATATAAGATCAGCTAATTATCGCGTTTGTTATTGCGCAATTCGTACTCGAGGATGTGATCACGTGCTAAAACAATCGATTTTAAATAAACAGATGGGTATCATCACATACGGTATGACGCCTCCGAAGGAAACGCATACGCCGGAGAAAATAACCGAAATATCACAGAAGCAAATCGAACGGTTGAAAGGTTTGGACATCGATGCATTGATTCTGTACGACGTACAGGAGGAATCCGACCGGATCGATACGGAGCGTCCATTCCCTTACATGAAATCGCTTGACCCAGAGACATACAGCAAAGAGTATCTTCATGAACTCGATATACCGAAGATCATCTACCGTTGTGTGGGCAAATATTCGGAAGCAGAATTGAAGAGATGGCTGAATAAGAATACGATCGATCAGCGCTATTCCGTCTTCGTTGGCGCTTCTTCCAGTCAACAAGAGGTTCAACTTTCGCTCAACGACGCGTATCGGATCAGCAAGCAGCATAGCAGTAATTTGACTTTCGGCGGCGTCATTATTCCAGAACGGCATATGAAGAAGAATGACGAGCATCTGCGCGTTGTTGAGAAAATGAAGCAGGGATGCGACTTCTTCGTTTCTCAAGCGACGTACAATGTAGAAGCTTCGAAAAACTTCCTGTCCGATTACTATCATTATTGCCAGCAGGAAGAGCTGGAGATGGTGCCGATTCTGTTCAACATTGCGCCTTGCGGCTCGACGAAAACATTGGAATTTATGAAGTGGCTCGGCATCAGCATTCCGAAGTGGCTCGAGAACGAGTTGAAATATTCATCGGACGTGTTGGACAAGTCTATCCAGCTCACGCACAAAATATTTGAAGAGCTGTTGGAATTCGGTCTGGAGAAAGGCATTCCGGTCGGCTGCAGCATCGAAAGCGTCTCGACGCGCAAAGTGGAGATCGAGGCTTCGATTCAAATGGTGAAGGACATTAAGTCGACATTGGACAAGAAGCGGCTGCTGGGCGCTGTACGATAAGCTTGACGGGTTCATTGCGGCCATGTAGAATGGTGGAAATTCATATAGTTCAATAGCGATGATCAAGGCCAATAGGCTTGGGCAACCGCCGTACAGAGAAGAAACCCGAAGGCTGCAAGGTTTCTCGCACCGGTCCGAGCTTTACCTACCTTGTGAGCTGCGGAGAAACTTTGCTCTTCTTCCGCCGGCGTTAGCCGTTATTCGTTCGAGACGCCTTCATCTGTCCTCGCGGACAGGCATAAGGCCATAACTAGGGTGGTACCACGGCACATTCGTCCCTGACGAATGTGTCTTTTTGTGTTTATAAGCGATTATTATTCAATCGACTAAGGAGAGTGTCAATCATGCGGCAATCCCAATTAGCTTCTTCCACGTTAAGAGAAAGTCCGGCTGATGCTGAAGTTGCGAGCCACCAGCTTATGCTGCGTGCCGGTTATATCCGGCAGTTGGCGGCAGGCATTTATACGTACTTGCCGCTCGGGCGGCGCGTACTGCGTAAGATTGAGCAGATCGTACGAGAAGAAATGGATGCGGCTGATGCGCAAGAAGTTCTAATGCCAACCTTGCAGCCGGCGGAATTATGGAAGGAGTCCGGCCGCTATGGCGTTTACGGTCCTGAGCTTATGCGTCTGCAAGACCGTCATGAACGGGAATTTGCGCTTGGGCCGACCCATGAGGAAGTCATTACGACGCTTGTCCGCGGCGAGATCAGCTCGTACCGGAAGCTGCCGGTGACGCTGTATCAGATTCAAACGAAATTCCGTGATGAGCGCCGTCCACGCTTCGGCCTGCTTCGCGGCAGGGAGTTTCTGATGAAGGATGCCTATTCATTCGATGCCGATTGGGAAGGGCTTGACCGCAGCTATAAGCGGATGTATGACGCTTATCACCGGATTTTTCAACGCTGCGGATTGGCTTTTCGCGCGGTTGAAGCCGATGCGGGAGCCATCGGCGGAGAAGGCGGAACGCATGAATTTATGGCGCTGGCCGAAATCGGCGAAGATACGATTGCGGCATGCGATTGCTGCCAATATGCGGCAAATTTAGAGAAGGCGGAGTCATCGGAGAAGATCGAAGAGCATGGAGCCGACACAGCCTCTTCTACAGAAGCTTCGATTGAGAAAGTATATACGCCTGACGTCCGGACGATCGAGCAACTCGTGCAGTCGCTCTGTGTGCCGGCAACTGACATTATGAAGACAGTCGTCTTCATGGCGGACGAGCAGGCGGTAGCGGTCGTCGTTAGAGGTGACCATGAGATTAATGAAATTAAAGTAAAAAATGCGCTTGGCGCAGAGAATATTGCGATTGCAGACAGCGAGACGGTTGCCCGCTTAACAGGCGTTCCGGTCGGCTTTGTCGGACCGTACGGCTTATCGCTGCCGGTGCTGATTGACCGTGAAGTCGCCCGCATGGCTGCCGGCATCGCCGGCGCCAATGAAGCCGATCACCACTACCGTCATTTGAACCCGCAGCGTGATCTTGACCTGACGCGAGTGGGCGATTACCGGAATGCGGCAGAAGGAGACGGCTGCCCGCGTTGCAGCGAAGGCAAGCTGAAGTTTTTCCGCGGCATTGAAGTGGGGCATGTGTTCAAGCTTGGCACCAAATACAGCGAGAAGCTGAACGCCTCGTACTTGGACGCATCTGGCCGCAGCCAGACGATGATTATGGGGTGTTACGGCATTGGTGTATCGCGCATTATGTCGGCAATTCTCGAGCAGCATCACGATGGCAACGGCATCATCTGGCCGGCTTCGATCGCGCCTTATCAAGCGCACCTTGTTCTAGTTTCAACGAAGGACGAAGTCCAGCAGCAAACGGCAGAGGAGCTATACAGCGGTCTGCGCAGCCGCGGCATCGAGGTGTTATTCGACGACCGCGACGAGCGTCCGGGCGTAAAGTTCAAGGACGCGGATTTGATCGGCATTCCGGTGAGAATCGTCGTCGGCAAGGACGCGGAAGCCGGGAAAGTGGAGTGGGTGGAACGCCGCAGCGGCAATAAGGAGACGATCGCGATCGAGGAGGCAGTCGCTCGGTTTTCTGCCCTTCGCAATGACCTTTCTGCTGGAGTGTAGCGTTGTGAATTATTCGGAGGAAATGAAGCACTGCGATTCAAATAAATAGCAAGATTATTCACTATCATTAAGTATAGTAGGTAAACTCGGTATAACATAATGAACAACTTTTCACGTCTTCACTTAAGGTGCAAACTATTCTAGAATGAAAAGCGTGTTCACGGTTACAATACACACGTTATCCGACTAGGGAGGATTTGGGATATGAAATATCGTAAATTGGGCGGTACAGGTTTGAAAGTCAGCGAGATCAGTCTCGGAAGCTGGATGACATACGGGGGCTACGTCGAACGCGAGCATGCGGTTAACTCGATTAAGACGGCGTATGAGCTTGGCATTAACTTCTTCGATACGGCGAACATGTACGAGCGTGGAGCAGCGGAGGAGCTGATGGGCGAAGCGCTTAAAGCGTATCCGCGTGAATCGTACGTGCTTGCGACGAAGGTGTTCTGGCCAATGGGCGATGGACCGAACGACCGCGGGTTGTCCCGCAAGCATGTCATGGAGCAAGCACACGCGAGCTTGAAGCGGCTCGGACATGATTACGTCGATATTTACTACTGCCACCGCCATGACCCCGAGACGCCGGTCTACGAGACGCTTCGCGCGATCGATGATCTCGTACGTCAAGGCAAAGTGCTCTATGTCGGCGTTAGTGAATGGCAAGCGTCCCAAATGGCGGAGGCGCTCGGTGTAGCGGACCGTTATTTGCTTGACCGGATCGTCGTCAACCAGCCGATTTATAATATGTTCGAGCGATATATCGAGAAAGAAGTTATTCCGTTCAGTGAACGTTCCGGCATTGGACAAGTCGTATTCTCGCCGTTGGCGCAAGGCCTACTGACAGGTAAATATACATCTGCCGCGAACCTCCCGTCCGATAGTCGGGCTGCGAAGATCGATTGGGTGCGCAACGGTGTTACGGATGAGAAAATCGCCAAAGTCCGCCAGCTTGAAACCATTGCGGCGGAGCTCGGCATTACCGTTGGCAACTTGGCGCTTGCATGGATTTTGCGTCAGCCGAACATCGCGAGCGCTCTCGTAGGCGCAAGCCGTCCGGAGCAGGTGACGGAGAATGCCAAAGCTTCCGGCATCGAGCTTAGCGAAGATGTATTGACGCGCATTGAATCGATTTTGGCTTAATCGGACGATATCGAAAGAACCTATGGTTTATTGAATAAACAAAGTGTAGACTTCATAGCCGGAGGAACGGTATACTTGATATCGTTCAGAAGTTTGCTTGGATTCCGTTCGGGCAAGAAGTCGAGAAATCACACATCATGAGACACGTTGAGAGAGGAGATTTCGATGATGGCCGATAAGAAGAAGAAGGTAGTCGTAACCGGCGGCAGCGGGATGCTTGGACGCTGGATCGTCAAACATTTTGTCGAGCATGGTTACGAGGTTCTGAACGTCGATACGCGCCAACCGGATGAGCATCTGTGTCCGACGCTGATCGTTGACCTCGAGGATTTGGGACAGACGTACGGCGCGCTTGCTGGAGCAGACGCGGTTGTACATATGGCGGCCATTCCTAGAGCGGGCATGGTTCCGCCTGAAGTAACGTTCCGCAACAACGTTATGGCAACCTATAACGTGCTGGAAGCCGCATCCGGCCTTGGGATTAAGAAAGCCGTTATCGCATCCAGCGAATCGTCGTACGGTATTTGCTTCGCGGTTCATCCTTTCGGTCCGCAGTACGTGCCGATGGACGAAGCGCATCCGCAGTTGCCACAGGACAGCTACGGCTTGTCCAAAGTGGTGAACGAGGCGACAGCAGACATGTTCCACCGCAGAACGGGCATTCAAGTCGTATCGCTCCGCCTTGGCAACGTCATTCCGCCGGAATGGTACGCACAATTTCCTTCGTGGATCAACAATCCCGAAGAACGTGAGCGCATTCTGTGGAGTTACATCGATACGCGCGACGCAGCGGAAGCTTGCCGTCTAGCGATCGAGACCGACGGACTTGGCTCCGTAGCGTTGAACCTCGGTTCGGACGAGACGAGCATGGCTGTTCCTAGCCGCGAGCTGATGGCTGCGCGTTATCCGGAAGTGACTGACTTCCGCGCGCCGCTCGAAGGACATGAAGCTCTCTTGAACAGCGAGAAGGCGATGAAGCTTTTGGGCTGGAAGCCGAAGTACCAATGGCGCGAGCAGCTCGGTAAGTAAATTATATAAGGTAAGAGGTTGCCCCGATCTCATGAAAGTTCGATAGGGGACAACCTCTTTTTGCTTCAATTCATCAGAGAAGAAGGTGCCTTACTTGAGTTATGTATTGCTCCTGCTGGCGACGTTGGCATGGAGCTTCGTAGGTGTTCTAGTCAAAACAGCGTCGACCATGGTCGACAGCTCGATTATCTCGTTCTGCCGGTTTTTCTTCGGAGTCGTCTGCCTAATCGCATATTTATGGTATCGGGACGGCAAGCTTCAGCTTCGCTTCGGGATGAAATGGATCTGGCTTGGCGCATTCGGCAAAGCAGCCAACTACGTATTCGAGAATATCGCTTTGAAGATCGGCTATTCTTACGGCAATATTCTCGTTCAACCGGTTCAAACCGTTGTGCTGCTGTTCGCGGCGGGTTGGCTGTTCAAGGAACGTGTTACGGCACGCGGCTGGATCGCGGCTCTGTTCTGTGTCGCCGGCGTCATCGTCGTCGGATGGAACGGAACGCCTCTCGACAAGCTGGCGGAAGGAAGCGGGTTGACGACGCTGTTGTTCACGCTGGCCGGTATCGGCGCTGCGATTCACGTTCTCAGCCAGCGGATGCTGCTGAAGTCGATGGACAACGGCAACATGAACTTATCGGTCTTCCTGGTTAGTACCTTAATCGTGTCGGTGCCTGTACCGATTCAATCGCATGGCTTTACCGGTCCGGTTACGGCAGGGGCATGGGGAGCACTCGTGCTGCTTGGCGTCATTACGGGCTTAAGTTTCTTCTGGTTCGCCGAAGCCATCAAGCGCGTTCCATTCATGGTTGTCGCGATTGTGGGCAACAGCACCGTTTTGTTCGCTATTCTGTGGTCGTATTTATTTTTCCATGATCCCATTACGGTCTACATTATAGGCGGCACGTTCATCTTCGTCGCCGGCTTCCTCATTCTGAACTTGCCTGCGCGCAAGAAAGAGAAGCAGGATTCAGCGGATGAACCAGTACATGAGCTGACATGATGCAAGGCGAGAGGGGAGAAGGTCGTATATGGCAATCTGTCTCCACTATGAGTTAGTTGAGCAGGTTGGTGAGAAGGCCATCTATCGGTTCGGAAATTGTCTTCAGCCGTTGGATGGGCTGTTCGAGGTTGACTTGGCGAGGCTCATTAGCGGGGAAATTCCATCGGAAACGCCAATGAGTGACGTGGTGAGACGGTTGAACGATCTTCTGCCCCAACAGCTTGCGAACCGCGTGTTCGGCAAAATATACCGTTATTATGAAGAGCATAAGACATATTTGTCCCACCGGACGGCTGAATTATCAGCCGTTCTTTTTTGTTATTATTTCACTGCAAGCGGTAGGGATTGAGTTAGAATCTTGAAATACGGGTGAATATTAAATGGTGTCATTTTCAGTGTTTGATGCTGTTGATAGGGATCATTGCTATGTTCCAAGGATATGGGATGAACAAACAGAAACTGCAAGACTTCTACTAATTTAAGGGACTCCATGTCCCGATGGTTGACACACTAGAAGTCATCATGTATAAATAAGAATTTAATAGGAGGCAACTCAGATGTTGAAATTATTCGAGTATAACTGGCAAGTTCGGCAAGACTGGCTCGCTTGGTGCCAAGACGTTTCCGTAGAAGAACTACTCAAGAAGCGAACGGGCGGGACTGGAGGCATTTTGCACACGTTGTTTCATATTGCGGATGTGGAATTCAGTTGGATATCTGCTCTACAAGGGAAGCCAGAGTTCACGGAGCCGTTCGAATCCTATGCCAGCCTGCAGCAAGTGACGGATTTATCCGCCAGGTTTCACGAGGAAGTTCGTCCTTTTGTCATGTCGTGGACTAATGAAATGGAATTGAAAGTGTTATCTGAATTAGCACCTACGGGGGAGCCCGTAAACTTCAAATACGGAGAAATCATGCGGCATGTCATCGCCCATGAAATCCATCATATCGGCCAGTTGTCTGTATGGTCGAGGGAAGTGGGCAAAGTCCCAGTGACAGCTAATTTCATTCGTCGGGGATTGTTTTAACCGAATGAACCCGTGGATTCAACTCCCTCGGTACAATAACGGCAGACCTCATTTAGTAATCTCCGCCGCCGTTCAACTAAAGGGCAGAAGAGTTGAATTGAAGCTACGTATAGGATCAGTTAGAAGTATTGCAAAAAACAGGGGACAGACTGCCTTATTGGCAGCTGCCCCCTTTACCTTTTACTCATTCCAGATCTAACGGTGGCTTATCGACGTTCCTTGCGCTCCGTTCGAAACAGCTTCCCATGTTTCCCAAGTGGCTAAACGATCAGCATAGACTCCGCGCACCAAAGGCAAGACCCCTGCGCCGACCGCAAACCGCAGAGGCGGGTCCTCGGCGTCTATGATTTGAAGAATCGCTTCGGCCGTCGCACTCGGATCGCCTCGTTCTTCTGTCGATAAACGAACGGACACCCGATTCCGAAGTTCAGCGTAAACTTCCATTCCCTGTGATGTCTTCATGGACAGGGGGCTTCCAAAGTCAGTTGCAAAGGCGCCCAGCTCGAGCAACGTGACCTTAATGCCGAAGCTGTTAACCTCTTGAGCGAGGCTGTCGTGCAATGCTTCGACTGCCCATTTGGACGCGCAATAGAAGCCGATGAGCGGGGCCGCAACAATCCCCATGGCACTTGAGACGCCGAGAATGTGCCCGCTGCCCTGAAGTCGAAGCAGAGGCAGGGCAGCTTGGATGACACGAAGCGTACCAAAGTAATTGGTGTCAAATAGTTCGCGGATGTCGGATTCGTCAGCCTCCTCAGTCGTGCCAACCAGTGTGTAACCGGCATTGTTTAGGACGACGTCCAACCTGCCGAAATGCGCATGAGCCTGCTGAACGACATGCTCGACCTGCTGGGAATCCGTTACATCGAGCGCTAGAGGGAGAACCGCGTCTCCGAAACGTTCCTTAAGTTCGGCGATGCTTTCCGGTGTTCGAGCGGTCGCGGCAACCTTATCCCCGCGAGAGAGTGCGGCCTCCGCCCAAATGCGCCCTAATCCGCGAGAGGCTCCTGTAATGAACCAGACTTTGTTTTCCATCGTATTCTCCTCCAATAAAGTTCCTGTGTGTAGTATTTTTAAAGCTTCTGTTTACTCATTCGTTCTTCTATAATGTTACGGCTTAGCAGCTTGATGCGGAATTTCAAATAAGTTAGCATGGTATTAACTTATGGTTGATGCAAAAGGAGGAGTCTGCCTGAATGATGGAGCAACTGAAGACGTTTGTTCAAGTGGTGGAGTCCGGAAGCTTTTCTAAGGCAGCCGAAAAGCTGTTTATTTCTTCAACCGCAGTGATGAAACAAATGAATTTGTTGGAAAAGCAAGCCGGAGTCCCACTTTTTAACCGTACCAACCACGGTGTCAGCCTCACAAAGGCAGGAACAGCTTTTATCAAAGATGCGAAATATATGCTGCAGTATTTTCAAGAATCTCTTATCCGCATGCATCACTCTGCAAAGGCTAATCGGCATATTGTTCGGGTGGGTACTTCGATGCTTAATCCCTGTAAGGTTTTGATTGATTTGTGGAATGGAATTAGCGACCTATACCCTCAATTCGGAATAAACATCGTTCATTTCGAAGATGACGCACATACACTCCCAACCACTTACCGCATGATTGGCCAATCGCTCGATATCATTGCGGGGCCATTTCTTACAGATAACTTCAAGGATTACTACCGTGTGCTCGAACTGGGGAGTTACCGCGTTTGCTTTGCTGTATCTCGGCAACATAGGCTGGCTTCAAGAAAAACACTTTCTGTCAAAGATTTGTATGGGGAAAGATTGGCTGTAGTGAACGGTGGGAATAGTGCCGTCATTCATGACATACGTGATTTCCTGAAAATGAAACATCCTCAAATACAAATTAAGGATGTTCCGCGTCTCTATGATCTTGATGTGTTTAATCGCTGCGAGGAAAGTAATACGGTTATGTTAACATTGGAGGCGTGGGCAGATATTCATCCATCCTTGGTGACGATCCCTAGTGATTTAGATTTCGAAGTTCCATATGGTTTGATATATCCATTACATCCATCCAAGGAAGTTGTTCAATTCTTAGAACTCATAAAAGAAATGCAAGGTAATGTTTTACCAGGCACAAAGTAAGTTCAACTAAAGGAGAACGGTAGTTGAATCATACAGGCGGTAAAAAGAGGAGGCCACTGCACTATACAATGGCCTCCTCTTTTTACCGCCTGGAAGCGTTACGATCACCTTGGAACTACATTAGTCTTATCACGGCACGTTAGGCGTCAAGCTGGAGATAACCGATAGCTGCGTAGGCAGAAGACGAAGCTCCGGAATGACGTTGCCGGCAGCGTCCGTCGGCCAGATCGAGATGAGTACATCGGCGGCCAGCGTACACGTAATGCCGAATTGGAACTCGAACTTCCGTGTGAAGGAGACCCAATATTTCTTCGTCATAAGCTGATTAGGCGAGATGGAGAATTGTTCGTGGATGAACGGCACCTTGCTGCCGGATGTATAATCGAACGCGAGAACGATGACCTCGGCGAGATCCGTGCTGGAAGTGTTCAAATAATTGATATTGACATAAAATTCATCTCCAGCCTGCCGGTCGAGAATGCCGGTGGATAATGGGAACGGTTCAATGTCCGTTACGGCCAGCGCGTAAGGCTCGTCGATACCGGTGATGGTGTCGACGACCGCATGAACTTTCGTATCGATGACCGTTATAGAGCCTCCCGCTCCGCTTCCGACATATAACCGGTCTCGCATACGGGACACGGCAACGGATACTGGATCCGGTATCGTAATGGCACCGACGACGGTCTCGGTAACGGTACTGATCATGTAGACCGAGTTGGTACCGGAGTCGCATACATATAGCGTGCTGCCGTCCGGGGACAGAACATTTTTGGTGGGAGAGACGGCGCCAGGAATCGGAATATCATTCATTACGAAATTTACGCTTGTATCGATGACGGATACCGTCTGACTGTCTCTATTCGTGACATAAGCCCGTGTGCCGGCCTCATTGAATACGACATCATTGGGCGTGGAGCCTACGGGCAGACCATTTCCTCCTTGATTCGGATCTGCCAGATCAATGACTGCAACCGCTCCTCCGCCGGACAAACAGACATAGGACAGGTCGCCAACGGGCGAGAAGGCGATAGCTGTCGGGTCATCCCCGCCGGCCGGAGTTTGGGAAAGCACTTCATTAGTCGAAGTCGATATTTGCGTTATCGAATCATCGCCAGTGCTTGAAACGTATACGTATCGCCGATTGGGCGATGCCGCGATGCCAACGGGATCAATGCCGACAGGTACGGTAGCAACATATTCCCCAGTCGTATATCGAACGACCGACACGGTTGAACCGGCGAAGTTGTTAACGTAGGCATGCTCGTTCGGCCCGACCGCGATGCCGGTTGGACCTGGACCGACCGGGATAAGGCGCTCGATGCGGTTCGACCTTGCATCTATGACCGTAACGGTGTTTCTGTTCCGGTTAGCTGCAAGCAGCACTGTCTTGCTGTACATGAATTTTCCTCCTTTCAGCTTCAGGCGAATGGTATGCATATAATCGGTAATCCATATGCCGAGTGTTTGTCTATCATGTCAGGCGGAGCTTGGAGCTAGTCTTTCGTTACGGTATATTTCATCTTTGCTGCCGCTTTCGAGCGGCTTTTTTGTTTTATTGGAAATACTTACGAGGTGGAGGGATGACATGGCAAGCATCAATCACCAATCCGCCTTCTCGGACAGGCTGGATCTTAACATCAAGAGCATCCAATCGATTATGGGGGAAAGCTCGGATCTCATCGTACGGGAAATAACCGTCATGCAGCAGATCCGTCTGGCGCTTATTTTTTTAGATGGCATGGTTGAGAAGCATTTGGTGCAGGATAGTCTGATCTCGGCTATTCTTGACCGTGTGTATGACGAGATGAAGCCGGTCACGGTCCATTATTTGAAGGAGAGTATTATCGCCAGCGACGAAGTACAGCTTACGGCGTCGAGGGAAGAGGCGATGGATCAACTTCTATCCGGAAGTGTGCTTGTGCTGCTTGATCATTCGCGCGAGGCGTTGGCGGTGTCGCTGCCGGGTTGGGAAGACCGCGCCATTACGGAGTCGAAAGCGCAGCCGGTCGTACGAGGACCGCAGCAATCGTTCACGGAATCGCTGCATACGAATACGACGCTTGTTCGCCGGAGGGTAAAGGACGTACGGGTGCGGGTGCAAACGATTCCGGTGGGCTCAATGACGAAGACGGATATAACGATCATGTACGTGCAAGGTATTGCGGGCGATCAGCTCATTCGTCAATTAACCGAGCGGCTGCGGAACAGTCAATTGGAGAAAGTGCTGGAAGGCGAATATATTGAAGAATGGCTGCTGAAAGACAAGCCGCGGACGATATTTCCGCTTCTCTATAATACGGACCGCCCGGACGTCATTGCGGCGGGCATCCTGGATGGAAAGGCCGCTATTTTTATCGATGGATCGCCTTTTGTGCTGTTGGCTCCGTCGTTGTTCGCCGACTTCATGCAGTCCGCGGAAGATTATTATGAGTCGTATATCTACAGCAGCTTGATTCGTATGCTTCGGTATCTTTCTCTCTTCATCTGCATGTTTGCGCCAGCGATCTATATTGCATTGACGACCTATCATCAAGACATGCTGCCGACGCAGCTGCTGCTCAGTCTTGCCGCACAACGGGAAGGTGTACCGTTTCCTGCGTTCATCGAAGCCGTGCTGATGGAAGTGACGTTCGAAATATTAAGAGAAGCCGGCATCCGCATGCCAAGAACGATCGGACAAGCCGTATCGATCGTGGGTACGATCGTCATTGGACAAGCGGCAGTAGAAGCCAGCATCGTTTCTGCAGCGATGGTAATCGTATTGGCGATCACGGCGATATCCAACTTCGTGATTCCTTCATATTCGATGTCCATCGCCATTCGGATCCTTCGTTTTATTTTTATGGGATTGGCAGCAGCTTTCGGCGCTTTCGGATTAACGATCGGTATTATCGTGCTCGTCATCCATTTGTGCGGGCTGCAATCGTTCGGCGTTCCGTACATGAGACCCTATGCGCCATACAAAGCGGATGCGCAGAAAGATGCACTAGTCCGTCTGCCGTACCGGTTGAATACAAAACGGTCCAGACAAAGGAGCTGAGCAGATGCACTTGGGTACATACCGGCGGATAGGGTATAGGATGGTCCTTGCTCTGTTGTTAATAAGTTTAACGGGCTGCTGGAACCGGCGGGAGCTGAATGAAATATCGACGGTCCTAGCGATGGGAATCGATCGGGCAGACGGGCAATACGAAGTATCCGTACAAGTTGTTGATCCCATCCAAATGTCGCAGAAATCGAATACCCAGAGATCGGCGACAATTGTATATTCGGAGAAAGCGCCGACACTGTTCGAAGCGCTGCGCAAGTCAACAACGAGCGCGCCCCGCAGAATGTATTTGTCTCATATGACGTTCCTATTGTTCGATGAAACCGTAGCCCGTGAAGGGATCAAGCAGACGCTAGACTTCTTGCTCCGCGACCATGAAGTAAGGCCTGACTTTAATATGGCGGTTGCCCGTGAGTATTCAGCCAAACAGATGCTTTCGCTCGTCACGCCAATGGAGGTGCTGCCGGCGATGGATCTTATGAAATCGCTGCGCGTTTCGGCGAAAGCATGGGCGCCGACCTCGGCCGTTAACGTCGTCTCCATGATGCAGATGTTGACGAAGGACGGGCTGGAGCCGATATTGACCGGACTTACCATTGCCGGTGACGCGAAGAAAGGCATCACGTCCAAGAACGTTGCCCAACCGGCGACCTTTGCCAACTTCAAGTATCAAGGCATTGGCGTCTTCCGGGACGACCGTCTGCTTGGTTGGCTGAATGAATCGGACAGCAAATCGTATGCCTATATTACGAATCATGTAACTTCGACTGTCGCGAATGTGACATGTATGGATTCAGACGATAAATTCGTCGTCGAAGTGTTGGGCGCAAAGACGAAGATGCAGCCTTCTATCCGCAGCGGCAAGCCTTACATGACGATGAAGATCGACGTTCGCGCCAATGTAGGCGAGATGCACTGCATGATGGACTTGTCTAAACCTAAGGATATGTACAAGTTGCAGACAGAAGCTGCGAAACGGTTGAATCAGGTCATTATGTCGGGTATACGTCATGTTCAACAGCGTTACGGTGTGGACATATACGGTTTCGGCGAGGCATTCCACCGGAAGTATCCGAAGGATTGGCATAGGTGGAAGGCGGATTGGAACCAGCGATTCGAGGACATGCCGGTGGAAATTCAAATCCATTATCAACTCGGCAAGTTCGGCAAAATTATAAGCCCGTTCGATAACAGTCCCGAGACAAGAAAGGAATGAGCGCATGCTTATTGGGATTGTCATGCTTGCAGCAGTGGCGGCTAGTTTCTTGGACTATCGGACCATGATCAAAGGAGGGGGACGTTGGCGCGAACTGCTGGTCAGCGTCTCCATCCTCATGATAGGCATTGGACTTAGTATACTGCACATCTTTCAGGTAGAGCTGCCCAGTCCGCTTATATGGATAGAATATATGTTCAGTCCGATCCATCGAATCGTCGTGCCTCTGTTTACTTAAATTGAGAGGAGGAGTGGAGTTGGAGAAGCCGTCACTGACCGTTCGGCAAGCGACGATGTGGTTTACGCTATCGCAGCTTGGAAGCGCACTGCTTATTCTGCCAGCCTCCCTCGCTAACATTGCAAAGCAGGATGCTTGGTTGGCGATATTCGTCGCTTTAGCAGGCTATTTGTTGATGAGTCCGCTGCACATTGCGCTTGCCAGACAGATGAATGGGCGATCTTTCGTTGATTATGTCTCTTTCATTATGGGCAATGTGCTCGGCAGAAGCATTGCTCTACTCTTTGTGGTTGCTTTCTCGTTTCTTCTATTTATGCTCGTACTGCGGGATATCGGCGACTTCGTGGCGACTTCTGTATTGCCGGAGACGCCAACGGAAGCCATCTATGCCCTTATCCTTGTCGCTGTCATCTATGCGGTCCGCTCTGGTGTAACGGTAACCGGGCGCGCGGCAGAGCTGCTATTCTGGGCGGTTATGCTTCTGTTGACGATTAGCATAGCGGCACTCGTTCCGACTATCCAACTCGATAACATTAAACCGGTGTTGGAGTTTGGATTCAAACCGGTCGTTCACGCCTCGATTCTGCTTATCGCTTTTCCTTTTCTGGAAAGCGTGCTGTATCTATTCTTCGTGCCCGATTTTCAAAATGCGAAGCAGTGGACGAGCACCGTTCTGCGCAGCTCCATCATTTGCGGAACGCTGTTTTGCATCGTGACCTTCTGTAACATTGCGACATTAAGCAGCAAGGTGACCGCCAATTTGACTTATCCGAGCTACTTTGTCATACGAACGATCAGTTTTGCCGACATTTTTGAACGGTTCGAAATATTGATCGCCGTGCTGTGGTATATTTCGATCTTTTTCCGGTTATCGATGATCCTTCAAGCCGTGAAGACAGGTCTGTCCGGCATCTTTCGTCTGCATGACGGGAGAGCGCTGCTGATCCCGCTCGGTCTCATCAGCTTTGCAACGGCGCAATCGATTTTTCCGAACTATGCGGAAGTTATTCATTCGTTTGAATTTTGGCCGTATTACGTCTTCGTGTTCAGCTTGCTGTTTCCGGCAGTGCTCCTTACTATTGGGAAAATGAGGGGAAGCGGGCAAGCGGACAGCAACTGAGGTTCGTTTGCATCTGGACTTCCAGCCCGTCACGCGGTAAAGTAGTGACCATCTATAGCGAGAGCAAGGAGGGAACCTATGTATTTGCGCAGTGTGACGGTAATGCGGCATGAAGAGTCCGAAACGTCAGCCTATCCCTTCTCGATCCCGGCAATAAGGGCGATCGATACGCTGGCATTCAGCCATCAGGTCACGTTCTTCGTCGGCGAGAACGGTTCAGGCAAATCGACGCTGCTGGAGGCGATAGCTGATCAATGCGGCTTTCATACAGCGGGCGGTGGCAAAAATAATACATATGACGTCGACGCCGCGCATTCTGCGTTAGGCGCACATCTCCGGCTGTCTTGGATGCCGAAAATAACGAACGGTTTTTTTCTGCGCGCCGAAACGTTCTATCAATTTGCCTCTCATTTGGACACAGTACCAGGGGCGCTTCAATATTATGGGGGCAAATCGCTCCATAAGCAATCGCACGGCGAAGCGTTTCTGTCTTTGTTCAAGCATCGCTTCGGCAAGAAGGCCATCTATCTGCTCGACGAACCGGAGGCGGCGCTGTCTCCGGCCCGGCAGCTTGCGCTGCTTCGTATTATGAAAGATTTAGAGGATCAGGCGCAGTTCATTATTGCGACGCATTCGCCTATCCTGCTCGGTTATCCTGATGCGCAAATCCTCGATTTCGACGAACAGCCGATACGTCCGGTAAAGTATGAGGATACGCTGCACTACATTCTTACGCGCCGGTTTCTGGAAAATCGCACAACGGTGCTGCGAGAGTTATTCGCCGAAGATGAAGATGAAGATTAGGACGGTTTAGGCTTCCATTATTCGGTATCGATCCGATATACTGATCATGAATGGAGAGTAAAATCACGGCCCGGTTGGTAGTCCGGGCGTGCACGGGGCAATGATTCGTCCGTGTATCCGTAGCCTTCCCCCCTCGGGATGTCCGTCGCTCCGAGCAGTACATGAGGGGGAAGCTCTATGAAGCTAACTGTATTTTGGGATGAGAGCATGAAGCTATGGGTCGGCATTGTCGAACGGGAGGAGAGCAACCGGCTGCAAGCCTGCAGACATTTGTTCGGCGATGAGCCGAAGGATGCGCAGGTATTGTCATTCGTTCATCATGAGATGATGGCGTTGATGGAGCGGTCGAGGGTCTCGGTAGAATCGATTCGTAAGCCGGCAGGCACGATGAATCCGAAGCGCCTTGCCCGACAGGCGGCGCGGGAACTTGCAAGGAAAGGCGTCTCGTCGTATGCGCAGGATGCGGTCAAGAAGGAGCTTGAAGCCCGGAAACGGGAGCGGCAGGTGTCCGGCCGGCTGCAGCAAGAGCAATTGGCCGAGTGGAAGCGGGAACGCAGAATTCAAAAATCCAAGGACAAGCATCGTGGACGTTAGCAATCATTGCGACTCAAACCGAGAAAGCTGCGCATCAGTCTGATGCGCAGCTTTTTAAATCGGCTATTCGGTGCGGTGCTACAGCTTGTCCAAATCAATCTCGCCGCGTGCAATTCGGTTGATCGTCTCCGCGTAGGCGAAATGCTCCTGGGCCAGAACTCGTGCGGCAAGCGTATCGACGGTATCGCCTGGCATGACGGGCACTTCGAATTGCGCAGCAATCGCGCCTTCGTCGTACTCTTCATTGACGAGATGGATCGTAACGCCTGTCATCTCATCGCCGGATTGAAGAACGGATTCATGAACGGCCCGTCCGAACATGCCGTGGCCGCCGTGGCGGGGGAGCAAAGAAGGATGGACGTTCAAGATGCGGCCGCTATAGGCGTGCAGCGTCTGCGGTCCGATTTTTTTCATATAGCCTGCCAGAATGACGAGATTGACCTCATGCTTGCGAAGCGCATGCAAGATTTGTTGGTCTAATTCCTCCGGATCGGGATGAGCATTGGCGCTAATATGATAGGCGGGCAGACCCGCGCTGCGGGCATGTTCAAGCGCAGTTGCCCCCGAGTTGTTGCTGATGACGACAGAAGGAACCGCTAACAGCTGGCCATTCTCATAAGCTTGAATAATGGCATTGACGTTGCTCCCGCCGTGCGAGGCTAGAAATCCGAGTTTGAGCGTTTCCACGACAACACTTCCTTAACGATAAATAACATCTTATTCGTGTATCATAGCATGAGGGTCAGATTCTCTTCAATTATGGGTAAATATATAGGGTTGTAGAAACCAGTCATTTCGCTCGAATGTCCTTATCATTTACAAATCTCGCTTTTTCGCAAGGATTTTGACAAATGATGCCGAATAGTAGTGAAATCTTTCTTATAAATTTGCATTTAGGGAGCCGTCAACGTGATTCATTTTCCTCCAATTCAGACTACGAGATTATTGCTAAGAGAGCTAACGATCGAGGATGCACCTGCGATTTTCCGCCATTTCTCCGATGCGGACGTGACCCGGTTCATGGATATCGAGCCTTGCCAGAGCTTGCAGGAGGCGAAGGAAATCATTCAATTTCACCTTGATGACAGCGGGTGCCGATATGGCTTGTTTTCGTTAATGACGGGCGAATTAGTGGGTACATGCGGCTATCATTGTTGGGTTGCGGATACAGACGGCGCGAGGGCCGAGATCGGATTCGATCTGTCGAGCAAGCACTGGGGACAAGGCTATATGCAGGAAGCGCTTGGCGAAGTCGTTAAGATTGGATTCAAGCTGATGAACTTGGATTATATCGAAGCGACGGTCGAAACCGCCAATAGCCAATGCCAGAAATTATTATCGAAATTGAATTTCGAACGGGAAGAACAACTGCGTGACGGTCTTTATTATTACAAGCTGAATCGATGAGAGGAGCCGTTCTATCAATGCCTAATACCGAACAGAAGGCACAGCACAATCTTGAGCGTATCGCCGGCAACCCATATCCAGGACGCGGAATCGTCATCGGATTATCCGAGGATTCCCGTCATATCGTTCAAATCTATTGGATCATGGGGCGCAGCGTCAACAGCCGCAACCGAAAGTTCGTCATCGAAGGCGATTTCGTCAAAAATGAGGCGGTCGATCCGGCTAAGTTGTCCGATCCGTCGCTTATCATTTACTATCCGCTGAAGTCGGCGGATGGCCGCCATATCGTATCGAACGGCGATCAGACCGATACGATCTTCGATTCGATCACGAAGGGTGGTACGTTAGAGGACGCACTGCTTACCCGAACGTATGAACCGGACGAACCGAACTATACGCCCCGCATATCCGGTCTTGTCGATACGACGGCGGACGCCCGGTATGCGTACCAGTTGTCGATTTTGAAACGAATCAACGAACGCGGCAGCTGCGGACGGTTTTATTATAACTACGAACAGGCTGTACCCGGCATCGGGCATTGCATCCATACTTATGCGGCTAACGCCGAGCCGCTGCCGACTTTTGCAGGAGAACCGTTCGAGGTAAAGCTTGCAGGCAAGGCAGATTCGCTTGCGAAGCAGTATTGGGATCTTCTGAATGAAGACAATCGAATTGCATTGCTGGTGAAGACGATTGACGTACATTCGGGAGAGGCAAGCGTCATCATTCGAAACCAGTATTCAAAGTAAGACTCGAACGCCAGACGGAGTGATTGGAAGCCGCATTCATGCGGCTTTCTTCATATCGAAACGAATGGAGGTACACGATGAAAATGAAGCGGATGATAACAGTTGGTGCTCTTCTATTCACATTTGCTGCTGGGTACTGGTTCGGTACGGTTGACAATGACCGATCGAGCGCATCTGTCTATACGAAGCCTGTCAGCGCAGCGATGGCAGATGCGATGGTCTACGTTGAGGGAAACGTGTATGCGGACCGTTCACTGCTGTATGAGAACAAGACGTATCTTGACGTCGAGAAGCTGTCCCATTATTTGGGCAAAAGATTCGATCTGTCTGACGGCTGGGTCAACATCGGCAAGCATGTGAACCATGAAAGCTTCCTGCCATACGACGTTCTAATCGGGGAGTCGAACAACGCTCAGTATTACGCCAAGCTGCTAGGCAAGCCTCGTACAGTAAGCAAAGAACACAACGAATGCATGGCATCAGAACTTATGACGTATACATTCGACGGGGTAACGATGACGAATGCCGGATCGATCGAAGTGTCGAAGCCCGTACTGAAGACGTACCGCGGTGTGACGGTCGGTTCCAGCCGAAGCTTTGTGCACGTCCAATACGGAGAGCCGAACGAGGATGAAAGCAGCGACGGACGGTGGTTATACGGCGATCAGAAGGTATATACCTGGTTTGAATTCAAAGACGATAAAGTCGTCAAATTCGGTAAGTCCGAAGCGGTTTGCTAAGGACTCATCCTCCTTGAGGAGGAGATGGAGGGCAGAATGAAGAGACGAAGATTATCGGCTGGATTGTGGAGAAGGGTTACGCAGCAGGAATGGCCGACGTTCCGTCGACCGGTCCCGGCGGGGTCGTGTTTCGAGCCGTAGACCGGAACGGGAGGATCGTTGCGGCAGGAAGATGAATCAAGGAATTAAGCTGAAGAAGCCGCTTAGGATCACGTCCTAGGCGGCTTTTTGTCATGTGCTTCAACTCAAGAATTGTGTCGAATTAATGACAGTTGCTATTTTGTGATTTTTATCACAATGTTTTATGAAAGTATTGGATATGATAAAGACATTCAATCGAAGGAGGAACAGACGATGAACAAATGGATTTGCACAATGGCGTTACTAATGACGATCGCGCTCGTAACTGCGGGATGCGGCGGAGGCGATAAGGAGACCTCATCCAGTCCGGCGGCCGCAACCGCTAGCGACGATGCAGGCGGCGGTACAACGGTTACGGTCGATGCGAAGAACTTTACATTCGACCAGAAGGAAATCAAAGTGAAGAAGGGCGACAAGGTAACGATTAAACTGGTGAACAGCCAAGGCAACCATACGCTTAAGATTGACGGCTATGACAAGGAAGTGAAAGGGAATCAATCGGTTACTTTCACGGCAGATAAGTCCGGTGAATTTAAGTACTTCTGCAACATGATGTGCGGCGGAGGCCATACCGAGATGACCGGCAAACTCATTGTCGAATAGCAGAACAGCAACAACTTGCGGCTCTTCCCGGATGATGTGAAGGGAGAGTCGTCATTTCACCTACAGTATGTGATTATTTTCACAAGTTAATTAAGATTCGAGAGGAGATGACCCTCATGGTGATGAGGTTCTTCAAACAAAACGTATGGGCGGCTGTTGCGATTACATTGCTTCGGATTTATGTCGGCTGGACTTGGCTAACGCATGGCTTCGATAAGTTGAAAGACGGTTTCGATGCAACGGGCTTCCTGAACAATGCCATAAATAAACCAGTCGTCGACAAAGCGACGAGCGAGGTGCTATTCCCGAATTATACGTATTTCATCGAGCATTTTGCTTTGCCGAACGTGAAGGTAATCAACTTCTTAATTCCGCTCGGCGAGTTTCTCATCGGATTAGGCATCCTGGTCGGCGGATTGACGTTAACGGCTGCATTCTTCGGCATGCTGCTCAACTTCTTGTTCATGTTCGCGGGCACCGTAAGCACGAACCCTTGGCTGCTGCTGCTTGGCTTTGTGATTTTCACAGCGGGTACGAATGCAGAACGGTTTGGTCTTGACGCCTTCTTGCTCCCTCTCCTTCGTAAAATATGGGCGAAGCTGACGCGCAAGCAGGACGCGAATCCAAAAGGGCAAGACACGGTCCATAAAGGCACGATAATCCCGAGATAATCGCACATCCTTGCAGAAACATACGCAGATTCCGTTCATGGAAGGAAGGTCGACCGATGGATTCAACTTCAACGTCATGCAAGGTACTCGTTCTGAACTGCGGCAGCAGCTCAGTGAAGTATAAGCTGTATGAAATGCCAACTGAGAGGCTGCTGCAGGAAGGCAATGAAAGGAGGGAGCCGGATCAGTCGTTCCAAGCGCTGCTGGATTCGATCTTCCGGCTCATCGGCCACGATGTCGATATGATGGCTCACCGTGTTGTACACGGCGCGGATTTGTTTCCGGAATCCGTGCTGCTGAATGAGGATGTGCTGCGGCGCATGGAGTCGATCTCCTATCTTGCACCGCTGCACAATCCGGTCAATCTGGAGGGAATCCGGCTCGCCCAGCTCCATTATCCTGCGATCCCGCATGCAGCGGTATTCGACACAAGCTTCCATCAGACGATGCCGCCGACCTCTTATTTGTATTCGATACCCTACGAGTATTACAGCAAGCATAAGATCCGCAAATACGGCTTCCACGGCACAAGCCACCGGTATGTGATGCAGCGAGCTGCGGACCTGATGGGGATGCCGCTGGAGAAGCTGCGGTTGATCAGCTGTCACATTGGCAACGGCGTAAGCGTGACGGCAATCCGTTACGGACAGTCGTATGACACGTCGATGGGATTGACTCCGCTGGCCGGCGTTACGATGGGGACGAGAAGCGGCAATATCGACCCGGCCGTCATCCCTTACTTGGAGCGGCTGGAAGGAGTCGGGACGGAAGAGGTTATGCATATGCTGAACCATCAGAGCGGGCTGCTGGGCATATCCGGCGTCAGCAATGACATTCGGGATCTGCTCAAGACGGCTGGCGAAGGGCATGAGCGATCAAGACTCGCTCTGGACATGTTTATTGCTAAGCTTCACCAATATATCGGGCTCTATTTCGCCCGGTTGAACGGTGCGGACGGCATTATATTCACCGCAGGTGTCGGGGAGAACAGTGCCGAGATTCGGGAAAGGATCTGCTCTGGCCTTGAATTCGCCGGCGTCTACGTCGATACGGAGGCGAACCGTTCGGGCCATTCAGAGCGGCTCATTAGCAGCCCGTATTCTCCGACGAAAGTGATGGTTATTCCGACGAATGAAGAAATCGTCATGGCGCGCGATATGTTCCAGCTCGCGAGACCTGCTCAGTCGTTCTATATGGCAAACGACAGTCTTGCCGCTGTGTCGAATGAATCATAGCTTGCTTATTCCATAGTCACAAAGATGGGATCATACTCGCAGTCCAGGAGCCCCGTTCGATCTCGCAGGAGAAACGGATGGGGCTTTCGTATGACCAATTCACGATTTATACACAACTGCAGCTGGGATTTTGTGACGTTGCTCACAGATCCAGTGCAGACGATTCCATACAATGAATCCATAATCGACGAACAGGAGGTTATCCATATGTCCGGTACGCAACAGCAGCATCATACGAAACAAGATGCGCCTGTGAAGAAGGGGGATGAGCCAGCGCTGAAAGGGACGTTCGTCTCCGTTCTGCTGCTTGGCGCTTTCATCGCCATATCCTGGATCGGCGTGTTCGTACTATTCATCGTTCGAAATTAAAGGGGAGTGGACACTCATGCATTTGCATCGACTAGAGAAAATGTGGCTTGCGATCGGCATCTCCATGCTGGCAGTCTTCCTGATCGTGCTTGGCACGATGGCTTTCAGCATGGGCATTCAGCCGCCGAGCGAGCATCATCACACGATTGATCCTGCCAAAGTGACGGAGACGGCACCGTTCGATAAGCCGGGCTTTCAATTAATCGGCGACCGGCATTATGAAGCGGCTATGGTGGCCTATGCCTTCGGCTACGATCCGGCTACTTACGAAGTTGAAGCCGGATCGACGGTTGATTTCACCGTTACAAGCTCAGATGTTGTACACGGGTTCTCGATCGTCGGTACGAACGTCAATATGATGATCGTGCCAGGCGAGATAAGCCATATCAGCCATACGTTCGACAAGCCGGGTACCTACCTCATTCTATGCAACGAGTATTGCGGCACCGGCCACGAATATATGAAAACGACGCTCGTCGTGAAATAGGAGGCTTCACGTATGAAATCATTCGACCGGCAAGACGGTAAGCTAGTCCTTGCTCATATATTATTCGCTTTCGGAGCGCTTCTTCTCGGCGGCATTGCAGGCATGATGCAAGGAATGGTGAGGGGCGGAGCATCGATATTGCCTGATTTCATCGGCTACTACGAGCTTCTGACCGCTCACGGCGTATTAATGGCACTTATTTTCACGACGTACTTTATTGTCGGCTTTCTGTACTCCGGCGTTTCCCATACGTTAGGAGGAAAGCTGCTTCCTGCGGCACGCAAGCTGGGATGGGCCGGCTATATACTCATGTCGGTTGGCACGATTATCGGCGTAGCCGTCATCTTGGCAGGCCAAGCGACGGTGCTGTATACGTTCTACGCTCCAATGAAAGCGTCGCCTTGGTTTTATATCGCATTGGCTCTCGTCGTCATCGGCAGTTGGCTGAGCGGCTTCGGTATGTTCTATCAATACCGGCAATGGCGCAAAGCTAACACAGGCAAGCTGTCGCCGCTGTTCGCTTATATGTCCGTCGTTACGATGCTGCTGTGGCAGATTGCAACGATCGGCGTAGCGGTGGAGGTCGTCGTACAGCTTATCCCATGGTCATTCGGTTGGGTGGATACCGTGAACGTTGTGCTAAGCCGGACGCTGTTCTGGTATTTCGGTCATCCGCTGGTTTACTTCTGGCTGCTGCCAGCTTATCTGTGCTGGTACGTCGTCATTCCGAAAATTATCGGCGGGCGCATATTCAGCGATGCGCTTGCAAGATTGTCGTTCATGTTGTTTCTGTTGTTCTCGATACCGGTCGGTTTCCACCATCAACTCATGGAGCCGGGCATCTCGTCGTTTTGGAAGTTTCTGCAGGTTGTCTTGACGTTTATGGTCATCATTCCTTCGCTTATGACGGCGTTCTCGATGTTCGCTACGTTCGAACTGTTCGGAAGATCGAAAGGAGCGAAGGGCTTGTTCGGCTGGGTGAAGGTGCTTCCTTGGAAGGATGTCCGCTTCTTCGCGCCATTCATGGGCATGCTCATCTTCATCCCGGCTGGCGCAGGCGGCATTATTAATGCCAGCAATCAGATGAACGCAGTCGTCCATAATACATTGTGGGTGACGGGACATTTTCACTTGACGGTAGCCACTAGTGTCGCTCTTACGTTCTTCGGTATCGTATACTGGCTTATTCCGGTCGTAACGGGCCGTGTGTTGACACCTCGTATGAATCGGCTAGGCATCATTCAGACCTTAATCTGGTGCGTGGGCATGTTCATCATGTCCGGTTCCATGCATACGGTCGGGTTGCTGGGTTCTCCGCGGCGTACCGCATACACGACTTATGACGATCATCCCGATGCGGTGCTCTGGATGCCATATCATGTGGCAATGGCTGTAGGAGGCGTCATTTTGTTCATCGGTGTCGTACTGATAATAAGCAATGTAATCGGCCTGCTGCGCGCGCCGAAAGGAGAAACCGAATATCCGATTGGCGAAGTGTCGGAATCAGCCGATCATACGCCAAAATATCTCGAACGCTGGGGATTGTGGATCGGCATTGCCGTTGCGTTAATCCTGTTCGCTTATACGATTCCGCTTATCGATATCATCCGTAATTCGGTGAACGCTCCGGGAGTTAGAACATGGTGACGAACCCAATTCCACTTTTTTCTTGACAATTCAGTTACTGGAGTTTTATAGTCGTCCTCGTGACTTATTTACAGGGGGGACTCAATGAGCGTAGAATGGTATGATCTTATTGCGAGAAGGAATGGCGGCTACAAGAGCCGTGCGGTGTACACGACGGCCGGAAAGTCTGCGGAACCGATATTTGAAGAGCGGCTTCGGGACATGCTCCCGCAATATCGCTCGGTTCTGGATGCCGGATGCGGGCATGGCGATTTTACGTTGAGAATGGCACAATATGCACAGCACATCACTGGTTTCGATAACTCGACCGAACTTCTCTCCATCGCACAATCGCTGCTCCATAGCAGCGGAGTGCCGAACGTGTCGTTCGTCTATGCGACAACGAAGACGGAACTGCCGTTCAAGGATGGACAATTTGATCTCATCTACGACCGCCGAGGACCGACTTCGATATTGGATCACGGCCGAATTCTTGCGTCTGGCGGAACGATCTTCGGCATTCATACGAGTATGGACAAGGTACGCGAGAGATTAGCAGGCAACGGATTTAAGGATGTCGAAATCGAAGAGTACCATGATGCCGTCCATTATTTTCCGAATGAACAGGAGTTCGCGAAGTTTATGTCTGACGTTCCGGGCAATCCGGATCTCACAAGGCCCGAGCACCGGGGAGAGCTGGAAGCACTGATGCTGCAGAATCGAATCGACGGCGAGCTGGCGCTGCGCGAGCATAAGTTTATTTGGAAAGCAATCAAGCCTTGACGGTTGATGCAAGGGAGAGAGGAATCACGATGAGGAATGTCGCAATCGGACTAATGGTCATATCGTTGTTGGTTGGCATCAGCGCACCTGTACATGCCGCAAGTAAAGTGAAGACGTACACAAACTGTACAGAGCTCAATAAAGATTACCCGGGCGGAGTGGCGCAATCCGCTAAAGCGAAGAATAAGGGCGGCAAAACGAAGAAAAAACCGTATGTGTCCAAAGAATTGTACGACGCTAATAAGAAGAGTGATCGAGACAAGGATTTGATCGCTTGCGAGAAGTAACGGAATCGAAGATCGGAGAGGAATTACTCTCCGGTCTTTTATTATATTCAGGATGTTCTGAAAAATGGCTTTACTCCTATCATTCACCATGTTACTATTCAACCAATAAGTTGAATAGATCAGGGGGGCGGAACATCAAGATGGATGGTGCGGCGTTCAAGGACAATGTGTTCAATCAACTATCCAGAGTCGGCAAAGTGTTGTCGAGCCCAAAGCGGCTAGAAATACTTGACCTGCTGTCACAAGGACCCAAGTCGGTCGAAAGCTTATCGGCTATCACGAGAATGAGTGTGGCGAACACGTCGAAGCATTTGCAAGCGCTGCTTGATTCACAGCTTGTCGTCTATCGCAAAGACCGTAATTATGTCATCTATGACTTGAGCGATAAATCAGTCATCGATCTGCTGCTCGCCATTCGGACAGTAGCCGATAAGCAGCTCGAAGAACTTGCGCAATTACGTCAACAGATCGAGGAGAGCAGGGAGCCGTTCGAGTCGGTTACGGTGGAGCAATTCGTAGACCGGTATGAGAGCGGGGGGATTACAATCATCGATGTGAGACCGCGCGAAGAATATGAAGCCGGCCATATTGATGGTGCCATCTCTATACCGATGGGCGATTTGGAACGTTATATCGATCAATTGCCGCAAGACCAGGCTATCTTCGCATACTGCCGGGGCCATTATTGCTTGTATGCGGCGGAGGCCGTGAAGCTGTTGAAAGCGAAGGGGCTGCATGCCATCAGGCTCGACGCAAGCCTGCATGACTGGAACAAGTATCGGCAGCAATGAACGGAAAGCGAAAGGGGAATACCGATATGCCTGACACGACGACAGTGAAGGCTGAATCGATGCCGTCACATTCACGGCATACGATTGAGCAATACATTCAATCTCCAGAACGGCTCCGTCAGCTCTACCGCAGAACGCTGGCGGTTGTCATCATCTCGCAGTTGCTCGGAGGGGCTGGTCTTGCTGCTGGGGTGACCGTTGGCGCACTGCTGGCGCAAGATATGCTTGGCACCGAAAGTTATGCCGGTTTGCCGACGGCGCTGCTTACACTTGGTTCTGCTGTCGCCGCTCTGATGGTCGGACGGCTCACGCAGCGCAGCGGCAGGAGAGCCGGACTAGCGACTGGCTTCCTATTGGGAGGCGCCGGTGCAGTCGGTATTATAGCAGCGGCCGCTGCGGATCAAGTATGGCTCTTGTTCCTGTCCTTCATTGTATATGGAGCGGGAACAGCGACAAACCTGCAAGCGCGATACGCCGGCAGCGATCTTGCGTTACCGTCGCAGCGTGCCAAATCGATCAGCCTGGCGCTCGTGTCGACCACGTTCGGTGCCGTTGCGGGTCCAAGCTTGGTTGAAGTGACAGGCCATGCTGCGGAATCGGTCGGTCTTCCGACCTTAGCCGGACCATTCATGCTCGGAGCCGTCGCCTTCACGCTGGCTGGACTGTTCCTGCTGGCGTTTCTTCGTCCTGACCCTCATGTCATAGCCAAAGCAATTGCTCAAGCCCAACTTGCAGAAGGAAGCCAGACTGCGGTTGCCCGGCAAACGAACAAACGCGGCATTGTAATCGGTGCGTCCGTAATGATTATTACCCAAGCAGTGATGGTCTCGATAATGACAATGACGCCCATTCATATGAAGCATCATGGCCATAGTCTAGGCGACGTTGGTCTTGTAATCGGCATCCATGTCGCGGCGATGTATTTGCCGTCGATCGTGACCGGAGCTTTAATTGACCGAATTGGCCGTACCGCAATGGTGTATGCCGCTGGTCTCACGCTGTTATCCGCCGGTCTTGTCGCAGCGTTATCACCTTCCGATTCGATGCCGCTGCTCATTCTTGCTCTGGCCTTGCTCGGCTTGGGCTGGAATATTGGCTTAATCAGCGGAACGACATTAATCGTGGATTCTACGGATCCGGCTACTCGGGCCAAAACACAAGGCAGCGTCGACGTATTCGTCTCGCTATCGGGAGCATCCGGCGGGGTGTTGTCCGGAATGGTCGTCGCGGGTACTAGCTATGCGATGCTATCACTAGGCGGGAGCCTGCTGTCGCTGATCTTAATACCGATCGTAGTGTGGAACCAATCCACAAGCAGGCAGCGGGCATAACGTTGCTTGTCCAGCTTGCGGAGCTTTTCTGATACTGTTGTTCGATAGATTGGACCTGCGATGATGATCGCGGGTCTATTTTTATTTACTACACCTTGCGGCAGAAGAATACATTAATAAAGCAAGAGCTGTGCGGTTAGCTTGATATTAACCGGCCGTAACGGGAGGGATGAGAATATTGGAGACAGAAGCTTATCGCCCATGCAACCCTGTTCGATTCGTAACGGCTGCCGCATTATTCGACGGACATGACGCGTCGATCAATATTATGAGGCGTATCCTCCAAGCTTCAGGTGTTGAGGTCATCCATCTGGGACATAACCGCTCAGTATCGGAAGTTGTGGATTGTGCTATCCAAGAAGATGTCCAAGGCATTGCGGTCAGCTCTTACCAAGGAGGCCATATCGAATATTTGCAATATATGTACGACCTGCTGCAGCAGCAAGGGGCGGGACATATTCGAATATTCGCCGGAGGAGGGGGCGTGATTATTCCGGCAGAGATCGAGCAACTGCATCGTTACGGTATTGCCCGTATATTCTCTCCGGAAGACGGACGTGTGATGGGGCTGCAGGGGATGATCAATTTCATGATTCGGCAATGTGATTACAAGAAGCCTAAGCGGCCAGAACACGACTTCGCTGCGCTGCAAACCGGCGATTGGGGAGCCGCTGCGAGGCTTATTACATGGGCAGAGGAACGTGGTTTTCAAGCTGATCTCGACGACTCTGATGCAGCCGTGCTTCAGCAACTGGAAATGAACATACCATCTGTTCCGGTTGTCGGCATAACAGGCACAGGCGGCGCGGGCAAAAGCTCGCTTACAGATGAATTGGTACGCCGGTTTCTCGAACATTATCCGGATAAGTCTATTGCGGTTCTGTCGGTTGATCCTACGAAGCTGAAGTCCGGCGGGGCGCTGCTAGGAGATCGGATCCGGATGAATGCTGTCCATCATCCGAACGTGTATATGCGCAGCATGGCAACACGCGGGTCCAAATCGGAAATTAGCGCGGCAACGAAGGATGCGATCCATATTGTCAAACAAATGGGGTGCGATCTCGTCATCGTCGAGACAAGCGGTATCGGGCAAGGCAGCTCTGCTGTCGTGGATCTGTGCGACGTGTCCGTGTACGTCATGACGAGCGAGTTCGGAGCGGCTTCACAGCTTGAGAAAATTGATATGATCGACTTCGCAGACATGATCGTGATCAATAAATTTGAACGCCGGGGCTCGGAAGATGCGCTGCGTGACGTGTGCAAGCAATACAAGCGCAGCCGGCAGAAGTTCGACATACCAGACGAGGAACTGCCTGTGTTCGGCACGATCGCCAGTCAGTTCAACGATCATGGGACGAACGAGCTGTTCCGCTATCTCATGAAAGCAGTGGATACCGCCGTAACAGGGGGATATTGGCCGCCGGTACCCGTAAGCACTCTACAGCCGCAGACGAAAGGAACAAAAATTACCCGCATCATTCCGCCAGATCGAACCGGTTATTTAGGTGAAATTGTGCAGACAGTCCGAGCGTATTCGCAGTTAGTAGAAGAGCAGACTTCTATTGCGAGGAAGATCGCGCATTTGCGTGAAGCCAAGGCATTGATTGAAGCAAACGATGGACCGCAGCTGCCGAATGCGGAGTCGTCCGCTCTTGTGAAGAGGCTGGAGGAATTGCAACATCGGTATGAGGAGCGTCTCCATCCCGATAACCGGAAGCGCTTAATGGAGTGGCCGGCAATCCGCCAGTCGTATCGTCAGGACTGGCTTTCGACGCCGTCCAACGGTCAGGAGAAGGCTAAGGGAACCGCGCTCTATTCCGAATCACTCTCCGGTACACGTATTCCGCGAGTCAGTGTTCCTTCGTTCGTAGATGATGGAGAGGTGCTCCGCTGGTTGTTGAAAGAGAACTTGCCCGGTTATTTTCCCTATACGGCTGGCGTATTCCCGTTCAAACGTTCTGACGAAGATCCTAAGCGCCAATTCGCTGGCGAAGGTACACCTGAGCGGACGAATCGGCGGTTTCATCTGCTCTGCCGGAACGACGAAGCGAAACGGCTGTCCACTGCATTCGACAGCGTGACGCTATACGGACACGATCCGGAGGAGCGACCTGATATCTATGGCAAAATCGGCAACAGCGGCGTAAGCGTCTGTACACTGGATGACATGAAGAAACTGTTCCGGGGATTCGATCTTTGTCATCCTTCGGTTAGCGTATCGATGACGATTAATGGCCCGGCTCCTGTCCTGCTCGCCATGTTCATGAATACGGCAATCGACCAGTTAACGGAACAGTTCGTTGCCGCTCAATTGCGCGAACCGACGGAATCCGAAAGGGAAGAGCTTAAAGCAGCCGCGCTTAGGACGGTGCGTGGAACCGTTCAGGCGGATATTTTGAAAGAAGACCAAGGGCAGAATACGTGCATTTTCTCAACGGAGTTCGCGATGAAAATGATGGGGGACATCCAGCAATATTTTATCGATCATCAGGTTCGCCACTATTATTCTGTCAGTATTAGCGGCTATCACATTGCGGAGGCGGGAGCCAATCCGATTACGCAGTTGGCATTTACGCTTGCTAACGGCTTCACTTACGTCGAGTATTATTTGTCCCGTGGAATGAAGATCGATCAATTCGCTCCGAATTTGTCATTCTTCTTCAGCAATGGACTTGATCCGGAGTACAGCGTGATGGGTCGGGTTGCGAGGCGAATTTGGGCAACGGTGATCAAAAATAAATACGGCGGAAACGAACGGAGCCAGAGGTTGAAGTACCATATTCAAACGTCCGGCCGCTCTCTGCATGCCCAAGAAATGGACTTCAACGATATCCGGACGACGTTGCAGGCATTGATTGCCATCTATGATAATTGCAATTCTTTGCACACGAATGCTTACGATGAAGCCGTTACGACACCGACCGAGCATTCCGTCCGTCGTGCCATGGCCATCCAGATGATCATCAACCGGGAGTTCGGCATGACCAAGAACGAGAATCCGCTTCAAGGCTCATTCACCATTGATGAACTGACCGACCTCGTGGAGGAGGCGGTATTGTTGGAATTCCAGCGCCTTCATGATCGAGGGGGCGTACTAGGAGCAATGGAGACTGGATATCAGCGGGGCAAAATTCAAGAGGAATCGCTCCATTATGAGCATAAGAAGCATTCTGGCGAGCTGCCCATTATCGGCGTAAATACGTTTACGCAGCCCAATTCGGGCAAAGAACGAGCAGAGATCGAGCTTGCCCGTTCGTCGGCTGAAGAGAAAGAGACGCAGCTACGGAGCGCATCCGAGTTCAAGCATCAGCATCAGGCAGAGTGCGGCCCTTCTATTGAACGGCTCAAGCAAGCCGCGAGGACGAACGGCAACCTATTCGAAGCGCTAATGGAGACGGTAAGACATGCAACGCTCGGGCAGATTACGCGCGCTCTTTACGAGGTGGGCGGCCAATATCGAAGAAATATGTGACAAGTACGGTATATTGCACAAAACCATTCGCGATACGAAGAAGAAGCAATGAACGATAAGCAGAGCGACCGCAGCCCGCGTGAACGGGAGAGCGGTCGCTTTTTATATATACTCTTTACCGGAAGAGATCGCTTATACCAGGACTACGCTCGCTCGGCATTTCGGAAAGCTCTGGTACCGGAAAGCCTTGCGGCGGCGACGTAACGGAGAGAGTCCCTTTATTCCGGTTCGGACTTTCCCCTTACCTTGGAGCGGACACGAATTAACGTCAAACTTGGAGCTTTATACTTCGCAATTCGATGAGATAGCGCTGCCGCCGTTAATGGCTTAGGGGATAATCCGACAAGTGAATAGACAGACGGATCAAAGGACAAAACAATGGAGCAACAATTCAACTAAGGAGTGGTCCTCAATGAGAAAAGCGATTTCCATGTTTGCCGTAGCAAGTTGCTTGACTATGATGCTTGCTGCGGGACATTCGGAGGCTGCTTCGACAAGTACAACTGTCGGAAGTGGCTTGCAGAGCTCCGCTTATAATGGCACTAATGAGGGTTACAACACGAACAATTACAACAACACGGTTGGCAATGGGATGAATGCGACGTCTTACAACAACGAGGGGAATTATCGAACGAGAGCTTTAGCTAACGATGATAACGACTTCGATTGGGGCTGGCTTGGTCTTCTTGGCTTGATCGGGTTAGCGGGCATGAGAAGCCGTAGTAGGGAACGCGAGCGTACCTGAGAACCATTGAATGTTTTTTGCTGATAATACGAAAAGCGCTAAGTCACGGGAAGCCGTACCTTAGCGCTTCTTGTGGTTTGGATTAAAACGAACCGAGTCTACCCATTCGATTGGTTCGATGAATTGTCAGCAGCACGCAACGAATCGTTTAACTATGCGACACAGGCATATATTTTGTGATGATGCTGATGAAGACGCTCCAAAAGTCGTTTGATTGTGCAATGAATGCCGTATGTATGATCGGGGTGGTTAGGGCCATTAATGGGTACCAGATGAGCTGGAGAAACATATACCATTACCTTGAAATTTTAAGCGGTCTTGCGACACATTTTGTAAGTTTCTCGAATTCGTTAATTGGATATAAAGCCGGGAGAGAATAACGGACGGCAGCGTAGTGCTGCCGCCGTCCGCACTTCCCTAGTTAGATTAGTATTTGCCGTAACCGCCGTAGCCGATACCGCCGAGTCCCATGCAGCTGCATGCTACGATAACAAGAAGGATGAAAAGAACGAGAATTGTTCCTACGTTCGTGAAAGCTCCGCCAATATGTCCAGACATTGTGCTTCGCACCTCCTTGCGTTGTGGGTACGAAAGTAGGTTATGCAGGAAGTTCCGCGATTGCATGGGCATTTGTATCGGGGGCAATTATAGTTGGTCATTCGCCTAACAGATACAAGGTCGCACTGTCGACGTCTTGGATGACCGCATTGCACGGCATTTGTTCGTCATTTACATCAGGTATTTAAGACAGTAACACGATTGTAAGAGCCGCACCTGCACCGCCGGAAATTAACGTCGCCGCCCCGAGCAGTCCGAACAGTTCTAAAGTGATGGTGGAGCTTGCGGCCAGCGGCGTAATGATGACGTTGTTGAAGCTGGATACCGCAACCGCTACAGACCTGGTACTCGGTGTATTCGGAGCACCGTTAATGATTAGCCTCGTGCCCATTGCTAGTGCGGCTGTCGTGTTCACTTGATACGTGATCAAATAGTCGCCTGCTACTGGTACCGTAAATACCGTATTCGCCCCATTAACCGTAATTCCGCCGTTCAGCACTTGGTTGTTGGGCAGCGCCACAGACGTTCCGCCCAAAACGACAGCAATGACGGCCCCTGTTGTATTAGCTGCAAAGGCGTTCACGTTTGTAAAAGCAGATCCAGTAGCCCCTGTAGCCCCAGTGGCCCCAGTGGCCCCGGTCGTTCCAGTAGCACCAGTTATACCAGTAGTGCCAGTTGCGCCGGTCGCGCCTGTTGTACCCGTGGTACCCGTCGCGCCAGTTTCACCAGTAGTGCCCGTCGTACCTGTTGCACCAGTGATGCCAGTTGCACCTGTTGCGCCTGTTGCACCTGTTGCGCCTGTTGCACCTGTTGCGCCTGTTGCACCTGTTGCACCAGTAGTGCCAGTCACACCAGTAGCTCCTGTCGCGCCTGTTGCACCTGTTGCACCAGTAACTCCGGTCGCACCGGTTGCGCCTGTTGTACCCGTGGTACCCGTCGTGCCTGTTTCACCAGTAGCGCCAGTCGCGCCTGTTGCACCTGTAATACCCGTCGTGCCTGTCGCACCAGTTTCACCAGTCGTGCCCGTCGCACCTGTTGCGCCAGTAGCACCAGTAGTACCGGTCGCACCGGTCGCGCCTGTTGTACCCGTGGTACCCGTCGTACCTGTTTCACCAGTAGCGCCAGTCGCACCGGTCGCACCTGTTTCACCAGTAGCGCCCGTCGCACCGGTCGCACCTGTTTCACCAGTAGCGCCCGTCGCACCGGT
>NZ_BILZ01000005.1 GCF_004000825.1 Paenibacillus kobensis NBRC 15729 | reverse complement strand
GATATTGGCAATCATTGTCTTCTTGGCGATCACCAAATATGATTTTATTTCGAAAAAAGAAACTGTCCAATCAAACGATACAATTAATAATTCAAAACTTGTATGGATCCAAATGCTTACAATCATTTGTATTTTCTTAATGGTCGGATTTGGAGGGTATAGATGGTGCAACAAATATATCGTTCCAAAAATTGATTCATCGCAAACGACCTTGAGCGGACAACTAAATGATTTTATTAGCATTGAGACAGACATTCTCGATAATATCAACGGTAACAATCTGAGTACAGCAAAAACGAAGGCAGATGACCTGGAATATGAATGGGATCAGTCTGAACCGAAGCTTAGAAAGATTGATCGTAAAACCTGGACTGAGATTGACGGCACTATTGATGAGGTGCTCGCTGCTGTGCGAACCAAAAGCCCTAACATAAATAAATGTAACTCTGCAATCCAACAATCTGTTGATGTCTTGAATGCTTCAAATCATTAATCATCCAAGTAGAGTAGTTCATTTTGAGGAGGGAACAGATTAATGGATAATACAAAGAAAAATTCTAGTTTAAGTTCTTCGATCAGTAAAATACCACAATTAACACTTTTATTTTGGATTATGAAAATTGCCGCAACGACGCTAGGGGAAACAGGAAGCGATTTAGTGACTGTTCCAGGATCAGAGGATAATTACTTAATCCCTTTCTTGTTTTTTGTCGGGATATTTATCGTTTTTCTAACAATTCAGCTGTTCGTGAAGAAATACGTGCCACCTGTATATTGGGTAGTTATTACATCTACAAGTTTAGCAGGTACAGCATTTTCGGATTTCATGGATCGGTCATTAGGATTGGGTTACATGAAAGGATCTATATTATTGATTAGTTTGCTGGCTGTTATCTTTTTATTTTGGTTTGTTACTGAACCTTCGTTAAATGTTAAAGACATCGCCACCAAAAGGGTAGAGATTCTTTACTGGATTGCTATCTTGGTCTCCAATACGCTGGGCACCGCAGCTGGAGACTTCTTATCTCATAAAAGTGAAGGTATCGGTAAGTTAGCTGGCGGGGGAAACTTCTTGGAGCAAGGATTAGGCCTCACCATTGCGCAAGGTGCCATGCTGACTGGAGGGCTCATTCTGTTGGTTCTACTGGCTTATTGGTTTACGAGAATCAACCGTGTTCTCTTATTCTGGTTAGCATTCGTTTTAACTCGCCCATTCGGAGCCACGTTCGGTGATTATTTAATCAAACCTCATGATAAAGGCGGACTGGGCCTAGAGAATGGTACTCAAATCGCATCTGCTATTCTGTTAGCCGTTCTTATCGTGTGTATTATCATTCAATATGTGGTTCCGACAAAATCAGCAATTGCCAACCAATCCGGCAAGTATGTCACCTGATATACAGTCTAAATTAGATTACTTTTGTAAATAACAGCGAGGAGGCAACTGAATCTTTCAGTTAGCCTCTTTCACTTTATTACTGGTCGGAGGAAAAGAATTTGATCCGTAATCTCCGTTGCGCTCGACACCAAGCCTTGCACAAGACTCAATCCCTGGGCGAGGGCTGAATAATTTCGACCAAATGTTTAATATTTTTATCAATCAAACCCATTTCTTTTAAAAACATTTTCACGATTTCTTCATGGTATTTGATTCGTGTCTTTAGCCGTAGACTCATTGAAGTTTCGATGGTTATCGCTTTACAACCCAATGAGCGTGCCATTGCCAGGCGAAAGGATCGTGGAACTACATTCTGTGCAACCGAAAAATGATGCACTGAATTATCAATCATTTTATTTATTCGGGCGGCTACTTTCTTTGAACTAGTGACTGTAGGAGATTTAGGGATATTTATAATGGTTTGCCCAAGTTTAGATTTATCTTTCTTATAAAATCCGTTTGCTTCATGAAGATCGAGAGTTAGATCAGGCCGGAAGGTTCGGGCTAAATGCAATAATTGATCCGCCAGCTGATGCCGCGGACGTCGATCGGTCTTGTATGGAAACGTCCGATTCAGATCGGGGCAGCCTGGAAAACCGCGACGATTCAACAAGTAAGCCTTCTTGTTAACAATAGGAACTAAAATTAACGTGCCTCTCTTAAGACGAATGTTCTGAAACTTCTGGGCAGCTAATATTCCCGCCTTCTCCCGTCCATGTATACCGGCTGTAATCATACAAACAGGGCCTTTTTGTTCCCCCTTTATTACATAATAAGGTGACTCATACGCACTTCCCTTAGCTAACAGTCGTTTCTGGATACTCATCTCTTCACTCCTTCCGAAATACAGCTAGGTATTATATTCGGTAGTTACACCATTGACTTGGACTAACATCAAGATCATAAAAAATATCTCGGACAAACCAATTTTGAAAACCCAGCAGAAAGATCAGAAATCAATTCGAAATGGCAATTTAAACAAAAGCTGTTAGGCTGATCATGATTCGCTTAACAGCCCTATTACGGGCATGAAAGGACCCTAAAATGACACTGTACAACCCGACACAATGTTAACTCGGCACTCCACTACGTGGACGTAATCGTTGACAATAGTAGTTCACTTGAAGATACAACAGCCAGACAATTTCCTGTCCAACGCAAAAAAATGATGTATGTATAAGGATGGAGATGTCTCGTCATGTGAGCAGCAAATGGATGAAAACCGCTGCGCTATTGAAGGATAAGGTTTTATCGGATTATGTACCCGAAACGGTTCATATGAGCAAAGTATCGCTGAGAACATTATTGAAAAAATATAAAATGGTTTATATAAAGCCTGACGTTGGTTCGTACGGAATAGGCGTTATGCGTGTAGAACGCACAGAGTTGGGGTATCAATACCAAATTCAAGAACGAATATACACCTTTAAGAATTATGATGACATGTACCAGTCCATTCAAAAGAATACAGGCAAGAAAAAACATCTCGTACAGGAAGGTATTCATTTGCTTAAGCATAAGGGAAGAAGATTCGATCTTAGAATTATGACACAATATGCACCTGATTGTCGTTGGGAAACGACAGGCATTATTGGAAGGGTAGCCGCAAAGAATAAAATTGTGACCAACTATCACAGCGGTGGTACAATTGTGACTGCAAATCGATTACTAGCTGGTTACACAAGTGATGTTAAAAATCAATTGAGAGCCCTCTCGATACTGGGAGAGAATGTGGGCAAGGCCATGCAGAAAGCATTCCCAGGAGTCTATGTGGTAGGGCTTGACATTGCGATTGATCAATCACTTCGGCCAAGGATATTAGAAGTGAACACAAGTCCGGATCCGAACATTTTCAAAGAACATCCCAAAAAGTCTGTATTTAAAAAAATTATGCGGTTTGCGGACTTGTATCCGAAATCTAAAACCTGAGCTAATCAGGTTTTTTTGTTTGATGCCACTTAAGAAAATATTAAGAATCTTTTTATAGTCGTTTTAGGAATTCAATCTACATTAGGATTAGTAATTCTCAAGCGATATATCTAGGAGAAAAGGAGTGCTTTTGTTTATATGCATCAGTTGATCGAATGGATTTCTAATGTGGCTATTCAACTTATTAATGCATTAGGTGTCACTGGTATCTTCATCGGAATGATTCTTGAGAGTGCCTGTATTCCGATTCCGAGTGAAGTAATTATGCTTAGTGGCGGAGCTGCTGCTGCTACAGGTTCTATGACATATACCGAAGTTGTTATCGCTGGAATTGCGGGCAACGTAGTTGGATCCGTCATTGCATACTATATCGGTGCACTTGGGGGAAGAACGCTGCTCGAACGATATGGGAAATATATATTATTTAATGCTTCGCATTTCGATCAGTCTGAGCGTTGGTTTGCGCGATATGGTCAGAGTACCGTCTTTTTCGCTAGAAATTTGCCGTTTATTCGAACCTTTATATCATTGCCTGCCGGTATCGCAAAGATGCCTTTCTTAAAATTTGTGTTGTTCTCACTATTAGGATGTATCCCGTGGAATATGGCATTGGGATTTGCCGGTTTCAAACTTGGAGTGAACGCCGACTCAATCGATAAATATATTCATCCGATTAGCTACGCCCTTGCAGGTGTAACATGTTTGTTACTTGTTTACTGGCTATTGCGGAAGAGGAGAGGAAAAGTCAAATGACGTCGAACTAGATGTATCTTCTCTTTCAAAGATTTATTTACTGACTGAGCGTACGTTAAATGTTAATTCCCTGCTCGCAGTTGCAATTGGTATATGGATGAACTAATCGAGAGCCGATCATTTGAGGAGTCGTATGAACAAACTAAAAAATATCATGCTTACATTATTGTTTGTCACATTGTTAACAGGATGTATTAGTACACTTAAGACCTCAAGTTTAGTAGAACCTACATCGGCAAATACAAACGTGGTGGACGTAGATGTAACTGCTGTTAAATCGACTAACTTCCCTAATATACCGGTCAAACACATCGTGATTGTTATTGAAGAGAACCACTCTTACAAGCAAATTGTAAATAGCTTGAATGCTCCGTATATGAATAAGCTGATTCGGCAAGGGGCATTATTTACGAACGCATATGCTATTACTCATCCCTCACAACCAAACTATATTGCTTTATTCTCAGGATCCACACAAGGTGTGAAAGATGACTCCTGTAAGAAGCCATTCCAGTCAGACAATTTGGGGTACGAGTTAATGAAGTCGAAACTGACTTTTATCGGATATTCTGAAGATTTACCTAAAGTAGGTTTTACGGGTTGCTCCTATAAAGGATATGGCCGCAAGCATAATCCTTGGGTCCAATTTACGAATATCCCTGCAAAATTAAACCAACCTTTTAGTGCATTCCCGCAACAGTTCGATAAATTACCTACGGTTTCGTTCGTCATCCCAAATCATCAAGATGATATGCATGATGGAACGGTCAAGGAAGCGGATGATTGGTTGAAGGGTAATTTGAGTACGTATGTTAACTGGGCAATAAAGCATCAGAGTTTACTCATTCTGACATGGGATGAAGATGATTTCTCGAAGAAGAATCGTATACCAATAATTATGGTAGGCTCGATGATTAAGCCTGGTCAGTACAATGAGCGGATCAACCATTACAATGTGTTACGCACAATTGAGGATCTCTACGGTCTGTCTCGTTTAGGGGAGAGTCGTAACGCTGCACCTATTTCAAGTATATGGAAGTGAGATGTTGATCTAGTGAAACTCAAGGGTTAACTTGCATTGAAGCGCTGAGCAGTGGCTGTCCTGTTGGTTGCAGATATGATCCGTGTATCGAGGCGAGAAGGTACTCTGGTTGCGTATTTGCCACTCAAATCGAGGAAAAATATATAGATCTGCTCCGCGTAACCGAGTTAACAGAGCGCCATTTGAACGGATTATTCGCTATATTATCAAGAAGAGGTAGTACCTTGCGCAACAATATCTCATGGGAAAGCCCGGCCAAAGGCCGGGCTTTTCTAATATTGAAGTTTAGTTCACTGTTATTTGTTTTGTGTCTGATGCAATGAAAATATATAGCTGATAGCAATCACGGCGAAGTAGGAGAAAAGACGCCAGATAAATAAAAGTAGTCAAAATGGTATGGGAGAGGAAGTACCTATGCTAGTTATCTTAATGTGGGCCAGATTATATGAATTGCAAGAGAGGGTGACTGCCCTCTCTTTTTTTGTTCGAATTCAATGGATGCTTGGATAAACTGCCGTCGAGGTGAGATCGAGAAACGCTCTTAATCTGAAACTTCAAAATTCTCAATAATCATTGCCGATGCCTTGATAATAAAATCCGATTCCCCGCATCAATCGAGCATCCATCATATTGCGCCCATCAAAAAAATTGAGTTGCTTGAGGTGTCCCTTCAGGTTCTCCCAATCGAGCTGTCCAAACGCAGGCCATTCCGTGCACAAGATGACGGCATCCGCATTGTGTAATGCTTCTTCGACCAAGGAACAAACCGTTACCGCCTGATAGGAAGCGTGCGCCGGCAATGTCGCGACGGGATCAAACAGCCTTACGTTGGCCTGCTCGAGCAGCAGCTCATGGATTATCCGTAGAGCCGGCGCTTCCCGAATATCGTTCGTATCCGGCTTGAACGCGAGCCCCAGTATCGCAATGTTCTTATTCGCAAAGTCCCCCAAGCGCGTCCTGGCCTTGTCGAGTAAATACGTGAATTGAGTGCGGTTCACTTCCATGACTTCTTCCAAGATACGAAGAGGCACTTGTAGTTTTCTTGCGGTCATGACCAGCTCCAAGACATCTTTCGGAAAACAAGAGCCTCCGTATCCCAGACCGGCTTGAAGGAAGCTTGGCCCGATCCGCGGATCCAGTCCCATCCCTGTGGCTACCTCATTGACGTTGACTTCAAATTCGTCGCACAGTCTTGCAAGCTCATTCATATAGGTTATTTTCGTGGCGAGAAAGGCATTGGAGGCATACTTGATCAATTCTGCGGTCCTAGGGGTGGTGATGATACGAGGGCACTGAAACGATTGGTAAAGCGTTAGAAGCTGCTCTGCTGCCTTCGCGTTATCGGTGCCGATTACGATACGGTCCGGCCGCAAGGCGTCTTCCACAGCTTTGCCTTCCCGGAGAAATTCAGGATTCGACGCCACATCGAATAGATGAGGCTGCCGCTGCGCTGCTTCGATCCATGCTTTGACTTGCTCTTGCGTGCCGATGGGGACCGTGCTTTTGGTGACGACGAGCTTATAGCCGTTCATCCAGTGCCCGATATCCTCGGACGCTTGCCTAATATAGCGCAGATCCGCGTTTCCATCCGGTTGCGAAGGCGTTCCGACGCATATAAAAATGACTTCGTGTCCCGCGATGGCAGTCTCTTTGTCTGTCGTAAAGAGTAAACGGCCGCTTGACACATGCTTGGCTATCAAGTCTTCGAGTCCGGGCTCGTGAAAGTGCAGGCGTCCCTGCCTCAGCCGCTCGATTTTACCCGCGTCGACATCCAGTCCGGTGACTTGCCAGCCCGATTCGGCGAATACCATGGCGGTCGTGGCCCCAACGTAGCCGGTACCAATGATTAATATGTTCAAGGCTTGTCTGCTCCATTGCCGGTCTGTACACCGGCGATAATGGAATGATCACCGATGATGACGTTTTTTAATTGAAATGGAAGGTGTTTGGAATGGACCCTGCTCAATATAATGCTGTTCTCGATATGGCAATTTTCTAGCACAGAGCCCTCGCCTACCGACACGTAAGGGCCGATCCGGCAATCCTTCAGCACGCAGTCCTTCTCGATCGATACCGGCTCCACGATCGCACAGTTCTCCAGCTTGACGGAACCATGTATCCGATTCATGGATACGTCCGAGCTGAGCAATTTTCTATTGGCCTCCAGCCACCTGTCTATGGTGCCGACGTCAATGTTCAACTGATCGGTAATGTGATAAGAGACAACCTTCCGTTGATCGTTCAACCGTTGAATCGCATCCGTAATTTCATATTCCCCCCGCTTCGAGGGCTGGATTTCGTCAATCGCAACGAAAATGTCCTTCGTGAACGCATATGCGCCTAGCACCGCTAGATTGGTCTTGGGATTTACCGGCTTCTCTTCGATGCTGACGATGCGCTCGTCTTGAATCTCTACGATGCCGTAATCCTGCGCAACCTTGACTTCGGCAAGTAACAGGGATGCTTGTGCCTCGCCCAACTCGACGTCATCTTTCAACGTGGATAACGAGGCGGAAATCAAATTATCTCCTAGAAGCAGCAGAAACGGTTCGTCCGAAATGTAAGCCTGCGCTTGCTTGACCGCGTGCGCGATTCCTTTCGCCTCGTTCTGATGAATGTACGAGATCGATATGCCCAGCGCTTCTCCTTCTCCGAATTGCCCGCGGATGCTCATTTCTTGGGATGGATGAATGACAATGCCGATCTCATCTATGCCGAGCTCCATTAATTTCACAATCGAAAATTGCAGGAGAGGCGTATTTGCGACAGGTACGAGTGTTTTCGGCCGACTGTGCGTAAACGGATATAACCGGCTTCCTTTCCCCGCACACAGAATCAATCCTTTCAACAGCCTCTCTCCCCTCTTCATATAATGCTATTATTCTATGAAGACGGCTTTCACATGGTATAGGCAATATGCTAAGCGCTGGTCATAATACCGCTAATATTACCACCGAATATAGATCAATGTGCCGTGACCTGCTCAGAAGTCCGCTCATATCCTACAAAGAATGCCTATGGACAATAAGGACCAAGGAGCTGAGGGACATTTGAGAATTGCTCAAATCTCGACGAATACGATTCCAGTCCCGCCGAGGGATTATGGGGGCACGCAGCGCACCGTTCATTACTTGACGGAAGAATTGGTCAAACGGGGACATGAGGTATTCCTGTTCGCCAAGAAGGGCTCGACCTCGAACGCGACCAAGACGTTTGAATACGAATCCGACGATCCGAGAAAACAGCTGGACTTCATTATTAAACACCTCCCGCCGGATATAGATATTATTCACGATCACTATGGTATCGTTGCGAAAGCGAATCCGCCAATTCCGACCATTTGCCAATCCCATTCCAAATCGATTAAGGGCCGCGTTCAGATCCCGGTTTACGTCAGCAAATTCATTCTGCGCAAATATGGGAAACGAAGAGGCTATGCGGTGCACAATGGTGTCCGAATGTCCGATTACACGTTCAGGACCGCCAAACAGAGCTACATGCTCTTCCTAGGGAGAGTGATCAAGGAGAAGGGGGTACACCTGGCCATCAAGGTCGCTAAAGAAACGGGTAAAAAGCTTATCATTGCCGGGCCGCTGAATGACAAGAGCTATTACAACGCTAGAATTAAGCCGCATCTGGGTCGAAACATCCGTTACGTCGGCTCTGTCGGCGGTAAACGTAAACGCGAGTTGCTCGCCAACGCCAGCTGCGTCCTGTTCACCTCGACTTGGGATGAACCCTTCGGGTTTGTCCTCGTCGAATCGATGGCGAGCGGCACGCCCGTGCTCGGCTTCAAGAAAGGCGGCGTCGCCGAAGTACTTCGGGGCATGCCGCAGCTGTTGTGCCGAACGACCTCCGGTATGGCGGCGAAGATCAAGAACCGCCAGCAGCTGCCCACAGCGCGAAGACTCCGGCGTTATGCCAGAACCCGCTATTCCGACATCGTCATGACGGACTCCTTCTTGAAGCTGTACCGCAAGGTTCTAAACAACAACTTGTACAAAATCCCAAAAAACACATTATGGAACCGGCGCAAAGCCAAGCTTAAAACGACATCAGATGGAGGTGGCCGCTAAGATGATCACCGTGATCGCCTGTACAATGAGATCCTCCTTCATCAATAATGTATTCGACAATTACGACCGGCAGCTCTATAAGGATAAACAAATGATCATCATCCTGAACAACGACAACATGGACATCGAGGCTTATAGACAACGAGCAAGTCAATACCCGGGCAACGAAGTCCGTGTATTCAAGCTTCCCCAGAATTATAAGCTCGGTAAATGTCTGAACTACGCCATCAACTTAGCCAAGAACGGCATCATCGCCAAGTTTGACGACGACGACTATTACGGCCCTAAGTTTCTGAGGGAAGCTGCCCGTGCAATCAAAAGCGGCAAAGCGCCTATCGTCGGCAAACATACCGCCTTCCTCTACTTCAAAGCGAAGCAGGCTTTGATGGTGTTCCGCAGCGGCGGTGAATGGAAATATCTCCGCGGCATCAAGGGAGGCACGCTGGTATTCCGGAAATCGGTCTGGAAACGTATCCCGTTCCCTGAGAATAGAGAGGTTGGTACCGATTCTAGCTGGCTGCATCGTTGTAACCGCAGAGGTATCCGCATCTATTCCGTGTCCAAGCGGCATTATGTCTGCATCCGACGAACAGACTACAATAGCCATACCCAGAAGACATCGACGCGCCGCTACATGTCGCATTGCAAGCTTGTTCGCAAGACGAAGTATTACAGTCGTTATGTAAACTAGTCTTGACCCATTTCTCTAGGAGGCCAAAATGATGTCTGCGAATGCTCACGCAGGCGTAACGATTGTTACCTCAACGATTCGAAAGAAGCTTATGCTCAATCTGTTCGACAATTACGACCGCCAGGAATGGCCCGTCAAAGAGCTCATCGTGGTGATCAATGACAACAGCATCGCCATGGGTCCCTATAAGGAGCTAGCACGGAAATATGACAACGTCCGTATCTTTCGCGTGAATGAGCGTAACAATCTTGGCGCATGCATGAATTATGCGGTTGCCCGCGCCAGTTATGGCTATATTGCCAAATTCGATGACGATGACTACTATTCACCCCATTATCTAAATGAATCCATGCGGTTGTTTCTCAGGAAGAAAGCAGATGTCGTCGGCAAAAGATCGTGTTATTTCTTCTTCCCTCACCGTTCCTTGCTGCTGCTTCGCAAAACGACCGTGAAGCCTAACAGTCGGTGCAGAAGAATTGCCGGCGCTACAATCATGTTTCGCAAGAAAGTATTCAAGAAAGTTGCCTTCTCGACCAAGGTAGTTGCGGGGGCCGATGTGCGATTTGTTCAAGGATGCCTGAAACGAGGCTTCAAAGTATTCACGGCTTCTTCCTATAATTTCGCCGCATATCGCCGCCCGAATCGACAATCGCATACGTGGCAGATATCAGAGCAGCGGCTGCTCGCTTCTAAGGGAGCCTCCATTATTCGAACGAACAATTTCAAACCGTACGTAGACCGGACGCTCGACCGTCTGCCTTTTAGATAAAGCTTGAGGGAAACAAAAGGGTTGAGCAGAAGCGGTACCTGCTCAACCCTTTCCTTTTTATTGTTCGTAAATCTTCATCAGCCTTGCAGCTGTTCGCTTCCAACTAAATCGATTGATTGCATCCTTCCGGGCTTGAATCGATAAACGGTCATATAACTTAGGATCATTAGCTAACTTCACCATATAGTCGGCAAAAGAATTCGGATTCCGGTAGTTTTTCACGATAAACCCATTACGCTTATGCTTTACAATCTCCGGAACGCCGCCATTATTAGATGCGATAACAGGCAAACCACAAGCCATCGCTTCGACATTGACAAGTCCGAATGCTTCATGCTCCTGTGAAGGGCAAATGAAACCGTCTCCTGAACGGTAGAATGCAGGCATTTGCTTGCGGGACAAGTTCCCTTTGAAAGTAACGGGTATTTTTAGCTGCCTTGCCGTTTTTGTTAAATAGGCTTTATAGGCTGGTTTCGAAGCTCCGCCGGCAATAGAAAGTTGAATCGATGCATTTGATCTAAGGGCTATTTTAAATGCTTTTAATAAGAGGGGGACTCCTTTTCTTGGGATTAATCGACCAGCAAACAGGAAACGGAACTTACCCGACCTTTTAGTCATTCGCGGACGAAATTTAGATAAGTCTACACCCAGATGTACATATTTGATCTTGTTAGAATAGGCGGGGAAACGGTTTGCCAATGCTTGCTGCAGAGACCTGCTATTACCGATGATAAGATTCGTTTCTTTTAAATCGATTCTTGCTTTGCTGGTTGTTGTCCTAGGAAGGGAGACGAAGGTCATGGAGTGCATAAATACAGATATAGGTGTATTTCGAAATGCGTTTCTAACTACGGGTACAAAGCTTGGTCGGTTATCGATCTGAATATAATCAAACGTGCGGTTCTTCACCTTGTGAATCGCATTCTTCAAGTAAACCTTTTTCGTAGCGCCTGACACTCGAAGGATCGTCATATTCCCTATGGTCGACTTGCGAGGCAAACCTTTGCTCCATCGGCTAACGATTGTGATTTGATGCTGATTAGAGGCGTTCTTTGAGATTTGATAGATACAATTCTCCACTGATCCCCCCTTGAAGGGCGGAACAGGAATCTGTTCTGGCGCAATGATTAATAATCTCATTGGATGTGCTCTCCTTGACTGATATGTTGTATAAATTATTCAGTGCTAGTTCATATGTTGTTAGGCATCAACACTCAGGACTGGCGACAGAGCTCAATATGGTGATAATAGATATGCAAGACGTATTGACAATTTTTGTATACAGATGGTAACCTAAAACAAATACAAGTAAGTTAATCGGAATAGTTTAGTATTGGTAAAGAACTGAATATGAAGATGCGAGTATTTCCCTCTTTCGCGTCTACCGGATCACCGGAGACTTCCTTTTCATTGGCTATGACAGCGGAGGTCTCTTTTCTTTTATTCAGAACCATGAACCATTCGAAACGAACCGGAGGTGTGCGCCATTAATATCGAGAACATCGAGGCATTCGTATTCATTGTCCATTACGGCAGTTACAACAAAGCGGCAGACATCCTGTTCTTATCCCAGCCGTCCGTAAGCGCCCGAATCCAGTCTCTGGAACGCGAGCTGAACTGCAAGCTGTTCGACCGCATCGGCAAACAAATTCAAATAACGGAAGAAGGCAAAAGATTCTTGCCGTATGCACAGCAAATATTGATGACTTTCCAGAAGGGCAAGCTTCACATTAATCAGAAAAAATCGCTGCCGGAAGAACTGAGACTTGGTTGTACCGTCTCGGTCTCGAACTACACCATTCCGGATGTACTGTCCAGGCTGAAACAGCGCTTTCCGAACACCCACTTCAAACTCGTGACAGGAACGACGGACGATATTCTCAGCAGGGTCGTCGCCAAGGAGGTGGATATCGGATTCGTACGCAACGTCAGCCATCCGAATTTGCAATCCACCAAATTTTACGAGGACCCCATCCGGTTGTACGTTTACGAAGGCCATCCATTCTTAGACATGGATAAGGTAACGATTGAGCAAATAGCCGCTGCGCCGCTCGTATTCTTCGAATGCGGGGCACTCGACTGGCTTCGGGTGCATCGGATGTTCGGCGGTCTTGATCATCCTCCGAATATCCAGTTCCTTACCGATAATTCGGAGACAGCCAAGAAGCTGGTCATCCGGAAAGCGGGAATCAGCTTCTTGCCCAGCCTCAGCGCTCAAGAGGAAATTAAAAGCGGAAAGCTTGTGGCGATTCCAATGCAAGAGACAGAAGCGATTACGCTGCAGACGAATATCGTATCTTGCCATGGGAAACATGCGCCGTTCATGGAAGCGATCATGAGCATCGGCAAAGAGCTGTACGGCGAAAAAAACGATATTGAATTGTTATATCAATAAATAGAACTTCTCTATTATCCATCCGGGAATCATGATGCTACAGTTAGATTAGCTCATAATTCACACTTAACAAGTAGGTATTGTGAGAATAAAAACAAAATACATGGAGGTCTTACAATGAAAAAGATTACGGTCGTTGCATTAACGCTTGCCCTCACGCTAATTGCTTCCGCATGCGGAAGCAAAAGCGATAAACCCGCCAGCGGATCGGCGGACGGCGAAACCGTTAAGAAAGTTATCGTCGGTTCGGAAGGCAACTTCGCGCAAGTCGCTTTTCTTGACGACAAAGGCAAGATGACCGGCTTCGACATCGAGCTTCTTCGCGAGATCGACAAGAGACTGAAGCAATATGAGTTCGAGTTCCAGCCGCTGGAATTCTCCAACATTTTGCTAAGCTTGGAAACCAAGAAGATCGACATTGCCGCTAATCTCTTTGAGAAAAATCCGGAACGAGCCGAAAAGTTCGACTTTAACCAAGAGCCGTACGCTTATTGGCGGAACAAGATCATCATAGCGTCGGACAACACGGAATCGATCCAGTCGCTGGACGACCTGAAAGGGAAAAAGGTACTTATCGGACCGACCAGTGCACAAGCCCAACTGCTCGAGAACTATAACAAAGAACATGATAATGCGATCAAGATTGTCTATCAGCAGAACGACGCGAACGACGAAGTGCAACAAATTTCATCGGGGCGTGTGGATGCTACGATCGGAGCCGATTTCCTGCTCAAGATCAAAGATCCGCAAGGCAAGCTGAAGACGGTTGGGGAACCGCTGAACGAAGGCAACATTCAGTACGTATTCCGCAAGAACGATCCAGAGTCCAAAAAGCTGTCCGATGCGATCGATGCTACGATCAAAGAACTGAAAGCGGACGGTACACTCAAAAAAATTAGCGAGCAATGGCTCGGTCAAGATTTCTCGAAATAAGCGGACGCAAGCGGCATGCGAGTCTGGCTGGAGGAGTGAGCACGAAAGATGGGTCAACACGGATTTGAGATTGCCTACGTATTCGAATATTTTTACAGATTGCTTCCGGCCTTGAAGGTGACGCTTCTCATCGTCGGAAGCTCCATAGGCATCGGAACGATAGTTGGGCTTCTCGTCGCGCTTCCCCAGCTATACCGCATTCCGGTTCTGAGAAGACTGTCACAGCTGTACGTGTCGTTTTTTCGAGGCACGCCAATCCTGATTCAGCTGTTCTTGTTCTATTACGGCGTCCCGGAGGTTCTGAAGCTCTTTTACGTCGACTTGACGAGAACGCCTGCGTTATTTTTCGTCATCCTCACGTATTCCCTGCATAGCGGAGCGTACATCGCTGAAGTGATCCGGGGAGCGGTATCGGCTGTAGACCGCGGGCAAGTGGAGGCCGCATACGCCGTAGGGATGAACGGGTTCCAGGCATTCAGCCGGATTGTCCTGCCGCAAGCGCTGTCCATCTCCATTCCGGTATACGGCAATGTCGTCATCGGCAATTTGAAGGACACATCGCTTGCCTTCACGCTCGGGATCTTGGATATTACGGGGAAAGCACAGTCGATGGGCACGCTGTCGCAGAGGTTCATCGAAGTTTATATTTCGCTCGCTGCTCTTTATTTCATCATCAGCTTTGCGCTGCAGAAGCTGTTCGAACGGCTCGAGAGGAGACTGCTGCGCCATGAACCGGCAGCTGCAGGGCTGACGAAGGAGCCTTTGGTCAAACGATCGTTTCTCCGCAGAGAAGCGGCAAGCTCGAAGTGGCGAAGAAAGGAGGCGCAGTTATGAAGCTGGATATTACGTTTATATGGACCGCGCTGCTCCAATTGCTGACGGCGATTCCGACTACGCTGGCCATAACTGCGGTATCCGTCCTATGCGGCCTTGCCATCGGCACGGCTGTCGCACTTATTCGGATAAACAAAGTGCCTGTGCTGAATGCCGCCGCGGTCGCATACGTCACCTTCATTCGCGGAACGCCTATGCTGACTCATCTGCTTCTGGTTTATTTTGGGCTTCCATTCGTTATTGACGCCATCTGTACAGAGTTCGGTTGGCCGTTCCGTTCGGTATCGATTCCGATGATCGGATTCGCGTACATCGCGTTTTCGATTACATCGGGCGCCTATTTGTCCGAGGTTGTCCGCGCTGGACTTCTCGCGGTCGACAAGGGCCAGATCGAAGCGGCCTATTCGGTCGGGATGACGACTTCGCAAGCGGTACGCCGTATCGTATTCCCGCAGGCGTTCGCGATATTGCTGCCCAATCTTTCCAATAGCACGATCAGTATGCTGCACGGCTCTACACTCGTGTTCACCGTTTCGGTCGTTGACATTAACGCCAAATCGCAGATCATTGCGTCTTCCAACTGGAAGTTTTTCGAAGCGTACATCGCTGCCGCCGTTCTCTATTGGGGGTTGACGTTCCTCATCGAGCGGGTGACCGCCATGGCGGAGAAGCGATTCCAACTGTATACCCGGGGAGGCGTGTCATGATCCAGCTGTCGCAAATTAAAAAATCGTACGGACGTCAACAGGTGCTGCACGGCATCGATCTAACCGTCGGGAAAGGCGATGTCGTCGCTATTCTGGGTCCGAGCGGTTCGGGCAAGACGACTTTGCTTCGCTGCATCAACTATTTGGAACGGCCAAGCGAGGGGGACATCACGATCGACGGCTTCACCGTCCATTGCAAGCGTCTGACCAAATCAGATATCCATCAACTGCGCCTTAAGTCGGCGATGGTGTTCCAGCAATACAATCTATTCCGGCATAAAACAGCGCTCGAGAACGTCATGGAGGGACTCGTCGTCGTACATAAGCTGCCGAAGGAACAAGCGCGGCTTCGAGCTGTGGAGATGCTCGAGAAGGTGGGACTAGGCGATAAGCTGGATGCCTATCCGAGCCAATTGTCCGGGGGACAGCAGCAGCGTGTAGGAATTGCTCGGGCGCTCGCGCTCAGTCCGAAAGTGATCCTGCTCGACGAACCGACTTCCTCGCTCGATCCTGAGCTAGTAGGAGAAGTACTCTCCGTCATTCGCAAGATCGCGAAGGAAGGGATAACGATGATCATCGTTACCCATGAGATGAGCTTTGCCCAAGACGTGGCGAGTCATGTCGTCTTCATGGATAACGGAACGATTGTAGAGCAGGGGAAGCCAAGAGAAATTTTCCAATCTCCGAAGGAGGAGAGAACGAAGCAATTTCTGAAGAGATTCGCGCCGGAAAGTGCGTATTCCATCTAATCGCGAGGAGTAGATATCGATGGCTGTTAAGCTTGGTATATTGGATCAAAGCATCGTATTCCCAGGGCAGACGGCTGCGGAGGCGCTGCACAACACAGTCAAGTTAGCCCAACTGGCGGAATCGCTTGGTTACGAGCGGTTCTGGGTGTCAGAGCATCATGATTCGGATCGTCTGGCGGGATCGTCTCCCGAAGTCCTTATTGCTTATTTGCTTGCCCGCACCGACACCATTCGGATCGGCTCTGGCGGCGTCATGCTGCAGCATTACCAGCCCTATAAGGTGGCGGAGAATTTCAACGTCCTTGCCGCGCTGGCCCCGGGCAGAGTCGAACTGGGCATCGGACGCGCGCCGGGAGGATTGCCGAGGTCGACGAAAGCTCTGCAGGCGGCGGAAACGGGAAAGCTTGAACACAAGCTGACCGAGCTGCAGCAATTTCTTTATGAACCGGCAGGTGAAGAGCATCCGCTCGCCGGCCTGCAGGCGAGTCCATTGCCTAGTCATCCAGCCAGCGTTTTTATACTGGGTACGAGTGTGGCCAGCGCAGAGCTTGCGGCCGAGAGAGGGCTCCCTTACGTATTCGCTTTATTTATCAACAACGATCCTGACGCCGCAAGGCAAGCATTCGATACGTATCGCCGAAGCTTCAACCGAAGCGCGGGTACGAATCCGACAGCGATTCTTGCTCTATCCGTCGTCGCGGCGGATACGGAAGAAGAGGCGGCGGCTATCGCCAGCGATCTCTTAAGCGTTCGCGTGACGCTCGCAAGCGGCAAAACCGTTAACGTGAGCACGCTGGAACAAGCGGAAGAATTCGCAAGACAAGCAGGAGAGTCTTATACCGCCGAAGTGCGTGAAGCCGATGTGACGAAAGGGACGAAGGAGACGGCCCGCAGCCGGATTCTGGAGCTTGGCGAAGCGTATGGCGTCGAGGAATTTGTGTTCACGACGGTGATCGAGGATTACGAGAAGCGCGCACGCTCCTTGGCTCTGCTGAAGGAAGCATTTGAGGAACATGCGGTCTCGAACTGAGCGGCGGCAAGCCTTGAGGAGGAAAAGCGGTGAGCATCTTGAAGATTGAGCCGTTCGGGGAACGATTGATCGCCATGAGAAGGCACCTGCATGCCAATCCGGAATTATCCCATGAAGAATTCGAAACAACGGCAACCATTCGAAGATGGTTGTCCGAAGCGAACATTCGCATCGCGGACTTTCCGCTGCGAACGGGTGTCGTCGCGGAAGTTGGCGGAAGCCTCGGAGGTCCGGTCATCGCAATCCGCGCCGATATTGACGCGCTACCTGTGCAGGAAGAGACAGGTCTGCCGTTCGCCTCCTTGAATAAGGGCAAGATGCATGCCTGCGGGCATGACTTTCATACGGCTGCCGCCATGGGTGCCGCATTGCTGCTCAAGAAGAAGGAGAGCGAATTGCCGGGAACGGTTCGGTTCCTGTTCCAGCCCGCGGAGGAGAAGGCGAAAGGCGCGCAGCAAGTAATTGCAAGCGGCGCACTTAAAGGGGTAAAGGCCATATTCGGCCTGCACAACAAGCCGGATCTGCCGGTCGGCACCATCGGCATCAAGGGCGGACCGATCATGGCTGCCGCCGACGGCTTCGTCATTGAAGTGCATGGCCGGGGGAGCCATGCGGCCATCCCCGAAGCCGGGCTCGATCCGATTATCGTATCCGCTCATATCGTCACCGCGCTGCAGTCTATCGTCAGCCGCAACGTCGGCGCGCTCGACAGCGCTGTAATAAGTGTGACCCGGATACAGAGCGGGACTGCCTGGAACGTCATACCCGACAAAGCCGTGCTTGACGGCACATTGCGCACGTTCGATCCGCGTGTACGGAAGCGAGTGCGCGAGAGGTTCGAACAAATTGTCGCGGGCATAGCCGGCGCATTCGAAACAAGCGCCGAGGTGTCCTGGATTGAAGGGCCTCCGGCCGTACGCAATGACGCAGGCTGGGCGGAGCGCGCTTCGAGAACGGCCGAGAAGCTTGGCTTGCGCGTGGTCCCGCCAGCTCCTTCGCTGGCGGGAGAGGATTTTGCTTTCTATCTAAAGGAAACGCCGGGCTTGTTCCTCTTCATCGGGACGGACGGACCGCATGAATGGCATCACCCCGCATTCGATGTGGATGAGCGTGCGTTGGAGCATAGCGCTTCTTATCTGGCCGCGCTTGCCGTTGACGCTCTGCAGCAATTGTAAGATTCGGATAGCACGAATGAAGAAAGAGGTGAACGAGATACGATGAGCCAATTGGCGATTGATGTCCGTACGTATTTGCGCACGCATGAACAATTACAACAAGCCATCGAAGGGTTGACGGACGAAGGGTTGAGATGGAAGGCTGCTCCGAATTCGTGGAGCGTGACGGAGGTGCTTGCCCATCTGACCGATCATAATCTGATCGTATCGTTCCGGATTCGGGAAATTTTAGCCCGTTCCGAAGTGAGGCTGCCTGCGTTCAACCAAGATGCTTGGGTGGCCGGACAGAAAGCGAACGAGGAGCATGCCGCCGACATCCTTGCGGCGTTCAAATCGCTGCTCGAGTACAACAGCTTGTTGTTTCAGCGGCTCGAGCCGGAGGATTGGGAGAAGACGGGAACGAATGCCAAAGGCGAGACGGTCACGTTATCGGCTGTTGTCCGCGGCTTTATCGCCCATCTGGAGCATCACTTACTGCAAATCGCCAGAATACGGAGCCTCGAAAGCGGGGGAGCGAGATGACGATCGGGCAGGTTGTCATACGGGACGCGGAACATTCGGATACCGATGCGGTAAGAGCGGTGCTGGAGGATGCTTATGCAGAATATGAACAGCTGATGTCTAAGGAACGGTGGGAAGCTTATAAGGTCAGTATCGCCAATTCCTTGACCGATCCCAATGTGAAAGTTCGGTTGGTAGCCGAGGAAGGGGGCGTTATTCTCGGGAGCGTGTATCTGTACGATACATCGGATGCTGCATACGGCTTGCCGGAATTGAACATTCATGGACCGATTATGCGGCTGCTCGCCGTTACGCGCAGAGCAAGGGGCAGAGGCATCGCAGCGGCGTTGGCTGCGGAGAGCATTGAACGGTCTCGGGCATGGGGGGCTAGCCATCTTCATCTCCACACGAGCGATATGATGCAATCCGCCGTGCGGCTGTATGAACGCCTCGGCTTCGAACGCACCGAAGAGAAGGACATCGTGAAGGGGGACTCCTCGATCGTAAAGAGTTACCGCCTCCAGCTGCTGAAAGCGGAACGTTCGATAGGAGGGAACAGATGAGCAGACGGAAATCGATTAAATTAGGCGCCTTAATTCACGGCGTGGGAGGGAATGTGACGGCCTGGCGCCATCCGGATGTCCCCGCTGACGCGAGCGTGAGCTTTCCTTTCTACAAAGAGCAGGCTCTGACCGCGGAAGCCGGGAAGTTCGATCTCGTCTTCATCGCTGACGGTTTATATATTAACGAGAAATCAATCCCTCACTTTCTGAACCGATTCGAGCCGCTAACCATCTTATCCGCTCTGGCTGGCGTCACGTCCAAGATCGGGCTGGTCGGCACGTTATCAAGCTCTTATAGCGAGCCTTTCACCGTTGCCAGACAATTCGCGTCCCTTGATCACATAAGCGGCGGGAGGGCCGGGTGGAATATTGTCACTTCCCCGCTCGAAGGATCCGCGAGAAACTACGGTAAAGCCGAGCATCCGTCTCACGGCGAGCGCTATCAAATCGCGGAGGAGCACCTAGAGGTCGTCCGCGGGTTATGGGATTCCTGGGAGGACGATGCGTTCGTCCGCAACAAGGAGACGGGCGTTTTCTTCCAACCAGAGAAAATGCACCGGTTGAATCACCACGGCCGTTATTTCTCGGTCGAGGGGCCGCTTAATATTGCCCGGTCGAGGCAAGGCCAGCCGGTCGTCTTCCAGGCGGGCTCCTCCGAAAGCGGCATTACGCTTGCGGCGGCAAGCGCGGATGCTGTATTTACAAGTCACGAGGATATCGAGGAAGCCAAACGGTTCTACAGGGAAGTCAAAAGCCGCGCTGTTGCTGCTGGCCGTTCGGCCGAAGATATCGCCATTCTTCCCGGCATCGGGCCGATCATCGGGCGCACGCAAGAAGAAGCGGACCGGAAGTTCGAGGAGCTCGCCGGCCTTGTAAGCATCGAGCTTGCCCTGCAAGTGCTAGGGCGCTTCTTCGATCACCACGATTTCTCCCGTTATCGTCTGGATGAGCCGTTCCCGGAGCTGGGCGACATCGGGAGCAACAGCTTCCGCAGCAGCACGGACCGGATTAAGAGAACGGCTAAGGAGCAGCATCTGACGCTGCGGCAGGTCGCCTTGCAGGCAGCGTCCCCGAAATCGCCGTTCGTCGGTACCCCCGAGAAGATTGCTGATTTAATCCAGCAATGGCACGAAGAAGAAGCGGCTGACGGCTTTATCGTAAGCTCCCCCATCCCTACTTCGCTGCGGGATTTCGTGGAGCAGGTCGTGCCGATCTTGCAGGAACGCGGCATTTTCCGAACGGAATACGAATCGGATACGCTGCGGGGACACTTGGAGCTCCGGATTCCGGAGAACCGGTACGCTGCCTGTTCGGTTGAACAGAATAGTTGACATGCGCCCTTCGGATGGCCGCTGTCCGTTAGATGGCCGGAAGGCCGGGAGCGGCCAGCGGCCATTGCCATCGAATGGACCGAATTTGAATTAGATTTCTTCTATTTGCAAATAGATTTCTTCTATTATCCAAGTCCAGCCTGTTCCGTTATGCTTGAAGCAGACAAAGTTTATTAAACAGATAGGTATTATGAGGATAATGAAAATGACAATAGGAACGGAAGGCGGGTGAAAGGCATAGCTCGATTACTCGAAGTCGATCGGCTGCGAATTGCCTTTCGAACCGAACAGGAAGAAGCCGTTGCCGTCGATGACGTCAGCTTCGCGATGGGACACGGCGAAACGATAGCGCTCGTCGGAGAATCCGGATGCGGGAAAAGCGTCACTTCGCTTTCCATCATGGGGTTGCTCGGCGCGACCGGTGCCGTTACCAATGGGGAAATACGTTTTGACGGGAGTGTCGTAACGGAGTATGGAGAGGCAGAGCTGCGGAAGCTGCGAGGGAAGGAAATCGCGATGATCTTCCAGGAGCCTATGACGTCGCTTAATCCCGTCATGAAGATCGGCGAGCAGATCGGAGAGTGCCTTCGGCTTCACCGGAAGTGCAGCCGCAAGGAGGCGAAGAGGGCGGCGGCTCTGCTGCTGAAGAAAGTCGGCATCGCAAGGCCTGAAGCGGTAGCGAAGGACTATCCTCACGCCTTGTCGGGAGGCATGCGCCAAAGGGTGATGATCGCTATGGCAATGGCGGGAAATCCGAAGCTGTTGATTGCAGATGAGCCAACGACGGCCTTAGATGTGACGATACAAGCGCAAATTCTTCGGCTGATGAAACGAATGCAGGAGGATCGCGGCATGGCGATTCTGCTCGTCACGCATGATCTGGGCGTCGTGGCCGAAATGGCCGATCAAGTCGTGGTCATGTATGCGGGACAGGTCGTGGAGGAAGCCGATGTCTTTACCTTATTCCGGGATCCGAGGCATCCGTACACGCAAGGACTTATTCAAGCGGTTCCGTCAATCGACGGCGATGGAAGGCGACGGGCGAAGCCGATCCCCGGGGCGGTACCTTCCCCCCGAGAAATGCCCGAAGGCTGCCGCTTCCACCCTCGCTGCCCGTATGCGGTCGATCGATGCCGGCTCGAGAATCCGAACTTGCAACGCATAGGAGAACATCACCTCGTCAGATGCTGGGCAGCCCATTCGTCTAGCCTTGTCCCGGAAGAGCTGTCTGACTTGGGACCGGTGATTACCGTATGACGGCGCAAGAAGCGATGTCGAAGCCGCTGCTGCAGATCGAGAATCTTAAAACGTATTATCCAGTTCGCCGAGGGCTGTTCGGCCGAGCTTCCGGTTTCGTCAAAGCGGTGGATGACGTCAGCTTGACTCTATACGAGGGGGAGACGTTGGGGCTCGTCGGCGAATCGGGCTGCGGCAAGTCTTCGATCGGCCGGTCGGTCGTCCGGCTGGAGCGTCCGCATGCAGGTCGCATTCTGTTCGAAGGGGAAGACATTACGAGTGTCTCCCAGCGTGAGCTTAGACCGGTTCGGCTGCGATTGCAGATGATCTTCCAAGATCCCTATGCCTCTCTTAATCCTAGAATGCGAATATTCGATACATTGGCGGAGCCGATGATCGCCCATCAATTGATCAAGCGCGGCGACGTACAAGGCGAAGTCGACAGGCTGCTTCAACTGGTAGGATTGCCGCGCGCGGCGGCTTATCGGTACCCCCATGAGTTCTCGGGCGGCCAGAAGCAGCGGATCGGCATCGCAAGAGCATTGTCGCTGAAGCCAAGGCTGATTGTATGCGATGAGCCCGTGTCCGCGCTAGACGTTTCGATTCAGGCGCAAATCCTTGGGCTGCTGCAGGACTTACAGGATGAGCTGAAGCTGACCTGCTTGTTCATCGCCCACGGGATCGGCGCCGTGAAACAAGTCAGCTCGAGAGTCGCTGTCATGTATTTGGGGCAGATCGTGGAGATAGCCCCTTCGGAGTTGCTGTTCCGCAAGCCCAGACATCCTTACACGAAGCTGCTGCTTGGCGCATACCACCCGCCGGATCCTCTGTTCCGCGGCATGGAGCGGTTGATTATTCAAGGAGACGTGCCCGATCCGTCGGACCCGCCCTCAGGCTGCAGGTTCCATACCCGCTGTCCGTACGCCCAGGAACGGTGCCGGATGGAAGAACCAAGCTTAACGAAGGATCCGCATGCCGTCGCTTGTCATTATCCGCTTGCGTGAGAGAAAGGGAGGGAGGAAGAGACGCCAATGGGCACTTATATCGTCAAGAGGCTCTTCATCGCAGTTCCCGTTTTTGTCGGCATTACGGTACTCAGCTTTCTTATTATGAATATGGCGCCAGGCAATCCCGTCGACATGCTGATCAATCCTAATATTCCGAAAGAGCTGCTGGAGCTGAAGCGGGAGAGGCTTGGTCTGAATGATCCGCTTTATGTGCAATACGCGAATTGGCTAGGCGGTGTCCTCAGAGGTGATCTTGGTTACTCGTTCAGCAGCTATGCCCCCGTCTCCCGGTTAATCGGAGAGAGGATCGGCCCGACGTTGCTGCTAGCAGCAGCATCTCTGCTGCTAGGATTGCTGATTGCGATACCGGTCGGCATCATAAGCGCTGTGAAGCGGAATTCGAAGCTGGATTACTTCTTGACGGGAATGACCTTCCTCGGCATTTCCATTCCGCCCTTCTTCTTAGGACTCGGGCTCATCTACGTTGTGGGCATACAGTTCAAGTGGCTGCCGACCGGCGGCATGACGACCTTAGGCGGAGATGGAGGAGCAGGCGATATCCTTCTGCATATGATCTTGCCGGTAACGGTGCTAGGAGCCGCCATCGCGGGCAAGAAGGTGCGGTATGTCCGGGCCAGCATGCTGGAAGTATTAGGACAAGATTACTTGCGCACAGCTAGGGCGAAGGGACTGCGGGAACTCGCGGTGACGAATAAGCATGCGCTGCGCAACGCGCTAATTCCGGTGATTGCCGTAGTCGGGGCAGAGATTCCTCTGCTGCTCGGCGGCAGTATTGTCATCGAGCAAGTATTCCAATGGCCGGGAATCGGCCAGTTGACGATGGAAGCGATCCTGTCGCGCGATTACCCGGTTCTAATGGGACTAAACCTCATAGCGGCATGCGTCGTGTTGCTGACCAATTTATTCACGGATGTGCTGTACGCGGCAGCTGATCCGCGCATTACATACGGATGAACGGGAGGAAGCCTCGATGTCTGCGACAACGCTGCCTTGGGAACAGCCGAATACAAGGGTCGAAGGTTATGTCCGGCAGGTTAGGCGCAAATTTGTCCGGCACAGGCTTGCGATTTGGGGGCTGGCCGTGACAATACTGCTGATCCTGACCGCCTTGTTCGCCCCGTGGCTTACGCCTTATCCGCCGAATGATGTCACGAGCGCGTTCGGCGCCAAGCCGTCGGCGGCCCACTGGCTGGGAACCGATCAAGTGGGCAGGGACGTGTTAAGCCGCTTGCTATACGGAACCCGCGTCTCGCTGTTCATCGGCTTTACGACCGTTGCGATCTATGTAACGTTCGGTACTTTTGTAGGAATGGCCGCCGGCTATTACGGCGGATGGCTCGATATGGCCGTAATGAGAATGACCGATATTTTCTTAAGCTTCCCTTACATGCTGGTCGTGCTCGTAATCGTTAGCATGCTGGGATCTCAGATCTCCACCATCATGATCGTACTCGCTTTATTCAAGTGGCCCACGATTGCCATGCTTGTGCGGGGAAGCGTATTGGCCGCGAAGGAGCTGGATTACATAAAGGCAGGCGTTGCGCTCGGGTTCCGCACGCCGCGCATTCTGCTCCGCCACATGCTGCCGACCATTATCGGTCCCATTATCGTGAGCGCGACATTCGGCGTAGCCGGGACGATCCTAAGCGAAGCCGGACTCAGCTTTCTCGGCATGGGTGTGAAGTCGCCGCAGGCGAGCCTCGGCAATATGCTGCACGACGCGCAGTCCTTGACCGTATTGACTGAGCAGCAATGGCTGTGGATGCCGGCGGGATGCATGATCCTTATTGCGGTATTGGCCGTCAACTTCGTCGGAGACGGGCTGCGCGACGCGCTGGATGCGAAGGCGTAACCCCGTAATCTGCCGACGAACCTGTTTCATTTTCGCTAAATCGTGAATGAAGATAGAAGGAGTGGGGGAAAGAGATGAAACGATACAAACAAAAACAAATGAGCCTATTGATTGCCTTAGCTGTGGTAACCCTCTTGCTGGCGGCATGCAGCCAATCGAACGACGCGAACGAGGGTACTCCGGTCGAGACGAAGCCGCAGCCGACGACAGAAAAGGTGCAAGCCGAGAAGAAACTGACGATCGGCATCGTCAACGCGCCGGTCACGTTAAACCAGATTAACACGCAAGACAATTCGGCATCGCTTGCCCCGATTGGATTGCTTAACGACGCACTGCTCGACGTGACGGAATCGGCCGAGTTCGTCCCGAAGCTGGCGGAGTCGATCGAAACAACGGATAAGCAGACGTATACGGTCAAGCTTCGCCCGGATGCCAAGTGGAACGACGGGACGCCGTTCACGACGGCGGACGTGGCTTTCACGCTTAAGCTCGCGCTTAATGCCAAGGTCGAAACCTCGTTCAAGCTGAACTTCATCGAAGGGCTGAACGACTTCGGCAAGCTGGAGGAGGGCGTCACGGAAATCAAGGGACTCCGCATCATCGACTCGCATACATTCGAGATCAAAGCGAAGACGCCGATTGATCCGCTCGTATTCAAGGAACGATTCGGTGCGAAGGTTTATTATTTGCCGGAGCATCTGTTGAAAGATGTGAATCCCGAACAACTGTCGACGCATCCTTATTTCCAGAAGCCGGAAGTCACGAACGGACCATACCGGTTCGCCGCTTACGAGCAAGGGCAATATGTCGAATTGACCAAGAATGAGCAGTACTACTTAGGCGCTCCCAAGATCGATAAGATCTTCATTAAGGTGCTGCCAGCGGCAAATCTGGTTGTCCAGCTGCAGACAGGGGAAGTTCAGATGAATTCGCTGCCGGTCGGACTCGTTCCGATTACGGACTACGACAAAGTGAAAAGCTTCGACAACGTCAATGTGACTTCCGCGGCCGCCTCGGAACCGGCGGAGTTATTCTTCAACGTCGAGAAGCTGCCGGATAAGAAGGTCCGTCAAGCGATCGCGTACGCCCTGAACCGGCCGCTTATCGTGGAACAGCTGCTCAAGGGCCAAGCGGAAATTATCGACGGCGGCATCCCAAGCAATCATCCGTACTTCAATAAGGATATCGAGCCTTACCCGTACGATCCGGAGAAAGCGAAGCAGCTGCTGAAGGAAGCGGGTTGGGACACGAACCGGAAGCTTGCATTCCTCATACCGGTCGGCAACAAAGTCCGTGAACAGGCTGCCGATATTTTGGTGCAAAATTTAGAATCCGTAGGGTTTAAAATCGATGTCCAAAAATACGATTTCCCTACGCTTATCGATAAAGTCGAGAAAGGCGAACACGATATCACGATTTTTACGAGGGATTATTACATCGAGCCAAGCCTCTACTTCACGACCTACAAAAGCAACGATCCCGAAAGCGTCATCCGGTACAACAATCCGGTCGTCGACGAATTAATCGCCCAAGGCGAACAAGAAATCGACGAAGCGAAGCGCCACGAGATCTACGACCGTCTTCAAGAAGTGCTGCATGAGGACGTGCCGACGCTCGCCGTTTATTCCGAGAAGCGGCTGCAAGTCGTATCGAAGGATGTGCTTGAAGGCAAACCGCTGAATCTCGGCACGTTCAACAACGTGAACGAATGGGACTTGGCTGCGAAGTAGGTTATAAGGGATTCATTCCGTTATAATACATTTTTTCTAATACCAATTGGAGGTGCAAGGAGAATGGCAGAACTAAGCTGTCTCGTATGCAAGTCGGACATTGAGGTGGAAGAGAACGCGACCACAGGAGAAATCGTGGAGTGCGATTCCTGCGGCCAGGAGCACGAAGTCCAGGTTGAAGCGAGCAGTGTCGCGATCGCTCTGGCTCCCGAAATCGAAGAAACTTGGGGAGAGTAGGTGTCATCCCGTGGAGAACCAAAGTGCCATTCTATTGTGCGTCACGAAGCTAAGGGAAGAAGAGCAGCTTATCATCGAGCATCTTAATCGGCTCGGCGTTACCGTTCAAGTGAACTTGGACTCTATGGATCTCCCCGTCGGAAAGAGCGTCGTCCCGCCATACGGACTTGCTCTCATCCGTTGCTTGTCCCAAAAAAACGCGCTGAGCCGCTCCAAGCTTCTTGAGCTGGCCGGATTTGAAACATTGAATTCGGCCAGAGTCATCTCGATTTGCACGAATAAAATCCATCAGGCGATCGTGTTCGAAAAACATGGCATTCCGCAGCCCCGGTTTCAAGTCGCCTTCACCCCGGCGAAGCTGTACGACGCGCTTTCGGACTTCGGGGATCTATGCGTCATTAAGCCCGCTACGTCCTCTTGGGGGCGGGGGATCGCAAGGATGACGGGGAAGGAATGCCTCGAGGGATGGATTGCCGCTAGGGAATCGGTCGATCCGAGTCACCAATCGTTTCCGGTCCTTGTGCAGGAGTATGTGGAGAAAGGCGATTACGATATTCGTGTCGTCATTGTCGGACGCAAGCCGATCGCTGCTTTCCGCCGGGTGTCGGCCGAGAACTGGAAGACGAATACGCATCTCGGAGCGGAAATCGAACCGATCGAGATCAACAGCGAGATCGCTGCGATTTGCGGGGATTTGGTCGGCGTATTGGGAGAAGGCATTTACGGCGCCGATTTGTTCTTCGATTATCAACAGCTTCGTTATGTCGTATGTGAAGTCAATCAGAATCCGGAATTCGCGAAATCATGGAAGGTGCATGGCGTCGATGTCGCCTATCATATTGCCGAATACGTAAAGGAGAAGATAGGCAGTACGAATGAGGCAAATCTAACGGTTAATTCTTAGTATGCGGGGAGGAATTATTAGAGAATGGGAGACACATTAACGAAACCAGCGGCTCCAATCGAGAAGGAACACTATTTCTCATTATCGTTTGTTCTGACCAGAGTGCTGAACTCGGGCGTCATCATGAGCATCGAAAAAAATGACCATGAGTTGAAAGGGCTGGAGAAGGCGATAGCCAAGCTTACGAATACCAAATACGTATCTTTGTTTAATAGCTTTACAGGTGCGGTGCATGGGGCATTCTGGGGGCAGGACATCGGATATGGATCGGTGGCGCGGCTCGAGCATGCCAGCGAGCAGGAGAGGAAGTTCGCGAAGTGGCTGGGCATTCAGCTCTCGACGGATCCCCATGTGAAAAACGCGTACTCCGCGATAACGGTGGACGGTCATAACCTCCACCGGTTAGAGCAAGAGATTCGAAGCTCTGCCGCACTGTCGCCTGTGCTCATCCTCGATTTCACGGGATTAGGCTTTGGGCCGGTCGCCGCGGTCGCGTCGAATGACGAGCTCGTCTGGAAGAAGGCCGAGCGGCTCAAAATATTCGGTGCCTTCGACCTGCAGACGATGTGGACGCAGGAGGAGAGCGCGCCGGAGCTCCAGCCGGCTGTCCAATTCAATTACAGGCTTAGCCCGCTCGTGGCGGCCTGCGTCAAGATTTCGTTCTTAAGGAGGAATCCATCGTCATGAAAACCGATTTTATCCGCAAACCGCTGCAGCTGCCCGACGAGCAATGGATTCGCTCTCCGCTAGCTATTGACGGAGGACCGTCCATCATTCCCGAAGACGTTCGCCGAACCAATTTTCCTATTATTACGAAAGAAGACGTTATTCAAATGTTCGTCTCGATTCAACAAGACGGCGACAGCGTCGTCGAGGAATTCCAAGAAACGTACCGCAGGTACGTGGGCGCCAATTACGCCATTGCCACGTCCAGCGGCACATCGAGTCTGCACCTAGCTCTTGTCGGAGTTGGCGTGGAGCCCGGTGACGAGGTTATTGTGCCCGCCTTCACGTTCATCGCGACCGCTCAAGCGGTCGTTGCCGCCAAAGCAATTCCGATATTCGTGGATATCGATCCCGTTACGTATTGCCTGGACCCTTCGAAGGTGGAGGCAGCGATCACCCGCAAGACGAAAGCGATCATGCCTGTTCATGTGCACGGCTTGCCGGCCGACTTGCAGTCGTTGCGCCAATTAGCGGATAAACATTCGCTGAGGCTTGTCGAAGATGCTTCCCATGCCCATTCTGCATCCATAGACGGCCAAGTGGCCGGCTCGATCGGAGACAGTGCGGGACAGAGCCTGATGGCGGATAAAAATTTCCCTGTCGGCGGCGAAGGCGGCATTGCGTTCTTCCGGGAGAAGGAGGACTACCAGCGCGCGCTCGCGTTCCTCGATTCATCGGGTATCGATTACCGCATGTCCTGGATCGCCGCGGCATTCGGTTTAAGCCAGCTTGAGCGGCTGCCTTATTACGATGCGGTCCGAGCGAGAAACGCCGCTTATCTGACGAACGCGCTTAAGGAGACGAAGCTGTTCAGCGGACCGTTCGTCCCGGAAGGCTATAAGCACAGCTATAATATGTACCGCGTTAAGCTGTCGCCGGAGCGTCTGGGGCTTGGGGATCTGGAGGATTACCGGGTCAAACATGCGGTCGAGCAGCTGATTCAAGCGGAAGGCGTCTTCGCGAGGGAATGGCAGAACGTGCCGATTCCCGGCCATCTCCCGTTCAAGAACAGGAGAGGCTTCGGCAACGGCTATCCGTTCTCGCTGTCGGACCGGCAAGATTTCGGCTATGAGCTAGACCGGTTTCCCGAAACGTTGAAGATGCTGCGCAGCACGCTTACCATCTGCAGGGAGCTTCGTTCGCCGATCGAATACGAGCGGATTCAGGCATACGCCTTGGCATTCAAGAAAGTGGACGCGAACCCGGATAAGATACGCCAGCTTGCAGAGAGCAGCAGCGACTTGAAGGTCGTCTATGAAAGAGATGCGAGGTTAGGATGAGCGGCGCGGCGCAATTGAAGAAAGCGGCCATTCTCGGCGGCAGCGGGTTCACTGGAGCCGAGTTGTACAGGCTACTTCGCAGGCATCCCGGCTTCGAGGTAACGTTCATTTCATCCGAGTCGAATGCCGGCCTTCCGGCGGACAAATATTACACGGCTTCGATTCATAAGAAGAAGCCGGGGGGACTCAAATTCAGCCGGGTCTCCGAGCTGGAGGGGCATTATGACGCGGTATTCTCATGCTTGCCAACAGGAGAATTGCCGAAGCTCATCCGCCGGGTTTCCGAGCATACGGACTACATTTTTAACGTGAGCGGCGATTATCGGATTGCCGATACCGCGTTATTGCAGCGGCATTATCCGGAGACGCTGAAGCATGATTTTGAAGGCGGCTGGCATTATTTCATTCCCGAATTCAGCGAGATCGACCGGAGCAAGAAGGTAGTGAATCTGCCGGGATGCATGGCGGTGGCGACGTTCTATACGTTGTATCCGTTAGTGGCGAATGACCTGATCGAGGACCGCGTCATTACGGACGCCAAGACCGGCTCAAGCGGCGGAGGGAAGTCGACGGCCGAGCATCATGCCGAGCGATCGAACAACTTCCGGGCCTACAAAGTGCACGGCCATCGGCACAAGCCGGAAATCGAGCATGCGCTGTTCTATCACTTGGACCGTACGGTCGATCTTCAATTCTCGGTATACAGCCTGGATTTGCCGCGGGGAATTATGGCGACATCCTATTCCTTGCTCAAGGAGGGCGTTACCGATGTCGATGTGAGAAAAGCGTTCTACAGCGCCTATGCCGCCAAGCCATTCCTTCACAATCTGCCGGCAGGCAATCGCACTCCTATGATCAAGACGGTGAACGGCACGAACTTCGCGGAGATCGGAGCCTATGTGGAGGGCCGAAACTGCGTTTCGTTGGCGACGATCGATAACCTGCTCAAGGGAGCGGCAGGCCAAGCCATTCAGGCAGCTAATCTGTACTTCGGATTTCCCGAGGAAGAAGGATTGCCTCGAGAAGGCGAAGGAGCGTGGCCATAATGAGCAGAGGCACTTTATATGTGATCAAGCTTGGCAGCAGTACCATCGTCAATCATCCTGAGATCTTCGAAGAGATTGGCCGCATCTCGCGAAGAGGGAACCGAGTGCTGCTCGTCGCGGGCGGCGCGGAAGCGATACGCCGGAAGTACGAAGACCTGTCGCGGCCAATGCCCTTCTTGACGCTGCCATCTGGTGATGAAGTGCGCTATTGCTCCCCGGAGGAGATGCTCTATGTCCGAGAAGCCTACTATGATAACATCTTAGCTCCGGTACGGGAGCGGCTCGCGGAACAAGGGCTTAGCGCGTTCGCGCAGCTTGGCGGCGACAACGGGCTTGTGATCGGCAGAAAAGCGAAACCGATCAAGGCAGTTCAAGGCCAGAAAACCGTCATCGTGCGGGATTCGTTATTCGGCCAATATGCGGGCAGTCATACCTCTTTCCTGCATGACGCTCTTAACAGCTTCGATGTCGTATGCTTGTCGCCTCCGATCTGGGATCCTGAGCTCGCCTCGTATATCAATATCGACGCCGACGTGCTGGGCGCCGAGCTTGCCGTTGAGCTCGAAGCGCATCATCTGCGCTTCGTGACCGGCACGGCGGGGCTGCTGCGGGATATCGGAGACGAAGGCTCGACCATTCCGGATGTGTACGGGGACGAAGAGCTCCCATCCGTCCAGGGACGCATGAAGCAGAAGGTGAGGGCGGCAAGGCTGGCATCCGGACGGGGAGTCTGCGACGTGAATATATCCGGTCCGCATTCGGTGGAACGCGGCGGCCGGACGTGGTTCTGGCAAGCGGAGCGCGGGCCTGCCGCCTTCGAGCTGCTGAACAAGGTTGCCCGCATTCCGTCCGTTTCCGAAGACGAGCACGAGCTTGCCCGTTTCTTGCTTGAGGAGATCCAAGATCCGTCGGTGGCTGGTCAGATTGATGAAGCCGGCAACATTGTGTTCCGCAGGGGCAGCGGTCCTCATACGCTGCTGCTCCTGGGCCATATCGACACGGTGCCTTACGTGTGGCCGGTTCATTCGGACGCAGACGGTCTGACCGGAAGAGGCGTCGTAGACGCCAAAGGCAGCTTCGTGAACTTCATCCATATGCTAAGGGAAGCGGACGTGCCCGAGAACGGCTCGCTGCTTGTGATCGGCGCGGTGGAAGAAGAAATTTCGTCATCGAAAGGCGCTTTCTACATCCGGGACCATTATCGGGCAGACGCGGTCATTATCGGCGAACCTAGCGGCGAAGACAGCTTGACGTTAGGGTATTACGGATTGTTCAAGCTTCGGATCACCATTAGACGCGCGCAGGAGCATACAGCGGCGAAGAACAGCGTAAGCGCCATCGACGAGCTGTATGATATCGCGGCCGACATCCGCAGCAGGGTTCGGGACATCGATCCGCAGAGCTTGTCCTCCTTGATCGATATCGAGCACAGAAACGAGCGCGGCTATATAACGGTTACCGCTATATTGAACTTCAGAATATCGCCGGAAGCCGGCAACGACTACGTGGACAAGGTCGATCTGTCCGTCGGCGATGCGGTGACGGTCGAGGTGCTTCGCTCGACGCCGGGCTTTGCCAATCCGCGTTCGGATACGCTTGTGAAAGCTTTCGTTCGAAGCTTCGCCAAGCACGGGAAGGCTGTTCGCTATTTGAAGAAACGGGGAACGAGCGACATGAACACGCTGGCTTCGGCTTGGACTTCCGTTCCGATGGTCGCTTACGGCCCGGGCGATTCGAGTCTGGATCACACGAACGACGAATATTTGTCCTACGGGGAAGTCGAATCTTCGCGAGCCATTCTCAGAGAAGCCGTTAACGAATGGTTCCGGTTACGAACGGAGGATTAAATGGAGCAATCAGTACCTGTATATAGGGAACAGGAACTTTCGGATCTGTCGTTAGCCGATCGGGCAAGAGAAGCGAGGAAGCTGATCATAGACATGGCGGCAGCACCGACCGGTTGTCACATCGGAGGAAGTCTATCGGTTATCGATCTATTGGTCGTCGCCTACGCGAAATACGGACATGACAAGAATAACTCCGTCATTCTGAGCAAGGGGCATGCAGCAGCAGCTCTCTATGCGGCGCTTTACGTGTATGGAAGATTGCCAACCAATCCGGCGGAAAGCTACGGCAGGCAAGGCTCGCTCTACACGGGGCATCCGAACCATAAGCTTCCCGGCATTCCTTTCGCGACGGGCAGCTTGGGGCATGGCGTCGCATACGCGGCGGGTTGGGCATTGGCGCAGAGGCTGCAAGGGTCCGGCGGGCTCGGCATCGCGATCGGGGGAGACGGGGAGCTGCAGGAGGGGCTCATCTGGGAGACGGCTCAGATCGTCCAGGCGCAGTCTCTTACAAATTTTATCTATATTATCGATTGCAATGGAGGGCAGAACGACGGATATGTAGACGACATTTCGCCGATCCGCCATCTGAAGGAACGGTTCGAGGCGTTCGGGTTCGCCGTCCGTGAGATTGACGGTCACCGGCACGACGACATCTTCTCCGCTATCACGACGGACAGCGATAAGCCGCTTGCTGTCCTAGCCCGGACCGTCAAAGGAAAGGGCGTTGCTGCGCTCGAGGGGAATCCGGATGCGCATTACGCCAAAATCCCCGCCAATCTGGCGAGAAGATGGAAGGTGAGCCTATCGTGACGACGACATTATCAGGGAGGGAGACCTATAAAGACGAGCTCGCCAAGCTTGCGGAAACCGAGCAACGAATTATTTGTCTCGAGGCGGATCTAGGGGGCAAAAACCATCCGTTCCAGATCCGTCACCCGAATCGGTTCCTTAATCTCGGCATCGCGGAGCTCGCGGGCGTCGACATCGCTGCCGGCCTCGCTGAAGCGGGCTATGTCCCGTTTATTTCGACCTTTGCCGCTTTCGCGGCATTGCGGGCAGCGGAGAGCGTGAAGCTGTCGATGGGCTATATGGGGAAAAATGTGAAGCTCGTCGCTCCATACGGCGGCGTGTCGGGCGGTTGGTTCGGCACGACCCATCATGCACTGGAGGACATAGCCGTCATTCAATCTTTCCAGAATATTAGGATTGCTTGTCCGCATGGGGAAGAGGAGACGAGGAGAGTCATTCGTGAAGCGGCTGCATCCGCGGAACCGTATTATATTCGTTTATCCCGCAACGATGCATTCGAAAGCTTGCCGCGTGCATCGCAGCGGTCATGCAGGGATCTGCTTGTAGAAGAGAGGGCAGCGCCGGATGTCTGGCCTAGGCTATGCCTGATTTCCGTCGGGGAACAAGCAACGGAACTGTGCATGAAGTTAGCCGAAGAGTACGATTTCATCGTGCACGCTCATGCTTGCTATGTCGATAGTCAAAGCTTAAAAGCTTACGTGGAGCCTCTAAAGGCGTTAGCCGATCGATTCCTCGTCGTCGAGGAGCACAGGGCAACCGGCGGTACGGCGTCGTATCTGGCATTACTAATGTCCGAGTATCCGGTTCATTCCCATAACTGCGGAGAACAGTGGCCGACTTACGGGGGGACGCATGCGGAAGTGCTTGCGGATTTAGGGTTTGGCTTGGAGCCGCTGCGGCGGCAAATCCAATCCCTACTAGGAGGCCTGGATGGTATTTAGCGTGTTGAAGTCGAACAGATTCCGGAACTATCTTATCGCGGACATCGTATCCGGCTTCGGCGTAGGCATGAGCACGATCGGTGCCAATTGGTATCTGATGGACCGGACGGGTTCGATGACCGCCGTCGGGCTCATGCTTTCTCTTAATGTGATTGCCGGATTTCTCATATCCGCATTCGCAGGAACGTTCGTCGATAAGTGGAACCGGAAGACGATTCTGCTGTGGGCAAACGTCGTAAGAGCTGCCGCGTTGCTACTCATTGCCGGCGCCTTCTTGGGAACCGGATTCCACGTCGAATATTTGTACACATTCGCCGCGGTCAACGGCATGGGATGGGCGCTCTACATGTCGGCTTCGCGGAGCCTTGTTCAGGAGCTGTTGCCTGAGAAGGAGCTGATCCACGGCAATTCCTTGATCGAGATCAGCCTGCAGGTCGGCATGTTCATAGCTGGAGGACTGGCCGGCTTCCTGTACAAATATATCGGCTTCGAAGTGATTTTGTTGTTGAACGCCGCGGCTTTTCTCGTGAGCAGCCTCTTCCTCAGACGGATCTCCTATTCGGCCATGCCGGTCGAACACGCGGAAGCGGAAGCCTCGTTCTTCGAATCGTTCAAAGCCGGCATTCAATATTTGGCGGAGAGACCTTCTTTATTCGTACTGGGCATCGTGTCCATTATCCCGCTCGTGACGACGATGGTGTTCAACGTGGTGCTGCCGGGTTATGTCAGCACGTCGGTCCGAGGGGATTCGGTCGTCTTCGGACTGTCGGATATGTGCTATGGAATAGGCGGATTGCTATCCGGCTTCTTGGCTGCTCCGCTAGCGAGAAGGCTGTCGCCGTACGGGACGATTGTGATCATTTTCCTCGTATCCGTGCTGAATCTTGTGGCGATCGCCTTCAATTCGACCGTGATTCTGCTCTATCTGGGCTGCGTGCTCATCGGTTTGACCAATTCCTCATTGCGCATTCTGATCACGACAACGCTTATGGAGTCGGTCTCGAAATCGTATATGGGACGCGCAACTTCGGTCTGGATGGGCATTTCCTTGCTGCTGCAGACGGTCTCCGCCACGGGGCTTGGCGTTCTCATCGACCGTTATTCGCCAGGACTGGGATTTATACTGATGGCAGGCCTGATGCTCGCCGGACTGATCGTCTTCTATGTCTTGAACAGCAAGTCGCCGCAGAAACAAACGCTAGAGGCTTAGGTTTGCTTCGCAAAACCAAGTGAATGATTAAAGGGGTGGAAAAACATGTCAACGATTAAAACGATTGCGTTTGTCGAGCCGAGCTTTTACGGCGTCAGCTTCGCCAGAGTAGCCTACGAACAGGGGCATCGGGTTATTTCGATCGTGTCATCCAAGGACAATCCGGCCAAATACGGGTATGAGGGCATCTACCACGACCTCATCGTTGCGGATATACGAGACGAGGATTCGCTCTATCTTGCGATAGCGGAGTCTCCCTATGCGGGTAAGTTGGACGCACTGATTCCGGCCACGGATTACGCTTCCCACTTGACGGCGAAGGTTGCGGAGCGGCTTGGCCTGCGGGGCGTGCCGTACGAAGCGGCGTTAAAATCGCGGAATAAGGATCTGGCGAGGCAGGCTTACGCCGAACACGGTGTACCCAGCGCGGAATTCCGCAAAGTAAAAACGTACGAAGAGGCGGTTGCGGCAGCCGAAGAGATCGGGTATCCCGTCGTCCTGAAGCCGACTAATTGCGCCAGTAGCCAAAACGTCTATTTTATTAACGACGAGTCGCAGCTGCGCAAGGCTATGGACGTCATTGTCGCTTTTAAAGTGACGTATATGGATTTCAAAGTGCGAGAAGAGTATTTGATCGAACAATATTTGCAGGGGCCGGAATTCAGCGTGGAGCTGTTTGTCCGCAGTGGCGAGCCGTTATTCGCAGCAGTGACCGAAAAGCTGACGACGCCTCTGCCATACTTCGTAGAAACGCTCCATACGCTGCCATCTCCGTCTCATACCGACCGGCAGGAAGATATCATCAGAACGGCTGTCGATGCGCTCCAAGCGATCGGGTTAACGGACGGACCGAGCCATGTCGAGTTGAAGCTTACGCCGGCCGGTCCCCGCATTATCGAAGTGAACGGCAGACCCGGCGGGGATAACATTTCATCGGATCTGCTGGTATTGGCTTTCGGGGTCGATATTTTCGAAGCGACAGTTCATTATTACTTGGATCATCCGGTCGCGATCGAGAAGAAGCATCTTAGGGCAGCATCGATCGCATATGTCACCGCGGAACGCGACGGTGTGTTCGAACGAATCGAAGGATTCGAGCTGCTGCCCCAGCATCCTTCTGTCATACGAGCGCACATCTCTGCCGTGCCCGGCGACCACGTCGTCCAGGCGAAAAGCTCGGATGACCGGCTTGCTTATTTCATCGTCGCAAGCGATACGCCGCAAGAGGCTAAACGGTTGGCGCTTTCGCTGCTTGAAGGATTGAAAGTCGTCTACCGGAACCAAGAGGCGGAGATCGCTTAGTGAAAGAGTCCAGGGCTTTGGTCAATAATAATGAGTGGAGGAAGGAGGCTAACGTATGGGAATAGCCGTCATTTACGGGAGCTCGAGAAAAAACGGGAATTCCGAACAATTAGCGAAGCGGTTAACGAATGGATTTGATGCCGATCCTATTTTTCTGGCCGACTACAGGATCGAACCGATCCAAGATTATCGGCATTCCGAGAAAGAACCGTATCCGGAAGATGATTATCGTTCGGTCATCGAACGGGTGCTGGCGCAGGATGTTCTGGTGTTCACAACGCCAATCTATTGGTACGGGGCATCCGGGCTCACCAAAACATTCATTGACCGTTGGTCCCAGTCGCTGCGGGAGGACAGAGACAGGTTTCTTGCGAAATTGTCAAGCAAGTCGGCTTGGGTGATCGGCATCGGCGATGACGAGCCTCATCTTAAGGGGTTGCCGCTCGTTCAGCAATTCCAGTACATTTTCGAATATACAGGCACGAGGTTTGAAGGTTATATACTGGGCAAAGCCAATCGGCCAGGCGATATCCTGGAAGATCAAGCTGCTCTGGCTGCCGTGGAGCAAATTCGGAGCCAGTGGCGCGGAGCGTCGGTTAATGGCTGATAATCAAAAGGAGAAGAAGAGAGGTCACCGTATAACGAGCGGTGGCCTTTTTGTATGGGACTCCAGAAATTGAGATCCTCAAGGTTACTTGTGCAGGTTATGATCCATGCAGTCATTATTGTATGATAGATAATAGAATGGCTGCCTGAATCGTTATGAATTTATTTGAACATCGGAGGAATACATGTCCTGGAGCAAATTGAAGCAACAACTGGAGAGTTTTCTCAGTCCTGCGTTATCAGGGAAGGTGGAGTATCGTGCAACCAGCTATCGATATTTGCCCGATAAATCAGGGAATTGTTATATTACGGTCGATAAAAAGAACATTCTAAATTTGAGTGATGCAACGACTTTAATCAAATGGTATCAGACGGAGATGGAAATTAAGAATGACCCGGATATCCAGATTCCGATCAGCAATGAAGAAATTGAAGCGGTCAGGAAAGATACCAAGGGGCTAGTGCCGGAGGATCGTCTTAAAGTCATTGCAAGAGGCAGGAAAATATCTGAGGTTGCCAAGGACCTCATGTCAGCACAGTCAGCCTTAAGCAAATCTAACTTTACTGTCGCAGCAACTAAGTTTTTATCCCTTTCGATAGAGGAAAGCTTAGAAAGCAACGATATCTTATTGAATATTCTAGCATTGGTGGACCGACGGGTCGGGAAAAAGCGGATATTAAACATGGGCGAGAGGGTCAAGCTGAAGCATCCCATTGTTCAGTATTTTTATGAGCTGCGGCTTAGTAAGTTATGAAAATACAAGAGAACGAAAGAAAAGACGATAACGGCGGACAGTCGAAGAAGAGAATGGCCGAGGGCTCTGTGAGCTGCTCGGCCATTCTGGCGATATCATCTGTAAGTCGATGTCGAGAAAATCAACCTGTTAACAACCGCTCTTTAGCTGCGGAAGAGATCCGGCAATATGTCATAAATGTACTGGTTGACCCAGTTCCAAGCATGCGTGCCGCCATCGGCAGCGATAAAGTAGAAGTTTCCTTTCTTCGTATCCGAAGAATAGACGAAGGTATCGGTTAACTGTTTCATCGCGTCGATCTGAGGCTTCAAGTTCGGATACGCAATATCCTGGGTGCCGGTGGCGCTGAAAATGTAGTAATCCTGCGGCTTATACCCGGACTTCTTCGCAACGTCGGCAAGGTATGCCGCCGTTTCCTTCGGCTGGAGGCCGCCGCCTCTCTGCTCGAGAACCCAGCTGTCGCCGCTTAACGGCAAGTAGTACTTAAAGTAGTCAAGAGCGTAGATAAAGGTATACCACGTCGTGACCGAACCCATGGAGAATCCGCCGAATGCCCGATGCTCGCGGGATGCTTTCAAGTCGTCCAAGCTTCCGGATTTGGTATAGGTATTGTACTTGGTTTCCACCAACGGAACAACCTTATTGATTAGTTCCTCATGGAAGAGCGCAACATCATCCTTGCCGCCGTAGAACGTAGGGGTCACGACTATAAGCGGCTCGATGTCACCGTTTGCAATCATATTGTCCAGTATTTTCTTCATCTCTTTGCTCTGGCCGGGCCCGCCGAAGATAAGATTCTCGTTCTCGCCCCCGCCATGCATCAAGTATAGGACATTGTATTTCTTATTGGGATTGGAAGAGTCATATCCGTACGGAAGATAAACATTGAGTTTCTTGTCGTCCGTACCGCCGGTTAAGTTAGCCGCTTTATACGATAAGCTTTCAATCGTCCCCGCTTTGCTGTTATCCTGGCGATATTCATCTGGAACCGGCTTGAAATATTTCTCGTTCGCCGCTTCATCCGTCATTTCCAGCTTGCCGATCGCTTCTTTGATGGCGGCATATTGTTTATCGATTTGTTCTTGAGTAACCTTTTGTTCCTTGAGTACATTGTCGGCGAAAGCCTTGGCAATCGCATCTGTAACGATATTTGCATTTTTATAAAGCTTGAGATCCAGCTTCAGCGTGCTTTTGATCAAATTGATGAGATCGTAGGGATTCAGCCCGCTGACATCGCCCTTTGCCTTGCCCGTGAGCAATACTTCGCCGAACTTCGTCGTATCGTTCCAGGCGGTGCCAGTCGAATCGAATACGTTAATAGTGCCGACTCGCTCCGATCCTTTTGCGTCGTTCACCTGTAATTCGATGCCAAGCACCTTGCCGTTGTCCGGCTTCGCATTCAAAGCAATTCTTGTTTCAATGATATATCCGTCTGCCGTTTTTCTTGCCGCTGTGTAGAAGCGTTCGGAAGTTCCGTTGTCCACGGACAGCAAATTCTCATAATTCACGCGGAAATGCAAATCGTCTACGCCGTATTCCTGCGATTTGTTATTGTTCTCGTCAAGAAATAACTCCACGGAATCTTGCATGTAAGGCGTTCCGGATTGTACGGATAAGTCGCGGTCTTTCACCTCTGCAAGAATGTAAAGCGCGCGGTCGTCCCATAATGCCTTAAATGTTGCGGTGGTGTCGATATTGCTTGATGTATGTTTTGGTGAAACCGCTTGCGCTTTATTCCATACAGGATCCGTATTGCCGTCTATGACCGGCGAGCCGAAGTAGGCAACCATTCTTCCGCTGGTATCGAATCCGTTCTTGTCGACAGGTACTTTAGCTGGTTCCGTTGATGGGTTCACATGAGCCTCCTTGACGATGACTTTCACGGCGAGTAATTCCGTTTTATTGTTGACTGCTATTTTGCAAGTGATGTTCGCAGACCCGGCTGAAGTGGCTTTAATGAGTCCGTTCTGGTCCACCGCTGCCACTGATTTTTTGTCGCTGCTCCAGACATAACTCGCACCGGCGGGTTTATTGACGATCTCAAGCGAATAGGATTCGCCGACCGACAGTACGATGGCGCCATTCTGTTTAAATGCAGGCTTGTCTTTGGCAGCAGCCGCAGAAACGCCAGGCCATGGACCGAGAAAACTTACAGATAACAAAGATACAATCGCTAAGATCATCATAATGGGTCGCCACAACAGCTTCTTTCCCCTATTCAGAACAATCTCCTCCTTTTGTACATTGCGAGTATGTCTTACCGCCATGTTCGGGTCGCTCGCGCTGCCCCTTGATTTCCTGCATCGATCACAGCCTTCCATCATTGCATTTTCGTTTTAGCAAATAATAGTTTACGCGTGAATCTTAACGCTACTTGTCTAAAAAGTCAACCATAAATTGGGGTTAATTGCCCGCATTCCTCCGCCGTGAACTTTCCATGTAAGCGAACGCCGACAAAGCGAAAATCATGAGGAAGGCGGCGAACAGGAAGATCCAACGCATTTCGATGAAATCGGACAAGAGCCCCCAACCTGCGGCACCGGCGCCGATTCCGAAATCGAGCGCGATATAGAATGTGGCGTTAGCCTTGCCGCGGTTGGCCTGGTCCGCGTTCGTAATGGCCATCGCATTAAGCTGAGGGATAAGACAGCCGCTCGTGAATCCGAATAAGATGGCCCAAAGGATCAGTTCCCGCAATGTGCTTGAAAAACTGATTCCGCCAAGCGCAATCCCGAGCGCAATTAAATTGATGGGGATGACGAAGCGCGGACTCATCCTTGCGGTCCATACTCCAACGATGAAACGGGAAAGCGCCAGTGCAGAGGCCTGAACGACGAAAACTACGCCGATATGGTCGATGCCCTTCCCGATCGCGAATGACGGGAGGAATACCATGACCGCACTGGTTGCCAACGATACGAACAAGACGACGACCGAAGGGGGAACGGCACGAAGCTCCACGAATTTGTGCCAATGTCCTGCCGCGTCCGGTGAATGCTGCTTCGACGGCGGACTTACGATGTTCGCTGCCAGTTCCTTGCGCTTTCTCTTCTTCTCGGATTCGATACGTACGCTGATCAGCAGGGCTAGCAGCGATACGGCACCGGTCAAGTAGTAGAGTACGGCATAGTCGGAAACCTCCAATAGATAAAGCGTGGCAGAAGGCGCAATCGCCACGGCCAGCGTTCCGAAGAGTCCGAAGTAAGAGATGCCTTGCGTCATTTTATCTTCCGGCAGGACGTCTGAGACCATTGTACTGGTTGCCGTCGAACTTGCCGAGAAAGAAATGCCGTGCATGATTCTCAAGAAGATCAGCGCAGGTATGAAGGCTACTAAGCCGTATAATATGGTCGAGATCGTATACACGACAGCCCCCCAGAGAAGGATGGGCTTTCTCCCGTAAGTGTCGAGCGATACGCCGATAAGCGGTCTCGTCAGAAGCGCGGCCAATGTAAAGAATGTCATGGACAGTCCGGCTAATGCATGGCTGCCTCCCAGATGCAGAAAGAACAGCGGCATGGATGTAATCTGGACTTGCGTGCAGATTCGAAGCAGTGTTGTCACAATCGTCAGTTTAATAAAATCTGCCGTCCAAATTCTCGTATCCGTTAATGGTTCATCAATTGCACGGACGGGTGGTGATGTCATACGCTGACCTCCTGAGGGATATAATGCACTATTGCAATTACGTTTTAGCAATCTGGCTATTAGATCGTAAGGGGGATTGGGACTAAAGTCAATATTGATGGCCATCCAAGCCGACGAAGCAAGTGTGCGATTGACATTGCCGGTGCTTTTCCGTATTAATGGAGTATTACGAATGAGGAGTGGACAGGTGGGGATGTCTACGATAAAAGAAATCGCCGAGAAAACGAAACTTTCCGCGGGAACGGTTTCGATCGTGCTCAACGGCCGGGGAGACGAAATGCGCATCTCGAAAAAAACGCAGCAGTTGATCCTGGATGCTGCGCAAGGCGTCGGTTATGTACCCAACATGTCGGCAAGACGGTTAAGACAATCCGGCGTTCGCAGCCTCCCGGTCATCGCGACGTTCTGGCCGTCCGACCTCTCTTCCGACTTGTTGGGGCGTTTTTTCTTGGGTGCTCAAAGTTCGATTCTGGAGCAAGAGTACGCATTCGAGATGACGATCCAGCCGTTCAAGCGGAAGAACATCCATAGAATAAAAGAAATATGCGATAGCGGCATGTACCATGGCGTGATTCTAACGGGCATTTCCGCTGAGGATCAGCGTTATCTCGAAGACAATCCGCTAAGCGTGCCGACCGTGCTGTTCAATCGCAATAGCAGGTCCTATAGCTGCGTCCATGTCGATACTTACGAGATCGGCCGCAAGTCGGCAGAATTATTTGCGATGCGGGGGCACAAGAAGGTCGGTACAATTGTGCCTGACCATCTTGTGAGGTCGGAGAATAATTTGCGCTTCAAGGGATTCGTCGAGTCGTGCGCCAAGTACGGACTCGAACTCGAGGAACATCATATTCAAGCTGCTCCGATGACGATGGAGGGCGGGAATGCGGCGGCCAGGAAGATCGTGGAGGGAGGCGGCGAACTGCCAACGGCCATGTTTTTCCCGCTCGGTACCATGGCTGTCGCAGCTCTTCCTGTATTCCATCGCGCTAATATCAGAATTCCCGATGAGATGGAGATTCTGACGTACGGCGACCATGATGCAGAGAAATACAGCGTTCCGTCCCTTTCGACGGTCAAGCTGCCCGTGGAAGAGATGGCCGCCGCATGTATCCGCTTGGCAATGGGAAGGATTCTTGATCCCTTGACTAAGCCGAAAGCGGTCGTGTTCGAGACGCCTTTCATTTTCCGCGAATCTTGCGGGGGATTCGTCCAAGAGCTTTAGTATCAGTGTCATCATTCAATAAAATGGAATTGAAATAGCAGCGCAGGGACATTCGCCCTAGCGCTGCTATTTTTAATAGATAACCAAATTATCCCGCTTTTCCGCCAATCTCGTATAAAGCATCGTTTCCCTTTCCTTGATCGCAATTAGCTGCTCTTTGATTTTCTTTATCGAAAGCTTGTCTTGTTTGATTTGTTTTTTGAGGTGCAAATTTCGTAATAGCAGCGTCTGATTCTCGATTGTATCGACTTGTTCGATCACGGCGGATTCAATATCCATCAGGCGATTGTTCGATAAGTAATGCATGCTATGGGACATGCTTCTTTTGTGCTCCCATAAGAGATGGAGAATCCGGATATCGTCGGAGGTCTCGTTGTGTTCCAAGCGGTCAAAATAGTCGATTATGTAATGATAAACGGCTATTCCATAGGCTTTATCGTCGTCTTCTCGGAAGTAACAGGAGGCATTCAAATAGTCGGCAATGTAGCCGAAAAACCGTTTGCCGTCGAATGTGATGGCCCCTGTTTTCTTTTTGTAAAGCTTCGTATACTGCGACCATTCGGATCTATCATTGGTCGTTTGGAAAGCCGTTTCAATTGTGCGATAAGGAAGCGCAGCATCTGAGAAGCTGCCATTGTGCATATACCGTGCATAAACCAGCTCTTCGTTCACGTTGTAGCCGTAAATAAAGATATTGTGATTATGGTCTTTCATTTGATACGACGGCGAGCCGGGAAGATGAAATTCATTCACCATTAGCTCGATATAGTTATCTTCATTAATCCGGTCAATTACAAATCCAATGACGCCGCCTGTATACTTCTTAATTATATTTTTGTGCAAATTTTGTATGGTCAATAAGTAATCATAAGCGGCAAAAAAGGTCTCGTGCACGAAATCCAATTGCGCGCTGCGGTTCAGGCCAATGTTTGTCTGGCAAGTGAGTTGAATGAATTGATTGGCAAACCATAGCGCATCCTGCTCATTATTGAGGGGATCGATGATGGAGAAGCAGCAGGCATGATGCACATAGCCTTTCAGGAAGGGATCGTTAACCGGCAACTGTTTCGTCTCCATTGGACACGTTCCTTTGCACTTAAATGATCTAGTCGGTTTCCCGGGACTCCATGGATTCTCTTCTAAACGCGCTCGGGGTCTTCGAATGGAATCGTTTGAAGATTAAGCTGAATTGCGACACGCTGTTATAGCCGACCGTATGTGCGATTTCATTAATCGATTTGTCCGATTGAATCAGCAGCTCCTTGGCTGCATTCATTCTTAATTGGTTCACATAAAAAATAGGAGAAATCTTGAATACTTTCGAATAGGTGTTGCTTAAATAGGTAGGGTGAACACCAACAAAATCTGCTAAGTCCTGCAGGGTTATTGGCGCGGTGTAGTTTGTACGAATGTACCGGTTCAATTGAATCAATCTCGGGTCAATCCGTTCCCGGTTGCCTTGCTGCTGCTGGGGGAGATTGAAATTTTCCATCGCCTTGAGGATGCCGGAACGGCACGCTTCGAGCGGTGCGCTCTCTTGCAGCATGGCGAGAAAGGGTGCTTGATCGAAATCGGTTGTAAAAAAATTTTTATGCAAAATCATGCCGCAAGAAAAGGTAATGCCTTTAATGCGGACGGAACGGTTGCTAGCGGCTCGAATGGAGAATGGACCGTAGCTGCATTGAAATAGTCCGGCTGTCTCTCCGCTTAACTTGGCATCGGTACGGTTGAAGCCAACTTCCACGACCTCATCGGATTTAATAAATATAAAATCATATTTGCAAAGCGACCACTTTACGAACCCCCCCGGAAATAAGATGCTGTCACGAATGATTGTTTTGAATTTCACGATCGTCCCTCTCTTTTCGACATGGGCTAACATTTTACATGCGTGTTTATTCTACAGATTCTATTGCTTGCAATTGGGCTAGATAGTAAGTTGTATCATGAAGCTAGCCCCAAAGCCGCAACGCTACCCGCATCCCCCCCTTATCAAGCCTGCTGAGGATAACTCGCTCCCATAACTTTCATTCATTCTTGAACTAGCCGTTGACTGTATGGCGATTGCCAGCAGCGGGCGTCGATGAGAAGCGTTGTTAGGCGTTGTGCAGCTGTTTACACAATCTATTTTAGCTATCCTCTGCATGGTATGTAAAATAATAACATGAGGCGGTGGTACAGAAAAGATAAAACTGGTTGAAGTCGAAATATCGGCACATATCTAATCGAGAGGGGCTAAGGTAATGGATGTAACGCTTGAAATACCAGGAAAGCTGGTTGACAAAGCCGGAATCTTGTTAGACCGCATTCCGTATTTATCCGAAATGATAACGGCCGTTTCATATGACAAAGAGGCGCATGCCGTCCATCTGACCGTCAGCGATTGCGATCAGCATTCGGCGCCGTTGAATGAATTGCGGGCGTCCTATCAAGAGCTTTGCGTCAGCCTTGAACATACGCGCGTGATCAAAGAACGAGTCGTGAAGAGCAACATCGGCGAGGAGTCTTCCATGGAGACTGCTGCGACAACGGAGGCGGATGCAGCCCCGCAAGGCTATTACGACGAATTCGATATTCGTTTGCTCGAGAAATTGGATGAACAATTTTTGCGCATCGCTATGAGCTATGGCGCGGCATTAAGAGATTATCCTTCGGTATTGAATAAGAACAATATGGACCGCAATCAATACCATATTCATTTTCCGCAAAATATTTACGGCGTTGTCTCCGTGCCGCACAATTACCAATCGATCAACCATTTCCGTGCCAATGCGCAGCAGGAGTCGTATGACGATTCCTTGTGTTTCCATGGCGATGTACTGCAGCCGTGCATTTGCTATCACTGTTACGAGGAGCTTCAAGGGAAGAAGCTAACCACTGAAACCATATTGACAGGCAAAGGGAGATGCTTCCGGCACGAGATCGAATGGCGGAAAAATAACTTTAGACGCAACGAATTTACGATGCGGGAAATTGTATATGTCGGTAAGGAAGATTGGGTCGTCACGATGCGCAATCAGATTATGGAGGATGTCTGGCGCTTTTTTGAATCGTTAGGCATGAAGGGGAGAATCGCAACGGCGACCGACCCGTTCTTTTTCAGCCAAGATCTGAAGACTAAGGGAGCCTACCAGATGATGAGCAACGCCAAATACGAATTGCTCGTCACCACCTCTAGCAATAAAGAAGTATCGATCGCCTCTTTCAACTACTGCGCGGATACGCTCTGCTCCAAGTACGAGATTACAGATACTGCCGATGCGCTCTTGCAGTCGGGCTGCGTCGCATTCGGCATGGACCGATGGAAAGAGGCTTACATCGATGTTCATGGGCGCAGCTTATCCCAATGGCCGGACAACCAAATCGAGAAGGAGTTGTTAGTTTGAAACTAGACCAAGCGTCTTCGTTGGAACAACTCATCGCACAGGAGCTGCGCGACTTACTCGGCGACAAAGCGAATCTTGATCCGGATACGGATTTGCGCTCGGAAGGGTTGGATTCCATCGTAACGATCAAGCTAATCGTCAATTTGGAGGTCAACTTCGACATTCAAATCGACGACCAGGATTTGTTGGTCGATACCTTCTCCACCATACGCAAGATTTCAGCCTTGCTCTCGCATAAATATGGCGTGCAGCCGTAAATTTCAAAACAGATGGAGGTTCCAAACGTGAACAAAATCGGTGTTATCGGGGCCGGCGTAATGGGGAGAGGGGTAGCGCAAAATTTCGCCCAGTACGGCTATCCGGTTGTGCTTATCGATATCGATGAGCGTGCGCTGGAGCAAGCGCGCGACGAGATTTATACGAACGCCCGGTTTCAGAACCTGTTCCAAAAGAGCGGCCATTCGGTCGAGCCTGAGGCGGTGCTGGACCGAATCACATTCTCTGCCGACTACGGGCTGCTGGAAGATGCGAGCTTTATCGTAGAGAACGTGACGGAGAATTGGGAGATCAAGAAGGACGTTCACACGAAGATCGATTCGATCTGTCCGGACGATTGCATTGTCCTCGTGAATACGTCTTGCGTCTCGATTACGAAGGTTGCGGCGCTGACCGCGCGGCCGTCCCACATTATCGGCGTTCATTTCATGAACCCGGTGCCGATGAAGCATGCGGTCGAAGTGATCCGGGGTTATCATACGACGGAGTCGACGATCGAACAGACGAAGCAGTTGATGGAATCCATCGGCAAGGAATCGATCGTTGTGAATGACTATCCCGGCTTTGTGTCCAACCGCCTATCCCATTTGCTGATGAACGAGGCTGCTTTCGTCGTGCAAGATCAGGTCGCTACGCCGGAGGAAGTGGACGATATTTTCAAAAAATGTTATGCGCATAAAATGGGCCCGCTGGAAACCGCCGATTTGATCGGCTTGGATACGGTAGTCCATTCGCTCGACGTCCTGTACGAAAGCTATCAGGATTCCAAATTCCGCTGCTGCCCGCTGCTCCGTAAGATGGTGGACGCTGGCCTGCACGGCAGAAAGACCGGCAAAGGTTTTTATACCTATTCTTAAGATTCCGGAGGCATAGGGCCTCCCTATCATCCAATTATCGAAAGGGGAATTTTGTAATGAATGAGGCAAAGGATCGGATTAAGGCGTTTTTGAACCGTTTTTTTAGAAAGGCTGAGCTGCAGGATCATGATGATATTTTTGCGCTCGGGTACGTCAACTCGTTGTTTGCGATGCAGCTCGTCATGTTTCTGGAGAAAGAATTCGGGGTTCGCGTCGATAACAAGGATCTCGATATGAAAAATTTCAGCTCCATTAACGCGATCTGCGAGTTTATTGAGCGGAAGGCCAGCTAATGATGACGACGGTTGAGCTGACGAAGCGGCAACTGCAGTGGAAGGACGAATTCAAGGCGTTCACGGACGAGGTCGTGGCGCCGAGCGCAGCCGAGAGTGACAAGACGGAGCGGATAGCGCCCTCTTTGATCGAGAAGCTGAAAGAAAAGGGCTATCTGGGTTCGATGCTGCCGAAGGAATACGGCGGCATGGGACTCGACTGGGTGACGGTCGGGATGTTGAACGAGGAGCTCGGACGCGGCTGTTCTTCGATCCGGAGTCTGCTGACCGTACACGGAATGGCCGCATTGGCTATTCTTCGATGGGGCTCGGATGAGCAGCGGCACCAATGGCTGCCTGGGCTGGCTGACGGGTCGCTCGTTGGCGCCTTCGCGCTGACGGAGCGGGAGGTGGGAAGCGACGCGAAGAGCGTGCAGACGACGGCGGTTCTAACGGAGGACGGCTACGTGCTGAACGGGCGTAAAAAATGGATCACGATGGGGCAAATCGCAGATGTTTATTTGCTCTTCGCACAGTGCGAGGGCAAGCCGACCGCTTTTCTAGTCCCAAGCGATTCCCCCGGCTTCAGCCGGACGCCGATTACGGGAATGATGGGCGTCAGAGGCTCAATGCTGGCTGAGCTGCGCCTCGAAGATTGCGTCATCCCTCAACAAAATCTGTTGGGCTTAGTGGGGATTGGCTTATCGCATGTCGCGTTGAACTGTCTCGACTATGGCAGATATACGGTCGCCTGCGGCTGCGTAGGCCTCGGACAAGCCTGCCTGGAGCAGTCGCTCCAATATGCAAGCCAGCGGAAGCAATTCGGCGCTCCGCTTGGAGACAATCAGCTCATTCAGAAGATGCTGACGGAGATGGCGGTCAATGTAAAGGCCGCAAGGCTGTTATGCTGCCACGCAGGCCATTTAAGAGAAATGATGGATCCCGATTCCATCATGGAGACGTGGACAGCCAAATATTTTGCATCTGGAATGGTCAATAAGGCGGCAAGCGACGCGGTGCAAATTCACGGGGCGAACGGCTGCAGCTCGGATTATCCGGTAGAGCGCTATATGCGCGATGCGAAGATCAATGAAATTATCGAAGGAACCACGCAGATGCACGAGATGCTCATCGCCAGAAACATGCTGAGTGCGACGTAACGATCAATCCAATCTGAGGTGATTAGAGATGACAAATGAAAGCGTTGGAACAAAAGTACGGCAAAAGGTGAAATGCGTCGTATGGGATTTGGACAACACGGTTTGGGAAGGCGTTCTGCTGGAGGACGTCAACGTCTCCCTTCGAGAGGGCATTGTCGACATCATTAAGGCGCTGGACAGCCGCGGCATTCTGCAGTCCATTGCAAGCAAGAACGAGCATAAGAGCGCCATGGACAAGCTCGAAGCGTTCGGGCTTGCGGAATATTTTATTTACCCGCAGATCAATTGGAATTCGAAATCGTCTTCGCTGTCCGCTATTGCCGGCTCAATCAACATCGGCATCGACACGCTGGCCTTTGTAGACGATCAGCCTTTCGAACGGGAAGAAGTCAACTTCGTGCATCCGGACGTGCTCTGCCTCGATGTAACGGAATTGCCTGGCCTGCTGGACATGCCCGAAATGAATCCGCGTTTTATTACGGAAGATTCGAAGAACCGCAGGCAGATGTACATGAGCGATATTACACGGAACAACTTAGAAGAACAATTCGTCGGGACACAAGAAGAGTTTCTAGCATCGCTTAATATGAAATTCACTATTGCCAAGGTAGGCGAGGGTGACCTGCAGCGGGCGGAAGAGCTGACCGTGCGCACTCACCAGTTGAACACGACCGGCTATACGTATTCCTATGAGGAGCTAGACGCCCTGAGACAATCCGATTCGCACCTGCTGCTCGTGTCCGAATTGGAAGACAAGTACGGCAGCTACGGCAAGATCGGACTTACCCTGGTAGAGATGAATGACAACGTATGGACGATCAAGCTGCTCTTGATGTCGTGCCGTGTCATGTCGCGCGGCGTAGGAAGCGTCATGATCAACCATCTGATGCATCTGGCCAAGGAGGCCGGCGCAACGCTGCGCGCCGAGTTCGTCTCGACGGATAAGAACCGGATGATGTACGTCACGTACAAATTCGCCGGGTTCAAGGAAATTCAGGAGGAGGGGGATTACGTCCTATTCGAAAATGATTTGTCATCGCTGCAACCGTTGTCTCCACACGTTACATTGGTTGTCGAACCCTAAAAATTCAAGGAGGAATCGATAATGGATAAGTTTGCTTTTATATTTCCAGGGCAAGGAACCCAGTTCTTACAGATGGGCAAATCGTTCTACGATCAATATGCCATTGCGAAACAAACGTTCGAGGAAGCGAGCGACGTTTCGGGCATCGATATGGCGAAGCTGATCTTCAACGGCAGCATTAGCGGCATCAATGAGTTTACGAATATGCAGCTTGCTATTCTGACGACGGAGATTGCGATCTTCAGAGCTTACATGGACGACTACGGCGTGTATCCGCAATTTGCAGTCGGCCACAGCATCGGGGAATATGCCGCGTTGGTAAGCGCCGGCGCCGTTCGTTTCCAAGATGCGGTCAAAATTATGATGAAGCGCGGCGAGCTGGTAAACGGCATCACGAACAAAAATATCGGCCATATGGCCATCATCGAGCAAGCCAATAAGGAAACGATCGAAGCGTGCATTCGAGAGGCCGATGCCGAAGCGAGCGTCTTCATCTCCTGCTTCAATTCCAGCAGCCAGTTCGCGCTCAGCGGAGCGAACGATAAGCTTGATGAGGTGGAGCAGCTAATGCTTGACCGGGGCGCCCTCGTATCGCCGCTGTTTAACGGCCCGCCGATGCATTCCCCGCTCATGAACGAAATGTGCATGGAATATTTGGAATTCGTGAACGGCTTTACGTATTATCCCTTCCACTTCCCAGTCATCTCCAACCAGACGGGCGCTCCGCTTTCCGACCCGAACCAAATCGCCAAAAGCATGACCTACCATTTGATCAAACCGGTGTTGTTCACGTCGGCTATCGACCTGTTCCATCGGTTCGGCGTCACCGCAACGATCGAAATGAGTCCGAAGCTGCTGCTGTCGGAGTTCGTGAAAGAAAGCTTGCCGCAAATGAAAACGTATTGCTACGGCCTGTTCCAAGACAAGCAGAAGCTCGACAGCTTGTTCCAAAGCGACACGAACTTTGCGAAGGATATGCCTAATTTCGCAGGCAGATGCCTCAGCATTCTGGTTGCGACCGAGAACCATAACCGGAATCAAGCCGAATATAAGGAAGTCATTCAAATCTACGAGAAAATGAAGACGAGATACAATGCCTCGGCAGGAGAGAGGGAAAGCGTTAAGCAAGAAACGCATGCCGAAGCATTAGAAATGCTTATCAAGGCGCTTCGGATCAAAAAGCTAGAGCCTCAAAAAATTAAACATTGCGTGAAAGCGCTGCTGGACGAAACGAACGCGTTCTACCAATTCGACCATGTGCTGCAGGCTTTGTAGGGGAATGCCGCAATGAAGCTATTTTGCATCCCGCATGCCGGCGGTTCGACGCTATCGTATCTCCCTTGGAAAAAGCATTTGAATGATCATATTACGTTTGTTCCGCTTGATCTGCCGGGCCATATGCCCAGAAACCAGGAACCGATATGTCACGATGTAAAGGATGCGGTGGAGGATCTCTATCAATCACTGAAAAACAATCTGCAAGCGCATGAGAAATATGCCATATTCGGCCATAGCATGGGGGGGATGCTTTTATATTTTCTATATTTCCGGCTAGTAGAGGACGGGTGCGAGCTTCCGGAGCATCTCTTCTTCTCGAGCCGTTGGCCGCCTTATCACGATAATCCGAAAGCGTACTTTAACTTGGACAATGAGGAAGAGAGCAAGCAGCGGCTTATTAAGATGGGCGGATTTAACGAGGTGCTCGTCCATAACAAGCCGATGCTCGATTATTACATGGGCGTGCTGCTTGCCGACTACAGGTTGATTCAAAGCACCCCTGCTGTCCGCGCACAGACGATTTATTCCGATATGACCGCCATGTGGAGCGACAATGAACCGGACATTGCGGATGAGGACATCTATTCATGGAAGCGGTCCGCCGGGAGCCGGCTTACCTTTGTGAAAATGAGTGGAACGACGCATTTCTTTCCGACGGAGGAGCCGTTGAAAACGGTCAACGTGATAAACACAACGTTACAAAAATATAAAGAAAGCGGGATCTGCCCATGAATCATAACCAGAACGGTCAGTCGTCGTATAAAGAGGACGATATAGCGGTTATTGGCATCGGCTTGCAAATTGCCGGCACGAGCAGCCTGGAACAATATTGGGAAGTGTTCGAGAATAACATCGACCTTATTCGCGATTTGCCGCAGAACCGGCAGGACGACGTCGAGGATTTGGCTCGCATTTATGCGCTGATGATGCCGAATGCGAACGGTAAGATTTCGTATAACAAGTGTGGTTACTTAGAGAAAATCGATGAATTCGACTACGAGTTTTTTAAGCTGCCGCCGATCGAGGCGCAGGTGATGGACCCTGTCCAGCGAATTTTGCTGCAAACGATTTTCCATGCGTTCGACGATGCTGGCTATACGGCGGACATGCTGAGCGGCACCAAGACCGGCATCTATATCGGCTATACGCCGGGCTCGACGAAAGACAATTATTCCACCAACATTTTTCACAACAATCCAGAGCTCATCAAATACTCGAACGTGGGCAACATGCCGTGCATGCTCCCATCGCGCGCTTCGTATCTGCTGAACCTCAGGGGACCGACGATGGTCATCGACTCGGCCTGCTCCTCCTCGCTCGTCGCCATTCATGACGCATGCGCCAGCATCAAGAACGGAACCTGCTCGATGGCGATTGCGGGCGGCATCAGGCTGCACTCATTCCCTGTCGCTTACGACGATATGAATGTAGGCTTCGAGACGGACGACAACAAAACGAGAACGTTCGACAATACCGCGAGCGGCGCGGCAATCGGCGAAGGCTCCGCCGTTGTACTGCTGAAGCCGCTGAAGGATGCGCAGAGAGATAAAGATTACATATACGGCGTAATCAAAGGCAGCGCAATTAATAATGACGGCACCTCCGCGAGCATTACGGCACCGAACCCGGCGGCGCAAGCCACGGTTATTCTGGAAGCTCTTCGAGCCTCCGGCATTTCGCCGGAAGAGATTGATTACATCGAGACCCACGGTACGGCAACGGCGCTGGGCGATCCGATCGAGTTCCGGGGGCTGACGAGCGCTTATGAGAAATTTACGGACCACAAGCAATTTTGCGGCTTAAGCTCCTCGAAGAGCAATATCGGGCATCTGTATGAGGCCGCGGGCGTGGCATCGTTTATTAAAGCGTTGGCCGCCATTAAGTACAAGAAGATTCCGGGCGCTGCGCACTTCAACGTCCCGAATCTGAAGATCGATTTCTGCGATTCGCCTTTCTATATCAATAATCAAACGCGTGATTGGCATAAGGACGGCTTGAGAACATGCGCAATCAGCGCATTCGGCATTAGCGGAACGAATGCGCATGTTATTTTGCAGGAGTATGACAATCAATCGGAACCGGCGAAAGGGCCGGACCAAGATCTGCTGCTTATTTCGGCCAAGTCGATGGAAAGCTTGGTTTCCTTGATTGCGCAATACAAGGAATTCTCTGAGACAGGCGTCGACGTGAATCAGTTTGCCGCGAATGCCAATTTGTACCGGGCGCATTATCCGAAGCGGGTTGCCGTCGCATTCGAGAACCGCAATCAGCTGGCAGCTGCGTTAACGCGGCTCGCAAGCAGCGAGGAATCCCAATGGAGCAGGATTGCGGGCGTCTATTATAACGATGGCAACGCTTCGAAAGAAATGGACTACGGCGCGATTCGAGCGGCGTTGAAGCGCTGCAATACCTGTCTTGCGGGCATCGGCGGGGATCCGCAATCGGCATCGGTCCATGAGGAAATGAAAGCCGATCTCGATTTTCTGGCGGACGCATACAGCAATGGGGCAAAGATCGATTGGCGCATATTCTATCAAGGAATCGAACCGATCCATATTCCGATTCCGTATTATCCGTTCAAGCCGACCCGCTGCTGGCTGCCGAAGAAAGAGAAGCAAAGGGACTGGGCGGAGCTGGAACGGAAGCTGTCTCCGCAAGCAGAGACGAAAGCAGCGGAGGCAAAGCCGGCTGCTGTATCAGGCACAATAGCGTCGTCGCCTGTCCCTGTAGCGTCGCCGGAGCCGGTGCTGTCGCCAGTGCCTGCTGAAGACCTTGACGGCATGTATTACGAAAGAATCTTCGTACAGGCGGACCCTATCGTCAAGAACGCGAATCCGGGGAGATGCCTGCTCCTTGATTATACGTCGGCCGCATCTTCCGAGCCGCTGTATGACAGCTTGCAGCAGCGCTTTTACAATGTAGACCGGATTACCGTCAATACCGACGAAGCAAAGCGGATCGGCATTGAGAAATATTTCGACCAGCTGTATGCCAATATCGGCTACAACGATATTACGCATATCGTCATTACGAATCAGCTCGGCCGCAATGAACCGCGTTCGCAGGAAGAGCTGCTCCAGCTGCACAATATCTCGCTGCTCGGCATCGTCGCTCTGTATCGCAAGTTCTCGAACTATGAGAACAAAATCAAAATCGTTCCGATCTTGGACAGCTGCTTCCAAGTAACCGGACAAGAGACGTACTTGAATCCGAACGGTGCGCCTGTATTCGGGTTATGCAAATCGCTCAACCGGATGTTCAACAATATCGTTTCTTGCTGTATCGATACGGATTCCGTAACGGAATGGAAGACCATTGTCGATGAGATTAACGCCGTCGTCCAGAAGGATATCGTCGTATACCGCAGCGGCCAGCGGTTCTTCGAAGGGCTGCAGGAGGCGAAGGTTCAGACAAGCGGCAATTCGCTCGTCATTAAAGATCAAGGCGTCTATTTCATTAGCGGCGGCTTGGGCGGCATCGGCTACGAGACGGCGATGGAAATGGCGAACCGGGCGAAGGATGTTACGGTTATTCTGGTCGGCCGTACGCCGCTTCCGGACTCGTCGGAATGGGAGGCGATCGTACGCCGCCATCCGGACAGTGACATGGCAGAGAAAATCCAGCGCCTGCAGTCGCTTCAATCCCGGGCCAAGCATGCGGAATATTATGCGGTAGATATAGGAGACGACGCTGCGGTACAGTCGCTGATCCAATCGATCAACGCGAAGTACGGCATGATTACAGGCGTCATTCATGGCGCGGGAATAAGCGGCGGCATTACGTTCGAGCAGCTGAACGAAGCGCATTTCACCGGCATATTGGGACCTAAGCTGGTGGGAACGAATGTACTGGATCAGGCGACGAGATCGCAGAATCTCGATTTCTTCCTCATGTTCTCCAGTATCTCGACTATCTTCAGCAGCGCCGACCTGCCGGGTTATATTGCGGGGAACATCTATCTGGACAGCTACAGCGATTACCGCAACAAGGAAACGGGCAGCCGGAGCATCACGGTCAACTGGGCAACATGGATGGAGATCGGCATGGCGGTCAAATCCAATTTCACGATCGATACGCTGTTTCAAGCGGTTAAGACCAAAGAAGCGATCTCGGCGCTGTTCGCCGTCTTGCACAATAGCAGCGGCTCTGTCGTCGTCGCACGCTTGAATCTGAAGAGCAAAATTTCGATGCTGCTCAAGACGTATCCGATGCAGCTCTCATCGACAATCGCTGCGGCGCTCGAAGCGGCTGCCAGCGACGCGGGCGCCGTTCGAACGAGCGCGGCGAGCGACAGCGAGGATTACGTCAACATCGAACGGACATTAATTGAGGTTTGCTGCAAAAACCTCGGATATACCGAGCTTAATGTCCATCACAATTTCTTCGAGTTGGGCGCGAATTCTATTCTGTTGTCCATCATATATAAAGATTTGAATGACATCTATCCCGGCCTATTGCAGGTCACCGATCTGTTCTCCTGCCCGACGGTCCAACTGCTGGCGGATCACATCCACAATAAGCTGCTGCTTGACGGAAGTTTAGCAGGAGATGCGGCGCCGGAACGTAGCGAAGCAGCAGTCGAGCCGATGGCAAGCCGAGAATCGGTCGCAGCTTGTGCAAGCGAGCGGCCGGCATTGGTGGACAGCCTGGTGCTTAGTCCGTCGCGGTTAGAGGCTGCTTCCGCGAGATCGGAAGAGGCGGAGCCTGAGTCTAGCCGCCGAGACGAACGTCGTGATGAATATGACGACGAAGACGGCGTTGCCATTATCGGCGTGGGCATGGAGCTTCCTTCCGCCAACAATTTGAACAGCTACTGGAATATGCTGATCAACGGCATTAACGCTGTTCGGGACATTCCGTCGGAGCGTGCCGCCGACATTACGAATCATCTGCTCTTCCGCGGCATGGACGAGGAGCATATCAAGTTCCGCAGAAGCGGTTATCTCGACGAAGTGAGCACGTTCGATCATGCTTTCTTCGGCATCTCGCCTCGGGATGCGGCGCTGCTTGATCCTGTGCTGCGCATCTTCCTGCAATGCTGCTCGAATGCCATCGATGATGCCGGCTATGGCGCGGACAGCGTAAGAGGAACGAATACCGGCATTTTCCTCGGCTACACGGCGAATCTTGGCAATGCGTACAACCGGTTCCTGTATGAAATCGATCCGAAGCTGTTCAACGACGCGCTGCCGATCGGGCAAGTGAGCATGACTGCGAGTCGCGCGGCGTATGTATTTGATTTGAAAGGGCCGAGCATGGTCGTCGACACGGCTTGCTCATCGTCGTTGACCGCACTGCACATGGCATGCGAGCAAATCCGGTTCGGCAAATGCGACATGGTTCTGGCAGGCGGAGCCTCCTTAATGGGCACGCCGCTGGCGGATGGCAGCGGCGTCGGCTTCGAATCGCCGGAAGAGAAGACGCGGGCATTCTCGGATCAGGCAAGCGGGGCGGCGATTGCGGAAGGCGCAGGCGTCGTATTGCTCAAATCGCTGAAGAAAGCGAAGCGGGACGGCGACTCCATCTATGCCGTCATCAAAGGAAGCGCGATCAACCAGGACGGCAGCTCCTTCGGCATTGCCGCGCCGAATTATTTGGCTCAATCGGAAGTGATCCAGAAGGCTTGGAAGGATGCTGGCATCACGGCGACCGACATTAGCTACATTGAAGCGCACGGCACCGGCACGCAGCTTGGCGACCCAATCGAGATTAAAGGAATCAGCCACGCGTTCGAAACGGTAACAGGCGATAAGCAAATATGCGGCGTCGGATCGGTGAAGACGAATCTAGGCCATGCCAACGAAGCGGCCGGCATGTGCGGATTGTTCAAAATCATCCTCGCGCTCCAAAATAAAGTCATTCCGCCGTCGCTGCACTTCCAAGTGCCGAACCCGAACATTGACTTCATTCGTTCGCCACTGTATGTCGTGGACAAACCGACGCCGCTTAAGCCGAAAGGCAGCAAAGCGATCGTCGGCATCAGCGGCTTCGGCATGAGCGGAACGAATGCGCATCTCATTCTGGAGGAAGCGCCGGAGGCACAGCCAATCCACAATCAAAGCGCGGGCAAACAACCGCTTATCTTTGCCGTATCGGCGAGAACCGAAGCGCAGGTGTTCCAATTAATCGCTTCGTATCGCACGTATCTGCTCGACCATAAAAACGTGAATTTGACGGACTTCGCGGCGACGCTGAATATCGGCAGGAAGCATTACGCGCACCGCTTAGCCTTTGTCTATTACAGCCAACAGGATCTAATCGCGAAGCTGACCGAATTGCAGCCGTACGGCGCATTTGCCCGAATTGCGAATAACTGGTGCTTCAGCGGCCATTATGCCATCGTGCCGGAGAGCAAGAAAGAAAAATTCCCGCACGAGCTGACGTCGAAGGAACAGCAGAAGCTGTCCGAGGAATCGAACCACTATTGCAGATTGTCCCGCGAGCTTAAGGACGATGAACGGCAGACCATCATTCTTGGCTACGTTCGAGGCGCCAACATTGAATGGAAGTCTTTATACAACCAAGCTTACCGTAAGCTTCATCTGCCGACATATCCGTATGCGAGAAAACATGCATGGTATCAAATTCCGGTGGCGCCTAAAGCGGTCCGTAAGGCGGCCTCTAAGGAACAAAGCCCGTATGAACATTTCTTCCATCATAAAACATGGGTGCCGATGGATGCGGTACCGGTCAGTCTGCCGCCACAGGGGACGACCTGCGTAGTCGTCCATAGCGATGAAGCGGGGAACCATCCGATTTCGAAAGGCTTGCGGGCCAAGGGAGTCCGGGTCGTGGACGTATTCGCAGCGAATGATTCCTTCGTCCAAGCAGACGAGGATACGTTCCGGATCGAGAACAGCGTCGATCAATTCAAACAATTGTTCTCGCAGCTCGCGGAGCAGCCGATTGGCCGAATCGTCCATGCAGGCGCGTACCGCGACCATAAGGTGCAGGATGCGAACGAGCTGTACGGCGAATTCGAGCATGGATTCTTTAACGTCGTCAATCTGGTGAAAGGCGTGGTGAAAGCTCGTCTTGACCAGGATATCGAGCTTGCGATCGTCGCTTCCTGCGCTCAAACGATCTCGGGTCAAGAGCGGGACATATGGCCTCACAACGGTACCGTGCTCAGCTTCGGCAAGAGCGTTGAGCAGGAGAATGCGAATATTCGCTGCCGTGCCATTGATACGGATATGGAGACGTCTATCGAGGCCATCATCGATCAGCTCTTTGCCGATCATAATATGCATGTCATCGGCCTGCGCCAAGGAAAAGCGTATGTGGAGCAATTCGATGCTGCGGAAATTGCGCCGGAGACGGCCAATCGCTTAGTCGATGGCGGAACGTACATCGTGACGGGCGGCACTTCGGGGATCGGGGTTCAGAACGCTAAGCTGTTCAGCAAACAAGCGAAATGCAACCTGATTCTGTTAAGCCGCAAAGGCTTCCCTGACGAGTCGCAGTGGAACGCTTACGAAGAGCAGGACGGCTACAAGGAAATCATTAAGGACTTCAGAGAGATGAAGAACAACGGGGCAACGCTTGAGATTATGAAATGCGACATCAGCAACAGCGAGGATGTGCAGCGCGTCCTGCAAACCGTTCGGGACAAGTACAACCGAATCAACGGCATTGCCCATTGCGCGGGCGTCATCGAACCGGGCTTCATTCTTCGCAAAGAGAAGAGCAGCTTCTTGAACGTATTCGCTCCGAAAGTGCTCGGCACGTGGAACCTGGATATATTTACGCAGCAGGATCAGCTCGACTTTATGCTGCTGCATTCCTCCAATGTGACCGACGCCGGTGAGCCGGGCCAAAGCTGCTACATGGCTGCCAATGCTTTCTTGGATTCGTATACGGATTACTTGAATGCACAAGGCAAGCCTGCGTATGCGGTCAACTGGGTCGCGTGGAAAGAGACCGGCATGGCCCACAAACAAGGGACGAACTACGATACGACGACGAAGGCGATCACGAATCACGATGCAACAACGGCTCTTTATGAGCTGCTGAGCAGCAAGCCGCAGCGCGTCGTCATTGGCCAGTTCAATGAAAGCGTCGACCTCCTCTCGCTGGTGAAGCAAAGCCGCAATAAGGTGGCGTCCGGCTTTACGGCGAAGCTTTATCAGGCCGCTTATGCGAAACAGACGGATGAGGTGGCCGCAGCGGCAGCCTGTCTGGCGCCGATGCAGATCCCTGTCGTTAAGCCCGAAGCGAGCCCGATTCGCGAACCGGAAACGACGGTCAAGCTGACAGGCCATGTAGAAGGCACGTACACGGCGGTCGAACGGCAGATCGGCAGCATTTATGGCGCAATTCTAGGTTATGAAGAGGTCGATATCTACGAAGGCTTCTTCGAAATGGGCGGCGACTCGATTCTGCTGACCGAGATGCATGAAATCATTAACAAGCAATACCCGGGTACCGTGAAAATCGCCGACCTGTTCGAATTCGATTCGATCCACAGCCTAGCCGAATATATTGCGCCGAAGATTAAAATCGAAGATAAGCCGGAGCCCTTGGAGGCGCCTGTATCAGCAGCAGCACCAGCACCTGCACCGGCACCAACCAAGGAATATACGTTGACAGGCAATGTCGAGGGCATTTACACACCAGTCGAGAAGGACATCGGCGGCATATACTGCTCGATTCTCGGCTACGACGAAGTGGACATTTATGAAGGCTTCTTCGAAATGGGCGGCGATTCGATCCTGCTGACCGAAATGCACGAGACCATCAATAAGCTGCATCCGAATATCGTCAAAATCGCTGACCTATTCGAGTTTGATTCGGTTCAAACCCTATCGGACTATATCACGACCCGTCTGGAGAAGGCGGCAAAGTCCAAGTCGCAAGAGCCGAGCGCTCAGGAGCCTGCTCCGCAGGAGCCCGGTCCGCTCCAAGAAGAGCCAGCCGGTTACGAGTATTGCGAGATGAGCAATCCGCAGGAACGGATTTATGCCGACTACCGGCTGTCGCCGAACAAGCAGATCTACAACATCGGGTTCGTATCGGATCATTCCGAGGATACGTACGAGAACATGGTCGAGAACGCGAATGACTTCTTCAACCGGTTCGAGATGCTGAGAAGCACCTTCAAGCCGGTGGACAAAAAGCTCGTGCGCGTCGTCCATCCGATTCAGCCGGTCACCATCGAGCGTGTCAAGGTCGCGTCCGTTGCGGATATCGACTACTCGAAGCATTTGAAGACGTTCAAGCTTGACCAATACCCGCTGTTTAATCTGACGCTATTTGAGGCGCCGGACCGCAAATTGCTATTTTTCGATGTGCACCACATTTTGCTGGACGGGTATTCGACCACGATTTTTCTCGAGCAGATGGAGGCGTATAGCTCGAAATCGACAGCGCCGCCTTTATACTCTTACGCGAAATATGTAGAGTTCGAAAGGAATTTCTTTGCTAGTGAAGAATATAGGAATATGTCCAATTATTGGTCGAAACGATTGAAAGGGTTTGATTTCTCGAATCCTCTTGTAATCAAAGAGGCGGACGAGGCGGCCTGCGGCCATAAGACGATCGTGCTGAGCGATGAACTGACCGATACGGTGCACAAATTCGCGAAATCCAGAAAGACGACGATGTTCAATATGCTGCTGGCTTCCTACGGGATCGCGCTTCAGGAGCTGACGCAAAGGAATGATCTTGCTGTTCTGACGCCTATGCTGAACCGGTATTTGCCGGAGTTCAAAAATGCGATCGGCGTGTTCACGAACCTGATCCCATTGCGGCTGGATGTTCAGCCTGAGCAGTCATTAGGCGACTACATTAAGAATGTGTCGAAGACGACAGTCGATGGAATTAAAAATCAATACTATCCGTATAACCATCTCGTCAAAGATTTCAAAAGCGCGAACCCTGCCTTTTTCTTTTACTTGGATTTCGAAGACAGCTCGCTCAAGAAGTTCAGAAGCACGGAGGATATTCCTCATGCGGTCAATATTCCGAAATTCGCTTTGGACGTCGTAATCAAAAACGTGAACCAGAAATATGAGGTATGCGCCTCGTACAAGAAGAAGTACGTTAGCGATGAAGAGGCGGCGGCCATATTGGATCGGATGATTACCGCTTTGCAGGACGATTTTAAGAACGATAACTTGAATCACAGGTTGGAGAAATTCCATATGGTTGAGGGATAACACGTATGGGATAGACGCATCCTTCGCAGGGAATGCAGCCGCCCGGCTGTATTCCCCTTCGAGGGTTGATGGAGGCTGGCGGAGTGAAGATGAATATTATCAAAAACATGGGAAGCTTATACAAACTGGTGTTTCTCAACAACAAGTTCTACCTGTTCGTATCGTTACTACATATTTTAAGCAATGCCATCGCCCCGTTTGTTACGATCGTTTATTTTAAGTACTTATTCGATGCGCTTCAACTGCATTACGGATTGCATTATATCGTAAAGATTACGTTGATCATGTTTGCTGTCAACTTGGTCGTCACCAATGTGCAGATTTATTCGAAAAGCTCCACGACTCTCCATTCCAAGTGGCTGCTCGTTCCGCTAACCGCCATGTTCTGCAAGAAATCGATCGATATGGACTACAAATGCACGGAAGACCAGACGATTATTCAGGAGATGAATCGAGCCTCTTTCGTGCTCGCCAATGGCGATAATTTGGAACGGTATTTGGAGGCAGTCAACGGGATTTTCATTGCGCTCATCCAATTGGCCTTCATTACCTACTTGGCTACATTGTTAAATCCGCTGTTGGTTCTATTAGTATTGGCCGTGTCGGTCGTGAACGCGGTCATTAGTTTGCGTGTGCAGAGAAAGAACTATCAGATCCACCGGGAATCGTTGCCTATCGATCGCAAATGGCGTTATATCATTCAATTGGCGACCGAATTGAAATTTGCCAAGGAAGTCCGGCTTTTCGGACTTAAGAATTTCGTGCTGGGCAAGGGGGATGACAACCGCAAACAATTTTTCTCCTATTTCAATAGGACGAATACGAATGAGAGAAGGGGATTGATCGCGAGCATAAGCATCAACGTGGCGCAGGAATTCGGCATTCTTGTCATTCTTGCCTATGCCGTCGTCTTCCGTGCGCTGACGATCGGTAACTTTATCGTGTTAATGAACGGCATTCGGCAGTTCAGCATCAGCTTCCGGGGACTGTTCGACCATATCGTCAATTTGTACACGATTAACAACTATATTAATGATTTCTTTGTGTTCATGAGGCGGAAGAGCGAGCTGAGGGCGACGACCAAACCGATCTTTATCGAGCCTGGCAGCGCACCGGGGAGGTTCGAGTTTATCGACGTCTCGTTCCATTATCCGAATGATCCGAGGCTCATTCTCAGTAATATCAATTTAACCATCGAACCGGGCGAATGTCTTGTCATTGTCGGCGAGAACGGGGCTGGGAAGACGACGTTAGTCAAGCTGCTCATGCGGCTGTATGACGTCACGTCTGGCGTTATTCTTTATAATGGCATCAATATCAAGGACTATGATTATGACAGCTACATGCACGCATTATCGAGCGTCTTCCAAGATTTCAAAATCTTTTCCGCAAGCATATCCGAGAATATTACGTTCAAAGACGCCAACTATGGTGCTGATTCCGATGACGTTGTCTATTCGCTGCTGGAGCAAAACAAACTATGGGATAAAATTCAGACGCTGCCTCATCAGGAGCATACGATTCTGACGAGAAGGTTCGAGGATGATGGCGTAGAGCTGTCCGGCGGGCAAGCGCAAAGACTCATCTTCTGCAGGGCGATGTACAAGAATAGTCCCGTTCTTATCCTGGATGAACCAAGCGCCAGTTTGTCTCCGATCGCCGAGAACGAGATGTACATCACGTTCGCCAGAATCATTCGGGATAAGACGACCGTCTTCGTCTCGCACCGTCTGAGCAGCTCCACGATCAGCGATAAAATCGTCGTGCTCGATAACGGCGAAATTGCGGAATACGGGACGCATCTTGAGCTTTTGAATCAGAACGGGCTGTATCAAAGCATGTATGAAATTCAAGCGCGATATTACAAGGAAACGGTATAAGCGGTCTAGTGCACGCTTTGACGAGCGGAGGGAAGCGACTTGGGGAAGTGGCTTGCGTTAGCCAACAAGAGGCTCTTTTATTTTCGGAATATTTATCTGCTTTACCGAAAGATATGGACCTTCGATAAACCATACGTGATCAATAGCATTCTGATTATTGCGCTGCGATCGGCCCAGCCTTTCAATAGCGTGATCTTCTTGAACTTGATCGTGAGTGAGTTGACCGAATCGGCGAGATGGCCGCAGACGCTGATGCTCGTCGCGCTGATGTCCGCAATCGAATTGGCGCTTCGTTTCGCGGACGGCATCTTTTGGACCTATGAACAGAAGAAAATTTTATATTTCAAAACGGCGTTTCTGAACGAAGTGAATGTCAAAACGATGAGCTTGTCCTACCAACAAATCGAAGATCCGCGCATCATCAACGACCGGCAAAAGGCGATGGAAATCTTTTATCCGGGCCAAGCTCATTTCATGGATCTGAAGAACACGATTATCGACTCGAAACAGCTTGTCGTCAACACGTTTCAATTTGTCGGCGTCATTGCGATACTCGTGACGCTCAGCCCGATCGTATTCGTTGCGCTGTTAGTGACTTACTTTATTAGCGTGGTGCTCAACACGGCGGCAGCCGACAAGGAGTTTAACGTCTGGAGCCATTCCTTGGTCCACATCGGCCGCAGAATCGGTTATTACCAGGAGCTGTCCACCGATTTCGCCTATGCGAAGGAAATGCGGATCAATAAGCTGGGGCAGTGGATCGTCGATAAAATGCAGTACTATTTCAAGACCATGCGCAAAGACGTGACCGATGCCGTTCATGCCTTTACGTTTATGAGCATCATAGCGAATACGCTGCAAGTGATCGTGAATGGCGCTGTTTATTTCTACATCGGCTGGCTCGCCTACAAAGGCATCATTTCGATGTCGGAAATCGTGGTGTACATCACCAGCTTGGGCGTCTTTGTCGCAGCCTTGTTCGGCATGTCCGCCTGCATCATATCGCTTCAGAAAGCTGGCATGCACTTGTCCACGTACTTCAATTATTTGACGATGGTATCGTCGGGCGGGCTGACGGAGAAGGATGAAGATTATATTGCCGACTTCAAGCTGGATTCTGACCAAATTGAGATCGAGTTCGTCAATGTATGGTTCAAGTATCCGAATCAGGAGCAGTATACGATCAAAAATTTGAACCTGATCATCTTCTCTAATGAGAAGCTTGCGATTGTAGGCGAGAACGGCGCGGGGAAAACGACCTTAGTCAAGCTGCTGCTGCGGTTCTACAAGCCGACCAAGGGGCAAATTCTAATTAACGGCATCGATATCCATCGCATCAGCTTGGACGACTATATGAAAAATATTACGGCTGTTTTCCAAGATTTCAATATTCTCAATTTCTCCTTCTTGGATAATGTCGTCTTCGATCAGCCGTATGAGAATGCGGAGATGACATCGGTTATCGACCGGTTGAATTTGAAGCGGACGGTCGAGCATTTGCCGAATGGTCTGCATTCTGAGCTTGGCCGCTTGTTCAATCAGGAAGGGATCGAATTGTCCGGCGGACAGCAACAGAAGCTGGCCATCGCCCGGGCGCTGTTCAAGAACTGCCCGTTTATTATTCTCGATGAACCGACGGCGATGCTGTCGCCTAAGGCGGAATACGAGATCTATTCGAACTTTTACGATTTGACGCAGAACAAGACGACCGTCTACATTTCCCACCGGATGTCGAGCTGCCGGTTCTGCGATAGGATCGTCGTGATGAGCATGGGCGAAATGGTGGAGCTCGGAGGCCACGAGCAGCTGATGCAGGAGAAGGGCGAATACTACAGGCTCTATACGACACAAGCGGAGTTTTATAAAAATTTGGAGGTTTCCTAACGATGAACAGAGGAAAGACGGCATGCCTGTTCGGCGGACAGGGGCTGCAGTATATCGGCATGGGCAAGGACTATTATGACTTGGATGAAGACTGCCGGCAAATATTCAAAACCGCAAGCGATGTCATGGGCTACGATATGGCGGAATTGTGCTTTGACGGACAAGCGGAGCTATATGAGAAGGAAATCTACTCCTTGCCGGTTATGCTGACCATTGACTTGTGCGCTTTTACCTTGGCGGTTAAGCGAGGACTTACGTTTCAAGCAGTAGCAGGCTTTTCGCTTGGCGAGTATGCGACGTTAGTGGCGGCGCGGGTCGTTTCGCTGCCTGATTCGTTCGAGCTTGTGAAGAATCTGGTTCTGGCATCAGAATCTGGATTCAAGCAGGAAGGAACTTACGGCATGGCAGCCGTGAATACGACGGCCGAGATGTGCGAGAGCATGTGCGACTTGGTACAAGACGGCTATGTAAGGGTGGCGAATTACAATTCGATCCGTCAGGTGACTATTGCCTTCGACGGGAAGGGGTTGGAGTCGTTCGCCGAGATAGCTGCTGCACGCAGCATTAAAGTGATCCCGATCAAGGTGAATTTCCCTTATCATAGCGACCTAATGGAGCCTGCGGCGAAAGTGTATCAGAATGAAATACGATCCATTGCATTCTCCGATGCGGCTATCCCGATCTATATGAACGTGACCGGTGAGACAGAGACGAATGGGGACAGGATTAAAGCTCATGTCGTGCGTCAGCTGCATGCGCCGGTTCTCTGGACGAAGACGATGAAGAATATGCACGCAGCAGGCTTCGAGCATTACGTTGAATGCGGCTTGAACAGTGTGCTGTGCCGCATGATTACCGAGACGCTCGGCATCGACCGCAAGCAAACGATGTTTTTGAGAACGAGTTGAATGGGTGGAGAGCAGGGCATTCCCGGTCAAGCGGCTCTTAAGATGGGTAGATCAAACTTCATAAGTAGGTGAAGGCGAAGAGGGGATTCCCTCTTTGCCTTTTTTTTCTAATACCCATTTACATGCCATAGTGACTTAGTGTACTATTTCATTAGTGCACTGAGTGTTTGATTAAATTCCTCAAAAAGGGTGAGGCGGATATGAGGCAATGGTCAGCTTTATTTATTAAAGATTTCAAGTTAACAAGAACCGTGTTTTTCATAGGACTCGTCATGAATGTATTGATTGCTATGCTAACGCTGTACATGGGGAGGGTAGCGGACGATTCATTGCTTATGTTCGTACCTCTAGCGATTGCCGTTGCTATTCATGTGGTCTACGTTCCTCTTATCGTATTTATCGATTTGAAGTCGGAGGGCAACCATTTGCATCTATGGCTGAACAATCCCCAGCCGGCTTATAAATTGTTGCTGAGTAAAATAGCGAACGGTTTGATGATGATGGTCATTTCGTTGACCATGTTATATGCGCTATCCAGACTGCTGATCGAGCCGAACTTCAGCTTGATTGAACCGTATTGGACGGATACTTGGAGAATGGGATGGTTCATCTTTCCGCACATGATCTGGATATCTATTGAGCTTTGCACATGGGTGATGGTTCTTTGGGCCATATACCAGTACCTCAAACTGAAAATCGGGCGTTGGAGCTGGGCAGTGGTTGCTGGCGCGGCCGTCCTTTCTGAAGGGCTAAATGCTTTGTTTAAAACTTCTGATCCGTATCGGTACGTTACGGAATGGGGAGGCATTACCTATCAATTTCCTACGATATTATCGGAGCCGATACAGACCTTTGCAGGAGGGTATATATACGACTTCATCATTATCATTGGATTATTCATATTAACCGCGTGGCTCGTGGACAACAAAGTTGAGGGATAACGATGGATGAATTTAATGCATCAAAGCCGATCTATTTGCAATTGGCGGATCGCATACACCGGCAAATTATAAGCGGGGAATTGAAAGCAGGCGAGAAGCTTCCTTCAATCCGCGATATGGGGCTCAAATTCAACATGAATCCCAACACCGTTCAACGCACATACAGCGAGCTGGAGCGCGAAGGGATCTTGGAAACGAAGAGAGGCCAAGGCACGTTCGTTTCGGAACGACAAGATCGTCTGATTCATCAGCGTGATAAGTTGAAGCAAGAACAAATTGAACAATTCGTTCGCGTCATGCGAGAAATGGGATATAGTGCAGCGGAGATCCTATCAGGGCTCAAGGAATATCTAAACAACGTTGAGAAAGGCGATGAGTGACGTGATTCGGATGACGAACGTTACGAAGAAATATATAAAACAGACTGCGCTTAAGGACATTTCATTGACGGTGCCTATAGGCAAAATCATTGGTGTTGTGGGTGGTAACGGCAGCGGGAAGTCAACGTTATTGAAGTTAATGTCCGGACTTTCACTGCCTACGAGCGGTAGTGTGACGGTAAATGGAGAGAAGGCCAATCGAAAAACCGGTAAAGTCGTTTCTTACTCCTCCGAGCTTAGTTCCTTTTATCCCATATTCACGGTAAGAGAAGCAATGCGTTTTCAAGCATCGCAATTTGTTGACTTTAACCTTGCTAAAGCGGAAGAAATCATGAAGCTTATGCGGTTGGATCCACATATGAAAGTCAAAGCGCTTTCGAAAGGAAATCGCGGTCGATTACAAATCGTGCTTACTTTGGCTAGAGAAGCACCCTACATTCTGATGGATGAACCTTTGTCCGGACTTGATCCGATGGTACGCGAGTCAATCGTGAAAGGAATGATTTCATATGTTGACTTGAAATCTCAAACCCTAATTATGACAAGCCATGAGGTTGCGGAAATCGAAACCTTAATAGACAGTTTCATTGCGCTTAAAGACGGTTCTCTGCTCAAAATGGCAGATGTGGAGGAATTGCATGAAACAGAGGCTCTTCGCATCGCCGATTGGATGAAGAAGGCTTATATCTAGGGGAAAAGGATGATGAACGTGACGGAGCATTCCAAAAAGGGATCAGCAGATGAGGTCTCGTTGTTGCGTCTTTATTTGTTGAGAGGGGGTTACCTTCTTGTCGTCGTAGGCCTTGGTATCACGTTATGGCCTGAATTCATCAACCGGTCAGAATCATGGGAGCTGAAGGAGGGGGTGGTGCAATGCATGTTGTTCGCTTTCTGGGCGCTATGCGTCCTCGGGTTGCGATATCCCCTGCAGATGCTGCCTGTGCTTCTATGGGAGGTGGCGTGGAAGTCGGTCTGGCTGATCGTCGTTGCGCTCCCGCTTTGGGCATCCGGTCAGATGGACGATTCGACAATGGGGACGGTTAATGCCTGCTTGTTGGTCCTGATATTTCCCTTCGTCATTCCTTGGCGTTTCGTGTTTGCAAACTATGCGAAGAAGCGCGGCGATCGGTGGGTTTGAGCCGGTTAGTTCATCGCTAAGCGAAAATTGAAGGCTCCCGAAAGGGAGCCTTCAATTTTCGCTGTTAGCCTGATAGGGGGAACTGTACCATAAGTAACGGCGTAAATTGGAAACTTATCATTGACAAAACGGATAATCGAACATATAGTGTAGACATCTACATGATTTTAAGGAGAAACCTATGCCAAGTGTTTTCGACAAGTACCCCTACAGTCTATACATTAAAGTTATCGCGCAAAGGGTTCGGGAGATCATCGACCAGCTTCTGAAGGAACACGGCTTGAATAGCTCGCAAGCGATTCTTCTGTCGCATATTCATCAATCCTTAGAGGAGCAAATCGAGATTAACCGCAAGTTTCTTGAGCAAACAATGGCTCTAAGCGGTCCGTCCGTGACAAATTTGTTGAACGGTCTAGAGAAATCCGGATTTATCACGCGCAGCAGCAACCATACCGACGGACGCAACCTCCGTATTGATGTCACGGCCAAAGCCAAACAATTTATTAACGGGAGAAGCGATGCCTTCTCGAAATCGGAAGAATTGATCACGCAAGGGATGTCTGATGCCGAAAAAGCCATGTTTGCCTCTCTGTTGACACGTGCTTTTGAAAACGTCGAAAAACAGATGTTGAAGTAATGAATGGGCCATAGATTTTTTTTTAACTAAATGTGTAGATGGCTACATATTTAGCGAAGTAATAGTCAGGAGGTTGTTAGGATGAAGGATCAACGAGACGGATTGCAGCTATCCAGAATCGGACTCGGCTGCGGTCATATCGATGAGGTTGTCAAAAGTGCCGGCATTGCCGCCATTCATACCGCAAAGGCGGCTACATCCCGTTATTTTTTATTACAAATTGAAAGGATGTTATTGTCATGATTATCGTTACCGGAGCCAACGGGAAATTAGGGCGGGCAGTGGTAGAACAGCTGCTTAAGCGTGTACCTGCCAATCAGATCGGTGTCAGCGTCCGCGATCCGAACCAGGCACGAGAGCTTCAGGAACGCGGGGTTCGTGTTCGCCGAGGCGATTTCGACGAGGCCGAGAGTCTATATCAGGCCTTTGAGGGGGCATCGCAGGTTCTCATCGTATCGACCGGCATCATGGGCGAGGCCGGTATCCCGCATGGTATTCGGCAGCATCAAGCAGCGATTGATGCGGCCAAGAAGGCAGGGGCTAGCAGGGTGCTATACACAAGTCACATGGGCTCTTCCCCAACATCACGCTTCGCTCCCATGATTCACCACGCGGCTACCGAAGAACTGTTGAAAGCTTCAGGTATGCCTTTCGCGTCGCTCCGTAATGGCTATTACGCTGCAGCGGCACTCATGTTGATTGGCGGAGCCATAAAAACAGGGGAATTGATCGCTCCTGAAGACGGCCCGGTTGCCTGGACAGTCCATTCCGACTTGGCCGAAGCTACGGCGGTGATCTTAAGCGAGCAGAAATTAGATGGCATGACTCCCAATTTAACGGCATCCGAAGTCATTGACATGGAAGGGATTGCGACAATCGCTTCCGAGATCTTGGGGAGGACCATCCGTCGAATCGTTGTGTCGGACGAAGAGTTTCGGGACCGCATGCTGTCTCAAGGTGTACCGGAAGCGAGCGTAAATATGCGGATGGGGATGTTTCTAGCGAGCCGTCAGGGCGATTACGCGCAAGTCGATCCCACTCTAGCTCATTTGATCGGTCGACCCCCGGTGAGTATTAGAGCGGTACTGAAGGAATCGATTCTTCATCAACAAGGTTGATTACGTTATAGACGAATAGGCACTCAGGTAGTGTGGGCTGTCGCAGGCAGTTCAACTATACCGATAAGCCCTGACGGTTTGAATTGGGAAATGATGTTAGAAGATATATTTTCATGGTGGACTTCAAAAAGGTGAACGATTACGACGGGGAACGATAATTCAGATGAAACCGCCTTCTACGGCGGTTTATTTGTTGTTTCCAGTCGGTTCATAATGCTAAAATGTCAACCCGTGCTAGTGTTAGAATTGGTATGAAGCAAACCAATGCTCATACATAAAGCCGAGGAAGGCGTGCTTTGAAGGTGCTAGATTGGGAAGAGACGATGTATAAGCGCTTAGTTACAATTCTGTTGGATGACAAGAACAAGGGCCGAATAAAGTCCGCGTAGATCGCGGGCTTTTTCATTTATCGGCTCAAGTTCTTGTCAATTGGCGATGTTAAGAGAACATGGGCCAATTGCCGAGAGGAATATCACAGCGTAATTATACCCAATTTGAAGTTTCTGATCAGGACTAATTCCCATTATGTGTTCGTTGATATTAGGTCTAAATACCTATTATTATTTAAAAGCAACTTTAAATTAAACAGAGAACAGGAGTTATTATAAAATGATTAAACGCGTTGGTATTGCCGCCTTAGCAACAGGTCTTTTCTTCACAGGTATGCAGTTCGTCCCGAAAGCTATGCCACAAGCACACGCAGAGGAAACCACTGCACAGATTCAATGGGATAAAAACCATGCATTCCAAGATGACGTTGTCCCTAAGTTCGAGGCCGCTGTAGTCGCTGAATACAATACACAAATGGGGGACAAAACGGTAACTGACATTAAAGCGGCGAAAGAGGATATGGATTATTACATAGATAACGATAATCAAAAGCTGGTTATTCTCGTCGATAAAGATACCACTAAAGTGGGTAAGATCAAACAAGAACTCACAGATGAGCTGGGAACAAAGATTCAAATTAAGAAAGCCAAGTATAACTCAAACGAAATGGAAGCCCTAGTGCTTGATGTGAATAAGACCATTTTAGGAATGAACCTTGATGCTTTTGAAGGTTGCTATTGGAATCTCGAGGAACAGAAGATTGATGTACGCGCAGACTTGAACCATGATCAAATCCAAGAGCTCAAGGATAAGTACGGCGCGGATAAGTTAAACATCACCGTAAGCAAGCTCAAGCAAGAAGAATTTTATGCCCGAAATTACGCTTTTAATAATATGGGCGGCGGCATGATGATTAGCGAATGGATAGTTGAAAATATGAGGTCGAAAACGACTTCTAGTTCTTGGCCTAATGGAGACCCAGACCTCCAGTACAATGCTGCCTCTGGATTCTTCGCAGTAAAAAATAACCAAGTATATATGGTTACCGCAGGTCACGTAACAGCCGAGAATATTGGATTAAATTTTTACCAGGGTAATTTAAGTTCTGGTTCTTCTATGGCTAGAGCCATTGGCGTAGGCCATTGGAGCGGATTTGATACCTATAATCACCAAGACCTCGGCTTGATTCGTATGGGCGGAACGGCTATGAATGGGATTTACTTTAGCAGTAGATTCTGGACTAAGAACAATAGTTCCGATGGGGCGATTGATGGTCAGCTACTTCCTGCTGTAACCGTAGACGGGACTTGGACTACTCAGGGAACACAAGTAAGCAAGTCGGGTCCAACCTCAGGTATTACGGCAGGTACAGTGGTATCTACCGCATATCCACACAATGCAGATACCAATGGAGATGGTAAAGATGACACCACGTTTGTCCAACTCCAAATTAAGGCTGTTTCGGGACTCGGATGGCACGATAGCGTTCATACGGCTGGAGACATTATGGCAGGAAGCGGAGATAGTGGTACCACAGTATACAGAGCGTCTGGCGGATATGCACTTATCGGTATTGTATCGGGTGGGAATAATTCATATTCAAAATCCGGATCGGGCGGTCAAGGTGTAACTTTAACTTTCGGAACCTCCGCATATGTTGAGCCGGTTGATTCCGTAAGTCTCTCGAGAATCCTCGGAAGCAACTTTGTTCCGTGGATGGGTTCTACCGACCAGCCGATTATGAACTATCAAGGATAAGGGGAATCACAGAATGGTTAAGGTGGGGTAAAGGGTCTTCAACCTGTCGATACAGAGAAAAGGTACAGTCGCATACGTTGACAAGCCCCACCTTTCCTTTACCTGAGTGTATCCACTACATGTTAATCTCTACAGGAAATCAAGTCCAGGATCTGGAGCAGATAAGACACTCAGAGCGGACGCTTCGCAGGTATTTGGCGAAGTATCGGGGCAACTCACGGTAACAGCACGCGCCACTTGCACATGTACGCCGAATCGAGCGTTGTACCAAGGCGTTTTCAACAACGTAACTGTAATCGGGCTGTGGCATTCGGAATTGAAATGTGGGCCGTACTTTCCCATTGGTCCCGGCAGCGCAATGAAGCAAGAATTTCTCGTCACATTCGTCGACGACGCTACACGGTTCGTGTTGCACGGTGACCCAAGAATAGATGCAGCCAATTGATGTAATGGTCCCTTACCCTTCGCGATTGCTCCACCTAATTCAAGCATAGCTTAGCCCCCATCTGATTTACAGGTGGGGGCTATTTGACGCTTACACTTCAATAAACCAAAAGGAAGCTGCTCTTGAAAAAGACGGGTTGCACGTTAGAGTCATGCCAGTAGGCAACCTTGATTTCGCTATCGTGTCCCGTTAGAGGAACGGCTCCCGAATAGAACGGTTCTTGGGTGCGGTTTTATTTAAATTCTTATTAGAATTCTTCCTGCTTGAGCTTGCTTATGGTAATGTTAAACTTATCCGTGCCGTACTTATCCTTGAGTTCTTGGATTTGATCTTGGTTCAAGTCTGCGCGTACATCAATCTTCTGTTCCTCGAGATTCCAATAGCAACCTTCAAAAGCATCAAGGTTCATTCCTAAAATGGTCTTATTCACATCAAGCACTAGGGCTTCCATTTCGTTTGAGTTATACTTGGCTTTCTTAATTTGAATCTTTGTTCCCAGCTCATCTGTGAGTTCTTGTTTGATCTTACCCACTTTAGTGGTATCTTTATCGACGAGAATAACCAGCTTTTGATTATCGTTATCTATGTAATAATCCATATCTTCTTTCGCCGCTTTAATGTCAATTACCGTTTTGTCCCCCACTTTTGTGTTATATTCAGCGACTACAGCGGCCTCGAACTTAGGGATGACTTCAGCTTGGAACGCATTATTCTTGTCCCATTGACTTTCCTGTTTCTCTTTGACTTGAGGTGCGACTATATTAGTTTTCTGTTCTGACGCTACTCCGCAAGCAGCTAGAATTACGGTACTTGCCAAAAATAATATCGCTTTTTTGATGATCATTTTCACCTCAACCTTTCTGTTTGGAAAATGAAATTTCGTTAGTTCAAATGATTACCTAGATTATCGCAGAAGCTAGTAATTTATTCTAATGGTAATTATTTCACACACAACTACACTGCCCGTTACTTCAATAAACCAAAAAGGATTTAAAAGCACATTTTGCCCTACAGAATACGACTATGAAGTTCAAGTCCATATAGATCGTGCAAGGCATTATGGTTCCTTCGCGGATGATGTTAATTCAATAAACAGATGTTTGCCAGCGTTAACAGATGGCAGCCATAGGCTTCAGTCGGTACAGATATTAGATCTTGTAATTCCGATTCATAGCACCAGCGTAACAGATAAGCTGAATGCGGAACTTGTAGAGAATGGATAATCAGGTTCCGGGAAATTAGTTGTCAGTCTGTTACAGAATGATTAATGCAACGAACTAGGAGAAACATATCTGTATCCGAAAGCTAAGGGGGAATTTTTCGCCGATGCCCCCGTTAAGCCGATCCGTATCATAAGTAGGCAAAAAATTTGAGGAATGGATTTAGCCGTAGCTATTTTCCATTTCTCTTTTTAGTCTCTTAAAACAATATCAGTTTGGCAGACGGCTTCGTGAAAGCAAAACTAGCCCTCAACAGCGCGGTTCCTCTTAGACCGTGTTTTTGTGCATGTATTCCCTCTATAACGATCGAGAAAATAAATTTTACCCGGGTAATATTGATTTTATATTTTTACCCGGGTATAATCAATAAAACAAATGAATAGGAGGTCAAACATGAGTAATACTCTAACGCACGTTTACTGCACGGCATTTCTGGGTGTGAGAGTTGTCGCCAGTGGATTGTTACAGCACGTTGTTACTACAGTGAAGGATGCTCTGGATGACAGAGAACTCGCACAGTTGCTTTTATTTGACGATTCCACGGGTAAGCCAATCGATATTGATTTTCGTGGGAAGACAGATGATGTGCTCCAACGATTAGGAGAACCGGTTGGTGACTTACCCGCTACAGACGTGAATCACCAGCCTGCACGGCAGGCCGGTCGACCCAAACTGGGAGTTGTATCCGGTGAGGTTACCTTATTGCCACGGCATTGGGAATGGCTCAAGAGTCAACCTGGGGGGGCATCGGTTACATTACGGAAACTGATTGATGCAGCTCGCCATACTGGAGAGAAACAGAGCATTATCCGAGAGTCACAAGAAGTAACATATAAATTTATGACAGCTATGGCCGGGAACTTCGATCAATACGAAGAAGCTCTGCGGGCACTGTATGCGGGTGACTTGGATCGTTTTAACCACTACATCGATGACTGGGCACCTGATATCAGAAACCATATCAAAAAATTAGCCGCTAATGCATTCTCCGAAGGGAACTTATGAATGGAAGGAGGTAACAATCATGAATATTCTAAAAGTCAACGGTGTTGAGTTGGCTTATGATAGTTTCGGTAACGAAAATAACGAGGCTATTATATTAATCGCCGGACTTGGAACCCAAATGATTCGTTGGACGGCTCCGTTTTGTGAGATGCTGGCAGCACGGGGCTTTCGCGTCATCCGCTTTGACAATCGCGATGTAGGTTGCTCGACACACTTTAGCCATTATCCTACGCTGAATTTTGACGCACTGGCGACTGCTCTCATGTCGGGACAGCGACCGGATATACCGTACACTCTGGATGACATGTCCACAGACGTTATCGGACTGCTCGATGCGCTTTCCATTGATCGGGCACATATTGTCGGCAGATCAATGGGCGGAATGATCGCCCAGCTTGTAGCCAGTGAGTACCCTGAACGGGTAATATCACTCACCTCTATTATGTCCAGCTCAGGTAATCCGAACCTTCCGCAAGCTTCCCAGGAAGCCATGGCATTGATGACTAAACCGGCGCCACATCCATTTGAGGATGAAGCTGGATTTTTGGCGCATAGTCTCACTTTTGCCAAGCGCATTGCTGGCACCGGCTATCCGTTTGAAGAGGATGCTTATCGGGTGCTCATCATGGAGGAAGTTCGGCGAGCCTACGATCCAGGCAGTTTCGGACGACAAATTGCTGCGATCGCTGTCTCCGGTGACCGTCGTCCGCGGCTGGCGACAATAAAAGCACCGACACTTGTCATTCATGGGGTGGAAGATCCCCTGTTCGTCCCGGCGTGTGGCGAGGACACGGCTTCTGCAATTCCGGGCGCCGAGCTCATGTTGGTTGACGGCATGGGACACGACCTGCCGCATCAACTCTACAAAGTAACCGTTGATGGCATAGAGCGAACGGCTCGTCGCAATTGACACGCGCTAACCATATTATTTCCGCTTTTTGGCTGACAGCATGATTCCCAAGCTTTACAGAAGTGAAGAATGGCCGAGGGCTCTGTGAGCCGCTCGGCCATTCGAATGATTTATCCATTATTTCGCTGTCTAGCAGTCTAGCCAAGGACTTTATTGCAGCATTATCGTTCAATTCGTTTCTTGCAGCTGTACATCTTCATATCGGCGCAGCGCGTCAGCACTCCGATGTCATCCCCGTCATCGGGGTAGACGGCATAGCCGACACTGCACGATGTGTGCACGGCCTGTCCAAGCACAGTGAACGGTTCTTCGAACCGAAGCTTGATCCGGTCAATAACTTGATGAATATCCGTCTCACCGTCAATATCGGCAAGCAGCAGTATAAACTCGTCTCCGCCGAGACGCGATGCCATATTCTGCTGATGCCGTTTAGCGTCGTTAATCGCAACTTGCGCCTCGTCGTTGAGTAATGCGGCCACTTGCTGAAGCAGTTCGTCTCCGGCTTGGTGGCCCCACGTATCATTCACCAGTTTGAACTGATCAAGGTCCAGCAGCAGAATGCCGAACTTCGTTCCATGTGTCTCGGCTTGCTTGATGCATTGCTGCGCGAATGTCTGGAACATCTGACGGTTCGCCAGCCCGGTCAACCCATCATGATAGGCCATATGCCGGATTTGCCGGATCAAGTCGTCTCGTTCCAAGGCGGCTTGGGCAATTGCGAATCCGGTCTGTGCCCAGTCCGCGGCCGGAATATGGATGAACGGGTCGACCGGGCGAATGACGGTGATAAATCCCCAATCTTTCTTGTCGTTCCGCATCGCATGCACATGCGGGAATTCATTCGCCGCAATACCGGGATACCAAGATGAAGGAGGAAATTGCTCGATCGGGATGACCGACCCGATCTTCGGGACAGACGTCCCGTTGCGGCTATAGGCTTGCTTCACGACTAACCGCCCGCTGCGGCCCTCTTGATCGTCCCACATCGCAACGCAGCCCCACGGGTAGTAGTCGCCGAACATCTGCTCGAGATCGAAGGAGTCTTCCCTGGCGACGGTGTTCCAGCTTCCTACAAGCCGATATTGGCGCTGAATGACCACATCCATATCAGCAAGCAACCTTCGGTGCATCTCGGCAGAAGTCGATACATGCTCGGCATCAATTGGGCAGCCGCATGATGACCTGCTTACCAACTTAGTCGGAAGGTAATCGATGCATTCGGGAAAGATTTGCCCGCGGATCAAGCGGTCAAGTCGGTCCAGACTGAGAAGCGCCAATTCGGCGAAAGACTGGCGGACCGTCGTTAACGGCGGAGTCAGAGAAGCCGACGATGGAAGATCGTCGAAGCCAATCACGGCAATGTCCTCGGGCAATCGCAATCCAGCCTCTTGAAGCGCCTCCATCAAACCTGCCGCAATGAGATCGGTCGCGGCGAATACCGCCGTAAAAGTAACGTTGTCGGACAGCAGCGATTCGCCTGCCGACAATCCGGCGGGCTGTACGGCGTCCTTCATGAAGTAGACAAGGGAATCATCGTAATCAATGCCATTATCCGAAAGCGCCTCCATATAACCTTCGAACCGCTCGAGCAAATCGACATGCTCCTTGCTGCCTACGTAGGCGACCCGCCGATGTCCGTGATTCCGAATAAGATGATTGACAGCTTCGCGTGCAGCCCGGCGGTTGTCCACCACAACGGCGTGCGATGGCAGGGCATTCTCCCGATATCCGATCGTAACGACTGGTTTCCCGCTGCGCTCGATCGCGCGGAGCAATTCGGCCGTCAATGGAAGCGGGGAATTCGGATTGGTCAGCAGCAGCCAGCCGTCAGTCGACTCGAGCCCGACCGGATGAGGAAACGGAGTTTGGTTCGGAAAGTTGACCAGCGATTGAATAACATACAAGTCTATATCCCGTCTTTTCGCTTCGTGAAGCAGCGATAAGAAAATTTTGCCGTAATAGTTGCCGTCAAGAAACGGTGAGACCAATTGAATCCGGGATCTCTGACGCATTACTGTCGCTCCTTCTAAGTTGGAGATCGCACTTAATGTCTAAACAATACTATATTGTTCAGGCGATTTCTATACTAATCACGAGGTCGTTGTCCCGCTGCTTCATCCGGAAAATATAAATATTAGAATCAATATTAGAATCCATCAATAGGAAGTGTGCATGCATCATTGTTTTTGGATGGGCTCGGCTTTTATACTTTGGGTGAAAACTATTGGAATCAACTAGAGGTATACAGGAGGCGTTCATTTATGCTTAGAGCAACCAAGGTCGAGAATGGGATGGTTCAAGGATTGCCGGCAGCCGACCCCCGGATTACAAGCTACAAGGGAATTCCTTTCGCGGCACCTCCAGTAGGAGAGAACCGCTGGCGCGCTCCGCAGCCCGCGGAAGATTGGGAAGGCGTGCTTAAAGCCTTCGAGTTCGCGCCGATTTCCATGCAAGTCAGACAAGAGATTGATGACAACAATATTTATACCCGGGAATGGGCCGTAGAACCGGACATCGCCATGAATGAGGATTGCCTCTATCTGAATGTATGGACGCCAGCCAAACGGACCGATGAGAAATTGCCGGTATACGTATGGTATTTCGGCGGGGGACTTCAGGTTGGCCATACGGCGGAGATGGAGTTCGACGGTGAACGCATTGCGAGGCGAGGAATCGTGGTGGTCACGATCAATTATCGTCTGAACGTATTCGGATTTCTGAGCCATCCCGAAATTACGGCGGAAGCTCCGGAAGCCCCGGCGAACTTCGGACACCTTGACCAGCAGGCCGCAACTCGGTGGGTTAAGCGCAATATTGCGGCATTCGGCGGCGATCCGGACAATATGACGATCGGCGGACAATCCGCCGGCGGAGGGAGCGTCTTGAGCCAGCTCACCTCGCCTCTTAACGAGGGTCTCTTCCAACGGGCGATTATTGAAAGCGGTGTCATGTCGATCGTTTATCCGGGGATCGGGATGCCCAAGTTCTGGAGAGAATTGGCGGAAGCCGAGCAGGAAGGCGTACAATTCTTCAACTATCTGGGCGTGTCCTCGCTCGCGGAAGCCCGGAAGCTCGATGCGGTTGAGCTGCGCGATAAGGCGGTGGCCTACCAAGGGTTCTGGGGCACGGTCGAGGATCAAGTGTTTAACGTGGGCAATCCGTTCGAATTGTTCCTGCAGAATAAGCGCTGGATGGTGCCGGTCATGTTCGGCCATACGTCCTCCGAATTTTTCAGCGCACCGAATGTCGAGTCGTTGGAGGAACTAGGGAAAATGGCCGCAGACAAGTTCGGCGAAGATGCCGATACGTTCCTGCAGCTATGCAGCGGCCAGGCGAACGAGATCGATCAGGTTAAGAAGAACGCTTCGATAAGCAGCATCGAGTATGCGATTCGCATTGCCGTGCAGGCCAATGCCGATACAGGGGCGAACGCTCCGCTGTACTATTATAATTTCGATGCCGAAATACCTGGGTGGGATAATCCCGGTACCTTCCACTCGGTGGATTTGTGGTTTTTCTTCGAGACGCTCGCCAAGTGCTGGCGCCCGTTCGTCGGCAAGCATTACGACTTGGCCCGCCAAATGAGCCTTTATTGGGTGAACTTTATCCGTACCGGAGACCCGAACGGACTGGATGTTACTGGGGAGGAGCTGCCAAAGTGGGGGGCTTGCACGCCTGCTGCGCCTTACGGGATGCTATTCGCGGATCGGGCGGAGTTCTCCAAGGAGGGGCCGAGCGAGCTCATGAAGTTTCTCGTGCAGCAATATTTCAAGAACCGGCATTGAGATAGGACTCATTATAAGATGTTAGTTTTTTTGTTCTTTTGAAAGCTTCTCGGCGTATGTCCTGTCACCTGTTTGAATTGTCTGCAGAAGTGTTCTACATTCTGGTATCCGCAACGGGAGGCGACTTCGGCAATCGATTGCGCGTTATGAAGCAAGTACTCCTGGGCCATTCGAATACGGTTGCTGATGACATCGTCCATGCAAGATATTCCGAAGGTTTTCTTGTAGAGGTTCTGAAGATACCCCGGACTGATCTGAAGAAAGCTCGCCATACTGGAGACCGACCAGCCGGCGGCCGGATTATGCTGAACGGCCGTACGCAATCTTAACAGATTGTAGTATTGGGGCGTCAGGGCATCATGGAAGTAAGATTCCAACAGCTTGTTGAACAACGCCCTTAGCAGGAGGTCGATCGAAGACTTCTTATAATCCCGATTATTGTTGTGTTCGATGACAAGCAGTTCGAACATCTTGCGGCAGTATTCCGGATCAATCAAGGCGAATGGGACGCCTGTCGGCAACGGCGATTCCGTGATATAAGGCTCATCGGTCTCGAATCGGATCCAATCATTGACGAATTGTTCAGTGCAGGCCCGGTAATAGACTTTCTGTGAGGGACGATAGAGGACGACGGAATGAGCGGGATACACCTTGAGCTCGCCGTCTACCCAGAATTGCGCGGGAGTCTTGGTGATCACGAGGAGCCACTGATAGCCCTCGGGTACGTCGACTACGAAGCTATCGGAATGCGACATATTGCATTCAACATAATGGATGTCTGCCACTTGTACCCCTCCCGACAAGAATATAATAATTATACTATAACCTATTTAAAAGGTTAGGTGCTGCCGAGAGGAACAAGAGCAAGAGCATAATCGTCGCACGGCTCCGTCGTTCACCATGAATGACCCGTTATATGGAAGGCTTCCAGCCTCAGGCGAAGAAGGACAAAAAGCATGCGAACGCTCTATCCGAGCATTCGCATGCTTTTTATGTTTTGAAGCAGTATGTTATGCCTATTTCCCGACCGCCGTCCGCCCTATAGCATCCAAACGTTTCTTCGCTTCCTCGTACACGTCCTTCGGAAGAGGACCTTGCTCAGCATAACGGACATTTTCCGCAAGGTGGGCGGGGTTTTTGGTGCCGACGATCGTCGTCGTCATGGAAGGGTGGGACAAGGTGAAGCGGAGGAGGAACCCGGTCCGCGTCTCGCCAATCTCTAATAGATCGTCGAGCTTCGCTTGCTCCCATGCGCCCCAGCGATCCGAGGAGCCGCGTCCGATGCCGGGCTCGCCTTGGCCGACGCCGCCGCGTACGATGATGCCGGCGCCGGTATTGGCGGCTCTCGTCACCCAATCCTCATGCTCGCGCTCCAGAGCGGAGTAGGGCAGTTGGAACGTGTCGAACGTTCCCCATTCCACGAAGGGAGGGAGGTTCGGAAGGTAAGAGGATACGCCGATGTAACGGACTTTGCCGGTTGCTTGAATTTCCTTCAGCACGTCGACGAGCGCGCCTTCCTCGGCTTGCTGAGGCGTCGGTCCATGCAGCTGCCAGACGTCGACATAGTCGGTTTTCAACCGCTGCAAGCTCGTATCGATATTATGAAGCAAATTATCGCGTGTCCAAATATGGGACGTCTCGTCATGATCGCCGCAGTCGGTGACGCAGCAGCCGCATTTGGTCGCCAGAATGAACTCGTCCCGGCGGTGGCTGATGAATCGGCCAATCAACTCCTCGCTGCGGCCGTAATCGTAAGAGGTGTCGATGAGGTTGATGCCTGCATCGAGCACGGCATTCAGGATACGTCCCGCATCGGCGTCCTCGACCGGTCTTCCGCTCCATACTCTCGGTCCGCGAATTTCCATAGCGCCGTAGCTCAGCTTCGTGACTTGCAAACCGGTACGGCCTAGCATCGCTTTATCCATCGTTGCAGCTCCTATCTTTCATGGTAATAACAGCACATCTATGTTATACCATTCTATCTTTGTTCTTTCTATCTTTTCGAATGATAGACGTGCAACTGCAGCAGCCGCTATCTCACAACCGGACGTCACTGGAAGGACCCCGGCTTTCGTTCTTGCGAGCTTCGTCCACTTCTTCCTCCCATGTTAAATGCTGATAGGGCGCTGCGGCCTTGTCGGATTCGAACCATTGGATAAAGTCGTCCCACATGGCCGTCGTCCAGGCTGCATCGATTTGCGCCGTCGTATACGTCTGGCTGTTCAAGCGGGCAAATCCGAACACGTCGCGTACCTGCGATTTCTCCGCATGGGTGGCCGTCAATTCCGCCAAGTGGGCAGGGATGAAGATAACGCCTGCCGGCGTGCCGAGTACGACGTCACCCGGGAGGCAGACAGCCCGGCCGATGCGGGCGGGAACGTTCATGCCGACCATCGTGACGTCGGCGATTGCAGTCGGGTCGCTGCCCCGATAGAACACATTAATATTTTCGATTTCCGCGATTTGCTGATTATCTCGTATTCCGCCCCAAATAACGGCGCCTCCGGTCTTCGTGCGGGTGGATATAGCCGTGGACAGGTTGCCCCCGACGTAAGTGCCTTGATAGATTTTATCGAACATATCGACGACGACGACGTCTTCTTCCTCCAGCGAGTCGATCACCCATTGGTTGAAAAAGCCTCTGCGGTCTTCTTGCTCATGACCGTAATTCAGAAGCGTGTCGTGCAGATCCGGACGCTTCGGCACCATGACGGCTGTAACTGCGCGGCCGACCATGACTTTGTTCGGGTGAATGATTTTGAAATCGCCCTCGAATTGATAGTGGTACCCTCTCGACCAGAGCGGGCCCCATGCTTCCTCCAGCGTAATTCGGCCTAGACGGGCGAGTACGCTGGACGGCACTTTGGGACGGCCGTCCGGGAAACGTTCGCCTTCCCACAGCGGTGACAGCTGGATCGTATCCTCGGCATTATTAAATTTCATAATAGACACCTCTCCCATGTTTTCTTTTAATTTTAGCTCCAGAGACGGTCGTTCGAATAATAGCCGTTCCATTCTTCGGTCGGAAGCCACAGTCCAGGAATTTCCGGGTGCAGATGCTGTGCGATGACCTCGTCGTTAAGCTCTTCGATGCCAAGACCCGGCGCATCCGGCACGTGGATGAATCCGTTCTGGACGAGCGGCTTCGGCAGCTTGCTGACGATCAGATCGTCCCACCATTCGACATCGACGGAATGGTATTCAAGCGCCAGGAAGTTTTCCGTGGCGGCTGCAGCATGGACGGCTGCCAGGCAGGCGATCGGGCTTTCCGCCATATGGATGGCCATCGCGACGCCGTATTCCTGGGCCATGTCGCCGATTTTTTTCGTTTCCAGAATGCCGCCGGTCGTCAGCACATCGGGATGGATGACGGATACGCCTCCGGATTCCAGCAGCGGTCTGAAGTTCTCCTTCAGATAGATATCCTCGCCGGTGCAGATCGGAGTCGTCACGCTGCTTGCGAGCTGGGCGTACTGCTTCGTGTATTGCCACGGGATCATGTCTTCCATCCAAGCGAGATTGTATTTGTCGATGCGCCGGCCCAGCTTGATGCAATCCTGCAAGCCGATATGTCCGAAATGGTCGACGGCAAGAGGGACCTCGTGGCCGACGACCGCACGAACGTCGGCGACGTATTGCTCCAGCATGTCGAGCCCCTTCTCCGTTACATGAATGCCTGTGAACGGATGCGCGATATTATAGATATCGTAGTGGCGGCTGCGTATTTCCCGCAGCTCATGCTCCGAGTAGTTCGAATGTTTGCGGGAATACCACGACTTGGAAAGCGTTTTCATTTCTTCAAGGAAACCAAGCGGGGCGCTGAGCGTTCCTGGCTCATGAATGATTTGATTGATGCCGAGATCCATCTTCAGGAAGGTGAAACCTTTTTCCATCCGCTTCTGCAGCGCTAAGCCCATCGCCGTCCCCGTATCTTTCCCGTCGACGTCGGTATCGCAATACATGCGGATTCGGTCGCGGAATTTGCCGCCCAGCATCTGATAGATCGGCATGCCGTAGGCTTTGCCGGCGATATCCCACAGGGCGATCTCAATGCCGCTCACGCCGCCGCCTTGCCGGGATTGTCCGCCGAATTGCTTGATTCTGCGGAACAGCTTATCGATATTGCACGGATTCTCGCCTAGCAGTCTGCTTTTGAGCTGAAGGGCGTACTGCTTGTCGGCGCCGTCGCGCACTTCGCCGAAACCGACGATGCCTTGGTTCGTGTACACTTTGATCAAGCTGCAATGCATGGGAGCGCCAGCGATATCGGCAAACCGAATGTCGGTGATGCGCAGCTCCGAAGGTTTGGAGAAGGTGTTGACGTAGGATAACGTGCTTTCATAGTTTTCCTGTTGAGTCATCACGGGCATAGCTCCTTTACGTATAGGGAGTGGACTTGAACATGCGTTACATTAACATGCCGGCACCATCCAGACGAATGGTGGAGCCGGTCATAAACGAGGTTTCGTCTGAAGCGATGTAACAGGCTAGCGAAGCGACGTCCGCAGGCAGTCCGACGCGTCCAAGCGGAAATTTTAACCGGTCAGGCTCTTGATGCGATGGTTTGAACTTGCCCACGTCGACCGCGCCGGGCGCGATCGTATTGACGGTGATGCCATACCGCGCGAGCTCGATGGCGCTTTCCCTGCCGAGCATTTTGATGCCGCCTTTCGACATGCAGTAGACCGCGTCGAAATCGGTCGGTCTTTTGCCATGGACCGAGGAAATGTTAATAATGCGGCCGGAATTCCGCTGCTTCATATAAGGAATAACCGCCTGCATGCATTGCCAGTACCCCTTCAGATTGATGTTCATGACGCGGTCATACAGTTCTTCCGTATATTCGAACCAATGGATATTAAGCTGCAGAGCAGCGTTATTGACGAGAATGTCGATGCCGCCAAGCGCGGCCGCAGCCGCATCGACCATGCGGACAATCTGTTCGCGATCGGCGACGTCGGCTTGCACGGTCATGCACTGGCCGCCGAATCCCTCGATTCGCTGCTGAGTTTCTTTGGCTCCGGCATTGCTGGAATTATAGTGGATGGCAACCTTGGCACCGCGTCTTGCTAGCTCGACGGCAATGCCTTGGCCGATGCCGGTTCCCGCGCCGGTGACGAGTGCCGATTTCCCTGTCAAGCTTTGACTCATTACGATCGCGTCTCCCCCTCGGCAGGTTTGTTCATGCGATGATCCATATAATGCAAGAGGAAGCCGCCGTCCAGTCGGATGTCTGCTCCGTTCAAATAGCCGGCTTCATCTCCCGCAAGGAAGAAGGCAAGGTCGGCCAGATCGTTGGCTGTTCCGAGCTTCGTACCGGGAATTTTGTACCGGAAGTCGTTATAAAGTCCCGAAATAGGACTTTGAAAAACAACGTCCATCCCTTCGACAGGGCCCATCTCAATGACATTGACGCGGATACCGGACCGGCCAAGAAACAACGCCGCTTCGTGGGCCAGCATCTTCACCGCACCTTGAGAGGTGCTGTAAGCGAAGGCTGCTCCGGTCGGTTTCTCGCTATGAATGGAGCTGACGAAGATGATGCTGCCGCTGCCTCTATCCGCCATTCGTTGGCCGATGGCTTGCGTACAGAAGAAGGCGGATTTGGCATTTCGATGCATGATATCGACAAATTCCGCTTCCTCGCAGCTTTCGACAGCGGCTGGTCTTATCACGCAGCAATTGTGAATCATGACGTCGACCGGGCCAAGCAGCTCCTGGGCCTGATCCAGCATAGTCGTTAAGTCGCGGCTGCTGCATAGATCGGCATGAGTAATGAGTACCTTGGAGCCTGCGACTTTGCAGAAAAGGATCACGTCTTCCCATTCCTTATCGTCTTGGCTGCTGTTCAGAATCAGATCCCAACCGCCTTGGCTGAATCGTGCGATAAGGCCCTCGCCAGACGGGCTGTCGGCATCCGCGATAAAGACTACTTTCCTGGGCACACCGTGTGCACCTCCTTATGAACCATGGATTCCCATCGATGTCCGGGACTCGTTACATGACCATCTTACCGAGCGATTGAAACGAAAAGCGATGCCGTAAAATTATGATTTTGTTTGTTTTTTTACGGTGGATGAGTTGGAATTAAAGCGCTTCATTTTTATCTTGACATTCCGGATTGAAGGGGCTAGCATCAAATTATCGATTATCGATAATCCAATAAAAATGACCAAAATTCAAGGTGGTGGGAGCATTTGTCCATCGAATCAGCCCCGTCCGTGCAAAGTCCAATTTCTCTTAGCGAACATGTCTATATCACCTTGAAGAGGCAGATTATGAAGGGTGAACTGCTGCCAGGGCACCGCATGATCGTTCTGGATATTGCGAAACAATTCAGCGTCAGTCAAGCACCTGTGAGAGAAGCGCTCGAGAGGCTGAAGCAAGAAGGTCTCATTGTCGGCAAAATGAATAAAGGCTCGGCCGTTTCCGAAATTACGGCTCAGGAAATACGAGATATTTATGAGCTGCGGCAGATGGTCGAGGGCCAAGCGCTGCGCGCAACGATGAAGGTGCTGGAGGATAAGGATATTGCTTACCTTGAAGGCGTCATTGACGGCATGCGGGAAGCGATCGATCGAGAGGACCCGTACCGGTTAGTCGAGCTGGATATGCTCTTTCACGGCTACTTTTATTTGCGGAGCGGGAATGCGCTGCTATACGACATCTGGAACAGCATCAAAACGAAAATCATGCGCTTTATTACGGTAACGAACCAGGATCACCCCGGCTACTCGATTCCGGATTCGCATACTGAAATTCTGGATCTGATCAAATTAGGCGACGTCGAACTTACGGAAACGAAGTTGGTAAGGGGATTCGATTTCTATAAAAATTACATCGGGGATTAGCCGGGAGCCGTCTTAACTTATTCATCCTTTCTCAAGAGAGGAGTGCTGATGATGAAGCAAGGATTAATGGTTCGTGTCCGAACGCTGAACGATCTGCTTACCTGCAGCAGCTTGGCCGCCGGAGATAGGAAGAGGAGCCTGGAAGAGAACGGGCTTCACGCTTATTACGCTTACCCGGCTCTGGCTCTGTTCAGCATTAGTACGGCAGAGGCGGACTTATGGTCCCGAAGATTCGCTGTAGAAGAACTGTATGCCGTTATCAAGCGTCATGGGCCAAGCAACACCGCGGTCCTACCGGATGACAAGGGGCATGTCGGAGTCATTTTCTCATGGGATGACCGCGAATCCATAACGGAGCTGTACAACAGCATTTGCAACGAAGAGCATAGCTTCAACCCTCAATTGATCTCGCTTGGCATTAGCAACCCTTATCTGCATCTGTCGGATCTGCATCATGGATACGAACAAGCCCTCCTCGCCATGCAACACCGATTCTACCAAAACCATTCACAGCCGATTTACTACAACAGCATGTCCGAGTACGCAAGCGACGCCGAATATCCCCAAGAGGTGGAGGATGAGCTCCTGTATCTCCTGACCAGCGATTCGATCACCGAATCCAGAGCAACCCGGCAAGCGGTGAATCGCTTCTACGAGGCGTTAACACGGAACGGTTCATTGCCGGTCAAAAAAATCGTCGACGCGACGCTTCAGCTTCTGGTCAGTCTGCAGCTTCGGATCAAATCCGCACTTGGGCAGCCCCATCTATGCCGTACGCCCAACATTACGGCGCTAATGCAGCTGCACACGCTGGATGAACTGAAAGACGCGGTGTGCGATGCGATTAAAGGAATGGGGGGGACGTCTCACGCCTCCGACACCCTCAATCGCGGCCTAATTAAGAAAGCGGTTACATTGATGGAGGAAGAATATGATCGGGTATCACTGCATTATGTCGCCGAGAAGGTATTCCTTACACCTGCCTACTTAAGCTCCTTATTCAAATCGGAAATGGGTGTCACCTTTATCGAGCATCTGACCCGCATCCGAATTTCCAACGCCAAAAAATTGCTCAAGCATACGCATCTGAAAAACTATGAGGTCGCGAAGCGGGTCGGTTATCACGATTCGCGTTACTTCAGTCAAATTTTCAAAAAGAAGGTAGGTTTGTCGCCAAGCGGGTTCCGGGACGCTAATTAATGAAGCAATCACATCGAAATGAACGATACCAATTAAACAATTGCGGGGGTTATTAACGACGATCAAGGAGCGTGTTCTGTCATGAAACTAGCTGAGTTTTTCACTTCGCATCCGAACCAGCTATGGCATCTCGCGAAGCAGATGGGCGTCGATTATGCCGTCGGTCCGCTGCCGAGAGAAGAGAACGGCATGAAGTCTTGGGATTATATGAATTTGCTTCATATGAAGCAGCGCTACGAGGATCATGGGATCGAACTGCAAGTCGTCGAATCGGCGCCGCCGACGAATAAGATCAAGCTAGGTCTGCCGGGACGCGACGAAGAGATTGAATGGATGGGGGAGCTCGTCTCGAATATGGGCGCGCTCGGCATTCCGGTCTTATGCTATAACTTCATGGCGCAATTCAATTGGTTCCGCACGTCGACGACGACGCGCACGAGGGGCGGAGCGCTCGTGTCCAGCTACGATCATGCCTTAATGCAGAACGCGCCGCTTACGGAAGCAGGCATCGTGACGGAAGATCAATTGTGGGACAATATGCGTTATTACTTGGAGAGAATTGTGCCGATTGCCGAGAAGGCGAAGGTCAGACTCGCTCTGCATCCCGACGATCCTCCGATAAGCCCGATTCGCGGCGTATCGCGCATTCTTCGCAACGCAGATGCGCTGCAGCGCGCGATCGATCTCGTACCGAGTGAATACAGCGGCATTACCCTTTGCCAGGGTACGCTTGCGACAGCAGGCGAGCCTATTCCGGATGTCATCCGCCATTTTGCGAGTCAGAACAAGTTGTTTTTCGTGCATTTCCGCGACGTTGTCGGAACGCCGGAGAAATTCCAAGAGACGTTCCATGATGACGGGAAGACGGACATGTATGAGGCGATGAAAGTGTATGTCGAGGTCGGATTCGACGGTCCGGCAAGACCCGACCATGTGCCGACCATGAAAGGGGAAGACAATACGAACCCCGGGTACGAGACGCTCGGACGTCTATATGGCGTAGGGTATATCAAAGGGTTGATGGAGGCCGCCGCGGCGGAACAGAAGGCGTCTGCCGGGAGCTTGGACGGGATAGCGGTTCAATAGAACGAAGCTATGCATGCTGCGGCTGCATAGCTTTTTATCTACAACGGGCCAATTAACTAACGGCATTCTCCACCGACCACCGTCGAAGCGTTAAGAACGCACTTCAACGGTGGTTTTCTCCATATGGGCCTGCCTGCCTTGAGATTGTTTCAGAACAACCAGCATATGCCCCAGAACTTCTTGCTCGAACACAGCGAGCTGGTCCAGCTCTGTGATGATGCGGTCAAGCAGGCGGTGGTCTGCCGCTCGCTCCCGTGAAAACATGTATTTTAACTGCGTATTCCTCATGACCATGCAGGTGTGAACCATCGCACGATAAGATTCATGTAAATAAGTATAATCCTCTTCAGCCAGATACCCGTTGTTTCTCAAGTATTGGATCCTCTCCACCATACAGCTTTTATGCTCTAGCAGCACATGCAGCGGTCTATAGTCATTCGAGAAGTCGGGCAAATTCGTTATGATCGATTGGTAAACGTCCAAACCAAAAACGAAATGAGCTAGACGATTCTGGAACATACTAAATTTCTTAGAGGCATCTCTGGATTCCAGATATTCCTCTATGGATTCAATCACCAAGTCGAGATCAAAGACATAGTTTCCTTTGAAAGGATCGACGGCTTTGTCCACTTTACGGATCAACATAATCTGACTTCTCCAGCTGTTAAGATTCTGGGCGTCACATTGATCGTAGGCTTCTTTAAATGCTTCAAAACGGATTTCAGATGCTTCAAACTTACGATTGGTTCCCTTAAAACCGGCGATGAGGAAAATTTGTCTCTCCAGGTCGTAGCCATAGATTAAATTCTCATGATCCCATTTGGTGCTTTGATAAGCCCAACGGTCTTCCATATAAAACTCATCCAGATGCAAGGCTACATAATGATTCTGGTCAATGCACGCTATGACATATTTAATAATATCTCCGCAGGTGCTTTCCACTATTTGCCTTTCCGTGCTCAGGAACGTTAACCAGTTGGTATTGACATAGTAATTAGAATCTTTGCGCGGACCCATATAGAAATCCAAAGGCAAATCATAACCCACTCTATAGTCCTTGAGACCGCAAAGTTGAATGTAGTTACTGTGGAACCAGGGCAAGTAATCCTCATTACTGGATAAAATAGCTAGGGCAGTTGCATGTGAAGAATAAGAGTAAATACAAGGTTCGGCCAAAGGCAGTATTTTTCTGCTTGTCATTCGTAAAAAACCCCTCCACTAGTTGGATAATTCCATCTCTTCCTAATTGTACGTTAATGGACCAGGCAGTCGAAACTATCCGTAAGGCTAATTATTGGATGTCAACAAGCTACTTTTTTACTACATAGGTAGGGGTTGCGCCAAATAGACAGTGCATCAAGACCGTAAAAAAACAAACCATTTCTAAATTCTCCCGCATGTACACGTGTAAGCGATTTCAATAAAATGAGCCATATAGATGCTGCGAGGGGGGACAAACGTGAAATGAAGGCTGAAGCCGTGTATAAGCCTGCGGCAACGAAGCCGCGGTTGATGAAGAAGCTCAGAGGCGCGAACGAGAACAATCTGGCAGGCTACCTATTCATATCGCCTTGGCTGCTCGGTTTTCTGCTGCTGACGGCATGGCCGATCATCCAGTCGTTTTATTTATCCTTTACGGAGTATTCGCTGCTCGAAGCGCCGATCTGGACCGGAACCGACAATTACGTCAACATCTTCACGAACGATAACGAATTCCGGACATCGCTCAAGGTCACCTTTATGTTCGTGTTGTTCTCCGTCCCGCTTAAGCTGTTCTTCTCCTTGATGGTTGCGATTCTGTTGAACAAGAATGTGAAGGGCATGAATCTGTACCGGACGGCCATCTACTTCCCTTCTCTCATTGGCGGGAGCATCGCGGTATCCGCGCTGTGGCGCAATATGTTCAATCGGAATGGGTATTTCAATCACGTGCTGGAATGGTTCGGCATCGAGGGCATGGGATGGATTACGAATCCTCATACCTCGCTCGGTACGCTGATTCTGCTCAATACGTGGCAATTCGGCTCTACGATGGTCATCTTCCTGGCCGGTCTGAAGCAGATTCCTAACGAGCTGTATGAATCGGCGTCGGTCGACGGCGCTTCGAAGGTGCGAAAGTTCTTTCACATTACGCTTCCGATGCTATCGCCGGTTATGTTCTTCAACTTGGTGCTCGGCATTATCGGTTCCTTCCAAATGTTCACCTCCGCCTTCATCATTACGCAGGGCGGTCCGATCAACTCGACCTATATGTATGCGTTGTTCCTCTACGATAAGGCGTTCAAGCATTATCAGATGGGGTACGCGTCCGCGCTCGCCTGGATTCTTCTCGTTATCGTAGCGCTTATGACGGCCATTAACTTCCTCGTATCGCGCTACTGGGTATTCTACGAGACCGATGGAGGGAAGTCCAAGTGAACAAATCGCTTAACAAAAATCCCGTCGCTAACCATATGCTGCTCATTGTGTTCTCCCTCCTCATGCTGTATCCGGTCATCTGGTGGGTGGGCGCTTCGCTTAAGACGACGGCCGAGATGAGCTCGCCTGCCATCTGGCCTTCCACACCAATGTGGGAGAACTTCTCCAAGGGCTGGCAGTTCTCGCCGGAATTCACTTTCGGACGGTTCTTCCTCAATACGCTCACGATGGAATTCTGGAACGTGCTGGGCGGCGTTCTCACTAGCGCGATCGTCGCATACGGCTTTGCCCGTCTGAAATTCAAGCTTCGCGGGATGTGGTTCTCGATTCTATTGCTGACGATGATGCTGCCGGGGCAGGTGACCATCGTTCCGCAGTATATTCTCTACAATAAGCTGCACCTGATGGACAGCTACATTCCTTTAGTTCTCCCGCATTTCTTCGGCGGCGGCGCCTTCTTCATCTTCTTGCTCGTACAATTCATTCGGGGCATCCCACGGGAGCTAGATGAAGCGGCGAAGATCGACGGAGCGTCCGTATACGGCATTTTCTTCCGGATCGTCTTGCCCCTAATCAAGCCCGCATTGGTGACCGTAGCGATCTTCACGTTCATCTGGAGCTGGGACGACTTCTTCGCGCAAATGCTGTACTTGAACTCGGTCAGCAAATTTACGGTCGGTCTGGCTTTGCGCATGTACGTGGATCAGTTCGAAATCCAATGGGGCAGGCTGCTCGCAATGTCGCTGCTCTCGGTTGTGCCGTCCACAATATTGTTCTTCTTCGCCCAGAAGCATTTCGTCGAGGGAATCGCAACGACCGGATTAAAAGGATAACAACATGGCAATTCCAGCCTCCAAATATAAGGTAAAGGGGACAAGAGAATGAAGCAAACAAAGAGTCTTACCAAAGGATTTACGGTATTGATGCTTGCGGCGATGGTAGCATTGACGGCTTGCGGCAGCGGCGGTTCGGACAAGGAAGAGTCGAGCACTTCGAGTACTTCGACCGATAGCGGCAAGAGCAATTCCAAAGCTGCTGCGGTGAAGCTCAAAATCATGTGGCAAGGATCGGATATCCGGCATCAGGCGATGCTGAAAACCCAGGAAGTGTATACGAGTAAGAACCCATCGATTACGTTCTCGCCTGAATACATGGCATGGGACGATTATTGGAAGAAGCTTCCGACATTGGCCGCATCCCATTCGATGCCGGATGTCCTTCATATGGACGGGGCGTATATTCAAGAATATGCGACTAGAGGCACCTTGGAGGATCTATCCGATATCGATCTCACCGGCGTCATTGACGATAAGGTGTTGGAGAATTTGAAAATAGACGGCAAGCTGTACGGCATTCCGATCAGCCGCAATGCGCAAGGCATAGCGTTCAATAAGGAAGCGCTCACGGCTGCCGGCATCGAGCTGCCGAAGAAAGATTGGACGTGGGACGACTATTTCAACTTTGCGAGAAATGCTCGCGCCAAGCTTCCGGCAGACGTCTATCCGATCAGCGATTCGGACACGTGGGACTTCTATCAGTACTATCAGACGGCGAACGGCAAAGGTCCAATCATTCAAGAGGACGGCAAGAAGTTTAATCTGGACAAAGAGCTGTTCATGAAGTACTACGGCATCTATGCGGATTTCAGGAAAGAAAAAATCGTTCCTCCTGCGGACATGGTCAGCGCATTCAAGGAGAACGATCCGCAAGCGGACCCTATGGCAAGCGGCAAAGTCATGACGCGCGGTGCGACAGTCGGATCGGTGGGCGCGTTGGAGCAGTTATTGCCGGGGAAAGTAGACGTCGTCAACATTCCGGTCGGACCTGCAGGAGGCGGATGGGCACAGCCGACCATCTTCCTGAGCGTAAGCACCGATTCCAAGCATAAGGAAGAGGCGAAAGCCTTCATCAAATGGTTCGTGACGGAGAAGGAAGCCGGCGAAACGTACGGCCTGAACTTCGGCATCCCGATCTACGACGAGATCTACACAGCGCTCGAGCCTACCTTGCAGCCGAAGGATAAGCTCGGCAAAGCGTTGTACGATACGGCGCTGGATAAGGCGCTGCCGTTCTACCCGGCTGCAGCAGGCTGGACGGAGTGGGTGGACAACTACAAGAAAACGATGGATGCCGTGATGTTCGGGCAGAAGTCGATTGAAGCGGCTTATAATGAGATTTCTAAAGCGGGGAATGCGATTGCGGAGAAGCAGGGCGGGAAGTAAATTGATAGGTTCATTAAAAGGCGGCAAACCTGACTGGGTTTGCCGCTTTTTTAATCTGTGTATCGAGAGCACTAAATTGTTTGGGGTAATAGTAAATTTAGAGAGCTAAGATGCTGAAGCAGATGCAGCTAGTCCCTTTGAGACTTCTTCGATTCTTCCCAGGCTAGATACTGTAAGAGAGATGAAGGGAAGAACATCCTATCATTGAATTTTCGGTCTATGTATTTTCTTAACCTTCGCTTAATAAACTTGTTCGCATCAACCAGCTTAATATGAAGGCAATCATTACGGGGGGGTTCTTTTCTTCTTGAAAATAATACTTTAGCTACAAGAAAGTCCTCGACCTGTGTCACTGGATTATTTTGAATCTGTGTTACATAGTCTGTGAGATTATTGGTAATTCCAAACCGAGCCAAAGCCTTTTCGATATGATTTTGATTAAAAATCCGGTTTGGTGAGAAGCTTCCAGTCTTGACTTCGCAAATAACCGCGATACGGCTATTCTTATCCAGATACTTAAAAATGTTAGTTTCGTCCCAGTCAGATGGCTGTCCTCCAACTTCCTCGTACACATGCGGAAGTCTAATGCCGAGAAGATCTGAATCTGAAGTTCTATCTTCGTTGAGTTGAGATGAATGAAGCACAAAGTTGTCTATAATAAAGAATCCATTAAATCTTAAATACCAATATACTAGTTCCTCACCATAATTAAGTATAGCTGCACACCTCGCTAAAAGAGTTAATATATTTTTTGATGTTCATAGCTGTAAATGCGGCCATTGGGACTTTTGTGTTTGATTTACAGTAGTCTATAATTTTATCATTACAGGCTTTTCACATCTAGTGCATACATAGATGTGTGTTTGGTTAATTAAGGGGGGCTAAAATGATATTATTTAATAACAATCGTTTAGAGGTTTATAACTATATTGTTCATCATTTTTTAGAAACGGAGATTTTCAATGGAGATGAAGACGAAGAGATTGGAGATAAACTTGAATTAATACTACCTAAATATTTATTCAGAGAACAATATCATAAATGCATCAAAATCTTTGAGGAATTATATAGATGGACAGAAGATAAGTTTTATCACGAGATGAGTGCATTTCACGAGTTAGCTTTGTATAGTTTTATTGAGTATTTAGCAAATATGAAAGAGGATATGGAGGAATTTAATAATATTTATTTTGATGATAAATGTCATTCATTAATTAAGGAAGCTAGTCAATTAGACTTTAACGAATATAATGATATGTCTTTGGAAGAGCATAAGGATAATTACTATAATCTTTTTTATTATTCAGATGATTTATTCGAAGATACCGACTTTTTATTAATTGATAAATTATATAATAGACGCAAGCTTGGTAATACTAAATTTGAAGATCTTCTAGGTATCAATATTGACTTTTATTACAACATTTTACCATTAGATATTCAGAATGAATATAGAACCAGCCATATGACGCTTTCAGGTGAAGTCTCTACAATGCTTGATTATATTGAACACAGATTAAATTATAGCAATTTATATAAATTATTTTGGGAAAATAATACGCCAGTTTTAGAGGATCGAATACAATTAATTCTAGAGAATATTATGGATGCGTATTTTTATAATGAAGAAATTGATATTACTAGAGAAGCTTTATTAGGGAATGGTAAAGTAGATTTTAAACTGTATAGAAATAAAAATGAAGATGAAAAAGTATTAATTGAAATTAAAAGAGCAAGTAGTTCATATTTGAAAAAGGGATATGAAAAGCAACTGACAGATTATATGCTGTCTACTAAGTATAAAAACGCATTTTATTTAATTGCATGCTTTACTGATAGTGAGATTGAAAAAACAAAGCAATTTATTAGAAATCATGTCTATACCGATACGATACAACTATATATAAATATATCCATATTAGATTTACGTAAGCGTAAGACTGCTTCTGTTCTATAAATTATAGTATAGAGGAGTTTTATTCATGAGAAGTGCTAAAGAAACAGGCAACTTTCCGTATACTGTAAGTACAGTTTGTTATTTTGAGGTAGATAAAAACGGTAATGTGTCGCAAGTTTATCATAAAAATAAGTCGGATAGGACGAAGCTTCTGGAAGCCTATCATAGGGTGAATAATAAAACCACGACGTTGTATGCTGTGTGGCCAGGTAATTGGAGTAGTGATCTGTTTATAATTGATGACCTTGATGCTTTTGCAAAAGCATTTAACTTTTTGATCGATTAATCTTGAATCTACGTTACATATGAATTTTGTGACAGAGGTGTTAATTGCAAGGGGAAATTCATTATTCTGAGATGGTTTGGTTGTGAAGAAGACGCAATCCCTGCAACATGAGATTACTTGCTGAAGGAGTCTGGCCGGAATGTACAAGTCAGTCATGAAGAAAGCATTGCTATTGCTCGGAATTCTATCATTGGCCATTCCTGTTAACGCTGCTCTAGCAGCGGATGTTACGAGAGACCGCTATTACTCCGAGTACCTGCCCGACAACGTTAACGATCCTAATTTCAGTGTATCTAGCGGTACGACGACTTCAAGCAACTGGACGGATTTCTTGCAATACAGAATGAATTGTTATGGATATGCGACGCAGTTCTACCGAATCGGGAGCTTATCCAGCCCTTACAAACAACAACCAGGCGAATTCAGAGTTACGGCCAACGCCGGTTCGATCAAATCGAATGTGGTATTAAACTCACCTGCAACCTCGATCAACAATATTGTTGCGAATATGGGCTACGATGCTAGTCGATACGGGTATTCGATCACGGAATATACGGTGCCCGCGAACGGAATCGTGGAACAGTTCACAGGGTCGAAGCGGCTTATCGCTCTAGTTACCGGCAATACGGATTATCATTATTATATGCAGCACAGCAACGGTACTTGGTCGCATAAACCGGGATATTCTCCCGTGACGAATCTGTCCATCGATGATCAAGTTCCATTGACGAACAGCAATATGAATGCGAAGGCGAATCAAGGCATCTACGCGGGCGGAAGCAAGAAGTTTCTGCTCATCACCAAGCATGCGGTTACCGATTATCCTCACGGGGACGACGCAAGAGATGCGAACGGCAAATTGTTATCAACCAGCCAGATTCCATTCTATTTCGCCGATGCAGCAGGGGAACAGCGTGTAACGTCTTCCGCAATGCCATCCGATAGATCCATTGCAGGACGATTCGATTTTAGAAGTGATTACGATGTATTCTACTTTACGTCTCCAACTTCCCGTTATTATAAAATTACAAGTACGAGCAATGTAGATATGGATGCCGCGTTCTATATCGGTGACAGCAGTACAGCCCTTGCAACGGATGCGAATGCGGGAAATATTAGTATAACCGTGTGGGTTAACGCTGGTGAAACCTTGTATACGAAGATATTCAATTATAATAAGACATTGGCGGATTACACATTAACAAGTCAACCGCAATAAGAGCCTGCAGCCATGGACTCCATGAATGGAAAGGGAGTGGATAGTTTGAACATTTCGAAGTCTAAATTGATGGTCATCGTTCCCATCGCAGCCATTATAGTAGCCGCAACTTCCGCTTATGCAGCTTTTGGCTCGAATCTGGATATTAATGTGTTGAGTGCTTCTAAGAATGCAGAGCTGATCAAGGAAGAGAAGGTCCAATTGGACAAGCTATTAAAAGACGAATATCCGAAACACGGGAAAACGTATTCCCCATCGGCAGAAGCGAAGACGGGTCCGACGGTAGATGTTACGGATGGTTCATTCGTTGACTCAGATAAGACGAAGAAGGAGATCGATTAGCTGCCGGCTGACAAGAAGAATGCCTATATGAATTTGCAGAAGAAAGGCGAAGCGAATTTTGGCGCATATAAAAGAGGGCTGAAAGAGCTCACGAAGCAATTGCCTGCCGATGCCAGAAGAATGACGCTGAATGAAGTGAAACAAATCGTTGCGGAGTATGACTTCGTTCAAGCGGTTGCCGAATTGGACAAGACGTTCGGAGCGCCGGATTTCGAGGGCGGCAGCGGAGTAACGATGAAGCAATATTGGCTGGATGATGAAGGCAGCAAGAAAATATCGGTTATCGTAGAACAAGCGGAAATCTACTATGAAGACGGGAAACAGACAGAATTGCTCAACTAGCCCTCACATCTATGTACAATGCGGCTGCAATCGGTGCGGATGACGGACATTTCCATCAGGCTCCCCGATCTTGCAGCCGCAGTCGTTTCTACACGAACACGATTCTCCTTCCCCCCAAGCGACCTCATTAATACTTCTCACTCTCCCATAAAACTAACAAGGATTTCCATCATTCCCCATCGAAGTATTACCTACCTCAATCTAACAAGGAAACAATCTGATGGCGTTTGCACAAAGGAATGCTCTATTAAATCCACAATAGCAGGAGGTATCATGTGGTTACGCATTTGTTAACTCCCCCGATTATTGATTCGCTTCCGCAATACTCGTATCCGCTCTCGATTTTATCTGATCCGGCCCAATATGAGACATTCATCATAGACCATTTTATTAACTTGAAAGCAGATAACTATAACAATGAGGTCGCGGTGCTCGATTATTGTGAGAACAGTTTCTTAACTTTTTCCATGTTCGAGGAATCAAGTCTTCAGTGCTATAGGGCTGATGTTACGGATGAAATAACGGACTTTGTCATATCGAAGCTGGAAGAGGGTTATTGCGTTTTTTTGCATGTCGATGAGATCTACCTTTCATTTAGTATTGCTTATAAGACAAGAAACTTTGGGCACGGGATCATGGTACATGGATATAGCAAAGAGGATTCTGTTTTTTATGTGGCGGGATACAATCAGAACAATAAGTTGTCCAGTCATGACGTTCCTTTTGTAGATCTCGCACAATCCTATAATCATATGGGGAAGGTTCTTGAACAGAACAGGCAGGTCGAATACCTTTCCAAAGTGTTTTTAATAAAAAATAATCATAAGAAGCATGCTGCCGACGTCTTATTATTAACAAATGCCATTTCGGATTATAGGCAGTCCATCAATACAGTGCATCATTATCCCCGCGATTATGATACCGAATGCGAAACTGTGTTTGGTCTGGATATTTACGATTTGTTAATCAGCCACTTCACCCTTGCGATGGAAAAGGACATCATGCTCCTCCTTAAAAACTCATACCTATTAGCCGAACATAAGAGAATGATGTCTCTCCGGTTAAAGCTGCTAGCGAAGCAAGAAGGACTTGATTTGACTGTCATTCAAGAACAATACACGTCTATCGAAAGAATGAGCGACCAATTATTAATGCTCCATATTAAGGGTCAACTTACTAATGATAAAAGGGTTATACCCAAAATCGTACATTTGCTTGAGGAAATAAAAAGGGAAGAAACGAAAGCGTTAGACTCGCTGATTGCGGTGCTCCCATTGATTCGGTCTTAAATCGTGGCGGCATCCTAATATCCCCTTCGGTCAACGGCGTCGAATTCATTCGGACATGAACTCGTTCTCACTGTTGTCCGCAAGGGGATATGTTCAACTGTTCATATTAGCGGGAGGGACTATCCCTACCCCCAAGCAGCCAGCTCCATCTCGAAATCATTGGCGAAATCAGGGCTGATCGGCGTGACCCGTACGTTCACGTTCGCATCACGGATATTGATGGGAATGTCGCATGAAATGCCCTCATAGATGTACAATCCTTTAGCTGCCTGCTGAACCGGCTCCAGCTTCGCCTTCCAGATGCCGCGGCGGCCGTCGGAGCCGACGGCTTCCACGCGAACGTCCTTGTGCCAGATCGCGCCGAGATCAATCTCTGCGATGAAGGTGGTCTTGTTCAACCCAATCCGGCTGCTAGAGTTCTCTAAGATGTCGACTTTCCGCACATGGACATCTGACCAGTTGTTGCGGATGAATTGCTTGTAAGCAGCCACTTTGGACGCGACCTCCAGGTTGTCTGCGATGAACCGCGTTCCCCTTGCAGCCGCAGGGACATAGATTTGGTGCCAGTAATCGCTTACCATCCTGTGGGTGTTGAACACGGGAGCGATCGAGCAGATGGACTCCTTCATTCTACTCACCCATTCCGTCGGGACTCCGCGTTCTCCTTGCTTATAGTACAACGGAACAATCTCTTCCTCGAGCAGTTGGTAAAGCGTATGGCTGTCTTGCTGGGCTTGGTAACCCGGTTCGCTGTTCGTGACGCCCTCTATAGCCCAGCCGTTCCGCTCATTGTAGCCTTCTACCCACCAGCCGTCGAGTACGCTGCAGTTCAACACGCCGTTCATGGCAGCCTTTTGTCCGCTCGTACCGCTCGCTTCCATCGGTTTCACGGGCGTATTGAGCCACACATCGACGCCTTGGACCAACTTCTTCGCCTTATCCATCGCATAGTTCTCTACGATATATACGCGCCCCTTGAATCGATCCTCACGGGATAACTCCACGATTCTCCGGATCAGTTCCTTGCCCGGTTCATCCGCGGGATGCGCCTTGCCAGCGAAAATGAGGCAGACCGGCTGCTGCGGATCGCCCAGAATACGTGCAAGCCGCTCGAGGTCACTGAAGATGAGCAGTGCCCGCTTATAAGTCGCGAACCGCCTGGCAAAGCCGATGATCAACGGCCCTTCGCCGGACAAGGCAAGCGGCAGGCCTAACTCTTCTATCATCTCCGACTTCGCGTGCTGATGCACTTTCCATAGTTCAATGGCGGGGATATCCTGAACCGCATCCCATACGTCCGCCTCTTCCGTGCGTACAGCCCAGTCGGACGGGAGGTGGCGGTCGAACAGATTTTTCATCCCGTCTGCAAGCCACGTCCCGATGTGGACCCCATTCGTAACCGAATCGACGGGAATGTCTTGAATCGGGATATGCGGCATCCACTGGTGGAACAGCTCACGGGTCACCTCGCCATGCAGCTTGCTCACACCGTTCACTTTCGACGAGGTACTGACTGCAAGCCGCGTCATGTTAAAAGCGCCGTCCAGGCGGCCAAGCGACAGTATCCGATCCCTGTCCGTTCCGAGCTGCCAATAGTAGCCGCCGAAATACCGGTCCATCATCTCGATCGAGAAGACGTCGTGCCCGGCAGGAACGGGGGTGTGCGTCGTAAAGACCGTGCTTGCTTTGACGGCTTCGAGTGCCGTCTCGAACGGTACGCCTTCGGCAGACAGCTTGCGGATGCGCTCGAATGCCAAGAAAGCGGAATGCCCTTCATTCATATGCCAGACGTCCGGCTGAATGCCGAGCGCTTCGAGCAGCCTTGCCCCGCCGATGCCGAGAATCATCTCTTGGCTGATACGAACATCCTGATTGCCTGGATAGAGGGTATCGGTCAACCGCCGGTCATCATCGCTATTTCCTTCAACGTCCGTACTAAGCAGGTAAACCGTAACGGAGCCGACCTGAACGGACCATGCCTTCGCATACACTTGTCTTCCGCCTATCGACACTTCAATGACGACAGGCCGTTCTTCAGCATCCATCACAAGCCGAACGGGGTAGATGCTGGCCTCCAGATCGACATCGGGATAAAGCTGTTGCTGCGTGCCATGCTCGTTAATGTGCTGTTGGAAATAACCTTTCTTATAAAATAAGCCTACGCCCGTAAGCGGAATATTCAGGTCAGCGGCTGCCTTGATATGATCGCCTGCTAATATGCCAAGGCCGCCGGAGTAAATGGGTAAAGATTCGTCAAGTCCGAACTCCGCCGAGAAATAAGCCACACTGCCATTTGGCATTCTCCCACCTCAATTTCGCGAAAATTGCGCAAAGCCATGTAAGCGCCTGACTTGATGCCCTAACACTATATGCCGGGCTTCGGTACACGTGCCTATGGCAAGCAGGAGCCAAATCTGTAACATTATTAATCACGTGATAACCTTAAAAAAATGAGCAACATTGTGATCCCAATCACTGTCTTGTTCTCGAATCGGACGTAAGATGCAGATAGAGCTTGAGTTTTTTATCTTTTAATTCAAGTGAAAAAAATCACAAACTACAGAGGAGAGTTCACAATGGTTCATATATCGCTAATCGGCATTTTGCTGAGGTTTATACTCGGCGGCGGGGCAGTTGTGGCCGCGTCCGTCATTTCTAAAAGAGCAGGCGGATCAATTGGCGGCATTTTTGCTGCATTTCCTGCCGTTTTCCTAGCTGCCATGCTAACGATTCGTCTCGATCATTCCGGGAGCGATTTGATCTTGCGGTCGATCGACTTGTCCCAAGGCGCGTTGATCGGTATGGGGATCAACGTGATATGTGCATTGGCGGTAGGTGCCTTATGTGCCAGTAGAGGATGGAAGAAGGGGTTGTCCTTATCCGTGTGCGGGTGGTTAATTGTCTCGGTCACCATTTCTTATGTCATATTCGCAGCTGATTGAAAGGGGCTTGATTATGAAGACAAGAGAGTTGCTGCTTCGTTTTTTGCTTGGCGGACTTGCGGTGGTGCTTAGTTATATCGCCTCTATTCTTCTTCCGTGGAGATCATTAGGCGGCATATTTGCAACGTTCCCCGCTGTAATGGTGGTCGCCGTATTGATGGTTGGGATAAGCCAAGGCTCCAAGAGAGCCTCGGAAATCGCAAATGGTTCCGTGTTTGGCATGGCTGGCTGCGCGGTGTGCGTCGGCGTTGTTCTGTCATCGCTGCATCTTACCGGGTCTTGGTGGTTTAGCTTATTGGCAGGTTTAATTAGTTGGTTTGGCAGCGCATATTTAATCTATAAGCTGCGGGGAATAATGCAAGTAAGATTTTCGAAGAAGTAAATATTCGAATCGGACTGTTCGTGTGATTTTCCTCATAGTCAGGCTTTCTTCTTTTATGGTCAAATACATCTAGAATACGAAGAAGCGGGGAATGGGAATGGATTTTGAAGCCGCAATAAAGCCGTTCTGCGGGAAAGCAGTTGAAGTTCATATCGAGGATTTGGCCGGCCAGGATCCGATTGCGCCTCCTCGCACATTTGAGCTGCTTCGCGTCAAAATGGTCCCGGAAGGCACTCACTTGAAATGTTACATGAATTTGACGCAGCATATTTCGATTCCGGTCTTCACAATGGATTGTACTCGATTAGAGATTAACGGGCTAAATGGAACCCGGTTTATCTCGGAGGATCATAAGAGCCAGCTGGTCTATACCTTAGTGTGGAAGTAGCTCTCAACTCATTACGAAATCCATACTAGCGAGAACCCTGATTGTTTATTCAGGGATATCCCTGACATACAAACCTTTGATCTGAGGTTACAATAGGAATACAAGGTTTAGCGGGAGGCCTGAAGTTATTATGGCTGACATACATGAGGTTGAAAACAGATTGCAAATGATAAAGATCCGCACCTCCAGCGATTTTATCGGTTTGGGCTTATATGATCGAAGCCGCAAGCGGCGGAACGATTGGTTAATCGTACTCGGGAATAGAAGCTCCAAATATAAGCTGATGAGGCTCAAGGCCGGCCAAGGCATCGCGGGGACTGCGATTCTCACGGGGCGTCCTGCTATAGGTCATAGGAATGCCGAGGATTCGGCCGGACATTGTCCCGTCATGTTAGCTGAGGGTCTTGCATCTGCAGCAGCTTTTCCTATCATTCGAGACCATGGTGTTCAGGGGGTCTTAATGTTAGGGAATAGAGACGAGCGCAGCTACTCGAATGAAATGATAAGTGCCCTTGAAGAAAGCGCTCAGGAGCTGGGGGAAGTCCTAGTTCCTTATTCTTTATATGCAGAAACTGAAGGATCTCATTGATGGGATTCTTTTTTATTTGTATGATAAATTGTAGGATGTAGCAGGCCGAATCTAGTATGGAAGGACAGGGCTGCAATGATAAAGCTATTAGTTGTGGACGATCATGCAGTAGTACGAAGCGGTCTAAGAATGCTCTTGGACGGCAAACAGGATATTGAAGTTATCGGCGAAGGCGCCGACGGGAATGAAGGGATTCGTCTAGCTTTGGAGCTGAGCCCCGATGTCGTATTAATGGACTTGAGTATGCCGCAGGGGAAGGACGGTTTAACCGCGACCAAAGAGTTGAAAGAAACTGCGCCTCATATCGCAGTATTAATCTTAACGATGCATGACGATGACGAGTATTTATTCCGAGCTATCCATTCGGGAGCATCGGGTTATGTGCTGAAGAGCGCACCGCATGATGAACTGATTACCGCCATCCGTTCGGTTGCCTCCGGCGATGCCTATCTTTATCCAACGGCGACGAAACGGCTTATGAACGAATATATGGAACGAATGCGAAACGGGGATGCGACGCCAATCGAGACTTTGTCCGAGCGGGAGAAGGAGATCGTATCGCATGTGGCTCTCGGGTACAGTAACAAGGAGATTGCGGAGCAGCTTATTATTAGTGTGAAAACAGTCGAAACGCATAAAGCGAATATTATGGAGAAGCTTGGATTGAAGACTCGGCCTGAGCTCGTAAAGTATGCCATGAAGAAGGGATGGCTCAATTATGAGTGATGCTAAGCTCAAACCAAGTGACATCATCGCCGGCAATGTGGAGACGTTATTGCAGCAATTAGGTAGTGCTGTTGAGAACGCCGCAATAAGGGAGGAGCTTAAGCAATCGCTTAAGCAATTGGCGGATCTGAAGTTTGCGCTCGACGAATCCTCGATTGTTGCGGTGACGGATCGTAAAGGTAAAATCCAGTTTGTTAACGATAAGTTCTGTGAAATTTCGAAATATACGCAGGTTGAGTTGATTGGTCAGGATCATCGTATTATCAATTCCGGCTATCATGATGCCGCCTTCTTTCAGCAGCTGTGGACGACAATATCAGCCGGTCAGGTGTGGCGAGGAGATATAAGGAATCGGGCCAAAGACGGCGGTTTATACTGGGTGAATACAACAATTGTTCCGTTTGTTGATCAAGATGGAGTGCCTTATCAATTTCTTGCCATACGTAATGAAGTAACCGAGCTGAAACGTGCGGAAGAAGAATTGAAAATGCTAATGAAGCAAATGATGCAAATTCAAGAAGAAGAGCGCAAACGATTCTCAAGGGAGCTGCATGATGGCATTGGCCAAAGTTTATTCTCTCTTCTTATTCAAGTGGACCGTATGCTATACGATAAGCAGGATGATCATGAGCTTAAGGCAGTTCGCAGCCATGTATCGCAAATTATAGAAGATATCCGTGGCTTGGCCTGGGAACTGCGTCCTTCTGTTTTGGACGATTTGGGGGTTGTTCCGGCTATTCGCACTTATATTGATAACTATTCGGAGCATTATGGTATTCGAGTCCAGTTTGATTCCACCTTGCGTACTCGATTGCAGCCGGAGAAAGAGACCGCGATCTATAGGATCATCCAGGAGAGCTTAACCAATATCGGTAAGTATGCGAACGTTGACGAAGCGTTTGTTACGATTCATGCAACGCCCGATCAGGTGGAGGTCAGTATCAGGGATTATGGCACAGGATTTGATCCGGTTGTTCGATCGAAGGGTGTCGGCCTATTCAGCATGGAAGAGCGTGCACGGATATGCGGAGGAAAGCTTGCCGTTGCATCGGGGATTGGAAAGGGAACGGAGATTACGTTTGTTTTACCGAGCTATCCGGCATGAATTCTTAATCGTTCTGCATTAGAAAGCAGCCTTCGTACGGTGTTCAACCGGACTGGGGCTGTTTTTAATTTGCCCGGCTGGGAAGTGGCGCGAGCAATCCTCCTGCTAATATAAGGGATATCCCTGACGAACTTATGAGGGGGTCTATCGTGTGATGTATCTCACTTTCTAAGCAATTCGGCAGACATAAAGATCAGCGTACTCCCCGATGGTTCATGCATGCGAAACGAGATATGATGAATACATCGCAAAACATGATCGGTAGGGGGAACAACAGATGGAAGTAACGAAGCAAAGGGCAGAGGGATTGGTTCCGATTCTTTCAGCTGAAAGTTTTGAGAAATTGGAACGGATTATGTATATCAAATCGATGGGAAAGGGATCCCGTCTCTTCTGGGAAGGGGATCCGGCTGCTAAACTTTACTTTATTATCGAGGGCCGCGTGAAGACGACGAAGGAAACGGATAGCGGGCGGACGCTAACCTTATATCTTCATCAAAAAGGTGATCTGATTGGTCAGGTGGACCCGTTCAAGGACTCCGTTCACACTTTTAGCGCGGAAGCCACCCATGATTGTACGGTAGGCATTATTCAACGCAGCGACCTTGAAGCCCTTCTGTGGCAGAACGGGGATCTTGCCGTAGAATTCATGAAATGGATGGGCCTTATGCATCGATTAACGCAAACCAAATTTCGGGATCTCATGCTGTTCGGCAAATCGGGGGCGTTGTGTTCCTTGCTCATTCGGCTAAGCAATTCATATGGGATCATGAATAACAATGGCATTCACATTGACCTTAGAATTAACAACAGCGAAATGGCGGACATGATCGGCTCCACTCGTGAAAGTGTGAACCGTATGCTCAGCGACTTGAAGAAGGAAGACGTGATCGAATACCACGATGGTCATGTCGTGATCAAGAACCTCGAATATCTTCGAACGGAATGCCATTGCGAGAACTGCCCGAAAGAAATTTGCCGAATGTAACCATGGAACCGCCCTTTAAGCAGCCACCTGCTTTTTCGTGATGACTGACTCAAATCACTAAGCGCCTCCGAATACTTATCTGTGTAACTTGATGTAACTTGGAGGGCTTTACAGATGATAGCGACAACCAGAACCCGCAAACGCCGCGGGGCACCTTGGAGAAAAATAACGGTCGGAGCGGGAGTATGCTTGCTTCTGCTCATCCTTTCTTGTTGGATAGGCCTTCGCGTGCTGGTGGCACAGCAAGACGTTGCGCTGCTTGAGAAGCCGCTGCCTTCCGCTACAATCTTGTATGACGAGAAAGGGCAGGAAGCCGTGACCATTTCCCTGAACGAGATCGAGCCCGTTGCCTTTGAAGAGATACCGAAGTCTCTGATCAACGCGGTGGTGGCGGTCGAGGACCGCCGATTTTTCGAGCATCAGGGGATGGATGTGTGGGGAATTGGCCGGGCCTTAATCCGTAATGCAGCAGCAGGACATACGGTGCAAGGCGGAAGCACCATCACTCAGCAGCTTGCGAAAAATGTATTCTTATCTCATGAACGAACATGGCGGCGGAAGTGGAACGAAGTGCTGCTGGCCGGCAAGATCGAGAAGCAATACAGCAAAGATGAAATTATTACGATGTACTTGAACCAAATTTATTTCGGCGAAGGAGCCTGGGGAATTAAGCGTGCCGCGGACGTCTACTTCGGCAAACCGGTCGAACAATTGACGGTGGCCGAATCGGCTCTGCTGGCGGGACTCGTCAAAGCTCCTTCCGTCTTGTCTCCTTATAAACGTCCCGAGAAGGCGACCGAGCGTCGGGATACGGTATTAGCGCTTATGAAGGATCAGGGGTTGCTCGAGAAATCGGCGTATGAGTCAGCGGTGAAGGAACCGTTAACACTTCGGGATTCCAAACCGAACCGCTCGGAAGCGATCCGTTATCCGTACTATACGGACCAGGTAATCCGCGAAGCCGTGGAGGAGTACGGATTGACGGAGAATGATGTGCTGCATGGCGGATTGCGGATCTATACGGCGCTCAATCCGGATATGCAAGAAGCAGCGGAACGTGTTGCGGGAGAGGATCAATTGTTCCCTGCAAGCATGCACGACGCGCCGGTACAGGCCGGTGCGGTACTGGTTGATCCTCGAACCGGCGGAATTAAAGCGCTCGTGGGCGGAAGGGGCGCACAACCTTTTCGCGGCTTTAACCGCGCTGTGCAATTAAAAAGGCAGCCAGGTTCCACGATGAAACCGATAGCGGTATACACGCCGGCACTGGAGAATGGATATCGTCCCGATAGCCGAATAACGGATGAACCGGTCCAATTTGGCGATTACGCGCCGAAAAATGCCGACGGGCAGTTTCATGGCGAGGTATCGATGTATGAGGCGCTCATTCACTCCTACAATATTCCGGCAGTGAAGATGTTGAATGAACTCGGAATTGACCAGGGCGTAGAGGCCGCGACTCGGTTCGGCATTCCTCTTACATCGGAGGACCGCAATCTCGGGCTCGCTTTAGGCGGCTTGAAGAGCGGGGTTTCTCCACTTCAGATGGCCGAAGCGTTCGGTACGTTCGCAAACGACGGGATTCGAATGGATGGCCATGCGATCTTGCGCATCGAGTCGGCTGACGGGACCGTTATTGCGTCAAGATCCGGCGATGCCGAGCAGGGGACTCGCGTTATTGCTGAAGACACAGCTCGAACGATGACAGCAATGTTAAGGGGAGTCGTAGAGGACGGGACTGGCCAGGCGGCTGCAATCGAAGGACGAGAAATTGCCGGCAAGACCGGCACGACCGAGATGCCAGGCACCGGAGGGGCAGGTGCCATGGACAATTGGTTCGTCGGCTATACGCCGCAACTGACGGGAGCCGTATGGCTAGGCTACGACAATCCGAAGACAGATGGTTATTTAACGACTACTTCAAAGGCAGCCGCAGCTGTATTTCAAGCATTAATGAGCGAAGCGCTGAACGGACTGCCTGCAGAGCGTTTCCCTGTGGCCAAAGGATTGAAGTTGGACAAAGGCGCTGGCATTAAGGAAGACAACCGCGGCCAAGCGAAGAAGAAAGACAAACATAATGAGAAAGAAAAGGGCAAAGGAAAAGAAAAAGAGGGCGAGAAGGAGAAGAAAAAAGGGAAGGACCGAGAGGAAGGCAAGAAGGGCAAGCACGACGAAGATAAACAGCATGACAGAGATTAACGGGGATGGCGGCATCTCTCATGACATCGGGAGAGGTAAGAGGCTGCGAGCGTCCGGATTGTTCATTGCATAATGTGCAATGAAATAATGAAGAGATAAGCGCGAAAAGTGTTTCATTGTATTCTATACAACGGACAGAGTGGCTTAACCGCCAAATCGCTTTCATACTGCATCCATCCGCACTTATCTATTGTACGTTATGCAACGAACTCACTCGTTACATACAATACGAGGCTATTTCATTGTATGGAGTACAATGAGGCCAACAGTAGTTTCCCTCGAGTATTAGCGAAGTCGCCGTCGAAGATAGCCGCAGTATGAGTATGCATGGGGCTGTCTCAAACCCTAATTATGCTTTTTGAAACCCCCGCTTAGAACTGAAATTTTTCGAGAAAAAGGACCTCAGCCTCCCACTCTGCAGTGGAATCTGAGGTCCTTTCGTGTGTAAATGGGGACGTGCTCATATCTTGCGAACACTGTTGAGACAGCCTCATTAGGAAACTATTGATATTCACATACAAAGCTAGAGAATTGAGCTTCGGCATCCTCGTGAACGGCATACAAGCCGATGATGACGCCCGTGAATCCGCCAGCCACTTCGGATGACAGATACTTCGTCTGTGCCGTGCCAAGCTCCAAGCTCTGACCATCATCGAGTTGGAACGAGAAGGTGTAGCGCTCATGACTTGCCTCGACGAGCAGCTGTACTTGTGAATTCGTACCGATCGGCACCGTTTGTTGCACATGTTTAATGTCACCGATGTTCAGACGCAGAATGACCTCGTACTGGTCGTCCGCGTGGCGGATCGCGAAGTCGTAATGATGATTCTCGTCCATATACAAAGTGATGCCGGCTTCGCCGCTCTGCGTCAGCGCAACGTTGCAAGCCACGCTGGCGTTAAAATCTTTCTGGCGAATGCCAATAAACGTTGGGGAGTCTGCTTGATCGAGCGTTACTTCGGTTCCCGTAAGCGTGAGACGATCGTTGTGAAGCTTGTAGTTCTGATCATGCGGATGACGAAGGTAACACCAATCGATAGCCCAGGTTGTATTCTCAAATGTATAAACCTTTTGTTCTTGCTGAACAACATGCTCCGGAATCCGGTTGGTCTCGAAGGAAGTCACCGTCGTTCCGTTGTGGCCAGCCGTAAACCATCCATCTTCACGGAACGTAACCGGGGCGAGGAACACTTCCCGTCCGAGATGATGGTAAGGAATCCACTTGCCGATCTGACGAAAACCGAGATGGAAGATCCACCAGTTTCCGCCTTGGTCTTGGATCAGGTCGCCGTGTCCGACGGCTTGAATTTCGTACCCGCCTAAATTCCGGTTGGTCAGCACCGGGTTGTGAGGGTAAGGTTCAAAAGGTCCATGGAGCGACTTGCTTCGAGCATATGTCACCATATGGCCAAATTCCGTACCGCCCTCAGCTGCCATCAAATAGTACCAGCCATTCATGAGGTACATATGCGGGCTCTCAAGGAAACGGCCGCCAGTCCCTTGCCACAGCGGACGGCTTGGCGTCAGCTTTTGTCCGGTAACTATGTCGATCTGGCATTGGAGGATCACGCCGCGTCCATTGTCGTCCGAGCCATTGCTCATGAAGTAGACTTTACCGTCTTCAAAATACAGATCCGGATCGATGCCTCCCTGATCGATATAGATCGGTTCGGACCATTCTCCATAAATATCGTCCGTCCATACAAAGAAATTTTGGCGAGTCGTATCATTCGTCGTCGTCATATAAAATCGTCCATCGTTGTACCGAAGGGTTGGAGCGAACACGCCGCCCGAGCTGTTTACTTTATCGAGCATAATCTGGCTTCTCCGGGTTAGGGCATGCCCAATCGGCCGCCAATTGATCAGATCTTTGCTCTCGAACAACGGGACGCCAGGAAAGTATTGCATGGAGCTGCAAGCCAAATAGTACGTATCGCCTGCTTTGCAAATGCTAGGATCCGGATAAAAGCCTTTAATGACAGGGTTAGTAATTTGCATGTTCCACCTCGAACGAAAACGTTTTAGTAGTCATTATTCGTTCATTATAGTGGGGGCAAATCGAATAATCAATCCTATCGGCTGTAAGAATGCTGCCGGGTTATTAATTAGTGAAGCGAAGAGGTGCTGCTGCTTTGCTCTGCATGACCTGACACCTTCTTCATATACCGGGCGCGGCCCATGAACGAGGCGGCGGCAATGCCAACGAGAGCGGCAATGACGAGAAACCAGAAGCCAACATGGATGGCGTCGGCAAGCACGTTCTTCATCATCGCGACGACCGCGGCAGGAGCCTTTCCTTCCGATTGCAGCAGCACCTCCGGATTCGATAACAGCTTGAGCTGATCCGGCGGCAATCCGAGCTGTTGGATATGGCTGTTGATCGAAGAAGTCATATGCCGGTTGACCACCGCGGCCATTATAGCGGAACCCAGCACGCCGCCTACGTTGCGGGCGAACGTCACCGTCGAGTTCGCGACGCCCTGGAAACGCGGATCGACCGATGTCGAGACAGCGGTCTGGGCGATCGGCATAAGAATGCCGATTCCAAGTCCAATCAACGCCATGTCGCTGCGGATCGCCCATTTGTCGGCTTCAAGCGGCAGCAGCGTAATAATATAAAGTCCTGCACCGGCAATCACCATCGACAGCAGGGCAGAAGCGCGCCATGTCAGCATGCGCATCAGAATGGACGATAATGAAGCTCCTGCCATTACCGCCAGCATCATCGGAGTCATCGCGTTACCCGCATCCGTTGCATCGCCGCCCATTCCGCCTTGCACGAAGATCGGGATGTACAGCATTGCGCCGTACAACACAATGCCTTGTACGAATGTAACGCTGGCCGTTCCGGCAACGGTACGGTTCTTGAACATGCCAAGCGGCAAAATCGGTTCAGCAGCCCGGCGTTCGACGAGCAGGAATGCCGTCAGTGCGACAGCCCCTAGCGCGAATAGTCCGATAATTTCCCAAGAACTCCATGCATAGTTCGTGCCTCCCATTTTGAGTGCAAGCAGGAAGGATACGGTGGACGTTACGAGCAGAACTGCGCCGGTATAATCGATCTTCAGCCGTATCGTCTTATCCGGTTTCTTCTCCGTCATCGCCAAGCCAAGCACGATTAGAGCGACAAGCCCGAGCGGCGCGTTAATAAAGAAATTCATTCTCCAGTCCCAGTTGCTGGTGATGAAGGCTCCGATGCTCGGCCCGAGCACGGACGACATGGCCAGCACGCTCATGAACAACGCCTGAACGCGGGCAATCTTCTCGATCGGCATGAGCGTAAAGAGAAGCGTAAAGGTGTTGGCTGCCATCATGCCGCCGCCGATTCCTTGCAGTCCGCGGAATGCGATCAACTGCGCCATCGATTGCGAAGCGCCGCATAGGGTGGAGCCAATCAGAAATACGAGAAGACCCGTCATATAAAAGGCTTTGCGGCCGTACATGTCGGACAACTTGCCTACGATCGGCATAATAGCCGTCGATGTCAGCATATACGCCGTAAAGACCCACGAAATATGCTCCAGTCCACCGAGCTTCTGCACGATCGTCGGCAGAGCGGTCGACACAATGGTCTGATCGAGTGAGGCCAAGAACAATCCGACAAGAAGCGCCCCTAACGTCCAATACAACCGTTTAGGACTCAAAGTTTCCATCTTCCACCTCTGTAACCGGTTATTTTTTGATTCCCGTAAAAATAATCAACAGTGCCTGCTCGACAAGCGCGGGCATCTCTTCCTCTGGCTGATGGCGCTTCGCAAGCTCCAGCATCGCTCCGGCAACGCCGCCCCAGAAGGTCTGCGCGAGCAAGGACGGATCGGCCTCAATCAGGCGGCCGCAGCGAATGCCTTCCTCGACCGTACGCTGGAGCGGGCTATGGATGATGTCGCTGAACTGTTGATACAAGGTTTGCGCCTGCTCGCCGAAGACTAGCGGCATATCGTTGAGCATGTTGCGGTACAGGAAGATGCGGCGGGGCATCGTCACGGCTGTTTCGAGATAAAATCTTGCATAACGTTCAAGCCGGATCAGCGGTTCTTCGTCCGTCAGCAACGAATCGCTGACGTAGTCTCTAGCCGCTTCGAAATATTCCAGAAACATCCCCTGGAACAAATCCATTTTATCTTTGTAGTAGTAATACACGAGAGCGCGGGAGATGCCGGCTTTCTTGGCGACGTCACCCATATCCGTACCTTGCAGCCCCTTCTCCAAATAGACCTCGGAGAACGCTTTGCGAATCTGTTCGATACGTTCCTCGCGTATTTTCTCATGCTGTTCCTTCGAGCGTGGCGACATTCGGCCTTGCACTCCTTTCTTGAATTGACACGAGTGTCAGTGAACAAAGTATATCTTTTGGCTGACATGGGTGTCAATGTAAAAAATACAATTGGTGCTGTCCTCCTATTCCGGTCTGACAGACGAGGCAGATGAAGAGAATGCTTCTCACGGCATCGTCTTCGTTCTATCGTTTGTCGTCGAAAGTTGGAAGGGTCTGTAAAATATGAGTCCATTATCATAGGCGCATCCTTTGCTTTTTAGGAAGGACATGATCATAAAGAAGCAGGGAAACAGGATAGTTCAACGGTCTGTTGGAGGCTTGTGACGTTTGGTATATGATGAGTAAATTGACACCCTGTTTAATACATTATTGATCCTGTTTAATACATTTTTGGAGGATATATATGGGCTGGTACGTTTTATTTGTTCGAAACGGCAGCGAAGACCGAGTGAAGTCTTCTCTTCAACGGCTATTCTCCGGAGATCTATTAAGGTGCGTCGTACCTAAGAAGCAAATTTCGGAACGAAAAGCCGGCCATATCGATCTCGTCGAAAGAGTGTTGTTCCCTGGCTATGTGTTTATTCAGACTCAAATGAATTACGCCACGTACTATATCCTTCAGACCAACCCATATATTTATCGGCTGTTGAATTATTGCGGCCGTAAGGATTTAATACATCATCATCAAGATTCGGATCACCCAGAGGAAGTTGAAGAGCAATATTTTAAACAAGTGCCGGAAGAAGAGATCAGCCCTATATTGGGACTGCTTGATCATGACGATGTCGTGGAGAATTCCAAGGTCTACTTCGAGAACTCGCGCATCAATGTGGTTTCGGGCCCGTTAACTGGAAAGGAAGGGATCGTTAAGAAGGTCGACAAACGTAAACGGCGGGCGAAGGTCAGCCTGAATTTATTTGGCGGGGAGCGGACGATTGACTTAGGGATTATCGTGTTGGAGCCGGATAGGAATCACAGCCTTGAATAAGGTTTGCCTATGCCTATAATAACTGCAAGCTGTATAACCGATGTTTCGGCACGTTGTACGGGTTCCGGTTGGAAATATGAAGAAATTGTAGTGCTTCATTATAGGAAGCATGAAAGGGCGAAGCTATGCTCTGTTGCGATTCCGATGAATAGGATGGCCATGAAGACTAGACATGCAGATGTCTTGTCTTTTTATTTTACCGGGAAAGGATTGTCGCTCATCGTTAACGTTAGCGAACCTGTCGAGAACGCGTATTTCTATACCGATTCCATTGCTTTGAGATCAGCGGAAATGGAAGAGAAAGCGGTCATCAGCTTCTGCCATCAGCGAAGCTTTCGGGCTAAGGACGGCTCTCACGATACGTCCTTTCTGCATGATCTTGAGCAAGGTTATTATAGCAAGCTGGAATTCGAGAGAAGGAAGGCTAGCTACTTATTGGGGCGATATGCCGCCAAGACAGCGGTCGCTGTATTGGCGAACGTTCCCGATCCACGTGAGATCGGCATCGGCAATGGTGTTTTTCAACAACCGGTCGTACGATGCCCTTCTCCCAACGTGCAGGCCAGCATTTCCCATAGCCACGAATGGGGTGCTGCGTTGGCTTTCTCTGAGGGCATCATGGCGGGAATCGATATCGAGAGACGAGAGAGCAAGCACAAGACGGTATTCGAGAACCAGCTATCGCAAGGGGAGCAGCAGCTGTCCGCCCGGCTGCCGGACCCGGAAGACGGTGCACTGCTGCTCTGGACGGTGAAGGAATCGTTGTCCAAAGCGTTAAAAACAGGTTTCACCGTTCCGGCAGAGCTGTTCGAGGTTCAGTGCATCGAGGCTGGGGAGTCCTGTTATATCAGTTCCTTCGTGCATTTTCCCATTTATAAGGCACTATCTTTTTGGCTGGAAGATTACAGGTGCTCGATCACGTATCCCGGTAATGTCGAGCTGTCAATCGATATTAACCGGCTCAGGAGACGGTTCGCTTCCATCCAGAACCAGAATCGATTACTCATCGGAAAGGAAGATCGGTAATATGGTGTCTTATGTATTTCCTGGTCAAGGTTCTCAAAAGCAAGGCATGGGAGGAGCATTATTCGACGAGTATCCCGAATTGACGGCCCAAGCCGATGCGATTCTCGGATACTCAATCCGCGAACTGTGCTTGGAGGAATCCGGCTCGAGGTTGAACCAGACCGCCTTCACCCAGCCCGCTTTATTCGTTGTCAATGCAATGGGCTATTTGAAGAGAGTAAAGGATGATGGGATAACGCTGCGTTATGCGGCAGGCCATAGCTTGGGGGAATACAATGCCCTCTTTGCTGCGGGAGCATTCGATTTCGAGACCGGGCTTGAGCTGGTGAAGAAGAGAGGGGAACTGATGGGCCGTGCTGCCGGAGGCGGCATGGCGGCGGTAATCGGCCTGACCGAAGAAGAGGTGTCGAGCGTGCTGCGGAAGCACGGCTTGTCCAGCATTGATATGGCCAACCTCAATTCGCCGAAGCAGATCGTCATATCCGGACCGAGAACGGATATCGAAGCGGCGCAAGCACTATTCGAATCAGAGCCCGGAGTAGCGATGTACTCGATTCTCAAGACGAGCGGGGCTTTTCATTCCCGTTACATGGAAGGGGCTGCCAGGCAGTTCGAGGACTTTATAACGGCCTTCCGGTTCAAGGAATTGCAAATTCCGGTCATATCCAATGTGTATGCGCGTCCCTACAGACATGAGGACATGAAGAGAAATTTGGTGGAACAGATAACTCGTCCGGTCAGATGGACCGAAAGCGTTCGCTATATGCTCGGACTCGGGGAAGAGACATTCGCGGAAATCGGGGCGGGCAATGTACTGACCGGACTGATCCGGCGCATTAAGGCGGAGGCAGGACCGCTGATCATAACGGAAGAGGAAGCTGCGCCAACGGGGGCCGTCCAGGTGGAGCAGGTTCCGGTGCAAGCGCCGATACCGGTGCCGGTGGAGCACTCCGCGATAACGGAGGCTGCCGAGGAGATAACGGGAGAGCGTCCAGGCATTGTGCCTTCAACTTTAGGCAGCGAGGCGTTCCGGCGGGATTACGGGTTGAAGTATGCCTATGTGCAGAGCGGGATGCATATGGGAATCGCATCGGCCGACATGGTCGTTCGAATGGGGAAAGCAGGCATGCTCGGGTTTTACGGCTCCGATGGGCTTGAGTTAGAACGGGTCGCGCAGGCCGTCGAAGAGATTCGATCCCGGCTAACGGGCCGTGAGTCTTTCGGGGTTAATATCGTGCATCGTCTCAATAGGCCGGCCCAGGAGGAAGAGCGACTCGTCGATCTCCTGCTTGCCAAGGGAGTCCGCATCATGGAGGCTTCTTCGTTCCTCGGCGTAACCCGCGCACTGGCAAAGTACCGTGCGAATGGGCTGAGGCGCAGCGCAGAGGGGCATGTTGTTGCCGGCAACAAAATAATAGCGAAAGTTTCCCGTCCTGAGGTTGCGGAATTGTTCTTAAGCCCCGTACCGGAGCCGATGCTTACGGAATGGGTAGCCGAAGGCGTGCTCACGCCGGTGCAAGCGGGATTGCTCCGTCAGGTCCCTCTTGCAGATGATCTGTGCGTCGAATGCGATTCGGCAGGCGTCACGGACGGGGGCTCGCCATATGCGCTGCTGCCGGCCATCGTCAGGATGCGCGATCGGATGGCGGAACGATTCAACTACGCCTGTAAGGTTCGCATCGGCGCGGCAGGCGGAATCGGGACGCCGGAAGCAGCGGCAGCGTCCTTCATGCTGGGCGCGGATTTTATCGTGACGGGTTCGATCAATCAATTGACGGCAGAAGCCAACTTAAGCGAATCGGCGAAAGATCTGCTGCAGCAGGCGAACGTGCAAGACTTCCAATACGCGCCTTCCGGGGACTTGTTCGAGATCGGAGTCAAAGCCCATATGCTGAAGCGGGGCGTACTATACCCTGCGCGGGCGAACAAACTGTACGACTTGTACCGGATTTACAATTCGCTTGAGGAGATCGACGACAAGAACAGAAGGATGCTGCAAGAGAGCTACTTCTACCGGTCCTTCGATCAGATATACGGGCAGTTGAAAGAAGGATTGCCGCGCGTAGATATCGAGAAGCTGGAGCGGAATCCGAAGCAAAAAATGGCAGAGATCTTCAGATGGTATCTGAAGCAAGGCGCAAGCCACGCTTTACAGGGGAATCAGGAGCAAGTCGTCAATTACCAGATTCGTTCGGGGCCGGCATTAGGCGCCTTTAACCAATGGGTGAAGGGAACGGAGCTGGAAGATTGGCGAAGCCGCCATGCCGATGAGATCGGCTTGCTTCTGATGAATGAGACCGCCCGGCTGTTGAACGACCGGATTCAGATGCTGATCGGATAACATAGCAAATTATATGAGAATGAAAGGATACGTGATTACGATGAACAAAGAGGATATTTTTGCGCTTGTAGCCCGGCATGTATGCGAAGTCATCCCCGAGCTGGAGGGTTATGCTTTCAAGCCGAGCGAACGTCTTGCCGACCTGGGCGCCAACTCCGTCGACCGGGCCGAAATCGTCGCGTTGACGATGGAAGCCCTTTCCTTGCAAGTTCCCCGGGTGGAGCTGTTCGGTGCTAAAAATATAGGAGAGCTGGTCGATGTGCTGTATGAGAAGCTCCGGTCGGCATAATCTCGTCATTACGGGAGTCGGAGTCGTATCGGCCGTTGGTCAAGGGAAGGAAGCATTCGTCTCCTCGCTGATGGAGGGCCGGCATGCATTCAACATCATGACGCGTCCCGGGCGGCAGAATGGAACTTCTTACATCGGAGCGCAAATCGAATCCCTGACTTTCCCTGAAGGGCTGTCGAAGCGTCTGCTTCGATCAGCCTCCTTGTCCGGGCAGGCGATGCTGGCTTCGCTGCACGAGGCTTGGAGCGATGCGTCCTTGGACGGCGTCCCGTCTGAACGGGTGGGACTGGTGATCGGGGGCTCGAATGTTCAGCAGAGGGAGCAAATCGAGGTTTATCGCCGCTACGACGGCCGGCTGCCGTATCTCACGCCAACTTACGGACTTTCCTTCATGGATACCGATCTATGCGGCTTGTGTACAGAACAGTTCGGCATACAAGGGTTCGCCTATACGGTCGGGGGGGCTTCGGCTAGCGGTCAACTTGCCGTTATTCGCGCTGCCGAAGCGGTCCTGTCGGGACAGGTGGACGTGTGTATTGCCGCCGGAGCATTGATGGACATTTCGTATTGGGAGTGCCAGGCGCTGCGCGCTCTGGGGGCGATGGGGTCCGACCGGTTCGCGGATAAGCCGGATGAAGCGTGCAGACCGTTCGACCGGGAGCGGGACGGATTTATTTACGGAGAAGCCTGCGGCGTGGTCGTGATCGAGAAAGCGTCCTCCGCCGAGCGGCGGAATGCCAAGCCGTATGCGGCTGTCGCGGGATGGGCGTTGGGGATGGACGGCAACCGGAATCCGAACCCTTCGTACGAAGGGGAATGCCGAGCCATCTCTAGAGCATTGGAGCATTCGGGACTGCAAGCGGAGGCGATCGATTACGTGAACCCGCACGGCACTGGATCGCCGATCGGCGACGAGACAGAGCTGCGGGCGCTGCGGGACTCGGGCTTGTCCCATGCTTATTTGAATGCGACCAAATCAATAACCGGCCACGGATTGACAGCTGCCGGAGCGGTAGAAATTGTTGCGACGCTGCTGCAGATGCAGCAGTCGCGGCTGCATCCGTCAAGAAACCTGCTGGATCCGATGGACGATTCATTCAAGTGGGTTCGCGACCGTCCGGTTCATCACGAAATCGGGCATGCACTGAATTTAAGTATGGGCTTCGGCGGGATCAATACGGCCATATGCATTAGCCGATACGAGGAAACTTAAAGTAGAAAGGGCGAATTGAGGATGCTTGTCGGGATTGAAGCAATGAACGTCTATGGAGGGACTGCGTTTCTGGACGTGATGATGCTGGCGAAGCATCGCGGATTGGATACGGCCCGGTTCGAGAATCTGATGATGAAGCAAAAGGCGGTCGCCCTTCCGTTCGAAGATCCGGTTACTTTCGGAGTGAATGCGGCCAAACCTATTGTCGATGCCTTGACGCCCGAGGAGAAGGATCGAATTGAGCTGCTAGTCGCCTGTACGGAGTCGGGCATCGATTTCGGAAAATCGATTAGTACATATATGCATCATTATTTGGGACTCAACCGGAACTGCCGGCTATTCGAGATCAAGCAGGCTTGTTATTCGGGCATTGCGGGATTGCAGACGGCTATCAGCTTCGTTCTCTCCCAAGCTTCGCCAGGTGCGAAGGCGCTGGTCGTCGCGACGGATATTTCCCGGTTCATGACGGTAGAGGCGGGAGAAGAGCTGACGGCCGACTGGTCGTTCGCAGAGCCAAGCGCTGGTGCGGGAGCAGTAGCCGCCTTGGTCAGTGCCCGTCCGCATGTCTTTCAGATCGACGTAGGAGCCAGCGGCTACTACGGCTATGAAGTGATGGACAGCTGCCGCCCGGTTCCCGACAGCGAAGCCGGCGACGCCGACTTGTCCTTAATGTCTTATCTTGACTGCTGCGAGCAGACGTTCCGGGAATATAAGAAGAGGGTACCGGAAGCGGATTACAAGGAGACGTTTCAATATCTGGCCTTCCATACGCCTTTCGGAGGCATGGTGAAAGGCGCGCATCGGTCGATGATGCGCAAACTCGCCAAGGCGAAGCCGCCCGAGATTGAAACCGATTTCGAGCAGCGCGTCTTGCCGGGCATGATTTATTGCCAGCGAGTCGGCAATATTATGGGCGCGACGGCACTGCTTTCATTAGCGAGCACGCTCGATAACGGAAGGTTCGATACGCCGCAGCGAATCGGATGCTTCTCTTATGGCTCCGGCTGCTGCTCCGAGTTTTTCAGCGGAGTCGCCGCATCGAACGGGCAGCAGCTTCAGCGCGGCTTCATGATCGGACGCCAGCTCGACGAACGTTACGCGTTGTCGATCGATGAATATGAATCGTTGTTCGATCACAGTCTCGCGCTTCGGTTCGGTACGCGCAACAAGAAGATTGACCCCGGTGTACTGCCGGGCGCGTACGAGTCTTGCCGCGGGAAGCAGCGGCTCATCTTGAATGAAATCCGCGAATATCATCGGGAATACCGGTGGAGCTCATGAAGTACGACACGATAAAGGTTCGATTCGAGGGGCAAGTATGCTATCTCCAACTGCACCGTCCGGAAGCCGGTAATACGATAAGCGACCAACTGGTCCAAGAATGCGCTCATGCGCTCTCGCTCTGCGAGGAGCAGGCGGCAATTATCGTATTGGAAGGCTTGGACGGTGTTTTCTGCATGGGCGCCGATTTCAACGGTATTCATGCGAAGCTCTCTTCCGGGGAGCCGCTGGACAACCGGCCGGAACCGCTGTACAGCCTGTGGCAGCTGCTCTCTTCCGGTCCTTACGTTACGATCGCACATGTCAAAGGCAAAGCGAATGCCGGTGGCGTAGGTTTCGCCGCTGCCTGCGATATCGTGCTGGCGGATGAGCAAGCGGAATTCAGCTTGTCCGAGCTTCTGTTCGGGCTGTTTCCGGCATGCGTGATGCCTTTTCTCGTTCGGCGGACTGGTATGCAGAAGGCGCATTATATGACCTTAATGACCAAGCCGATTAGCGTGCAGGAAGCACATACGTGGGGGCTCGTCGACGGCTATGGCCGTGACAGCGAAACGCTTGTCCGCAGGCATCTGCTTCGGCTCAAGAAGCTGTCTAAGCCAGCGGTTGCGCATTATAAGCAGTATATGAACGAGCTGCACGGCACGTTGTCGCAAGCCAAACCATTGGCTTTGGCGGCTAATGAGAAGGTGTTCTCGGATTCCCGGAATCTGGAGAAGATTTACCGCTATGTGGAGAAGGGACAATTTCCTTGGGAGGACGAATAGTCTATGTTGACGATATTGAACGATTATAGCAATGGATATGTGGCCGTTCCCGTTATCGCGGCCTGCAGCAAACAAGGACTTTTCTCGGCGTTGTCCAAGGCGGAACCGGTTTCTTTTCATGAGCTTGCAGAGAAGCTGGGTGCTAACCAAGGTTTCTTGCGCATTGCGCTTCATATGCTCGAATCGATGAACTGGATAGAGCGCTGCGAAGGGGATGCCTATATCCGCAAGCCTCAGTCCGATGCTCATGAGCGCATAGCGGCGGAAGCCGAATCGTTGTTATCCTTCCCCATGAAGCAGTATCTCAGAAGAAACCAATCCAAGCTCACGTTAGGGCAATGGATCACCTTGTCGCAGCGGCAGTGGGACTTGCAAGATCCTGTCATGGCCCGGTTCATGGATGGCATGCTTGCCATGCCGCTGCTCTTGGCGCTGAAAGAAAACGGACAGCTTAACTCCGAGGCAGACGCGAGTAAATTGCAGCTAAGCAACATCGGTGCTCGCGCTCGCGAGGAGATCCGGCAATTTTTTGCGCAGCAGGGCTGGTTGATGCAAGCCGCAGACGGAGACCGGCTGACGGATACAGGCCGATTCATGGCGGACCGCATTTTTATTACCGCAACGGTAGCCTCTTATCGTCCGATGCTGATGAGTATGGACGAGATTTTGTTCGGAGACTGCAAGCCTATATTCGGACGCGACGAAGCGGGGCATGAGCTGCACGTCGACCGGTTGCTCAACGTCGTGGGAAGCGGGTTTCAGCATGAGAAGTACTTCTCCGATATGGAGGAGATCGTTCTGTCGATCTTCAACCGCGAGCCATTGGCAGAGCAGCCGAGATATATCGCCGACATGGGCTGCGGAGACGGGTCGCTGCTTAAGAAGATGGTTGACATCATCCGGGATAAATCGGTTCGCGGCCGTTATTTGCAGGAACATCCCCTCAAGCTGATCGGCATCGACTTCAACGAGAAGGCGCTGGAGGCGACGAGCCGAACGTTGCAGGATACGGATTATCTCGTGCTCAAGGGAAATATCGGAGACCCGCAACAGGTTATCCAAGATCTCAAAGAGCTTGGCATCGACGATCCGGAACAAATTCTCCACGTCCGTTCGTTTCTGGATCATGACCGTCCTTACTTGCCTCCAGCAGATACAGTGTCTGCCGAAGAGCGTTCATCGGTTCGTTATGATGAGCCTTATGTCGATTCGGAAGGCAATGAAATACCGGCTGTGAATGTGATTCAAAGCTTGGTCGAACATTTGGACCGCTGGTCTTCTGTTATGGGCAAGCATGGCATGATCATTCTGGAGGTGCATTGCTTAGAGCCGCAGACGGTCCGCGCTTATATGAGCAAATGCGAAAGCTTGCATTTCGATGCGTATCATGGCTTCTCCCAGCAGCTGCTGGTCGGAGCGGAGCGGTTCCTGATGGCGGCGTCCGAGACGGGCTTGTTTCCGAACTCCGGCTTCTTCCGCAAATATCCGAAGACGATGCCGTTCGGACGCATCACGCTCAATTTGTTCGAACGGAGAGACTATTCGATCCGCTACGCCCGCCGGGACGATATGCCTGCCTTGATCGAGCTGGAAGAGGCGTGCTGGGACCCGGGTCTTCGAACGTCTCCCTCTGCCATCCTTCACCGATGGGAACAGGACCCGGCCGGTCAACTGGTGCTTGAATCCGAAGGCAGAATTGTCGGCGCCGTCTATTCCCAGCGCATCGGTGCAGCCGAGCATCTTAGACGGGCGTCTTTCGATCGTTTGGAAGAGCTGTATAAGAAGGACGGACCGGTGATCCAACTGCTCGGCCTGAACATTTTGCCCGAAATGCAGCACCGGAATATGGGAGATCAACTGCTCGAGTTTATGCTATTGCGCAGCAGCCTCATCAGCGGCGTGCATACCGTGGCAGGAATAACCCGATGCAAAAATTACTCCCCGCAATACGGCGTTTCGCTGAAGGATTATATCCGGCTTCGCAATGAGCATGGCAGCCCGGTCGATATGAATTTGAGATTTCACGAATGGCACGGGGCCGACATTAAGGAGCTGATCCCGGGTTACCGCCCGCTGGACACGATGAACGAGGGACACGGGGTCTGGATCGAATATGATCTGCAGCAGCGGCGCCAGAAGCAGAAGCAGATGCCGCAGACGGCGCAGACGCTGCATGATGAGAAGGCTCTTCCTGTACCAAGTGTGCAGAAGTCTTCCACGGGAAGGAACGGCGCTTTCGGCCAAGGGGAAATTCGCGATTACGTATCGAAGGTCATTCGTCTCGTCTTGGGGAACGGAGATGCGTACTCCATCGATCGTCCATTAATGGAGATGGGGCTCGATTCGGCGGATCTGCTGGAGTTGAACGAACGGATCAGCCACGAGTATTCCATCGTTCTGGAGCCTGCTTTTTTCTTTCAATATAATACGCCGCAGCTGATTATCAATTTCTTGGAAGAACGGGCTGCCGGGCAAGAACGGCAGGTCGAAGAGGAAGTCGCCGTCACGAATGCCGACTTCGCGGATCAGGCGGATGAATTGAATAGTCGCCAAGATGTCTCGGAGGACGGCGAAGTATCGCAGGGCAATGGGATCGCGATCGTCGCTGCTGCTTGTAGGCTTCCCGGCGGCGTCGCCAGCCTGGATCAGTTGTGGGATTTGTTGAATGAGGGGACGAACGCTGTCGGGCGGATGCCGGCCGGAAGATGGGAGTGGCCGGATCACATCGATCCGGAGCATACCCATCAAGGAATCGACAGAGGCGGCTATTTAGAAGATATCTCGGGCTTCGACCCGTCGTTCTTCCGGATATCGCCCAAGGAAGCGGAGCTTATCGACCCGCAGCAGCGGCTGCTGCTTGAGTTGACTTGGGAGTGCTTCGAGAACGCGGGTTATCCGGCCAGAAAAATGGCGGGAAGCGGTACGGGGGTTTTCATTGGCGCCAGCGGCTCCGACTACCAGAAGCTTCTGGATAAACACGGTGCGTATTACGGACCCGGTGCATCCATGGCGGCGCTTCCGAATCGTATCTCGTACTATTTCAACTTGCACGGACCGAGTCTTCAGATTGATACAGCGTGTTCCAGCTCGCTTGTAGCGATTCACGAGGCGGTAAGGTCTTTGAATGATGGAGAATGCGAGCAGGCGCTCGTCGGCGGCATCCATCTGATGTGCCACCCTGCCAACAGCATCACTTATTACCAGGCCGGGATGCTTTCGAAAGACGGGGCTTGCAGAACGTTCGATGCCGAAGCGAACGGTTACGTGCGCGGAGAAGGAGCGGCGATGGTGCTGCTGAAGCCGCTGAATCAAGCGCTGCGGGATAAGGATGCCATACTTGCCGTCATCAAAGGATCGTCCGTCAATCATGGCGGCCAGGCTGGCGGACTGACCGTTCCGAATCCGGCGAAGCAGGCTGATTTGGTTGCGGCGGCTTTCCGCAAGGCCGGGTTTGCTCCGGAGTCGGTCGGGTATATCGAAACCCATGGCACGGGAACCTCATTAGGCGATCCTGTCGAAATCGGCGGGTTGAAGGAAGCGTTCGCGAAGCTGTCGCGGCCGGAAGCGGATGCGCCTTCCGAGCCTTACTGCGGATTAGGCTCTATTAAAACCAATATCGGACATTTGGAGGCGGCGGCTGGCATAGCGGGGCTTCTTAAGCTCGTCGTCAGTATGCGTAACCGGACCATTCCGGCTTCGCTTCATTTTAACGAATTGAATCCCCACTGCTCGCTGATGGCGTCCCCGTTCTTCGTCGCTTCGGAGCAGCAGTCTTGGCCGCTGCCGGAAGGCAGACAGCTGCGCAGAGGAGGAGTCAGCAGCTTCGGGTCCGGAGGCACGAACGCTCACGTGTTAGTGGAGGAAGCGCCCGAACGCACGATGCAGTCTCCTCCGGACAGCTCGCATTATCTGCTATGCTTGTCCGCCAAATCGGAGAACGCGTTAGAGAAACGGATGCGGGATTTATTGCACTGGTTGGATAAGAGCGGACGACCGTACCGGATGGCCGAAGTGTGCGCCGCACTGTTGACCGGCAGAGAGCATTTCGCAGGGGCGAGGGCCGCGTTCGTCGTCCAGAGCCATGAAGATATGGCGGAGAAGCTCAAGGAACTGCTTGAGAAACGTGAGTCCTCCGAGCGGTGCTTGGTGTTCAGGTCGAATGGAACGGATAGAACGTTTCGGCGTCAACCGCTCTTCGAAGAGATGGGGCAAAACATTTTACGCGAGATCGGATCGTACCGGGGAGCGGATGCTGAGAACCGGTTAACGGCTTTGGCAGAACTGTACGCTATGGGCTACGACCTCGATTGGAATGCCATGTACGCCGGAGCGGGCATCCCTCGCGTTCCGATTCCGACCTACCCTTTCATCCGGGAACGGTACTGGGTGAACGAAAGCCGAGGCAGTCAGACTCGTAAGCTGGAAGGGGTTCGCCAAGATGCCGATGATCTGCGGCCGAGCATTGCGCAAGGCGCTGAACCGGCAGCGGTGCCAGCTGATTCCGGCAAGCCTATGCAAGAGCCGCAGTTAGCGCCGCCAACGGTCGTTCGTCAACCCGAACCCGCAGAATCTGCAAGGCAGGGAACGGTGCAATTACGGCCGATGTCCGAATTCGGAATCAAGAACCGTGTGCAAGAGGATGCCGACCGCTCGATACCGTATGTGGCGTTGAAGCCATCTTCTTCATCGCAGCCCGCTAGCCCGCGAGTGGAACAATCGGACACTGGTCAGCCCACGCTGTTGGAGCAGAAGGTCGTTGGTGCAGGTACCGGTACGGAAATGATTCAAGAGGAGCTCGCGCAAAGCTTGGCTGATGCCCTCTATATGAAACGCGGCGATATCGACCTTGACGAGAAGTTCGTCGATCTAGGGCTCGATTCCATTATCGGGGTCGAATGGATTCAGAACGTGAACAAGCGGTACGGCGTGAAGATTCCGGCCACGAGGGTGTACAATTACCCGACCTTAAGAGAGTTCTCGGACTATTTTATGCAGGAGCTAGAGTCGTCCGTCCTCGAGGAAGGTTTGGCATTGCCGCAGCCGCCGCAGCAGCAGGCGGAAGAAGAGACCAGTCTCGTTCAGTTGCAGCCTTCTCAACTTTCCGTTGAATCGGTTGGGCTGCTGGAGCAGTTGGCGAATCAATTGGCTGAAGCGTTGTATATGAAATCCGAGGAGATCGACCCGTCCCGGAAGTTCGTCGAGCTGGGGTTGGACTCGGTCATCGGCGTGGAATGGATTCAAGCCGTTAACCGTCAATTCGGTACAGCCATTGCGGCAACCCAAATCTATGCTTATCCGACGCTGCGCGATTTTGCGGAATATGTACGGGAGACATTGGAGCAACGGGATGAACCGGCGGAAGCGGCTCGATCCGATCTGTCGGTCGACGACATTTTGGAGAAGGTGTATACGGGGGCCATGGACAGCGGGCAAGCGTTACAGCAACTTCATTATGCCGAAACTCCGAAATAAGAACCAAATAACGAATGGGGAGAGTTAATCGATGGTTTCGGTTGGAATCGAAGCGATGAATGTATACGGCGGGTCGGCCAGCTTGGACGTTCTCCAATTGGCCAAATATCGCAACCTGGACACTTCCCGGTTCGAGAATTTGCTCGTTAAGGAAAAAACGGTGGCGATGCCGTACGAGGACGCGGTCACGTTCGGTGTGAATGCCGCCAAACCGTTAATTGATGATATGCAGCCAGAGGAAATCGAACGGATAGAACTGCTGATCACATGTACAGAATCGGGCATCGATTTCGGTAAATCCATGAGCACGTATATCCATCATTATTTGGGATTAAACCGGAACTGCCGTCTGTTCGAAATTAAGCAGGCTTGTTATTCCGGAACGGCGGGATTTCAAATGGCCGTCAATTTTGTGCTGTCGCAAACCTCGCCCGGGGCCAAGGCGCTCATCATCGCGACGGACATCTCGAGGTTTTCGGCTGCAGACGCAGCCGAGGCCGAAGGCGCGGACTGGTCGTTCGCCGAGCCTAGCGGAGGCTCTGGTGCGGTAGCGGTGCTGGTCGGCGAGAATCCGGCAGTGTTCGAGGTCGATATCGGAGCCAATGGCTACTACGGCTTTGAAGTCATGGATACATGCCGTCCTGTTCCGGATACGGAAGCGGGAGACGTGGATCTTTCGCTGCTGTCCTACCTGGATTGCTGCGAGCACACGTTCCAGGAGTATAAAAAGCGGGTGATCGGCGCGGATTACCGGAACACGTTTCAGTATTTGGCTTATCATACTCCGTTCGGCGGGATGGTCAAAGGCGCCCACCGCACAATGATGCGGAAGGAAGCGAAAGCGAGCACCGCCGACATTGAGGCGGATTTCCGCACGCGCGTCATGCCGGGAATCAGCTACTGCCAGCGTGTGGGCAATATTATGGGCGCAACCTTGTTCTTGTCGCTTGCCGGCACCATCGACCAAGGCAGCTTCGAGACGCCGGGACGGATCGGGTGCTTTTCATACGGATCGGGTTGCTGCTCCGAATTTTACAGCGGCGTAGTGACGGCGGAAGGGCAGAAGCGGCAGCGCCGATTCGGCATCGAGCGAGCGCTGGGCGAGCGCTATTCGCTATCGATGGCGGAGTATGAGGAGCTGCTGCGGGATCCGCAGGCGATCAAATTCGGAACAAAGAACGCGAAGCCGAATTCAGAGCTGATACCGGGGGCTTGGCAATCCGTGCAAGGCAAAGGCCGCTTAGCGCTTGCGCAGGTTCGGGACTATCACCGCGAATACAGCTGGGGGTTCTGATGGGGATGGTTTCATCGGTCGTTCGGCTGCATGAAGCGGAAGCGGGCATTTTTCAGATTACAATGGAAGACCGGTTGCACCGGAACATGTTCTCCGAGGAGCTGATCGCTGGATTGCGGTCGGCTTACGCGGAGATCGATGCTAATCCGGGCGGTAAGGCGGTCATACTAACGGGATACGACAGTTATTTCGCCTCCGGCGGCACGCGCGAAACATTGCTCAGCCTGCAAGAGGGCCGCTCCCGCTTTACGGATTGGAACGTATACAGCTTGGCATTGAACTGCAAGATTCCCGTCATCTCCGCCATGCAGGGGCATGGAATCGGCGGAGGCTTCGTGCTGGGGTTGTTCTCGGACATGATCGTTCTCAGTATGGAGAGCGTTTATAATACGAATTTTATGAAATACGGATTTACGCCCGGCTTTGGATCTACTCTGATCGTGCCTCATAAGCTGGGGCATAGCTTGGCACAAGAAATGCTCCTTGGAGCCGGCAACTACCGCGGTGCCGATCTGCAGCGAAGAGGCGTTCCGTTTCCCGTACTGCCGAGGAATGAAGTGCTGGAACACGCCTATGGTCTGGCCCAGCAGCTAGCGGAGAAGCCAAGGATTTCCTTAATGACGCTCAAAGCCCATCTGACCGCTTCGCTGCGCAAGGATCTTCCGGAATATGTCGAGCAGGAGCTGGCCATGCATGAGAAGACCTTCTTGCAGGATGAGGTGCGGGATCGGATTATGACCTTGTTCGAAAATTGAAATCTTTTCAAAAAGAGGGAATGCCGATGAAAGCGGAACATATATTGCAGGCGCTGAAGCGAAGGGAGATTCGGCCGGAAGAAGCCAAGGTGCTGCTTGCATCCGTCAAGGCTGAGGCAGCTGATCCTGGACCTCAGGCGGAACGTGCGGATATCCGGCAATCCGGCTCGCGTGAAGCGGTAGCCATTATTGGAATGTCCGGCAAATATCCGGAAGCAGCCGACCTATCGCAGTACTGGAGCAATTTGGCGAAGGGGAGAAACTCGGTCAAGGAAATCCCCCCTTCCCGTTGGGATACCGGGAGGTATTATGATCCGCTTCCCCAGAAAGGGAAAATGTACGCGAAATGGCTGGGGCTGATCGAAGACATGGCCGAATTCGATCCGCTCTTTTTTCATATTTCACCGACGGAAGCGGAATGGATGGACCCTCAGCAGCGTTTGTTCCTGCAAGAAGGGTACAAGGCATTCGAGGATGCAGGCTACAGCCCCCGGCGGCTTGACGGCATGAAGTGCGGGTTATACCTCGGCATAATGAGCAGCGAATATGGTTCGATGTGCCGGGCGCTGGGGGAGGAGGGTTCATTCTCCGATTTCGGATTCGCACATACGACAGGGAGCAGCTATGCCATAGCGGCAGCCCGATTGGCCTACTATTTGAATTTGAAGGGGCCGGCGATTCCGATCGATACGGCTTGCTCTTCCTCGTTGGTCGCCGTGCATTTAGCTTGCCAAGCGCTGCTGAACCGGGAAATTAATATGGCGCTGGCTGGCGGCGTCAGTTTGTATTTGACTCCGGAGACATACCTGTCCATGTGCGATGCGGGCATGCTGTCCCCAGACGGTCAATGCAAGACGTTCGATAACGGAGCCAACGGATTCGTCCCAGGCGAAGGGGCTGGCGCTGTTGTGTTGAAGCGGCTGCAGGATGCGGAGGCGGACGGTGATCCTATCTATGGCGTCATCATTGGTTCGGGCATCAATCAGGACGGGAGAACGAATGGGATTACCGCACCAAGCTTGAGCAGCCAGACGGAGCTTACGCGGGAAATCTACGAGAAGCATGGCATCGATCCCGCAAGTATTGGTTATGTGGAAATGCACGGGACCGGCACGAAGCTTGGCGATCCGATCGAGCTTGAGGCCATCACGGCTGTGTTCAAGGAGAAGACGAACCGTAAACGCTATTGCGCCATCGGCTCCGTCAAGAGCAACATCGGCCATACGTCGGCGGCAGCCGGCGTGGGGGGCATTCACAAAGCTTTATTGCTAATGCGGAATAAGAAGCTCGTCCCGACGCTGCATTATCGCGTGCCGAATGAACATTATGACTTTGAGGATTCGCCGTTCTATGTCAATACGGAGACCAAGGATTGGGACAGCACAGAAGGGGCCCCTCGCCGTGCAGGGGTCAGTTCCTTCGGCTTCAGCGGTACAAATGCCCATCTTGTTATTGAAGAATACAGCGACAAAAGGCCTTCCGCACGAGCGGCCGTTCCGCCGTTGTTCGTCCTGTCAGCAAGAAGCGAGGAGCGGCTAGCCAGCTATGTCCGCAGCTTGAAGAGCTGGATCGAGTCACAGGAGAAGATTGATTGGGCGGATGTCGCTTATACGCTCCAGACCGGTCGTGAAGCTATGGATGTGAGGCTTGCTTTCCAAGCCGATTCCAGGGAAGCGGTTATCGCCGCGTTGAACGGCTATCTCGCGACTGGTTCCGGTGACGGATTGATTACGGGCCGTGCGCAGAAAAACCGGCGCCTGGTAGAACAGGAGCTGACGCCGCTTCTTCGCGGGTATATCCGGCAAAAGAAAGGCAAACCGGCGGCGGAGCTCTGGGTTCAAGGAGCGACGGCTGATTGGGAAGAGTGGTATGGGGATGCGAGACCGCGGCGAATCAGTCTGCCCGCGTATTCCTTCGCGAAGGAGCGGTACTGGCTGCCGGTTCCTCCTCATTCGGAGATTTCTACCGTAAACGGAGCTGTGTTTGATGCGGAGAGGCGTTCTGCAGAGGGCAAAGGCTCCGAGACTCGGAAAGCTGAGCTGGGATCGATTGAGAGTGAAGGCGGAGATGTTGTACGGAAGGCTGCCCGCCGCGATGCTGACGCACACTTGTCATCTGTTCGGAGCATGCGGATGCTGCGGAAGCATTGGGAGCTTTGCCCGCTGCCGGAACGTTCACGAAGCCGTTCTGGGAAGGTCGTCATCTTGGCGACGGAGGAAACAAGGTCTCTGGCTCTTGAGCTTTCGCGCCTGCTCGTATCGGCACGGGTTATGGGCATGGAAGAGCTGAGGAATGAGCTGCATCGCAACGAGTCGGGGGCGGCGGAGACCTATTCGGGCCTCATTGACTTAATCGGCTGCGGAACTGTGCGGCACGATGCGGAAGAGGACTGGATGGCTTGGCTTCAATGGCAGACGGAACACGGAGGTAGGGACGGTCTTACGATGCTTGGCGTGACTATCGGCTTAGAGGCAGATCTGGGCCAGGTCAACTTGTCGGGAGCGGTTCGGACCGGACTGTACCGGATGCTGCAGAGCGAATACAGTCACCTTCGCTCACGGCATGTCGATTTAGAGTCAGAGTGCGGCGAACAGCTGATGGCGGAACAAATGGCTGCCGAGCTGCAAGCGGATAGCGAGGACGCGGAAGTGCGCTACCGCAATGGTGTGCGTTACCGCTCTTGTCTCCGCGAGCTGCCTATGGATGGCGGCGAAAGGAAGCGTATCGAGTGGCCGGACGGGCAGGCGCTGTGGATTACGGGAGGCACCCGCGGCATCGGCGCACTGTGCGCGAAACATTTTGTCCGCCGATGCGGTGTAAGGAAACTAGTGTTGACGGGACGCGAGACGTTGCCGCCCCGGGAGCTGTGGGACGGCTTCGCGGCAGACCCGGATAGCGCGACCGGACGGAAAATACGGGCGATCCGCGAATTGGAGGCGCTTGGGGCGCAGGTGAAGGTACTCGCTCTCGAACTGACCGACGAGGAGGCAGTCCGCCGCAGCGTAAGCGAAGTGAAAGCGGAGTGGGGCGCGGTCGGCGGGGTGCTTCATTGCGCCGGGATCGTCGATCTGGAGACACCGGCGTTCATTCGCAAACAGGCCGGCATCATCCGTCAGGTGCTCGCTCCGAAGGTGGCAGGGCTGGACGTGTTATACCGCAGTATGAGAGAAGAGCCGCTGCGGTTCTTCGTGCTGTTCTCGTCGGTGTCGGCGGTCGTGCCGGCACTGGCATCGGGACAGGGCGATTACGCGATGGCTAATGCCTATATGGATTATGCCGCACAGGCTTGGAGCGGGAATTGTCCGGTCGTCAGCGTCCAGTGGCCGAACTGGAAGGAGACAGGCATGGGCGAAGTCAGGAGCCGGGTATACGGAGAGACCGGACTGCTGGCGCATACGGACGCCGAAGGCTTGGAGATGCTGGACCGTATCCTATCGCAAGGTCTCGGTCCGGTTGTGCTGCCAGCCATCGTCGACCCGGAACGTTGGAGGCCGGAGCGGCTCCTGATGCGCAGCCTGCGGGACGAGGCCAAAGAGTCAAAGCCCGCACGACAAGTGCCATCACCGCATGGGACGGCTGAACATACAAGGCTTCACGAGCAAGTGAAGATTGCCGATGTACAGGCCAGCGAGGCCCAGTTACAGGCAGGGGAAGAGCATGTTCTGTCTTCGGTTCACGCATTCGTTACCGGCGTGTTCGCGAAGGAGTTGAAGCTTGCCTCTGAACGGCTGGATCCAGATACGCCGTTCGCTGATTATGGGGTCGATTCTATTCTGCTTGCGCAGGTGGTGCGAACGATCCGGCAGACGTCCGGCGTCGATCTGGATCCGTCGATTTTGTACGAATACCCGGATATCCGCTCGTTATCCGCTTGGCTTGCGGAAAAGTACGGCGATTCATTCTCCGTGGAACGAACGGAACCGAGGACGGACAGCGGGACTATGGCGAAGGTAGAGGCAGACATCGTGCTGCCTTCATCGCCTCCAGAACAACCGAGGCAGGCGGCAACCGTGGCAACAGCAGGAGGAACGGGAACGGGAATGGGAATGGGAATGGCAGCGGCAGCGGCAGACATTGCGGTTATTGGCTTGTCGTGCCGCTTTCCCGGGTCGGAAACGCCGGACGGTTACTGGCGGCTGCTGTCCGAGGGGCGGTCTGCGTTGCGGTCGGTTTCCGAGGCGCGCTGGACGGGCCGGGCGGCTTATGATGCGGGGGTGCTCGACCGGCCTCGTACAATGTCCGCTTCCGTCTTTCGTATCACGGAGCAAGATGCGGCGTTGATGGATCCTCAAGCGCTGCTGCTTCTCGAGGAAAGTCTGAAGGCGTGGCATGACGCCGGCTACAAGCTGGAAGAGATCAGAGGACGTTCCGTTGGCGTATACATTGGCGCACGCAGCAAGCATGAGCCGGAGGAAGAGAGCTTGCTTCAAGCCCGGAATCCGATTCTGGCTGTAGGGTCGAATTATTTGGCCGCGAACCTTTCGCAATTTTTCGATTTGCGGGGGCCGAGCCTTGTCCTGGATACGGCCTGCTCCTCGGCTTTGGTTGGTCTGAATGTGGCGGTTCAGGCGTTGCGGGGCGGAGAAATCGAATGCGCGCTTGTCGGCGGAGTCAGCTTGCTCGATTCCGATAAGGCGCATCGACTGTTTCGGCAGCGCGGCATTTTAAGCCCGGAGCCTCAATTCCATGTTTTCGACGGCCGCGCGAACGGCGTTGTTCTGTCGGAAGGCGCAGGCGTGGTGCTGCTCAAGCCCGTGGAGCAGGCGGTGAAGGACGGGGACCGTATCTATGCCGTTATCAAGGGAGCCGCGGTCAACAACGACGGACGGACAGCGGGTCCGGCGGCGCCGAATCCGAAGGCGCAGACGGAAGTGATGCGTCTGGCGCTTGCACGCAGCGGCAAGAAGCCGGAGGAGATCGGCTATATCGAGGCAAACGGTTCGGGCTCCGAGGTGAATGATCTGCTGGAACTGAAGGCGATCCGAAGGGTGTACCGCAAGGAGAACGACAGGCCGCTTAGCATCGGGTCGGCTAAGCCGAACATCGGGCACCCGCTGTGCGCGGAAGGCATCGCCGCATTCATCAAGGTGGTGCTGATGCTGGACCGCAGGGAGAAGGTTCCGTTCTTGTCAGGCCGCGTGAGGATGAAACATTTTGATGTCGAATCATCGCCATTCTATTTCAGCCGGGAGACCGAGGAGTGGACGGGCATCCGTACCGCAGCGGTGAACTGCTTCGCGGACGGCGGTACGAACGCGCATGTCATTCTCGAGGGATGGGAGGAGCACCGCGCGCCGAATACCGTTCGCCAGCCGCTGCCAAGTCCGGCGGTGGAACCGGAAACGGCGGTCGAACGATTTGGCGGCACGTCTGCTCCCGTACCAACTTTTAATTTTGAGCCCGATGAACCGGAGAGCGAGCCGATGCTTTGGGATACGTTTGGGTAAAGGGGGGAGCATGATGAAACATCAACTGGTCTTAAACCTTAACAATCCGATGGTTCGGCATCATATGGCCAACGGACAAGCGCTCTTGCCCGGATTGGCTTACATCGATATGCTGTATCAAATCTTCCGGAAGCATCGCTATCCGTTCAACGAGTTGGAGCTGCGCAACCTATCGATTCACCGCCCGTTAACCGTAGAGCCCGGGGAGGATATTCTGCTCTCGATCCTGATGAGGGATATGGGAGGAGACCGCTGGGCTGTTCGGTTCGAGGGCCGCAGCCGGCGCAGCGGAGCCGTATCCGATCAAGTGGTATTGTATGCAGCGGCAGAAATGCACAGATGCGAGTCCGTTACATTCGAGGAAACACTCGATAGGGCTGAATTCAATTCCGCACAGGCTCAGCATTCCCGTGAGCTGAGCGAACTGTACATGGAATGGAACCGACGCGGTGTCGTGCATACCGGCTTCATGAAGGCGGAAGGCAAGCTGCGGGTAACGGAAGATGCGAGCTTGGTGGAATGCGCTGTCGGGGAAGAGGCGCTCCGGGCTGTTGCTGCGCACCAATTTATGTTCCATCCTGTTCTCCTGGACGGGAGCGGCGCCGGGATCGTCGGAGGCATGTTCGGCGAAGGCGGCGAGGCAGACGAAGGGCTGTTTCTGCCCTTGTTCTACGAATCTTTTCGTGCCTCCCGTTTGCTGCAATCCACTTGCATTGCCAAAGTGCTGGCCTCGTCGGTCCGGCGGAGGGAAGAACTGCTGTCGATGACGATCGGATTCTTTGACAGTAATGGAAGGAAAGCTGCGGAGCTGACGAACTTCACGATGAAGCTGGTGAGAAAGAATCTGTCGGAAGAGGGGACTTCCTCGGTGGAGGCTAGCCGTTCTGAACTTAAGCAAAGGCGCGGCGGTACGGCACAGGCAGAGGCGCTGAGGTTCGCCCGAAAGCTTCTCGCAGAACAGCTGCAGCAGACGGAAGAGAAACTGGACATTCATGCCGGTTATTACGAAATGGGCCTCGATTCGGCCGGCTTCCTTGCCGTCGCGAGCGCCATCGCAAGCAGCATCGGAGAGGCCGTGCCGCCGACGCTGCTGTTCGAGCATACGACGATCGCGCAGCTATCCGAACATTTGGCAGAGGCATATCCGAGCAGATTTGCCGTCAATGAGACCTATGAACCTGGCGAGCCTTTCTCGTCCGACGAAGACTCTTCTACGTTGGAAGACGAGCCTTCCAATGAACTCGTGCCCCCGGCTGCTACAGCCGATCATGACGTTGCTGTCATTGGAATTGCTGGCCGGTACCCTGATGCGGATAGTCTCGCTGCCTTTTGGGCCAATTTGCAATCGGGCAAAGACTGCGTCGGTGAAGTCCCGTCCTCAAGATGGCAATGGGAACGCTACAAGGATATCCAATCGCCTTCGGGCAAACCGGTCTCGCGCTGGGGCGGGTTCATCGACGACCCGGATTGCTTCGATCCGCAATTTTTTAGAATTTCTCCGAGAGAAGCGGAGACGATGGATCCCCAGGAACGGTTATTTCTCGAAACGTGTTGGGAAACGATCGAAGATGCGGGGTATACGCCGGGTACGCTCGTACAGCCTAGAGGCCGCCATCAAAGACGGCCGGTCGGTGTATTTGTCGGCGTCATGCATAAAGATTATGCGCTGCTAGGCGCAGAAGAGGCGGCGAAAGGCAATCGGTTTCCTTTGTCGCTCAATTATGCTCCGATCGCGAATCGCGTATCGTATAGCTGCAACTTTCACGGACCGAGCATGACCATCGATACGGTCTGCTCCTCTTCGCTGACGGCGGTTCATCTGGCTGTCGAGAGCATTCGGCACGGAGAGTGCGAGGTTGCGTTGGCAGGCGGCGTCAATCTGTCCCTGCATCCGGGCAAATATGTTTCCTACGGCCTTATGGATATGCACGCCAGCGATGGCCGGTGCCGTACGTTCGGCAAGGGCGGAGACGGTTATGTGTCCGGCGAGGGCGCAGGCGCCGTGCTGCTTAAACCGTTGAGCAAGGCAGTCCGGGATGGGGATCATATCTATGCTGTTATTAAGGGCAGCGTCATCAATCATGGCGGGTCGGTAAGCGGAATTACGGTGCCAAGCCCTGTCGGCCAGGCGGAGTTGATCGTCGATTGCTTGGAAAAAACGGGGATCGACGCGCGGACGATATCCTATATCGAGGCGCACGGGACCGGAACGTCGCTCGGCGATCCGATCGAAATGCAAGGGCTTGTCAAAGCATTTCGAGAGTATACGCCGGATGCCGGGTTCTGTTCGATTGGATCGGTCAAATCGAACATCGGTCATGCGGAATCGGCCGCCGGCATCAGCGGGCTGCATAAGGTCATCTTGCAGTTGAACCATAGGATGCTGGTGTCCTCTCTCCATGCGGAAGAGCCGAATCCGCACATCGATTTGGCTAGCTCTCCTTTTTATATTCAACGGACATTGCAGCATTGGGAACAACCGACAATAACGCAAGACGGTGTGGAGACGGTCATCCCAAGGCGCGCGGGAATCAGCTCGTTCGGGGCAACCGGTTCGAACGCCCATGTCATTCTCGAAGAATACGTGCCGGCCCCGGTCCGCTTGCAACCATCGTCCGTGAACGGCAAGGATGCTGAAGAAGGAGAACCGCTGTGCATCGTGCCGCTATCTGCGAAGAATAAGGAGCGGCTGCAAGCTTATGCGATGAAAATGGCGGGATTCCTTAAACCATCCATTCCCGGCATGAAAGACATGGGCGCAGCAAGGCAACAAGGTGCTGCGGACCGCGATACAATCGCAGCTCAGGTGTGCAGAGCCGTTGCGGATATCCTCCAGGTCAAGGACGGGTTCATCGATACGGAGCAGCACTGGTTCGAAATCGGGTTGGAGCCGATCCAGTTCATTCAGCTGGAAAATAAATTAAATCAGCAATTCGGCATTGCCCTCAGCAGCGATATGATCATTGAGCTCGGTTCGGCTGCCGGTGTTGCCGAGCGGCTATCCGAAGCGGCGGGCGGCATTGGAGAATTCGGTTATTCGATTCCGGATGCGGAAGCCGCGGGAAGTGCCGGCGGTTTGAAGCTGGAGGACATTGCCTATACGCTGCAGGTGGGACGCGAATCGATGAGCGATCGCGTTATTTTTGCTGTTCGGAATATCGATGAGCTGATACGTTTGCTTGAACAATTTGCGCAAGGGAAAGAAGATCTCCCGATGACGTACCGGGGGACGGTCAAATTGGACGGTACGCTGTCCATGCTGTTTCAGGAGGATGAGGATTCTGGAGAACTGCTGGAGAAATGGCTTCGGAAAGGGCGGATTTCGAAAATCGCTCAGCTGTGGGCCAGCGGCGTCGACATCGACTGGAAACGGCTGTATCGGGGCAAAGCACCGAGTCGTCTTAGCCTGCCAACCTACCCGTTCGCGAAGGAACGGTATTGGCTGCCGTCGATGCCGGTTCAGACGGATGATGCGGCAGAGGAGACGGGCGGGGATGCACCGGTAGCGGCTCTCCGAGATGCTGCGCGCAGTATGCGAATGCTGCAGAAGCAATGGGAGCCGTGCCCTCCGGTTTCCTTCCATATTCGTACGGGAACCGTGGCCATTCTTGCGACGGAAGAGACGATGCCGCTGGCACAGCGGCTGTCGAGCCAGCTGTCCCTGGCCCGTATTCTTGGGCCGGAAGATCTGCGGACCGAACGGGACCAACCGGAATCGGACGGGGCAGCTTATTCGGGCTTCGTCGACTTGATCGGCTGTGCAGCGGCGCGGGCGGACGGGCCGGAAGGGTCGTTAGGATGGATTCCATGGCTTCAGCGGATGGTGGAGCACGGAACGCGGGACGGCCTTTTGCTGATCGGCGTAACCCGGGGGCTGGAAGACGAGCAAGGTTTGACGGGCTTGGCCGGGGCGGAAAGGGCAGGATTGTACCGGATGCTCCAGAGCGAATACAGCCATCTTCGTTCAAGGCATCTCGACTTAGAGACTGGAGTCGATGAGCAGACTCTCGCTGAGCAGATTGCTGCCGAATTGATGGCGGACAGCGACGATGCGGAAGTGCGCTATCGTGGCGGGAGGCGGTACCGCGCTTGCTTGCGGGAACTGCCTCTGGACGGCGTTGAAGAAGCGCCTATCGCGTTCCCGGACGGGCAAGTGTTGTGGATTACGGGTGGCACCCGCGGCATCGGAGCGTTATGCGCTCATCATTTGGTCAGCCGCTGCGGCGTTCGCCGGCTGGTGTTGACAGGCCGCGAGGCTATTCCGCCTCGAGAGGAATGGGATAGATATGCGGCGGATGCGGAAAGTGCGGTCGGGCGGAAAATACATGACGTGTTAGAACTGGAATCGCTGGGTGCGAAGGTGAAGGTGCTTTCTCTTGATTTGACAGATGAGGAAGCGGTCCGCCGCTGCTTGAACGAGACGAAGTCGGATTGGGGCCCGGTCGGCGGCGTACTTCATTGTGCGGGGCTGGGAGACCTGAATACACCGGCGTTCATCCGCAAATCAGACCGTGTAATCCAAGAGGTGCTTGCTCCGAAAGTAGAGGGCTTGAACGTTCTGTACCGCTGCATGAAGGATGAGCCGCTGCGGTTCTTCGTGCTGTTCTCGTCGGTATCGGCCATCGTGCCGACGCTGGCATCGGGACAGAGCGATTACGCCATGGCCAATGCGTACATGGATTATGCCGCTCGGGCTTGGAGCGGGGAATGTCCGATCGTCAGCGTGCAGTGGCCGAGCTGGAAGGAGACAGGCATAGGCGAAGTCAAAAGCCGGGCATATGAGCAAACGGGGCTGCTGTCTCATACGAATGCCGAAGGCATTAAGATGTTGGACTGCATTCTGTCCGGCCGTCTAGGTCCGGTCGTGCTGCCTGCCATTGTCGATCCGCTGCGGTGGAAGCCGGAGCAATTGCTGCAGCGCACCCTCCGAGAGGATGTGGCTGCTCCGCTAAGTGCGAGAAAGCAAAAGGCGGATGAAAGGCGTTCCGAAGACAGCCTTCAGCTGGCGGTTCAGTCCTTCGTGACCGGCGTGTTAGCGAAAGAGTTGAAGCTTGCGCCGGCGCGGCTCGAGCCCGATATTCCGTTCACCGAATTCGGCGTCGATTCGATCATGCTGGCACAGGTGGTGCGAACGATTCGGCAGACGGTTGGCGGGGAGCTGGATCCGTCGATTATGTACGAATATTCGACGATTCGTTCGTTGTCGGCATGGCTTGCGGACAAATATGGAGGTTTGTTTGCTGAGAAATCAAGAGAATGGGCCCCGGACAGCCAGGTTTCGAATAATGAGGATGTTGGCTTACTTGCACCGGTGGTGTCTGAGAAGCCGCAGCCGCAGTCGCAGCCAAGGATGGCGATTCCCGCCGAGCATACTGACTCCAAGAAGAGTGCCGATGCGGCGGATATAGCGGTTATCGGTCTGTCATGCCGCTTCCCCGGAGCAGAAACGCCCGAAGGATACTGGCAGCTTCTGTCCGAGGGAAGGTCGGCAATCGGAACGGTGCCGCACGAGCGTTGGCCGGATTCAGAACCTTATTATGCCGGGTTGCTGAACCGTCCACAGCATATGCACGCCTCTGTGTTTCGTTTATCGCAAGAAGACGCGGAAGCGATGGACCCTCAAGCGCTGCTCATTCTCGAGGAGAGCTTGAAGGCGTGGCATCATGCTGGCTACAAGCCAGAGGATATTAAAGAACGTGCCATAGGTGTATATATTGGCGCGCGAAGCCGGCATGAGCCGGACGAAGAGACGCTGCTTCAAGCCCGGAATCCGATTCTGGCTGTTGGGGCGAACTATTTGGCCGCTAACATTTCGCAGTTTTTTGATCTTCGCGGTCCGAGCATCGTCTTGGATACCGCCTGCTCTTCGGCGCTGGTCGGCTTGAACGTAGCGGTGCAGGCACTGCGGGGAGGCGAGATCGAGAGCGCGCTTGTCGGCGGCGTCAGCTTGCTCGGAACCGATAAAGTGCACCGGCTGTTCCGGCAGCGGGGGATCTTAAGTTCGGAGCCGCAATTCCATGTGTTCGACAGCCGCGCACAGGGCGTGGTTTTGTCGGAAGGAGCGGGCGTGGTGCTGCTCAAGACTGTGGAACAGGCGCTGAAGGATGGAGACCGGATTCACGCGGTTATTAAGGGAACAGCGATGAATAACGATGGACGAACGGCAGGGCCGGCCGCTCCGAACCTGCAGACGCAGGCAGAAGTGATGCGCATGGCGCTGGCCAGAAGCGGCAAGCAGCCGGAGGAGATCGGTTATATCGAGGCGAACGGATCGGGCTCGGAAGTAACCGATCTGCTGGAGCTTAAGGCGATTCAAGCCGTTTACCGCAAGGATGGCGGTACGCCGCTTGCCATCGGGTCTGCCAAGCCGAATATCGGTCATCCGCTGTGTGCGGAAGGCATTGCAGGGCTGATTAAGGTAGTACTGATGTTGGATCGGCGAGAGCAAGTGCCATTCTTATCCGGCCGCATGCCGATGAAGCATTTCGATATCGGCGCGTCGCCATTCTATTTCAGCCGCGAGCACGGAGAACAGGCTGATCTTCATACCGCAGCCGTGAACTGCTTTGCGGACGGAGGCACGAACGCGCATGTCATCCTCGAGAGGTGGGAGGAGCTTCGCATGCCGACAACGGTTCGCCGGCCGCTTCCTCTGACTGAAGACGCGCTCTATGAGCCTTCCGGCAAAGGGCTGAGCGTCTCTTCATCGCAAGGGCGTTCCGCTGGCGGCGGAGCTGCCGCAACATCGAATTGGTGGCTGAGGCAGTAGCCCGAGCCGCCGGGAAGGGCTCGTTCCGAATAGGACGACAACAGAACAAGACGGGAGGGGAATCGCCCTGTGAAGACCGAATTTCGCTTTCACAGCAATCATCCGATCCTGGCCCATCATCAGGTGATGGGCCGCGGTATGCTGCCGGGATTGGCTTATATCGATCTATGTTACCAATGGTTCAGGGAACGGGGATATGCTTGCTCGGAGCTCGAACTGCGCCATGTGACCATCTATCGTCCCGCAACCATTCGGGAGAACGAGGAGATGCTGCTGGAGCTTCATTGCGCCGAGATGCAGCCGGGACATTGGCAGATCCGGGTGGATGAAGGAGGAAGCAGGACAGATGAAGGGATCTCGGCTCCATTCATGACCGCCGAGATGTACAGCTGCCCGCCGATCGGGTTCGAAAGTTCGATCGATGCGGACCGAATCCGCACTTCCGCCCGCACTTCGACGGATATGGAGGCGGTATACGAACATTGCCGGACTCACGGGCTCGTCCACTCTGGCTTTATGCAGACTGCCGGAAGGCTGTTCGACGATGCCGATTCGATTCTGCTCGACCTTACCGTGGCTGGGGATCATCTCGGGGAAGCGGATTTCTTCCTGTTCCATCCGGCATTGCTCGACGGCAGCTGCGTCGGGGCCGGAGCACTATTTACGGTAATGGCTGAGGATCAGCAGCTGTTTCTTCCGGTATGCTACGAGGCCTTCCGTGCTTCCGAGCCGATTCAATCGGGCTGTATCGCTCGAATGAAACGTTCGTCGGTGCAAGTACAGGGCGAAGTCGTGTCGCTTACTCTGGAGTATTTTAATAGCGAAGGACGTAAGATCGGCGAGCTGGAGAACTTTGCGATGAAGCTTGTCCGTGATGTGGAGGCGGTGAACACGGAGAAAGCTAGTGCTCCGTCGTTGCCACGGGATTCTTCCTTACCTGCGTCGGCAGATGCGATGGAAGCCTTACGCCCTGCTGTAGCAGGAGCACGATTGTTCTTACGGCAGCTGATCGCAGAGCGGGTCAATCGAGAGGAGAAGGACATCCATATACGGGCGGGTTATTACGAAATGGGGCTCGATTCAGCCAACCTGTTGGCGGTAGCCAAGGCCGTGGAGACCCGCATCGGGACTCCGGTCGCGCCGACGCTGTTATTCGAGTATGCGACGATCGTTCAACTGGCCGAATATTTGGCATCCGCTTATCCAGAGAGCTTTGCTTCTGCTCAGAAGGAATCGGAAGAACGTTATGCAGTTGAGCAAGATAGCGGCATGCGTTCCGCTGCAGCCGATAAGGCAGCGTCCGCAGCGCCCTCAGCGTCTGTTCCCGTTCGAAGCGGCGACATTGCGGTCATCGGCATGGCCGGGCGATATCCGGAGGCAGCCGATCTCGAAGCGTTCTGGACGAATTTGAAGGCCGGCAAGGATTGTATCCGTGAGGTGCCCGCTTCGCGCTGGTCATCGGAACGGCTTGAGACGCTTCGTTCCCCGTCGGGGAAGAAGATGTCCCGCTGGGGCGGATTTATCGACGGCCCGGATTGCTTCGATCCGCAATTTTTTAGAATTACGCCGCGGGAAGCGGAGACGCTGGATCCGCAGGAACGGTTGTTTCTGGAAACCTGCTGGGCAACGATCGAAGATGCGGGGTACACCCCCGGCACTTTGGCGGCACCGGCGGGACCGCACAAGCGCAGGCGCATTGGTGTGTTCGCCGGCGTGATGCATAAGGATTACGCGCTGCTCGGAGCGGAAGCGGCGGCGCAAGGGCATCCGTTCCCAGTGTCGCTGAACAATGCTCCCATCGCGAACCGCGTGTCGTATTTTTGCAATTTCCACGGCCCGAGCATTGCCGTCGACACGGTATGTTCCTCATCGCTTACAGCCGTCCATCTGGCCATGGAGAGCATTCGAAGCGGAGAATGCGAGGCCGCATTGGCAGGCGGGGTCAATCTGTCGCTGCATCCGGCTAAATATGCAACATACGGCTTGATGGACATGCAGTCCAGCGACGGCCGCTGCCGGACGTTCGGCAGCGGGGGCGACGGTTACGTATCGGGCGAAGGCGTGGGCGCAGTGCTGCTTAAGCCGCTGGACAAAGCGATCGAGGACGGGGACCATATCTATGCCGTACTCAAAGGCAGCATGATCAATCACGGCGGAACGGCGAGCGGCATTACGGTGCCGAGCCCCGTGGCGCAGGCTGACTTGATCGGCGAATGTTTCGAGAAGGCGGGTATCGATGCGCGTTCCGTTTCCTATATCGAGGCGCACGGGACCGGCACGCCGCTCGGCGATCCGATTGAGATGGACGGACTCGTTAAAGCTTTCCGGGCGCATACGAACGATGTCCAATTTTGCTCGATCGGCTCGGTGAAATCGAATATCGGCCATGCGGAGTCGGCTGCGGGCATTTGCGGACTGCAGAAAGTGATTTTGCAGCTCCATCACGGCATGCTGGTACCGTCGCTGCACGCCGAGCAGCTTAATCCGCATATCGGGTTCGAGCAGTCGCCTTTTTATGTGCAGAAGCGGTTGGAGCCATGGCAGCGGCCTATCGTTGCCGTCGATGGCAAGGAGACAACCTTGCCAAGGCGAGCGGGCATCAGCTCCTTCGGGGCAACCGGCTCTAACGCCCATTTGCTTCTTGAAGAATATATTCCGGCATCCGTTAGGGAGAATCGTACTCCTGATCCATCCGTTGATAGCGACGGTTGTTCGGTGTTGGTGCCGCTGTCCGCGAAAAATAAAGATCGGCTGCAGGCATATGCCGTTCGGCTGGCTAACTACTTGCAGTCCGCTCAGGCTGCACGTGAAGTTGATCTGAATTCGCTCGCTTACACGCTTCAGATCGGACGGGAAGCGATGGAGGAACGAGCCGTCTTCCTGGTTCGGAACGTCCAAGAACTGCTTGCAGGCTTGGAGAAGTTAGCTGGGGGAGATGAGGAGCTGGGCTGCGGATGGTCAGGCAGAGCGCCATCCAATGGGGACAGCATCCGGCAAGAAACGGCAGCGGAGGCAGAGAGCTTGGAATCTGCTGCCCGCGCATGGTTGCAAGGCCAGGAGATCGATTGGAAAGGGTTGTACCGCGGATCTATGCCGCAGAGGATGAGTCTGCCTGCCTACCCTTTCGCAAGAGAGCGGTACTGGGTGCCGGCAACCGGCGATCAAGCGTCCATGCCAGCCGCCGCGGCCGTCATTCATCCGCTGCTTCATCAGAACGTATCGGATTTCCGGGAGCAGCGTTTCCGTTCAAGCTTTACCGGCCGGGAGTCCTTCTTAGCGGATCATCTCGTGAATGGACAGCGGATGCTCCCTGGTACAGCATATATCGAGATGGCTCGGGCTGCCGTAGCGTTGTCTGCTGGCGAGCTGCCAGGGGGGCAGCAGGGCATTCGACTCAAGCATCTTGTTTGGTCCAATCCGCTTGTTGTTGGCGAGGGATCGGAAAGCGTTTATATCTCGCTTTTCCCTGAAACGGATCATGAAATTTCGTACGAAATATACAGCTCGGCGCCTGGCGGGGAGCCAGTCGTCTACAGTCAAGGCAGTGCCGTTCTTACAGCTGGCACGGAAGAGGTCCCGAGTCTCGATCTGGACCGGCTGCGCACGGAATGCTCGGATTCTAGCATAAGCGCGGATGCCTTATACGCGATGTTCCGGTCGATGGGGATCGAATACGGCCCTTCCCACCAAGGGGTAGAACGGCTGTGCCAAGGCACTGGCCAAGCGCTTGCCGAGCTGGCGCTGCCTATTGATCCGGCATCATCGTCCGGTACGAATGCTTATGTCCTGCACCCGGGTTTGATGGACGCAGCACTGCAAGCGTGCATAGGACTTGATCCGGCAGGAGCAGGTGCATCGGGTACGCCGCTTGTCCCCTTCGCGCTTGAGGAACTGGTGCTCCATGCTGCTTGCGTTTCGCGGATGTGGGTATGGATTCGCTACAGCCAAGGAAGCAAGGCGAATGCGCCGGTGCTTAAGTTTGATCTGGATATGAGCGATGAACAGGGCAACGTACTCGTTCAATTGAAAGGCTTGACCGTTCGCGCACTGGATCTGCAATCGTTGGCAGTAACAAGGACACCATCACCCGTGACCTTGTTGCTGCACAAGGAATGGGATCAAGCGGCAGCCGATGGCGAGCTTCCGGCAGCGGACCGAGACGTTAATCGCATTGTGCTGCTAGGCGGGCAAGAGCTATGTGAACCCGCTGAGCTTCAATCCAAGCTTCACGGGGTTGATTGCATCGCTTTACATAATGATTCGGCTAGTGCGGCAGCACACTTCCGCGACGCCGCAGTTGAGTTGCTCGGATTCCTTCAGGGCATCCATCGGAGTTCGTCGGAGAATGGTCCGTTGATTCAGTTGGCGGTATCCAGTCACGGGGAAAACCGGTTGTACGCCGGACTGTTCGGCATGCTGAGAACGATGCGGCTTGAAAACCCTACAATTGCGGTGCAGTTAATCGAGTTCGAGTCTGGGGAGCCATCCGATTCCATCGTGCGCAAGCTGGAGCAGGACAGCACGGATTCGCTTCATGACCATATCCGCTATGAAGCTGGCCAACGTTTCGTTGCCATCCGCAGGGAGGCCATCGAAGAAAGCCGCGAACAACCGTCTCCGATGCCGTGGAAGGACGGAGGCGTCTATCTGATTACCGGCGGAGCGGGCGGACTCGGACTCATTATTTCCGGGGAAATTATACGTTCCGTCAACCAAGCGGTTGTGGTGCTAACGGGCCGCTCCGATCTGAACGAAGCGAAGGAAACAGAGCTTCGAGAGCTGCGCGGAAACGGTGCGCGCATCCGCTACGAGAAGACTGATGTAACCGACCGTGCTGCGGTTTACCGACTCATGGAAAGTATCCGCACCGAGCATGGCGAGTTAAGCGGCATCATACACAGCGCGGGATTGACTCGCGACCGTATGCTGATCCGCAAAACGGCTGAGGAGCTGCAAGAGGTGCTGGCTCCGAAGGTGGACGGTCTCGTTTATCTGGATGAAGCCAGCAAGGACATGCCGCTCGACTTCGTCATCGCGTTCTCTTCGGCGGCGGGCAGTCTAGGAAATCCCGGTCAGGCGGATTACTCGGCCGCGAACGCATTCATGGATGCCTATGCCCAATACCGCAATGAGCTTTATCGTTCCGGTTTGCGCAATGGCCGCATGCTGTCGGTGGGCTGGCCGTTGTGGGAGGAAGGCGGGATGAGACCGGATGCGAAGACGGAGGAAATGCTTCTCGGAAGCAAAGGGTTAATTCCGCTGCGGACGGAATCCGGGATGCAGGCTTTGTACCGGGCATGGTCATCGCAGAAGGACCATGTACTGGTGCTGGAGGGGAACCCTCCCCGTCTTCGTGAGGAGTATGTAGACGGTTCTCCGATTGGGTCGGACCGTTTCGTCCATTCCAATTCCGAGCCTCATTCGGGGACGGCTATTACGGAAGAACAGGAAGCATTGCGCAGCAACACGGTTCGGTATCTCATTAAGCTGTTGTCCGAAGTGACGAAACTGCCAATGAACCGGATCGATGCCGAAACTTCCTTAGAGGAATATGGGATGGATTCGATTGTAGCTATGCAGCTTACGGGCGAAATGGAGAAAACGTTCGGCACTATGCCGAAGACGCTGTTGTTCGAATACCGGAATCTGAAGGAATTGGCGGAATATTTGATTCGGTCATACGAGCATAAGCTATTAGCCCGTTTCGGTACTCCGAACAATCAACAAGCTGCTAAGGAGAAGCGGGATCCTTCGCCGCCCAACGTGCTCGTATCTCGCTCCCGGGCGAACAGCAGGTTCACGCGCCGCGGGAACCTGTCTCATGAGGTTGAAGAAACGAGACCATCCGCTCCCCAGACGGATATCGCCGTTATCGGCTTATCAGGCCGTTATCCCGGAGCTCGCGGAATGGACGAGTTCTGGCAGGTATTGAAGCAAGGGAAAGACGGCATTACAGAAATTCCGAAGTCGCGCTGGGATGACAGCCGCCGTCGCAATGGGAATGAGGGAGGAGGCGCCAGACGCTGGGGCGGTTTTATCGACGGCGTCGACGAATTCGATCCTCAGTTCTTCAACATCTCGCCGCGCGAAGCGGAAACGATGGACCCGCAAGAACGGCTGTTTCTGGAGCGCGTCTACGAGGCGATGGAGGATGCAGGTTACGTGCGCGGTCTAAGCGGTGCTTGCGGTTCTCATCATACGAGCAGCGTCGGCGTATATGTCGGAGTCATGTACGAGGAGTATCAGCTCTATGGCGTTCGCGAGCAGTTGCAGGGAAGATCCGTGGCGCTTTCGGGCAACTCGGCTTCCATCGCTAACCGGGTCTCTTATTATTGCAATTTTCATGGCCCGAGCATGGCGGTTGCGACGATGTGTTCGTCCTCTTTGACCGCGATTCACTTGGCTTGTCAAAGCTTGCGGCAGGGCGAATGCGAGCTGGCCGTCGCCGGAGGCGTCAATGTTTCGGTCCATCCGAACAAATATATTTTGCTGGAGCAAGGGCAGTTTGTATCGAGCAAGGGCCGATGCGAAAGCTTCGGACTTGGCGGCGACGGCTACGTGCCGGGCGAGGGAGTCGGCGCTGTCCTGTTGAAGCCGCTTCATAAGGCGGTCGCCGATGGAGACCCGATCTACGGGGTCATCAAAGGAACGGCCGTCAATCATGGCGGCAAAGTAAACGGGTATACCGTTCCGAACCCGAATGCTCAAGCGGAGGTCATCGGCAAAGCGTTGCGCGAGGCGGGAGTCGATGCCAGAACCGTGTCGTACGTGGAAGCTCACGGAACAGGAACTTCCCTAGGGGATCCGATTGAAATTGCCGGGTTAGCCAAAGGTTTCGAGACCTATACGCAGGACAAACAATTTTGCGCTATCGGATCCGTTAAGTCGAACATTGGCCATTCCGAAAGCGCAGCGGGAATCGCCGGGTTGACCAAAGTGCTTCTGCAGCTCCGGTACGGCCAGCTTGTCCCTTCCCTGCATGCGGAAGAGCTGAATCCGAATATCGATTTCGCTCAGACGCCGTTTGCCGTCCAACGGGAGTTGACGGAATGGAACCGGCCGGTGCTTAATCTTGACGGCGAGACGAAGGCTTATCCTCGGACTGCTGGCCTATCATCGTTCGGCGCGGGCGGATCCAATGCCCATATTGTCATTCAGGAGTACGTTCCATCCGAGCCGGCTATTTCGAAAGGGATGCAGGATCGCCCAGCGGTTTACCCTGCGCGTCCGGCACTCCTTCTGCTGTCCGCGAGAACCGATGAGCGGCTTCGCGAGCAGGCGCAGCGTCTGCTTGAGGCTATTCGCAACGAATCATATACGGATGCGGATTTGCCGAATATAGCCTATACGCTTCAAGTCGGACGCGAAGCGATGGAGGAGCGTCTGGCACTGCAGGCGGACACGATGGCAGATGCCGTACGGATACTGAATGCTTACGTAGAGGAACATGCAGATCTCCAATCCTTCCACCGGGACGGAGTGAAACGCAATAAGGAAATGCTGACTCTCATCGCCCAAGATGAGGACATGGCTGCAGCGGTAGGCAATTGGATAGCGAAAGGAAAGTACGACAAGCTTCTCGAGCTGTGGGTAAAAGGCTACGCCATTGATTGGTCCCGGCTTTACTCCGACGCCGGTACCGTTCCAAAGAGAATGCGGCTTCCTTCTTATCCTTTTGCTAGGGAAAGGTACTGGATCGCCAGCGAACAGCATGATGGCGGCACAGCGAATCATGATGCCAAGACGGATTATCTGCATCCGCTCTTGCACGCCAATACGTCGGATATGGCCGAACAGCGGTACACTTCGGCATTTACGGGAGCCGAGTTTTTCTTGGCCGATCATGCCGTCGGCGGTCAGTCGCTGCTGCCAGCCGCCGCTTTTCTGGAGATGGCAAGGGCTGCGGTTAGCGATGCGGCAGCATGCTTGACGGAAGGGCCGTCGGCAATCCGGCTGACGGACGTGACGTGGCTTCGTCCTCTCACAGCGGGAACGCAGTCGGCTCAAGTGCATATCGGACTTACGCCGGGCGAGGGAGAGGAGATTTATTTTGATATATACGGTAATGAGGAAGAAGGCCCGGTAATCCTGTACAGCAGCGGCTGTGCAGAACTGTACGCTGCCGAAGAGGCCCCAGTCCTCGATCTGGACGCGTTGTATGATCATGGCCGACTCCAATCGTTCGATGCGGCTGGCGTATATGACAGCTTCCGTTTATTGGGGATCGAGTATGGCCCGGGCCACCAGGGCATCGAGCGGCTCAGCGTCGGCGGTGGCCAAGTGCTGGCGGAGCTTTCCTTACCGGATTTTCTTGCTGAGACAGAAGACCGGTACGTGCTGCATCCGAGCCTGCTTGATTCCGCGCTGCAAGCATCGATTGGACTGCGTCTGGCTGAAGCGGACATAGGGAGAGATGCCAGCGGGCTTTATTTGCCTTTTGCACTGGATGAGCTTGAAGTGACCGGAACCTGCTCATCCCGGATGATGGCTTATGTGCGTTATAGCGAAGGGAGTTCGATCGGCGGGAGCGTCGAGAAATTCGATCTCGATTTGTGCGACCGGCAGGGGAAGGTTTGTGCTCGATTAAGAGGGTTTACCGTTCGCAAAGCCGAGGCTGCGGGGATTGGGCAGCATCAGGGAGAAGCGCGGCCGCTAGCGGCCAAGCCGCAGATGGAAACGTTACGGTTGCTGCCGGTCTGGAACACGGTTAAGCCTGAGAGGAAGTTAGGCGCAGCAGCAGACAGCGCTGGCGGCATATTGGTCATTGGATCCGCCGGGGAACTGCGGGAACAGATGCTGCGGCATTGGGCCGATGCTTCTTCGCTGGAACTTGCGCATGGCGATACAGAGGATGTCATCGCTCTGCGGTTAGAGGCGATAGGCCCGGTAAGGCACATCATATGGATCGCGCCGGAGGATCCGATTGAATCTGCTGCCGACGAGGCGTGGATCGAAGAGCAGGAGCGCGGGGTACTGCAAGTATTCCGCCTCATTAAGGCGCTTCAGCTATTGGAGTATGGCAGACTGACGCTGGAATGGACACTGGTGACGGTGGAGGCGCTGCAGATCTATTCCCATGACCGGTTGAGAACCGCCCATGCCAGCGTCCACGGACTGGCGGGCGCGATAGCGAAAGAATATCCAAGCTGGCGGATTCGCGTGGCGGATCTGGAAGCGGACAAGGAGACGCCGCTATCCAGCTTATTCGAGCTTCCGTCTGATCCGCAAGGAAACTCGTGGGTTTATCGTACAGGCGAGTGGCATACGCAGAAGCTCGTCCCGATCCGGGAAGCTGCATCGGAACCGACTCTTTGCAGACCAGGCGGCGTGTATGTGGTGATCGGAGGCGCCGGCGGCATCGGTCAAGTCTGGAGCGAATATATGATTCGGACTTACCAGGCCAAGATCATATGGATCGGCAGACGGGAGAAAGATGCCGGTATTCAAGCTCACATCGACCGGCTTGCGGCTGCAGGGACGGCTCCCGAATATATAGCTGCCGACGCGACTGACGTGCAGTCGCTTCAGCGTGCTTATCTGGCCATCAAGCAGCGCCACGCCCGCATTAATGGCGTCGTGCATGCGGCGCTCGTTCTGTTGGACCAGTCGCTCGCGAACATGGACGAAGAGCGGTTCGAAGCGGCGTTATCCGCCAAAGTTGACGTTTCCGTACGGATCGGACAGGTGTTCCGGAACGAGCCGCTCGACTTTGTGCTGTTCTTCTCTTCCGTCAATGCGTTTGCGCGATCCGCAGGACAAAGCAATTACAGCGCAGGCTGCGCGTTTAAGGATGCGTATGCCGGTTATTTGGCAGGGGCATGGCCATGCGCGGTCAAAGTGATGAACTGGGGCTACTGGGGCAGCACAGGGGCCGTCGCTTCTCCGGAATACCGGGAACGCATGGCGCAGAGAGGGATCGGCTCGATCGAACCGCCGGAAGCGATGGAGGCGCTCGAGGAGTTGCTCGCAGGCCCGGCGAATCAGATGGCGCTCATCAGAACCGCTAACCCCGGGCTGTCGGGAATCATCGATATTCAGCAAGCCGTTTCGGTCTATCCTGCACCGGAGTTCTCGTCGCGCGACGCCGTCATTTTTAATCTTATGCTTGATGATAAGAGAGAATTGCGGAATCGGAAAGCCAAAGCGCTCGGCGATCCGGCTGCGAGTGAGATCGAACGTCTCATTGCGCGTCTGCTGCTCATGCGGCTTCGGACAATCATAAGCGGGGCGGAGCATGGCGTGCAGGACAAAGCGATGTTCGCCAAATGGATGGAAGCAAGCGTTACGCTCTTAGCGAAACATTGGGGAGCAACTGACCCGTTGAACGATATGCCTTGGGAGTCGGAGGATGCTCTCTGGCAAGAGTGGGACGAGCGCAAGAAGGATTGGCTGAACGCCGAAGGATTAAAGGCACGGGTTGTGCTTGCGGAGACGATGCTGCACGGTCTGCCGGATATCGTAAGCGGCAGGCGCCCAGCAACGGATGTGATGTTCCCGAACTCCTCGATGAGTCTGGTCGAAGGAATCTACAAACATAATTCGCATGCGGATTACTTCAATGAGGTGCTAGCGGATACGGCATACGCTTACTTGGAGCAGCGAATACGGCATAACCCGGCTGCAAAGGTCCGAATACTGGAAATCGGCGCAGGCACAGGCGGTACGAGCTGTGAGGTGCTGCGCAAGCTGCAGCCTTATCGGGATTCGATTCAAGAGTACGCCTATACGGATCTCTCGCGGGCCTTTCTTCTGCATGCGGAGAAGGAATATGGTCCGCAATATCCGTTTTTGACTTATGACATCTTCAATGCGGAGCAAGGAATTCAAGAGCAAGGGATCGCCGCCGGCAGCTATGACGTAGTCATTGCGGCGAATGTTCTGCATGCGACTCGGGACATCCGTACCGTACTGCGCAATGCCAAAGCGCTGCTGCGCAGCGGGGGCATTCTGCTGCTGAACGAAATTACCCGCAGCGATCTGTTTACGCATATTACGTTCGGGCTGCTCGACGGCTGGTGGACGTACGAGGATGAAGCGCTGCGCGTGGCGGGTTGTCCGGCGTTGGCTCCGGATACTTGGCATGCGGTGCTTGCCGAAGAAGGTTTCGAACGAATCATCTTCCCGGCCAGCTCTGCTCATGAATGGGGGCAGCAGATCGTTGCGGCGCACAGCGACGGAATCGCAAGGCAGGTTGTGAAGACAGCACCAGCCGCAAGAGCAGAGGACCGCCGTGAGGCGAAGGCTCAAGCGGCTGCGGCTTCCGCAAGTTATCGTCCGGAAGCGGCAGAGAGTCCGCGCGCCGCAGCAGTACCGCAAGAGAAGGAACTGCTGCGCGAGAGGAGCCGCAACTATTTTAAAGGACTAATCGGAGAAGTGCTCAAGCTGCCAAGCCACCGGATCGACACATCGGAGCCGCTCGAAAGCTACGGCATCGATTCGATTCTCGTCGTTCAACTGACGGATGCGCTTCGCGGCACGCTTGATTCCGTCACCTCCACGTTGTTCTTCGAGCATCGGACGATCGATTCGCTGGTCGAGCATTTTATTCGGACACAGGAGGAGAAATTGCGGAAGCTGGTCGGCATGGAGAACGTGAAGGCAGGGGCGACCGCGGCTTCCGAAGGCAGCACGTCCGGCTTTTCATTGCCTGCTCAGACGCATCGTCCGCGCAAGCCTGCGGGAAGAAACAAAGGAAGGTTTGTTTCGAGGTCGGCGATGTCAGAGCTGCAGCATTCCTCTTCCATAACGGATGTACCGAAGCCGTATGGGAGAGATGTTGCGGTCATCGGTTTGTCCGGCCGGTTCCCGATGGGCGGCGGGACAGATGAATTATGGGACAAGGTGAAAGAGGGAAGAAGCTGCATCTCCGAAATTCCGGAGGAACGGTGGGACTGGCGGAAGTTCTACGACGAAGAAAAGGGCAAGAACGGCTCGATGTATACAAGATGGGGAGGCTTCATTCCAGATATCGATGCCTTCGATCCAATGTTCTTCCGTATATCGCCGAAGGAAGCGGTCCAAATGGACCCTCAGGAGCGATTGTTTTTGGAAACGGCTTACGCTTCAATCGAAGACGCAGGGTATACACCAGCCAGCCTGAGCGGCAGCCGGAAGGTCGGCGTATTCGTAGGGGTGATGAACGGTAATTACCCGACAGGGGCCAGCTACTGGTCCATCGCCAATCGAGTGTCTTACTTGATGAACTTCCAAGGACCAAGCATGGCTATCGATACGGCCTGCTCATCATCGCTAACAGCCGTGCATCTGGCTTTGGAAAGCCTGTACAGCGGAATGAGCGAGTGCGCCGTCGTGGGCGGCGTGAACTTGATTGTCGATCCTGTTCATTACTTGAAGCTGTCGGCAGCGACGATGCTGTCTGCCGGTGAAACGTGCAGGGCGTTCGGAGCTCAAGCGGACGGCTTTGTTGACGGAGAGACGGTATGCTCGGTCGTGCTGAAGCCGTTGGAAGCCGCCATTGCGGATGGCGATCATATTTATGGTGTTCTGAAGGGCAGTGCTTTGACTGCGGGAGGCAAAACAAACGGTTATACGGTTCCTAATCCCGACGCACAGCATGCGGCGGTCGCTGAAGCGCTGCGCCGTTCCGGCGTTCCGGCCCGAACCATTTCGTATGTGGAAGCGCATGGTACGGGGACGGCACTGGGAGATCCGATCGAAATCGCCGGGTTGACCAAAGCGTACGAACTTGAAACGTCTGATAAGCAGTTCTGTGCGATCGGATCGGTGAAGTCGAATATCGGCCATGCGGAAAGCGCTTCGGGCATGGCAGGTCTGGCCAAGGTGCTGCTTCAATTGAAGCACCGTATGATTGCACCTACTCTGCATGCACGGGAATTGAATCCGAACATTGTTTTTGCCGAGACTCCTTTCGTCGTTCAGCAGGAGGCTGCGGAATGGAAGCGGCCGCTTGTCGAGATCGGCGGGATACGCAAGGAGTATCCTCGTCGAGCGGGGATTTCCTCCTTTGGTGCCGGTGGAGCGAACGCACACCTTATCGTGGAAGAGTTTATTGCGGAAGGCCGGATCGATGAACGGACAGAAGCTGCGGTACATCAGCCGGCGCTAGTCGTGCTGTCGGCGAGAAACGGAGACCGGCTGAAGGAGCGGGCTTCCCGTCTGCTCGCTGCATTAGAGAAGAACGGTTATACGGATGCAGATCTTGCGAATATTGCTTTCACTCTGCAGGTCGGCCGCGAGGAGATGGAGGAGCGCTTAGCGTTTACGGCGGGCTCCATCGAGGAACTGAAGCAGAGACTTGGCAGTTATTTGAAGGAAGAAGGCTACCAGCCGGATCTGTACCTTGGGCAAGTAAAGGCGAACAAGGACGTGCTGGCAGCGTTGACTGCGGATGATGACATGCAAGAGACGATGGCGAATTGGATTCGGCGCGGTAAATACGGGAAGCTCCTCGACTTATGGGTCAAAGGGTTGAAGGTGGACTGGAACGGGCTGTATGACGGCTTGTCCGTTAAGCCGCGGAGACTCTCCTTGCCGACTTATCCGTTCGCAAGGGAACGGTATTGGATGGCGGGCAGTCCTTTCCCGTCCGCAACTAGCCTTGATGTCGACGGGCAGAAAGTTTCGAGAGACGGACTATTAGACCCGATTCCGGTTGGCTCGGCGATGCCGCATGCTCACGATGAACCGATGACGTTCGAGGAAGTCTGGCAGGAAGAGACGTTAGCGCCTGCCAGCGCTGAACGGGTTCCGCCGAGAACGGTGGCATGCTTACTCTCGAACCCTAGGAATCAAAAGGCTTTATCCGATGCGATGAAATCTGTCTGGCCTTCGGCGAGGCTCGTATTTATTAGTGAACAAGCGGACAGCGGACAACGTCTCGGCATGGATAGGTATGATGTCCAGGGCGGCGGCCGTTCCTCATTAGAGGAGGCATTCCGCGACATCGCTGGCAAGTATGGAAGCGCCGATGCGGTGCTCTATCTATGGCCGCTCGAAAATCCGAGTCATATCCACGACCCGGCCGCCTTGATCGATACGATTCAAGCGATCGCTTCTTCGAAATCCGATACGCGGACGCTGGTTGCGGCAGCCGCCTTCGAGAATGAGCTTGACCGCTGCTACGCGGAATCATGGATCGGGATTCAACGCTCGCTCCGGAACGTTCTGCCGAATACGGCCATGACGGTGCTGCTCTCTGCGGCTGGCTTGCATGACAAGGAACCGGACATGCGCGAATGGGCGGAACGAATTGGCGCAGAGCTGCGGGCATCCAACCTGCGGAACGTGTTGTATACGGAAGGTCAAAGGCGTATCTGTATGGTTAGGCCGACATCGGATGCAACCTCTGTGCGGCCGGTATGGAAGGCTGGGGGAACCTACCTGATCACGGGCGGTTGCGGGGGGCTTGGCTATTTGTTAGCCGAACACGCAGCAAGAACGCACCGGGTTCAACTCGTCTTAACCGGCCGTTCGGTTATGGATGACGGCATAAGGAAGAAGATCGACTCGCTGGAAGCGATGGGAAGCCGTGTGGAATACGTGCAGGCGGATTTGTGCGATCTTCCTCGGATGAGGGAAGGGCTCGCCCGAGCCAAAGCTAGGTTCGGCCCGATTAACGGTGCGGTCCATGCAGCAGGCATTCAGGTGAATCGAAGCGTGCTGGAGAAGGACGCGGAGGAGTTCCGGCGGGTGCTGCGGCCGAAGACGGAAGGAACGGTTGCCCTGGACGAGCTGCTGCGGGAGGAACCGCTTGATTTCTTTAGTTTATTCTCTTCGTCCTCGGCAGTATTAGGCGATTTCGGCTCATGCGACTATGCCGCGGGCAACCGGTTTCAGATGGCGTTTGCGAATTATCGGAACGCTTTGCGGGAACAGGGGCTGCGTCACGGCCATACGGCAGCTCTCGGCTGGCCGCTATGGAGGGACGGCGGCATGGGATTCGCAGAGGAAGAGCAAAGCGGCATGTATCTAAAAGCGAGCGGTCAGCGGTTTCTGGAAATCGGCGAAGGGCTCGCTTTATTCGACCGGTTGATGGTTCAGCCCGGAGAACGGCACTTGGTGCTGGCGGGCGACCGCGGAAGGATCGAGCGGTTTCTGGGCTTGACCGATTCCGCAGCCGCAGCTGCTCATCCTGTTCCTGCTCCTGTGGAGCTCGTTTGTTCGGTCAACGGCCCGCAAGCCGTCGGCGGCGAGATTGACGCGGAGAAATGTTTGGAGCGGGATATAAAAGAGCATATCGAGAGCTTACTTAATATCCCGCCGAACAAACTCGATATCGAGGAGAATTTGGTTGATTTCGGCTTCGATTCGATCTCGTTGACGCAGTTCGCTTCATTGCTGTCCAAGCAATACGGGATCGACATCGGACCTTCGTTATTTTACGGCTATCCGACGATTGAGAAATTGATCGGGTACTTCATGTCCAGCCATGCGGAGACGATTCAGGCTTATTACGGACGTGCGGAAGAGGCAGCGAGCCAAGTCCAAGAAGTGCAAGTCCAAGCCCAAGTAAGCCCAGTACCAGTATCGAAACCGGAGCAACCTCTTACCGGCGGGTATTCCGTATCGGCCGGCGTTCCTGAGCTGTCGGTGCATCCATCCGAAAGGGCTGCCGTTGCCGCCTTCGCACCGGAGCCGATCGCCATTATCGGAATGAGCGGACAGTTCCCAGGCGCGAACGACATCGAAGCATTCTGGCGCAATCTGGAGTCAGGGGAAAGCGCGATAAGCGAAATTCCGCCTGAACGATGGGATTGGCGCAATTACGACGGCGATCCGCAGAAGGATCCCCGAGCAAGCAGTTCCCGTTGGGGAGGATTCGTCTCGGATATTGACCGGTTCGATCCGCTGTTCTTCGAGATTTCACCGAAGGAAGCGGAGCTGATGGATCCTCAGCAGCGGCTGTTCCTCGAGGAAGCCTGGCATGCTCTAGAGGATGCAGGCTACATGGGCGAGCGGATACGAGGCACGATGTGCGGGGTGTACGTCGGAGCGGAAGAGAGCCAGTATGCGGACGTTACCGGAGGGGCCGGCCAGATCAGCTCGAATCAGAACGCGACCCTGTCGGCGCGGATCGCCTATAAGCTGGACTTGAAGGGGCCGAATTTTACGTTGACAGCCTCATGCTCTTCCGGGCTCGTCGCCGTGCATCAAGCTTGCCAAGCATTGCGAAGCGGCGATTGCGACATGGCGGTGGCGGGCGGAGTCAGCTTGACCGTCTCGCCTCGCATGTATGCCGGGCTTAGCAAAGCAAATATGCTTTCTCCAGACGGCACATGCAGCGTATTCGACCGGCGCGCCAACGGGCTGGTGCCGGGAGAGGCGGTGGCCATCGTCGTGCTTAAGCCGCTGTCGAAGGCAATCGCGGATAACGACCGTATTTACGGCACTATTACGGCAAGCGGCGTGAATTACGACGGGCAGACGAACGGCATTTCTGCTCCGAGCCCGCTGAGCCAGGAGCAGCTGATTAAGCAAATTTATGAACGTAACGGCATACGTCCCGAACGTATCGGATTCCTGATGGCCCACAGCGTTGGAGCAAAAATAGGAGATTCGATCGAAATCGGGGCTCTTTCCCATGCGTTCCAATCGTTCACGGATGCGAAGGCGCACTGCGCCATCGGCTCCGTCAAGCCGCTTATCGGGCATACTTTCGCGGCTTCTGGCGTCGTTAGCCTCATCGCCATGCTGATGGCGATGAAACATAAGACGATATTGCCGTTGCCTGGCTTCGGGTCGTTAAGCGAATTGATCAACCTCAGAAATAGTCCGTTTCATATCGCGAACGAACGGCAGGAATGGAGAGCGTCGGCCGGCGGACCAAGGCTTGGCGCGATATCGACTACCGGCATTAGCGGGACTAACGCGCATGCGGTGATTGAAGAATTTATTCCTCCGTCTGTTGGCAGGAACACTGAGGATCATGACCAAGTCTCGCATGCCATTGTCTTATCCGCACACAATGCTGAGCGCCTGCAAGCAGCCGCCCGGCAATTGGCGGATTATTTGCAGGACAACCGTACTGCGGGCGTCACATTGCGTGATTTGGCCTATACGCTGAGCGTGGGCCGAGAGGCGATGAAAGCCCGTCTAGCTATCGTGACGGCATCGAGGGAGCAGCTTATTACTCAATTGGAAGCTTATCTTGCGGATTCGCCGGATGGGCTTCTGCGTGAGTCGGCTGTATATGCCGAACATGCGGCTGCTGCCAGCGAAGGGAACGCCGGCTTGACGCTGTCTGCATCGGAAGCTGCAGAGTCTGTCGCAACGGCACTCGAGAAACGAGACCTTATGCGGCTCGCATCGATGTGGGCCGAGGGAGGACGGGTTCCATGGGCCAAGCTGTTCGTGGCCGGAAGCGCGAGCATCGTTTCATTGCCGGGGTATCCTTTCAAGAAAAGAAAATGCTGGCCGAAGGCGGACCTTACTGATTCTGTGCCGAAAGCTGCTAAAACCGCTGATCGCTTACGCCCGTCGAAGGCCGACGAAGGCAACAAAGCAGCGGAGCTGTACTCGTTTAACGCAGCCGACCGGACGACCGATTTCGAGGAAGAGTATTTGACTTTCTGCCCGTTCGAGTCCCGGATTCCCGGGTTCTCGATGAGCAGAGTGATGCTGAATCCGGATCAATATCCGGAAGAAGCGGCGCTGGTCAAAGCGAAGCAGGTGGAACTGCGGCAGGTGCTGTTCTATAAGACGGATTTCCGCCGTCTTCGTTCCGTGCTGGACATCGGCTGCGGTCATGGAACCGATGTTATTCAAATCGCGTCGCTCTATCCCGGCATCCGGACGCACGGCTATACCATATCCGAGGGGCAGGCGGAGCTGGGCAACAAGCGCATCGAAGGCATGTACCTAAGCTCCCGGGCAGAGATATTCCATCGGGACAGCTCGGTCGACAAGTTCCCGTCCCGCTACGATCTCGTTATAGGGATCGAGGTATGCTGCCACATTCCGGATAAAGCAGCGGTGTTCTCGAATATCGCCGGTTCCTTGCAGGATGACGGCCAAATTGTACTAATGGATTTTATTGCGAATCTGCGCGGGCCAATCGTCGATTCGGACATTGGCATTGCCATCGCGACTTCGCCGGAATGGGCTGGCGTTTTATCACGCTGCGGGCTGGCTATCGAGGAAATTGTCGATGTTTCTTCTTGGATCGCCAATTATTTATACGACCCCGAATGCGAGCGGAATACGGAACATTTGGTGCCGGTGGCCCGGGATTCTCTGCGAAGCTATGCCAATAATGCCGTATCGCTAGAGCGGGGTTGGACCAGCTATTGCTTGTTCAGGATCCGTAAGAATAAGCTCCTGAGCGAGTCGGAGTTGAAAGCTCATAATGAGCGCAAGCTCGCGAACAAAACCCCTTACGCAGAAGCGCTGGAGGAAATGAAGCGGCTCGGACAGATTCCATATCCGCCGAGCGTCGGCAGCGCAATTGGGGAAACACTTCCAACGCTGTAGAAGGGAGCAATCAGGATGATTTCTAGCAATAGGCCGGATCTGTTACAGGAACGGCTGGACATGGTCAAAGAAAGTTTGGCGCTCGTGTTCGAGCAGGCTCTCGGATTGGACCGGGAGGAGCTGATGGAGTCGGAGTCGTTGAAGGAGCTCGGCATTTCGTCCGTTAATTTGGTCGAATTGCTAGAAGCGATCAACGTCCGGTTCGACCTGGCACTGCCGACGAGCATTCTTGTCGCATGCCACGATTTTGATGCGTTGGCTGCTTTTGTGGCCGATCAACTGCAGGCGGGCGTTCCCGTGCCGCCCGTTCGACCGGAAGCGGAACCGGAGGCTGCTGGATTGGACTCGGTTGCGGTTATGGAGCCGGAGCCGGTTGTTATTTCATCTCTTGAGTCTTCCCGCGAGAAACGAACGGAGCAACACCCGTTCATTCCTAAGGAGGCGGATCCTGCTGGATCCGTCTCGGGAGGAATCGCCGTCGTCGGGCTCTCATGCCGCACCGCCGGTGCCGCGAATCAAGACGAGTTCTGGGAAGTGGTCTCGCAAGGAAAAGACTGCACGCGTCCGATCGACGATCCGGACTGGCTTGCTTTTCTGCAATCGCACTCCTCCGCGCCTGTTCCGCTGCGTTATGGGGCCATGGACGGGATCGAGAACTTCGATCCGCTGTTCTTTAATATATCGCCTAAGGAAGCGGAGGCTATGGACGCGGCGCAGCGCATCGTTCTGCAGGAATGTTATAGAGCGCTGGAAGACGCCGGCTATGCGCGGCCAGGCGGCCAGGTCGGCACGTTCATCGGGTCCATGGGATATCCCGCCGTGCAGGATTATTCGCATCACGCCATGCTCGGCACCGACACTAGCATCATGGCGGCCCGCATTGCCTATTGTCTGGATCTCAAAGGGCCGTCGCTTGCGGTCAACACGGCGTGCTCTTCTTCGCTGGTTGCCATCGACCTTGCCTGCGAGAAGTTGAGAAACGGCGATATCGATATGGCCATTGCCGGCGGAATTACGATTTATACCCATCCGGGGGCGTTTCTGTTCATGAACAATGCCGGCATGCTGTCTCCTACGGGACAGTGCCGTCCATTCGACAATGAAGCGGACGGGATCGTGGTGGGTGACGGCGTCGGGATTGTTATTTTGAAGCGGCTCGAGGATGCCAAGCGCGACAACGATACGATATACGGTGTCATTCGGGGGAGCGGCACGAATCAAGACGGGCAAACGTCGGGCATTACGGCGCCTAGCTTCCTCTCCCAGAGCCGGTTGGAGCAATCGGTGTATACGCGGCACGGAATTAATGTCGAGGATATTCAGTATACGGAAGCCCATGGAACCGCAACAAAGCTTGGCGATCCGGTCGAGGTCCATGCACTGAGCCATGCCTTCAGCCAATTTACGTCTAACAAGCGGTACTGTGCGATCGGCTCTCTGAAAGCAAACATCGGACATACGACTGCCGCAGCCGGCGTGCTCAGCTTAATTAAAGTGCTGCTCAGCTTCAAACATAAGCAGATGCCGCCTTCGATCCATTTCAACAAGGAGAATGAACATATCGATTTCGGCAACAGCCCTTTCTTCGTCAATACCAGTCTGCGCGACTGGCCGCTCAATGCGAAGTCGTCGCGGCTCGCCGCCGTCAGCTCGTTCGGCTTCAGCGGCACGAACGCCCATCTTATCATCGAAGCGCATGATGCCGCAGTCATGCCGAGAGATGAGCGGCAGAGGATCCAAGGACAAGGATTGTTCGTCCTGTCGGCGTCTAGCGAGGAAAGCTTGCGGGAGTATGCGGGCTCCGTGCTTGCATATTTAGAGTCGCATCCTGAAACAGACTTCGCCAGCTTCCTGTATACGTATCAAGTTGCCAGAACCTCGATGCCTTATCGGCTTGCTATTGTGTCAGACAGCGTAGAAGGCCTGGCGAAGCAATTGGCGCAGGCAGCAGCGGAACGGCTTGCCCCGGCTTCCGGCCGCTATGTCGGTACGGCCGGCAAAAAGGAAGGCGTCGATATTGCGGATACGGCGGAGGGCCGGCAATTTCTTCAGCAGCTGCTGGAGAGCGGGAAATATAAAAAATTAGCGGAGTTCTGGGCGAACGGAAGCAGCATCGATTGGTCTGGTCTGCAACGGAAAGAGAAGGTAAGGCGGATGGCAGGTCTGCCGACACATCCTTTCGCTTCGGAGAAGTTCGCTCTTCCGGTTATTGCAACCAACACGAGCCAGTCGGCGACCCCGGGCACCGGATTAAACGATTCGATCGTGCATCCGCTGTTGCAGCACAATACGTCCGATCTGGCCGAGCAGAAATTTACGTCCGTCTTTTCGGGCAATGAGTTTTACTTCAAGGATCATGTCGTGAACGGGCAGAGGATTATGCCGGGAGCAGCTTTCCTAGAAATGGCTCGAGCAGCGCTGGAGAAATCGGCGGACGCTGCCGCAAGGCAATCGCTTCGGGACGGATTGGCGGGCGTCCGGCTTCGGCACGTCTCATGGTCTCGCCCTCTCGCTCAAGTCCAAGAGCCGGTTCAAGTCCATATCACCCTGCATTCGGAGGAAGACGGCTCTGTATCCTTCGAGGTATTCTCCGAAACCGGAGAAGAAACGGCCGTGTACAGCCAAGGCCGACTCCTGCTGGAGCCGACCGCCGAGGCTCGTGTGCTGGATCTGGAAGCGGTTCGAGCACAATGCTCCGCAGGGCATTTAGCCTCTTCCGAATGTTATCGCGCTTTCGAGTCGATGGGCATTTGCTATGGTCCGGCGCACCGGGGGCTTGAGGACCTTTACTTGGGAGAAGGGCAAGTGCTTGCCAAGCTGAAGGTGCCCGATTCCGTATGGGGAGACGATGAAACGTTCGTTCTTCATCCGGGCATGCTGGATTCGGCGCTGCAAGCATCACTCGGTCTGCTGATGGGGGAGGAAGGCGGCATGCCAGACCGGCCCCTTCTTCCGTTCGCCGTAGATAGCGTGGAAGTGCTCGGGAAGTGCCGCTCTGCGATGTGGACTTATATTCGTTTCAGCGATGGTCAACGAAGCGGCGGCATACAGACCCTGGATGCCGACGTGTGCGATGAACAAGGCCGTGTTTGCGTGAGCATACGAGGCTTTGCTGTTCGTTCGTTGGACGGCGGGTTCGCCAGAGGGACGACGGAAACGGAGACGGAGACGCTGCTTCTCGAGTCGGTATGGACGGAACAAAAAGCCGGTCATCCAACGCTTTTGGCGGTAAAAGATGCATTCGATCTTCATCTTGTGATGCTAGGCGGATGTGAACGGACAGCAAGCGAGCTGGAAGACTGCTGGAGCGGTAAGCCGCTCGCTGCTGTCCGGCGTTGCCGCGATCTGCATGCCGAGGAAACGGTAACCGGCCTGCGGTTCGGGCAATATGCGGCTCAAGTGCTGGAAGAATTGCAAGGCATTCTGAAGGATTCGTCTATCGGTTCCGCATTGGTGCAGATCGTCATCCCAAGCCGTGGTGACCAGCGCTTGCATGCGGGGTTAGCTGGAATGCTGCAGACCGCAAAGGTGGAAAATCCGAAGCTTGCCGTACAAATTATCGAGGCAGAAACCGGCGTCAGCGCTAGGAATATGGCTGAGATGCTGCACATCGAAGGCGGGAGCCCGCAGGAGACGAAGATCCGGTATCAGGAAGGCCGCAGGTACGTTAACCGCTGGAATGAGCTTGCACTGCTAAGCAGCAATACCGTTGAGGCAATGCCATGGCGGGACGGCGGCGTCTATCTGATCACCGGCGGCATGGGCGGTCTTGGACTGCTCTTCGCGCAAGAAGCGTCCCGGCAGGCCAAGAACTCGACCATTGTTCTGACCGGCCGTTCCCCGCTTAACGAGAGCAAGGAATCCAGCCTTCGGCAGCTTCGTTCCGAAGACGTCAGGGTTGTGTACCGGCAGGCAGATGCGAGCGACCGGGAGGCCATATCTGGACTCATTCGCGACATCGAAGGGCAATTTGGCGGGCTGCACGGTATTTTCCACGGCGCAGGGGTGACGCGCGACAATTTGATCGTGAAGAAAAGCAAAGAGGAGCTTGCAGAAGTTCTGGCGCCGAAAGTGGCCGGCTTAACTTATTTGGATGAGGCGACCCGGCATCTCGCACTCGATTTCTTCGTGTTGTTCTCATCGACGGCCGGAAGTATGGGGAATGTCGGCCAAGCCGATTATGCGGCTGCCAATGCTTATATGGATGCGTTCGCTGCTTACCGGAGCGAACTGAGAGATGCGGGACAGCGCCAAGGGCGCACGCTGTCGGTCAATTGGCCGCTGTGGCAGGACGGCGGGATGAGCGTAAGCGACAGCACAGCAAGGAGATTGCGGGATGCTTACGGCTTTGTGCCGCTGCAGACAGAGAGCGGCATCTCCGCCTTGTACCGGGCACTCGCTTCGGGGCGGAGCCAAGTGATGGTCGTGGAGGGCAAAACTGCCGAATTGCGTAATGCCTTGAGTCAGTTGACGACCGGAACGACTGCTGGCAAAGTTCACGCGCAGCCATTGGCTTCTTCGCACGAGAACGTGAAAGACGGCCGCCGGGACAAAGCCCTCTCGGCAATCGTACAAGCGGTATCCGGCTTGCTTACCGTTCCCGGCCATGAGATTCATGTCGACGCGGAGTGGGCGGAATTCGGCATCGACGCGCATCAGATGAAATCCGCAGCAGAGAAAATAAGCCAGACATGCGGTGTAGAGGTTGCTCCGGCAGAACTGCTTGAACATTTTACGATTCGCCGATTGGCTGACAATGTGGCGGAACGCATGCCAGCCCCGCAGCAGGTCCAAGAACAGGCAGCCGCGCTTCGGTCTGCATCGGATGTCTTGCCGGAAGTTTCCAGGGAGCAGGCGGTCCACTTTTTCAAAAAGCTGCTTTCGTCCGCCATTAAGCTGCCAGCCCACCGGATCGACGAGCATGTCCCGCTGGAGAAGTACGGAATCGATTCGATTATGGTCATGGATATGACAGGAGAACTGGAGAAGGTATTCGGCTCGTTGTCCAAGACGTTGTTCTTCGAATACCAGACCATTGCAGCCTTAACGGACCATTTCCTCAAGGCTCACCGTGCGAAGCTGACGGAGCTGCTGTCAGCCGGACAACGTCCGGAAGTCCCGGCCGGAGGTGCATCGGCGCAAGCGGAGCCGAAGGTGCAGGCGACGATGCGGCTATCGTCTGGAAGGCAGTCCCGTTCGCGCGTTCAATCGTCATCCAGCGACCGTCCGCAGACAACGAAGAAACAAGAGCTTGCAGCCGGACCAATCGACATTGCCGTCGTCGGTGTAGCGGGACGCTATCCTGGGGCGGCGAATGTGGCGGAGTACTGGAACAATCTCAGGGACGGCCGCGATTGCATAACGGAGATCCCGCGCGACCGCTGGGATCACTCGCTCTATTTCGACGAGGATAAGAACAAGCTGGGCACCACCTACAGCAAATGGGGCGGTTTCCTGGACGGGATCGATCAGTTCGATCCGTTGTTCTTCCAAATCTCTCCGTTGGAAGCGGAAGTGATGGATCCGCAGGAGCGTATGTTCATGCAATGCGTTTACCATACGTTAGAGGACGCTGGCTATACGCGGGAATCGGTGGCTTTCGACCGGAAGCAGAACCGCCGGATTCCGGTCGGCATTTATGTCGGCGTCATGTATGAGGAATACCAGCTGTATGGGGCGCAAGAGCAGATTCAAGGCAGAAGAATCGCCTATGCGGGCAGTCCTTCATCGATCGCGAACCGGGTGTCCTATTGGTATAACTTCCAAGGTCCGAGCATGGCCGTGGATACGATGTGCTCCTCGTCGCTCACTGCCATCCATCTGGCTTGTCAGAGCATTCAGCGGGGAGAGTGCGGAGCAGCGATTGCCGGGGGCGTCAATGTCTCGCTCCATCCGAATAAATATTTGATGCTTGCGCAAGGGAAATTCGTCTCAAGCAAAGGCCGGTGCGAAAGCTTCGGCGAAGGCGGCGACGGCTATGTGCCCGGCGAAGGCGTCGGCGCGGTGCTGTTGAAGCCGTTGTCCCAAGCGATTGCGGACGGGGACCGGGTATACGGCGTAATCAAAGGCAGTGCCATTAATCATGGCGGCAAAACGAACGGTTATTCGGTTCCGAATCCGAATGCCCAAGGCGAAGTCATCAAGCAAGCGATGAAGGATGCGGGGATCGACCCTAGGACGATCAGTTATATCGAGGCTCACGGGACCGGGACGTCGCTCGGCGATCCGATTGAAATCGCAGGATTAACCGGTGCGTTCCAAGCGGATACGGGCGAGCCATCCTTTTGCGCCATCGGCTCGGCTAAGTCCAACATCGGCCATTGCGAAAGCGCCGCCGGCATTGCCGGCTTGACGAAAGTGCTGCTGCAGTTGAAGCACCGGCAGTTGGCGCCATCCTTGCATGCTTCCGTGCTGAATCCGAACATCGACTTCTCCTCGACGCCATTCGTCGTGCAGCAGGAGCTGTCGGAATGGAAGCGTCCGGTCGTGCGCGAGGACGGCTTGGAGCGGGAATATCCGCTTCGGGCAGGCATTTCGTCCTTCGGTGCAGGCGGATCTAATGCGCACTTATTGGTGGAGGAATATATTCCTTCTAACCAAGCGTCACTGGATACAACATCAGCTTCATCGGCTCCTGCTGTCATCGTGTTATCCGCTAAGAATGAGGAACGGCTCCGTGATAGAGCAGTCTTGCTCCTGGACGCAATCCGGGAGCAAAAGCTGTCCGACGCGGACCTGGCTAATATGGCCTACACCCTCCAGACCGGACGCGAAGCAATGGAAGAGCGGATCGCGCTCCTCGTGGAATCGATGGGCGAGGTCGAGAGCAAGCTTGCGGCTTATTTGGCAGGAGACCGCACGGTCGACGATCTATACGTCGGACGAGGGCGGCGCAACGCAGGCTCGTCGACCTTCATGATGATGGACGAGGATATGCAGCATACGGTGGATGCATGGCTCGCCAAAGGAAAGGTCGCGAAGCTGGCGGATATGTGGGTCCAAGGACTGCCTGTCGACTGGAGCAAAATGTACGGAGAGCGGACGCTGCGCCGGATTGCGCTCCCTGCTTACCCATTCGCCAAGGACCGGTATTGGGCGCCGAAGCTGAGCGAGAACAGCTCGGCTATCCATGCGGATACCGCTTCTGCGGGAGGCCCGTATTCGCTTCAAGGAGGCGCTATGCTGCATCCATTGCTCCAGACCAACACGTCCGACTTTATGGAGCAGCGGTACAGTTCGCGGTTTACAGGGGATGAACAAATCTTTGCTGATCACGTCGTTCGGGGACAGCGGTTGCTGCCGGGCGCTGCGCAGCTCGAAATGGCCTTGTTCGCCACGGCTCAAGCCAGCGGACAGGGCGAAGGTGTACCGGCGGGACTGCGGCTGAAAGATGTGACCTGGGTACGGCCATGTACAGCGGGAGAAGGGATAACAGACGTTCATATCGCGCTTCGCCCGGAAGAGAGCGGGGACATTGCGTTCGAGGTATACGGACAAGGCGAAGGTGATGGCGAAGGCCAGCGCGGTGAACGCGGCGAACGCATTTATAGCCAAGGGCGTGCGGAATGGAGTGCTGTCGAATCGGCTCCCGTACTGGAGCTGGCAGCGCTTCGGGAGAAGTGCGGCTCCCGTGTGATGACGGCGGACGACTGCTATTCGGCATTCCAAAGCATGGGCGTTCATTACGGCGATGCCCATCGGGCGATCGATTGCGTATATGCGGGAGAAGGGCAAGTGTTGGCGAAGCTCGTACTCCCTTCCGCAGTTGATCATTCGCTGGATCGGTTCGTTCTGCATCCAAGCTTGGGGGATGCGGCATTTCAAGCCGCGATCGGACTCATGGGCGGCGCCTTGGAGGAAGATTCCGGTCTGAAGCCGCTGCTGCCATTCGCTCTTGAAGAGCTTACCGTCTTCGGACGCTGCTCCTCCGAGCTGTGGGCGTATGTGCGTTGGAGCAAGGGCGGCGATACGAGCGGCAAGGTACACAAGATAGATATCGATCTTTGCGACGAGCAAGGTATCGTTGTTGCACGCGTGAAAGGCTACTCCGTGCGGGCGATCGATGGGGGGACACGCGCCATTGCGTCTTCGTCGGAGCAGCTCGTTTCGGCCGCCGTGCGAGACGATTCAGCATTCGGCCTTATGACGCTTCATCCGCAGTGGGATGCAACAGTCATCGCACGCGGTTCGGAATGGCCGATGCAAGGCAGCAGTGTTGCAGTCGTAGGCGAAGCAGGGCCGGAGAATGAAGCCTTATTGAAACGAATGCTTACCGGGATGCGTACGCTTGATATTCAACCAAAGGATACGATCGAGCTTATTGCCCGGAAGATTGAGGCCAACGGGATATCGGAGCATATGCTATGGATCGCACCGGACGCGGCTTCCGGGACCTCGGCCGAACTATCGTTGATCGATTCGCAGGAACGCGGAGTCATCCAGCTGTTCAAGCTGATTAAAGCGATGCTGCTTGCAGGCGGCGGAGGCAAGGCGATCGGTTGGACCGTCATTACCCGCCAGACGCAATCCGTCAGCCGTAAGGATGATGTGCGCTCGGCTCATGCCGGTGTGCATGGTCTGGTTGGCTCGCTGGCCAAGGAATATCCGAATTGGAGCCTCCGGCTGATCGATCTGGATTTCAGCGGCATTTGGCCGGTGCAGGACATGCTGTCGCTTCTGCCGGACCGGCAGGGCAATGCCTGGGCTTACCGCGGCGGCGAATGGTTCCGCCAGAAGCTGATTCCGGTATACCGGAAAGGCGGTTCCACGGAACAAAGCCTCTATCGTAAAGGCGGCACATACGTGGTCATCGGCGGAGCCGGCGGCATCGGCGAGGCGTGGAGCGAATACATGGTCCGCAGCTGGCAGGCGCGTATCGTTTGGATCGGAAGGCGCGCTCAGGACGCGGCGATCCAATTGAAGCTCGATCGGCTGGCTGCCCTCGGAGGCGAGATTGTCTACCTCTCAGGAGATGCCGCAGACCGCAATTCCTTGCAGGCCGCTTACCGCGCGGCGAAGGAACGGTTCGGGCGCATCGACGGCGTCGTACACTCGGCAATCGTGCTTGCGGACCAAAGCGTTGCGAATATGGATGAAGCGCGTTTCCGGGCCGCGCTCGCAGCGAAGGTCGATACGAGCGTCAACATGGCCGAGCTTCTCGAAGGAGAAACGCCGGATTTCGTTCTGTTCTTCTCGTCTATGAATGCCTTCATGAAATCGCCGGGGCAAAGCAACTACGCGGCTGGATGCACCTTCATGGACGCTTATGCGCAGCAGTTAGCAAACCGTCTGCCTTATGCGGTTAAGACGATGAACTGGGGCTATTGGGGAGGCGTCGGCGTCGTTGCTTCCGACACTTATCAGGAACGTATGGCCCAAATGGGATTCGGCTCCATCGAGCCAGCGGAGGCCATGGATGCGCTCGGCGAGCTGTTGTCCGGGCCATTGGATCAGCTGGCACTGCTGAAGACGACGAGAAGCATACGAATTGAAGGCATATCGCATGATGAAGGCGTTCATGTGTATCCGGATAACGCCGTTCCGCCGACGTCGAGATTGACCCCCGTCCCTTCGGACATGAGGGCTGCGACGTCAAGCCTTACCGCAGAAGGCAAAGCGGTACTCTGGGAAATGGAAGGTTTGCTTGGGCGCATGCTTGAGGGTCAACTGGTTGCGGCTGGCATTATTGAGCACGCAGCGGGAGTCATTAAGCCGGTGCCGGGCAGCGGAGTGCATGAGCGTTATGCAAGGTGGCTGGATGCAAGCTTGTCACTGCTGCAAGAGCAAGAACAAAAGCTGGAGCGGAACGCTCTTTTCGATACCAGCAGTGTTCACGGCGTTGGGGAACCGAACGCGGCCCGCATGGACCGACTGTGGTCGGAATGGTCGGAGAAGAAACAAGGATGGCTCGCTTTCGGCGGAATGGCTGCTCAGATTGCGCTCGCGGAGGCGATGCTGCAATCGCTTCCGGACATTGTGACGGGCAAGCGGCTTGCGACGGACATCATGTTCCCGAACTCCTCGATGGAGCTGGTGGAGGGCGTGTATAAACATAATCCGGTGGCCGACGCTTTCAATGAAGTGCTTAGCGACTCTGTCGCGGCTTATGTGAAGCAGCGGCTGCAGCTTGATCCGTCGGCCCGCATTCGCATATTGGAGATCGGGGCGGGGACAGGAGGTACGAGCGCAGGGGTTCTCCGCAAGCTGAAGGACTATGAGGGAAGCATTCAGGAGTACGGTTACTCCGATATATCCCACTCTTTCCTTCAGTATGCGAAGGAAACCTACGGGCCGGATAATCCGTTCTTGTCGTATCAAATTTTTAATGTCGAAACGCCGGTGTCCGGCCAGCAGATTCATTCGGGCGAATACGATATTGCTATTGCAGCCAACGTGCTGCATGCGACCCGAAATATTCGTCAGACGCTGCGCAACGCCAAAGCTGTCTTGAAGAAGAATGGTCTGCTGCTGCTCAATGAGCTGCAAGGACAATCGATGTTCACCCATCTGACCTTCGGGCTGCTCGACGGATGGTGGAAATACGAGGATGCCCAGATTCGCATTCCGGGCTCGCCAGGGTTATCGCCGGAGACGTGGAGAAGCGTGCTGGAAGACGAAGGTTTCCGCTCCGTCCGTTATCCTGCACAGGATGTCCACTCGTGGGGCCAGCAAATTATTATGGCTGAAAGCGATGGCGTAGTCCGTCAGCAGGCAGAAGCCGTTCATGCGAAGCGGGATGCGGCAACAACAGCCGGTGCGCCTGCGCGTTCCGTACGATCAGCGCAGACGGCGGGAGAGCCTGCGGTAGGCACGCTCAGGGAGAGAAGCATTTCCTACTTGGTCCGGATCATTGCGGAGACGCTTAAGATGCCGAGCGGTCAGCTCGACCCGAGAGAACGGTTCGAGTCGTATGGAATTGACTCCATTCTGGTCGTACAGCTGACGAATGCATTGAGCGGTGTGCTGAGCAACGTGAACAGCACGCTCTTCTTCGAATATCAGACGGTTGAAGAGCTTGCGGAACATTTCCTGTCGACGCAAAGGGAAGCGCTTATCGCGCTGGTAGGCCCGGATGAATCCGAGACCGGCACGAAACTTTCTAACGGCAGCGGCACCACTCGTCCGAATGCTGCTCCGCCTCGCATGACGGAAGCGGCAGGCGCGGTGAAGAGCAGATTCATCGCCGTGAACCGGCAGAATACGGCGCAGGCGTCATCCGCTGTCCCAGCAGCGCGGGATATTGCGATCATCGGTCTCGCGGGACGTTATCCGGGAGCCGGCAACGTGCGGGAGTTCTGGGAGCAGTTGAAGTCAGGCAAACATGGTATTGGCGAAATTCCGAAGGAGCGCTGGGATTGGGAGAAGTATTATGATGCAGAGCGAGGCAAAAGAGGGGCCATGTATTCGAGATGGGGCGGATTTATTGACGGGTTCGACCAGTTCGATCCGCTCTTTTTCGGCATATCTCCGAAAGAGGCCAAGCAGATGGATCCGCAGGAGCGGGTGTTCCTCGAAACCGCTTATGCCTGCATAGAAGATGCGGGTTACACTCCTGCTACGCTGTGTGCGAGCGGCAAAGTCGGCGTTTTCGCAGGTGCGATGAACGGCAACTATCCGACGGGAGCGAGCTACTGGTCCATCGCTAACCGGGTCTCGTATCTCTTTAATTTCCGCGGGCCGAGCTTGGCTGTCGATACGGCTTGCTCATCCTCGCTGACGGCTATACACCTGGCCATTGATAGCCTGAATAGCGGTACGAGCGAATGCGCGATTGCCGGGGGAGTCAATTTGATTCAGTCACCTGCCCATTATTTGAGGCTATCGGCCATGAATATGCTTTCTGCCGGGGATCAAGTCAGATCATTCGGAGCAGAAGCCGACGGATTCGTCGACGGTGAGGGCGCAGGCGCAATTGTGCTCAAGCCGCTGTCCAAAGCGGTACAGGACGGAGACCACATTTATGGGGTCATCAAAGGAAGTATGTTGAACGCCGGCGGCCGAACGAACGGCTATACGGTGCCGAATCCTCATGCCCAGTATGAGGTTGTTTCGGATGCGCTCAAACAGGCAGGCGTGCATGCCCGTAGTGTCAGTTATTTGGAGGCGCATGGAACCGGCACTGCGCTCGGCGATCCGATTGAAGTCGCCGGTTTGACGCGGGCGTTCGAGCAGGATACGAGGGACAAGCAATTTTGCTCCTTGGGGTCTGTGAAGTCCAATATCGGGCACTGCGAGAGCGCAGCCGGCATCGCAGGATTGACCAAGGTGCTGCTGATGCTTCGCCACCGGCAGCTCGTTCCTTCTCTGAACGCCAAGACGACGAATCCTGCTATCAAGTTCGATGGCACTCCATTTGTCGTGCAACAGCAGCTTGCGGAATGGACTCGTCCTGTTCTAACGATCGATGGCGTGGAGCGGGAATATCCGCGCCGGGCAGGCATTTCCTCGTTCGGTGCAGGAGGTGCCAACGCGCATCTTGTCATCGAGGAATACGTATCCGCATCGGACTGCACACAAGCGGAATTGCCGGCGGATTCCGAGCCGGCTGTCATTGTACTGTCGGCTAGAAGCGGGGAGCAGCTGAGGCTGCGCGCCAAGCAATTGGCTGCCTTGATTCGGGAAGGGCATTATTCGGATGCGGATTTGAGCCGAATTGCATATACGCTCCAAACAGGGCGCGAGGCAATGGAAGAAAGGACCGCTTGCGTCGTGAGATCTCTCCGTGAACTGGGAGAGATGCTGCAAGTAATAGAAGAGGGAGCAGAAGAGGCTCAGGGTCTATACCGTGGACGAGTGAAGCCGAACAGAGAGACGATCGCCATGCTTGGAGCCGACGATGAGATGCAGGAAGTGCTGCAGAAGTGGATGCATCGCCGGAAGTTCGGCAAGCTGCTTGGCTTATGGACGAAAGGGCTGAATTTGGATTGGACGCCGTTGTACGACGGTGCGCCTCCGCAGCGGATCAGCTTGCCGACTTACCCGTTCGCCAAGGAACGTTACTGGTTTGCGGATGGAGGAGGGGCAGACGGACAAGCACAACAACCGATTGCGGACCAATCGCCAGTCTGGCCGCTTGCAGAACCCGTCCAGTACGAGGAGCGTTCCTCTGCTGAGCTGTCCGCAGCTGATCCCAATATGGAGAGCGTATCGGTACAAGATGCGGAAGATAGACCGGGAGACGATCATTTCGACAGCGGCTTCTTCGAAATGCTGCTGGACGGCATCATGGACGATTCCATTAGCATCGACAGCGCGGTTTCAGAGATCCAATCGAATATGAGGGAAGTTTCCCGTCAAAGGAGGGCCTATGGCTGATTTCTTGCAGTATGTGCTAAGCGAAGTGAAACAACATCGTCTGTCTAAAGCGGAGGCGCTCGATTTGCTGCGGCAATTCCAGGGCCATGCACTAGACGAGAAGCAAGGGGAGCCGTCCGCTCCCCGTCTTCACCCGCTTCTTCACCATAATACGTCCGACTTGTCGGAACAGCGGTTCTCGTCTGTATATACAGGCGGGGAACCGTACTGGCTGGAAGACGGTACTACGGGACGGAAAAGGATACCGGAATTCGTCCAATTGGAGCTGGCAGCAGCGGCACTGGCGCTTTCTTCGGACACTGGAACCACTCCAGCCATAAAGCTGCGAAGCGTAGCATGGGGAGAACCGCTCGCTGCGTCCGCGATGCCGCTTGAGGTGCACACGGCGCTGATTAAGCAGAATGACGGTTCTATTGGGTTTGAAGTTTACAGCAGGCACAAGAACGGAGAACCCGTCGTGTATAGCCAAGGAACCATTGAACTTGGGCAGCAAGGAAGTCTGGTTCAAGCTCAGGATGTAGCGGCACTGCAGAAGGCGAACCAGTGTCAAAGCTGGAGTTCGGACGAGTGCTACGATGCTCACCGCCGTCTCGGTACGGAGTATCCATCTTCGCTGCGGATGGTGGAACGGCTGTGGGCTGGCGATTCCGAGGCGCTTGCCAAGCTTACCCCAACGCCAACCGATGACAGCGGAGCAGAGCGGTCGACCCTTTCTTCGGGCGTGCTCGAATCGGCGCTGCAGGCGGTTGTAGCGTTCGATGGCCGAGCGGCAAGCTTGCGTCCCAACTCGCTTGATTCTGTGGAGATTAACGATTTCGGCGACTCGCCGGTATGGGTTTGGGTAAGGCGCGCCAGCGGCAACGGCAACGGCAACCCTTCGGGGGAAAGCAACCGCTTCGATATCGACTGGTGTCTGGAGGACGGTCGATCGGTCATTCGCATGAAGGGAGTGTTGTTGGACACTACTCGAGAGTTGGAGCAAGATCAGCCTGCTCCGTCTGTTCCGGCTCCGAAGCCGGAAGGGATTTCGCTGCGCCCGCTGACCGATACGTACCCGCTGGAGGAGGGCGGCAAACCGTCCACTGCAGGCTCGCAGGACTTCTCGCAGACGGCACTGCAAGAGGAACTTGCCGAAAGCTTTGCCGGCATTCTCGACATGAAGAGAGGGGATGTCGACGTCGATGTCCCTTATACGCAATTCGGGCTGGATTCGATATCGGGCGTCGAATGGGTTCGGGACCTTCATAGCCGTTATGGCGTGACGGTCACCTTAGCGGATATCCATGCCAATGCAACGCTCCGCGAGCTGGCGGCATGGCTGGCTCAAGTGCTTCATGCAGAGCCGGCTGCTGCTCCGTCAGATTCACCTGTTACTTTCGCGTTGTCTGATTATGAGCCGCTTCCAGCCCCAGCTCCAGCTCCAGCTCCAGCGAAATCGTTCGTCACTAGTTCTGGCCGCAGGGCACCGCTCCAGCCGCTGCCGCGGCCTGGGGTTGCGGCTGTTGCCAGCCGGACTCAGCCGGAATTCCCTGAGCTGATTCCGCTCAACCGCCGCTCTTCCGGCCGTCCGGTATTCTGGATTCACGGAGGCAGCGGCGCAGTTGGCGCGTACCGGACGATTGCTCAAGAAGCCGAACGCCCGATGTACGGCATTCAGCCGCGCGGCTGGATGACCGGGCGGACTCCGCTTCACGGCATCCAAGCAATGGCGGCTTATTATGTCCACATCATCATGTCCGTTCAGCCGCAGGGTCCATACGACCTCGGAGGGTTCTCGCTCGGCGGCCGCATCGCCTATGAGGTCGCCCGGCAGCTCCAGGAGCTAGGGGAAACCGTTCATACGATAGTGATGCTGGACTCCTATCTCCATACCCCCTACCGGGAGGCGCTGCAAGACGCGGACGGCTATAGGAAGACGATCGCGCTTCAAGCCGTCAACACTGCTCTGTTATCTTTCTTGCCGCCGGAGCCGGAATCGTGGGCGAACCGACTAATTCACCGGGATGAGGCACGTGTTTATTTGCAGGAAGATTCGGAACGCTTTATCGAGCGATTGTTCACGTTAGCCGAGTCGAGAGGATTGGAAGGTTCCGACGCGTCGTGGCGTGATCGCTTGACTCAAAGCATTCGGGTTCAAGCGGCATATGGACTTGACCGCTATGAGATCGCGCCTCTGACGGCGCCGGAGGAGACAGCCTGTTTTTATTTCCGCTGCCGGGGCGAGTCGTTCTACGGCGAGCTGGAACCTTATTTTAGTCTGGAAGAAACGGGCAGTGAACCGCAATCAGAACTCCCTTATTGGAAAGCGTGGGAGGAATGGCTGCCCCGAATGAGCGTTATGACTGCGGATGCGGACAGCCATTACAAGCTGTTGTCCGATCCGCGCGCCATGGATGCGGTCCGATCGTTGTGCGGTACGTTATACAGCTTAAACAGTCCGGCGGCAGATACGATCGATAACGCGGTCCGGGCCAATCAAGAATCGTTCACAATCCAATTGAATGTGGGGGCGTTCCAATGAGCAGGCAGCATTATAAGGTGTACTCTGAGGGAAGAATCGGCAATCTCGTGATGAAAAACAGGCTGGTGCGTTCGGCCACAGGCGAGAGCAAAATGTCAACGGACGGGAAAATTTCGGAATCCGTTCTGCAGGTGTACAAAGATCTGACCTTGGGCGGCATCGGGATGATTGTCACCGGCGCAATGGCCGCTACGCCGACGGCGAAGAGAACAGAAGGCCAATACTGCATTTACGACGATGAGTTCATACCCGAAGTGGCCAAAATCGCGGATATCGTCCATGAGACCGATCCGGAATGCATCGTTATCGCTCAATTGAACCATCCCGGCAGACAAGTGCATCACTTCGTGACGGCGGATTGTATCGCACCGTCGGCCGTAGAGTCCCCGATTTTGATGAAAAAGGCGCGGGAGCTTCATTTGGAAGAAATCGAAAGAATCATTCAGTATTTCGCCGACGCGATCGTCCGGGTTCAGAAGGCGGGCTTCGACGGCGTCCAGTTCCACGCGGCGCACGGTTATTTGCTGAGCTCCTTCCTGTCTCCTTACACGAACAGGCGTACCGACCGTTACGGCGGCACGGTGCAGAAAAGGGTGAATATTATTCGTGACATCGTCGCGCTTGCAAGAAAGGAAGTCGGCGATTTTCCGATTCTGATCAAGCTTAATTGCGATGATCACGTTGAAGGCGGCATTAACAAGGACAATTTCCCGGAACTGTTGTTCGAGATGGAAACGGCGGGCGTCGACGCCATCGAGGTGAGCGGCGGGATGTGGGATTGCCTCGTGCGCACCGAAGAGGAATTAGGATTCACGCCGGTTCCGATCCCCGAAGCGCGAACGAAAATCAATGTGCCGGCCAAGCAATCGTATTTTTACGAATACGTCCAAAATATCCGCTTATCCATTCCGCTTATATTGGTAGGCGGCCACCGCAATATCGAGCGAATGGAAGAAATCGTGCAAGAAGGCAAAGTCGATTTTGTGTCGATGTGCCGTCCGCTTATTTCCGAGCCTGATCTGCCTAACCGCTGGCTGCATGGGGAAGGGCGCGACAAGGCCGACTGCATATCGTGCAACGCTTGCTTGCTCGTGCTGCATAAGGAGTTCTGCTGTCCATACAAGAAGTACGGCAACTTAAAGGATTTGTTCGTCGCGACCAATGCGGAGAATTGGAGAGAGATGTTTAAGTAACGCTCAACGGGCAACTGCCCGCCGGAACGAAAGGAGACGTTATGTCCGAGAGACCGGTCGTGTTTATGTTTTCTGGACAAGGCTCGCAGTATGTCGGAATGGGCAGGGAGCTGTATGACTATGAGGCGAATTTTCGCAAGTGGATGGACCGGCTGGATCAAACATTCAGAGAGTTGACTGGGCACTCGGTGGTGGAGCGGTTATATCCTTATCGGGAAAGCGGGAGAAAACCGTTTGAAGAGCTGCTGTTTACGCATGCGGCGATTTTTATGGTGGAGTATTCGTTAGCCCAAACCTTAGCGGAGCGCGGGATGATTCCGGATTACGTATTGGGATACAGCATGGGTGAGTTTGCAGCTGGTGCGGTAGCAGGCGTGATGACAGCCGACGATGGTATCCGGTGTCTTGTGAAGCAGGCCGAGCTTTTGCAAGAAAGGTGTGTCCCTGGAGGGATGATTGCCGTTGTCGGCGATCCCGGCATATTCGAAAGCTCGCCTCCTCTCCGGCAGCATGCTGAATTGGCGGCTGTTAATTTCCGGTCTCATTTCGTCTTATCCGCCCGCCGCGAATCACTTCCTGTATTGGAGCAGCATTTGCTTGATAAGGGGGCGGCGTTCCAGAGGTTGCCTATTCCGTTCGCCTTTCATTCATCGTGGATCGATCCGGCCGCCGAAGCGTTCCGTGATTTTATGTCGACGATTCGTGTGGAACAACCGCGCATCCCTTACTTGTCCAGCAGGAGAAGCCCTCGCGCTGGTATGCGGGGGGCGGCTGACTATTGGGATGCCGTCCGGGAAGCGGTCGACTTTCCCGAAGGTTTAGCGAGATTAGAAGAGGGCCGTCATTATACGTATATTGATCTAGGGCCATCCGGGACATTGGCTAACTTCGTCAAGTATAATGTAAGCTCCCATCGGCAAGGCGATATCGTTGCGATTATGACGCCTTTCGGGAATGAGATGGACCGCATCGATGCGCTATGCGACAGAATAAGTTAACGGTACGACAACGGCGAACCGCCGGACGAGGCTTAATAGAAGCCAAAGTCCGGCGGTTTTTTTATTTCATAAAACTCTTTTATCAGCAAGGCTAATGGATGGCATTGGAAACCCTTATGCCTAATTATTCCATATTCATGCTATGATCACACTATTCCTAGTTTTCTTACCCGATAGATAATAATTGATTTTGGAGGCGGTTAGAATGCTTTTATCCGAACGATTGCCGTTGGCTGCAAGTTTATATCCAGATGCGCCGGCGCTGTTGAGCCAGGGCCGAACCATACATTATGGCGAACTGCTTCGTCAAGCGGAACGGCTCGGTCATGCCTTATATGCGGAGGGGCTGAGGTCAGGGGACCGGCTTGCCATCATTGGAGATCCAAGTCCGGAGCTTGTGATTGCGTTCAATGCCGGAGTCGGGATCGGCGCAGTTCCGCTTGTTCCGTCTCCGCTGCTGACCGTACCGGAGCTGAAGGCGATTATGGAGGATGCGGAGCCCCGCGTGCTGATCCATGACAAGCGTTATTCAGACACCGTGCATTTCGCAGTCCAGCAGCTTCCGAACCCGTGCAAGCTGTTCGCAACGGAAGAAGGCGCAGCTTCACCAGACTTGGAGAGTCTATTGGCGAGGCAAAAAGAACCGTTCCGAGCGGCAGCTTCCTTACAAAGCGTAGACGATGTAGCCGTCCTGATCTATACAGGCGGAACGACCGGCAGGCCCAAAGGCGTTATGCATTCCCACCGCGGCATGGCCGCTTGGAATCAATTTACTCCTGCAGCCGGATTCGGTTATGAGAGGGACCGGCGTGTACTCGTCCTTAACTTGTCTCATCTCGTTGGGCAATTCCATCTGTGGGCGACGATGGCGGCTGGAGGATGCTTAGTCTTTCTCGATGAGTATCCGGCGAATGCGCACTCGGTATTAGAAGCTGTAGAGCGTGACCGAATTACTGTTCTTAGCACGGTGGGACAGCTTCTTCGCGACTTTACCCGATTGGCGTCTGTAACCGGTAAGGATACGTCGAGCCTTAAAGTGCTTGGATGCGGCGGATCTGTCATCTCTTCTGCAACGATGCTGAACGCAGTCGCTCAATTTCCGGGGACGTGGGTCGTGAACAACTATTCGCAAGCAGAATGCGGCATGTCGGTCTGCCGGATTTTTCCTTCCCAGCACTTGGACAATCCGGGTCGTCTTCATTCTGTAGGCCGTCCGCTCGATCTGGCCGCCCAGGGCGAGCAGGCTTTTCAGGTTCGTATCATCGGCTTGGACGGCCAAGAGTCAGCGGTGAACGAACCCGGGGAAATCGTCGTTCGCGGCGCCCAGACGATGCTTGGGTATTGGCGCCAACCGGAAGCTACGTCCAATACGCTTCAGGACGGTTGGATTCGGACAGGCGATGTAGGCTGTCTGGATGCTGACGGTTATCTATATGTGTTGGATCGGGTGAAGGATATGGTTATCGTGGGCGGCTCGAACGTGTTCTGCGCGGAAGTAGAGCAGATGATCGTCACTCACCCAGCGGTGAGCGAGGCGGCGGTAATCGGACTTCCGCTTCATGGAGAGGGCGAGTCGCTTGCCGCTTGCGTCGTACTTCATGGCGAGGAAAGTTTGACCTTAGAGCAATTGCAGGCTTGGTGCGAATCCAGTCTTGCTCTGCATAAGCGGCCGACGAGGCTGTTTATCCTGGATGCTTTACCGCGTACGGCTGTAGACAAAGTGGATAAGAAACGGCTTCGCCAGGAGTTGGCATAGGCTGGTGGCGGTCCATGAAGGATTTTCCATCTTATTGTCGAATATTGTAATTTGCATTTTTATTACTCGATAAGGTGGATACCTAATGATGAGGAAACGGATATGGAGCATGCTGCTGGCCATCGCCTTGGTCTGCAGTGCGGTACCGGCGGCTTATGCCTCGGAATCGCTAGCTTATGGCATTGAACCGCAATATGAAAGCGCCGGTGTATTCTTTGAGGGGCTCGCGGCAGTCCAAAAGGGCGGCAAGTGGGGATATATCGACAAGACCGGAGCGGTTGTCGTTCCGTTCCAATATGATGCAGCCCAACAGTTGTCCGGCGGGCTTGCTGTCGTTGGCCTTCTGACAGACGGGGAAATGAAATTCGGTTATATCAATGGCCAAGGCAAAGAAGTTACGCCAATCGTGTATGACAGCACGGGCTATGGAAACAACGGATACGCGCACGTCATTATGAAGGGCAAGAAATCAGGCTCGGTTTACGATAGCGATGCTGCCTATGGACTAGTTGGCTTGCAAGGGGAAATCATCCCGCCTGTCTACGAGTCGGTCAGCGATGTCTCGGACGGCATGATCGTAGTCAAACAAGACGGCAAGTTCGGCTATTTCGACACTAGCGGAAAAGCAGTGACACCGTTCATCTACACGGATGCTAATCCGTTCTCGAATGGCTTGGGACGCGTCTATCAGAAAGCGAAGAGCGGCTTCGTCGACCGTACGGGAAAAGCAGTTATTCCGCTGGATAGCCGTTCTTACGGCGACTTCCATGAGGGTCTTGCGGCAGTTCTGGTTGACGGAAAGTACGGATACATCGATACATTCGGCCAAATGATTGTGAAGCCGAAATACGAGGAAGCTTGGTATTTTAATAATGGCTTGGCGCCTGTTAAGCTGAATGGCAAGTACGGCTATATCGACCAAACGGGCAAGACGGTCGTCCCATTCCGTTACGATGAAATCAGCAATACGTTCACCAACGGATTGGCGAGGGTTTCGATCGGCGAAGATTATTTCCTTAAGCCGTCCGAAGACCAATATTACAGCGGTCAAGGCAGCCGACTGCTGACGACCAAGAAATTCGGTTATGTCAATATGCAAGGCGAAGAGGTTATTCCGCTTCAATACGATTTCGCAGAGGAATTCCGGGACGGATTCGCTAAGGTAGGCAAAGGCGGTTCCGGTGCCGGCAGTTATTATGAGGGCGGCAAGCTCGGTTATGTCGACTCGACAGGCAAGGAAGTTGTCGCGCCTGTCTATGATTTTGTCGGCGGTGATATCGAAGAAGGCTATATCGGCATACGGGAGGGCATGTCGCCTGTATCGAACGGAGGCAGCGGCAAGTTCGACGAATATACAGGCGGCAAATGGGGATACGTCAACGGCGCAGGCCAAGAGATCGTTCCGCTTATATACGATAAGACGTATCCTTTCCGCGCCGGGTTAGGGATGGTCCGCAAGGACGGCAAAATTGGCTTCGTCGATAAGACCGGCCAACTCGTCATCCCGACGATATACGATGATGCGAGCGTCTTTATGAATGGATATGCTCAAGTTCAGCAAGGCAGCCTAGCGGGGTTTGTCTCAGCTGTCGGCGGTGCAGCGGATTTAAGGTTTAAGGCTATTCGTCCCTTCCGTGAAGGGATAGCAACAGTCGAAGACGGCAACGGCCGAATGGGATTCCTGCGCAATCCGCTGCCGGCTCTGGCTCCGGTCAACATCGATATCGCACAACGGAGCGACGGCGGGCCCGCGACGGTGACGCTGTCGAGCAGCGATCCCGATGCTGTTATTTTATATACGATTGACGGCTCCGAACCGCATACGTACATTGCGGCATGGGGAACGAACGAATATTCGAAGCCGTTCAAGCTGTACGAATCGGCGACGGTCAAGGCGGTTGCTATTGCTAGAGGCAAACAGGACAGCATTCTGGCGGCAGCCCAGTATACCCATACGTTCCAGCCGTTGAAGCCAGCGGCGAATTCGGATGAGGGGACTTCGGCTTCAAGCGGCAACAAGCCTAGCGGGAACACAACGGCGAATAAGTCGGGCTTCGTCGATGTTGCCGATACCCATTGGGCGAGCAATTCGATTAAGTGGGCCGTTAGCCAAGGCATTGCCAGCGGATATGAGGGCGGCAAGTTCCGGCCGGATGCGGTCGTGACGGAGCCGGAATTTCTAGCGATGCTGCTGCGTGCGTTCCCGGACATTCAAGTGCCGGAGAAAGCGGCGGGGGCAGCTTGGTCAGCGCCTTATTATGCAGTCGCGAAGACGTATAACTGGCCTGTATTGAACAGTACATCCGGCAAGGGCTTTAACCGCGGTCAAGTGGCTATGCTGCTGTCGGCAAGCCAAGGGTTTGCTTTCCGCGATACGAAAGGCGCGATTCAATACGTATTGGACCTGAACATCGCTGGCGGCAAAACGTCGCGAACGGTCGAAGGGTTCGGTTCGAGCGATCAATTGAAACGCTCGGAAGCTATTACGCTTATTCATAATCTGAAAGAACGCGGTTTTCAGTTAACGAAAGCAACTATTGTGCCGGATACGATGCCGAAGGAGTTCCAAGTCGGCGGTATCTCGATCGGCGACACGGAAGCGTCGGTGCTCGCTCGTCTTGGCCAGCCCGCGCGCAAAGATATTAGCGAGCTCGGGTTCACTTGGTATATTTATAACGCGGACTATACGAAGTATATGCAAGTAGGGGTGCAGAACGGAAAAGTCGTCGGGCTGTTCTCGAATGCAGACACATGGAAATCCAACCGCGGGCTGAAGCTGGGCGCCTCGACTGCCGAGATCGAGAAACGTTATGGCACCGGTGGAGCCAGCTTTACGAAAGGCAAGATCGTGTACACCGTTAACGCTTCGTACCAGTTCTTGCAAGACGGCAGCTACGTGACAGTATACTTGGACAAGCATGACGGGAACAAAGCGACGGCCATTCAATTGATTGACCAAGCTGTCGAGGAGAAAATGGCGACCTACTTCGGCAAGGGTACGTCCGAACTCCGTGAATCGTTCGAACGGCAGTCGCTCGATCTGGTCAACGCATTCCGTGTCCGGTATGGGCTGAGTGCGCTGCGCTGGGACGGGACGGCAGCCGGAACGGCAAGGGCGCATAGCGAAGATATGCGCGATCGCGGCTTCTTCGATCATGTCAATCCGGACGGCAAGGACCCGGGCAACCGAATGGATGCGGCAGGCATCCCGTATGGTCTCACTGGCGAGAATATAGCGGCGGGTCAGCGCGATGCAATCGAAGCATATCAGAGCTGGGTAAACTCGAAGGGGCACCGCGACAACATGTTGTACGATGGGTGGACACATTTAGGGGTTGGGGTTGCATTCAATGCTGCGTATCAAGGAAATCCATGGGAATCAGATTTCGGAATGTATTATACGCAGAACTTCTACGGCGACTCAAGCGCGTCTGCACAAGCGTCGCAAAATTACGAGAATGGTCAGCAACGCCAAAGCCAGATCGATTCGCTGCGAAGCACGTACAAAAATGACGGCGGCGCGTTCGAACTGTACATTATAAAAAGCAATCCTCAGCCGGACGGCAGTACGGTGAACGATTACGGGCTGCGCAATTCGGCGAGCATAACGCTTCCTCCGCACAGCGCAATCTACGTGGCTGCAGGAAGCAATTACATAAAATTCGAGGACGACTATTACAACTATAACTTTGGCGGCAAGCTCGTCCTTGCCAATCATACCGATAAGCCAACGACCGTGCCGGCAGGCAAGATACAATTCGCAATGGAAAGTTTGTACCGGGATAACGGCGGAATCGTGACGACGCCGGACGGTAAGAGCATGACGCTTAAGTCGACGGGACCTTATGTACGGATGGTTGCCTTCGACGGCGACTTCGACGAAACGAAGGAATATAAGTCGTATATCGACGACAACAAGGTATTCGTCTCGTGGGCATGGAGCGAGGTTACGAAGCGGGCGCAATAAAGGGTACACGAACAAGGACTAGCTTATGAGCTAGTCCTTGTTCGTTATTGTCTCTTTATGGAGTTGTCACATCATAAATGAGAATAATGCCGTCAGAGCCGCCCTTGTTGCTTCCCGTCATATCGCCATCCGTAGACTCTGAACTTCCGGCTACGACGATTTTGCCGCTAGTCAGCAATGCGCTGGACTCAAAATAATCGGAACCTGTACCGCCAAAACCGTATTTGACCTGAATAGGGAACCCCGTTATCGGTCTAAATACTACGATCATGCCGTCGGAGTTCCACCCGCTTCCGCCTCTGCGAATCGATTGGAGATCTCCGCCGCCTTGGTTGAAGGATCCTACACCAGCATAGTAGCCGTTATTTAGCTTTAGTCCTTGGTTGAACGGTTCTCCGTAGCTCGGTCCGCCAAAGTTTTTGTACCAGACCAAATTGCCTGAAGGATCAATAGAAGCATAAATGGCATCTTGTGCATTGCCTGAAGGAACGGCCAGATCGCCATCCGAGGAGAAGGAAGCTCCCGTTACATTAAAATATCCTGGGCCTTCATTTCGGATACTTCTGAACAGCTCCTCATAGCTTCCGCCGTAAGATTTTTTCCATACGACATTCCCGGATGAATCGAATTTAACTATAATCGCGTCTTGTGCCCCTTTATTGAGCCCAGCCATGTCACCGTCATTGGAGCGTGAATAGCCGACAGCGACCCAACCGCCGTCGGTTCCGCTGGAAACGACGTCAACGAATCGTTCATCGTCAGAGCCTCCGAATGACTTTGCCCACTGGACGCCGCCGTAAGGCGAGTATTGGACAATGATGGCATCATAGTTGCCTTTATTCGAACCGGTAGCATTTGGGATGCTCGGAGAATTCGAATATCCGACAGCTGCATATGCCCCTCCGTCATAACTTATACGCGCTTTCATAAATGTGTCTTCCTTTGAACCTGCAAGCACGGCTTTGGAATAGATACTACCATCCGGATTCCAAATAGAGAAGACTGCATCCGAGGTGCCAGTGCCGTAATATAGCATGTCGCCATTCGTTGAACTTGAACTTCCCGCGATGACGTATCTTCCGCCGGTATAGGTCACCGAATGGAAGATATCGGAGCCCGTTCCGCCCCAACCGCGTTTCCATTCGAGATCGCCGGTGGCATTGTACTTAGCCACGACGGCGTCAGCGTCCGTACCCGCCGAGCGGTAGATGCTGGACATATCGCCATTCTTAGAAGTGGAGTATCCTACGGTAACAAAGCCTCCGTCGCTGGCTGCGTCGACCGATCTGAAGTAATCATTGCCGGTGCCGCCGAACACATTTTTGACCGGAGGGACATATGTCGACTGTACGGCGTTACTGGCTGTTGACAAATTGCTGGCAATATCGAGCGCCTTCACGGTGATATTGTAAGGTGTGTTCGGAGTAAGCGTCATTGTAAATGTTTGTGCGCTTGTTGTTCCGGCTAAGTCTAGGTTTGAATTCTTATAGATCACGTATCCTGATAGCTGAATATTATCCGTTGACGGATTCCAAGCCAGCGTAATCGTGTCATTGGCTTTCTCCACGATAGTCAGACCTGTTGGTGTTGTTGGAGCCACCGTATCCGCATTCGTCTTCACGTCCAGAGGAGTACTAGCTGCGGATACATTGCCCGCGCCGTCCTTTGCTTTGACCGTGAACCGGTAGGTTGTATTCGGGACCAAGCCGGTTACGGTTACGTTGGTTGCCGACACTGATCGATATAACGTAGAACCGTTGTAGACATCGTATCCGGTTACGCCTACGGAATCTGTTGAAGCTGTCCATGTTAACGTAATGGACGTCTCGGTTTTCGTTGGAATCGTATTCATCACCGGCACGCTTGGCGCCGTCGTATCCGCATTGGTCGTTACCGTGACTGCATTGCTTGCGGCCGATACATTCCCAGCAGCGTCCTTCGCTCTAACTGTAAACGTGTAGGAGGTGCTTGGCTTCAAGTTCGTGATCGTCGCGGCAGTGCCGGTCACGCTCTTGACTATTGCCGATCCTTGATAGATATCGTAGCCAATTACGCCTACGTTGTCGGTCGATGCCGTCCATGTTAACGTAACGGACGAATCCGTCTTGCTGAAGGTTACGCCACTTGGAACGGATGGCGGAACGGCCTCGCCCGTTGTCGTAACCGTTGCCTGATTACTCGCATCCGAGAGGTTGCCTGCAGCATCTCTGGCTTTTACCGTAAAGACATATGAAGTGCTTGGCTGCAAGTTACTAACCGTTGCGCTTCTCTTGTCGCTTGCAACGGATTGGATGAGCGTTGTTCCTTGATAGATGTCGTAACCCGTTACGGCTACATTATCGCTAGAACCGCTCCATGCGAGTACGACGCCTGTCGCCGTTTTGCTTGATACGCTTAGGTTGCTTGGCGCGCTAGGCTTCGTGCTGTCTGGGCTTGTCGTTACCGCTACAGATGTGCTGAGGCCCGATAAGTTGCCCGAAGCATCCTTAGCGCGGATCTGGAACGAATAGGCCGTAGAAGGCGATAACGAATATACCGTCATTGTGCTGTTAGTCGTAGATCCTGCTTTAACGCCATTCTGGTACAGATCGTATCCGGTAACCGCTACGTTATCCGTCGATGGATCCCATCTCAACGTTACAGTCGAGTCTGTTTTGGATTCGGCCCTGACATTGCCCGGTACGGAAGGAGGCTGGGCATCGACTAATTGCGTGATCTTCAGACTATAGGGCCCCGTCGCTTTGGCAGAGTAATGGTTGACTTGAACATAGTAGGTTTGGCCAGCCGTTAAATTACTGTCAATCCGGAAGTTTAAGCTAGCCATAATGTTGTAATCGTCATTCGTTGCCAATAACGATCCGGATGAATTATACAAGGAACCAACCACATCGTACGCTCCGAGCGATTCGATGGAGTATTGACCCGTAGCGGACGGAATAAATTTATAATAATCGACGTCGCCAGGGTAATTGATGGAGGCCTGCTGCTCGGTTGTGCCAATAAGCTTAGCTTCGCTGATTGTGTCGCCTTCTTCCGCAAATCCAGTCACTCGGAACTGATAATTCGCTGCAGATTCATTGATTTGCGTGATGCAGATGTAATAAGTTTGGTTGGCGTTCAAGACCATTGACATTTGAAAGTTACTGTCGTAATCGTTCTCATCTACGCCCATGATTACGTTGTATGAAGAAGCGCCTGTCTTAACAGCTACCGAGGCGGATAGATAGATGGAACCTAAGCTGTCGAAAGTATACAAGCCCGTTGCAGCAGGCGTGAATCGATAATAATCGGCATCATCGTCATTAACTAGTGAGCCGTTTACCCAATTGCCTGCCGTCATAACCGTGCCGGATTCGTATGGATTGCTGAGCGTCGAAATGTTAATAGCTCCGTATGGCGTACTCGTTTGGGCGTTAAAAGCGGAAACACCGACCGAATAAATGCTGCTCGGATCGAGACCGGCCAGTACATATTCAGAGTAAGACGAATCTACCGTATCCATAACCTCGCCATTTAGTTTGATGGTATATCCTTCTGCACCGATTACGCTAGGCCATTGGAATTGAGCGAAGAATGGTCCAACTTCACCGACAGACAAGATCGGTGTTACCAATCCTTGCGCAGTAGTTGCGGCAATGGAAGAGTAGGTACTGTCTCCATTGTTATTGACGGCTGCGACATACAGATTGTATTTCGTATTAGGCGTCAAGTTTTTGAATGTGTATGATGTCGTGCTGCTCGTTAAAGTAACGACCGACGAGTTCGGTGCATCGGTTTTTACTTTGTAGCCCGTTGCGCCGTTGACCGCTTGCCATTTTAAGGTTGCTTCCGACGATTTAATGTTTTCGGTCGCTAGCTGCTGCGGTGCAGCCGGCAACTGAGTGGCGGGCACAACGACATAGATTAAAGTTGCGTTCTTACTTTCAAAGCCATCCTTATTGATGCTGTATACTCTAAAGTTGTAGGTCGAACCAGGCATGACCGTCGCATCATAGCTGGTTGAATTGACAGTGACGCCGCTATCGCTATTCGTTGTAACTCTGTACTTGGAGGCGTTCGTTGCGGCTGACCATGTCAATCGCATGCTCGTGTCGGATAATTTCTGGTAACTGCCGGACGCGGGTGCCGTAACATAAGGGGAGATCGTTTGATCCCACGAAACTTTGGAACCCGGATTACATTCTGTTTTGGTACAGAACTGAAATTGAATGAGATACTTGCCGGGTTTGGTATCCGGCGTTACAGCCCAATCGTAGCTGATGACCGTTCCGGCAGGATACGTTAAATTCAAATCTGTAGTAGACTTAATCCGGTCGTCGCTCTTCGCAACGTTAGTGGTAGAGTCGGGGCCGAATATACGGATTTGCACTTTCCTGTAGCTGCTGGTGCTTATTACATGACTAAAGGTAATGGTCTGATCGGCCATAACAGCTTGCGCGACGACTTCTCCTTCTTGAGCAGGCGCAGCTGTCGAGACACTCCCTTTGCCGAGCACACTGGCCGATGGAACCGGCGGAAGGGGAGCGTTTGTTAATCCAGCGGCTTTTGCCAGATTGATGAGCCCCCAGCCATAAAATTCTTCACCGATTTGGGTAGCGGAAGCAAACAGCATCGTTTTAATATCGTTGCTGCTCATCGAAGGCGTTCTAGACCAGAGCGCTGCAATCGATCCCGTGGCATGGGCGGCCGACACGGAGGTTCCCGATACGGACATGTACGTATTATTCAGTCCCGTCGTAAGAATGTTTGCGCCTGGAGCCACCAGATCGACCTGACTTCCCACGCTCGAGAAGCTTGCCAAATGCGGAATTTCGTTCGTTGCTCCAATTGACAGAACCTCTTCGAATTTCGCCGGGTAAAGATCGGTTTCGCTGCCATACCCGTTGTTCCCCGCGGAAGCGACGACTAAGATGTTGTTGTTCACGGCGGAAACAATCGCATCATGAAGTGCTGCGCTGTACTCCTCGCCCCCAAAGCTCATATTGATGATATTGACATTATTGTTGATCGCCCATTCAATGCCCTGAATAACTTGGCTGTACGTACCGTTTCCGCTGCTATCCAGTACCTTAACGGCATAGATTTCCGTTTCCGGCGCAATCCCTACAATGCCATAACTGTTGTTTTGAGCTTGTATGACGCCCGCGACGTTGGTTCCATGTCCGTTATCGTCATTGAAGCTGCTTATTCCTTCGACGAACGAAGCTCCCTCGACGACGTTTAAATCGCTATGCTGTGCTATACCCGTATCGAGTATCGCTACTTTGATGCCTTGGCCGGTCATATATCCAAGGGTTTGGTCAGCGCCGATCGACATTAATCCCCAAGGCATGGTCTGCTGGTCTAACGGAAGTTCAACGTTGTTAGGTCCGCCAGTTATATAAACATTGTTTCCTTGGAGCTCGGTGGCTTGAACCTGGGATAACAATCTCACTTGCCGGTCTAATTCGACTGAGCTGATCTCCGGATCTTGCCGTAGAAGATTAGCTTCATTCGTATCGAGCTCAACAACGGATACATTTAATTTGTCTAGTTTTTTGTGTTTTCTTGCCTTGGATTTCTTTTTAAGCTTTCCGTCTAATTTAGACGGTTTGCCAGAGTTTTTGTAGGTTACGATATAGTTATTTACGCTGGATTCTTGCTGCAATGGTTCTTGAACGGATGTCGTCTCGATTGGGAGCGGTTCTGACTGAGAATTCTCTTGTTGAGGCAGCTCCTGCTGTTGCAATTCCTGCTGAGGCGACTCTTGTTGAGGCAGCTCCTGCAGCGGCTCTTGTAAGCTCTCTGCTTGTACCGGCTCTAAATTCGAAGATTCCGGGCTCGCATAGGTTTGCGAGAAGGGGTGAAGAAGTAAGGACATTGAAAGAATGATGGCTGCAATACCTTTGTTTCGTTTCATAGGCGATCTCCTTATTTTATCGTGTGCGTCCTGTATTCAATTGTTATTTTTTCTTTCTGGAATATTGCAGGTGTGTCGGGTGCGTGTTCGTACTTCTGCGGCCAGAGCGAATGCCGGTACACAATGACTTTGTTTTTCTCTTTATATCCAGGCTTGTACCTGTATCCCACAACATAGAATTGCACGTTCATCCCTTTGGCAATCGAGACATTTACTCCATTCTCTTTGTACTTAATCGATCCAAAGTCGAACGTGTACCTGTTATTGGATGTAAAAGTCATAGCACCTTTCGTCCACCCTAATTTTCCTGGAACTTGATACCATATATCGACGTTATTCAGCTTGTCCCGGCTCGAGACACAGTTGTTGCAGGAATAGCCAGTGATGCTGAACGTGTTGCCGGTAGTGGATGGATTAGTGAAATAATCGAGATCGTTTCCGTAATTCCACTTCGCTTGCCAAATATAGAAGTTGTAAAGCTTGATGGATTTTACTCTCTTCTCATCCACTCGATGCATATGCAGGTGAGGAGGGTAACCTTTTTTATCATCGGTCGGCCATGGATCTTTGTGGATCGTACCAATAGGATCGCTAACCGTGATGCTGTCGCCTTTCTTCAAGGAAGAATCGGGTGTGATATGTAGATAGGAGATGTAGTATATTTTACCTTTGACGTTGTACTTTACGGTGACATACCCTAACTGAATATCGACTTGGCTCTTGGATGCGATATCGTAGACGGTCCCCCCGCCCATAATGGAATATACCGTCTGACCCAAAGACATTCCGAAGTCCGTACCCCAGTGAGGCCTCGTACCGGTCGTCCTGACCTGTTGGCCCTTACTCGTTACCCCGAGTGTCCAATCCGATGCTCCATTCACCCTTCGAGGCGATTCAGCCTTTGCAAATTCTTCCGTACTATACTCCTCTTCGAATTTTACGGTATCGCTATACCCGCCTGAATGATTCGCATAGGCTGGATAGGGTACACAGAAGATAGCTAGACTTAGGAGGAGGAGGATCGTTCTTAATCTTTTCATGGTGCGATCACCTCGGATATCGTGTTTGTAGAAAGGACATACGTTTTGCGTTCATCGATTGCGGCCATGTACGTTCTTACATAAAGATCGCCATGATCCCAGTAAAGCCCATCGAAGCTTTCGTTCGGATCGATAGAATCAAAAACAGCACGCTGCTCGGTTTGAAAATCGATAACTTCGACGGACATTGCACTTGCAGAGGCTACTGGATAATATGCTACTGCAAATTGGCCTGAATCGTTCGCGGATACAGTGCTGATTCGGCTGCTCGCATCAAACGGGAACACCTTCGTTGCAAAAGTCGACAAATCGGTAATCGTTAATTCCGTACGCGATTTGGCGATTAACCACGGGGATTTATAATCATATTTGTTTGTTTCATCTAAAGGCTCGACCGTTCGCGTCTGTCGCGTAACAACATTGAGCGCCACGATAGCATCGTCTGTCCTGATCAGGATCTCGTTGTTCCCCGACCATCCCATAATGTTTGCGTTATCTTTGAAGAGCATGCTTTCGTCTCCGGATTGCATGTCCTTCACCCATAACTGTCCGTTCGAGTCTCCGTCCCGGTAAATATTGCGGTTGGTGTAATAGACGGCGTAGTGTCCCGACGGGTCAACCGTCAGGTTGCTTCCCCAAGTAAAAGCTACGTCTTCAAGCACGACTTGTTCGAGTGCGTGTTTATCGTATCCGGCTACATTGTCAAGCAGCAATTCCGAATAGGTCGAGGACGCAGGATCTATCAGGTAGATATCTTTGTCTTGATAAATCATAACGTTGTCATTTCCGGGCAAGTTTTCAAGAACTCCGGCCGAGGGCTCCACCAGCCATTTTGCTTTCCCGTTGTCCGTGATCAAATACAGTTCGAGTTCGAAACCGCTCGGAAGCACAATGGACTTGGTTGCCTTCAGTTCTTCGGCTTGTGCAGACGCATTCCCGCGTTTTACTTTTTTAAGCTTGACGTGCTTTGTCTGCTTGCCAGTCTCTGGATCGACGGACTCCGTGACGGCTTTCCACTCCTGGTTGGATGGCAGTTGAAGAAGGACGCCGTTAACGGGAACAACTTCGGCATTGACCTCTTCCGCCTTTTCCTTCATATTCACTTTCTTCGTTTCATTCTTATCATTCTTTTCTTTCTTTTCTTTCACTTCTTGAGCAGAGTTTGACTGCGTTGCAATACGGTCGCTCGGACGAGCACCGCAAGCGGTGAGTACAGTGACACAAATGAAAACGGTTGCAAAAACGTTCAATTTCAATTTTTACGCCTCCCTATAGATTCATTTCTGCAGTGAAATATGTCTAGCGTCCTATAGGCATCCTCCTTCAATGGTAGGATTAATATGGTAACACCGATCGATTGTATCAATAAAATAAACAAAAATATAGCATATTTTAAATGATTATGTTGAATAACTATTATTTAGAGATAAGAGGAGGTATTGGTGGTGGAATGTCGTGAATGGAGACATTTTGTGGTTACTATGATTGCGCCCTGTTAAATATATCACAGCACCTTTCGCTTCATATCGATTATAATAATGTTGTAGGAAGCACGGCTTGAGAGGAGCGCGATATCATGAAAGCCATGGATATTATGAATCGCCAAGTCTATAAGGTCAAGGAGAACGACACCGTCCGTTCCGTCATCGAGAAGTTTATCGACCACAGCATTAGCGGGCTTCCGATTGTGAACGATCGCAACGAAATAGTAGGCTATATTAGCGACGGCGACATTATGAGATTCATCGGCAAGAAGAGCGACAGAGTCGTCGGCAATTTTTATTACATTGCAGTAGTGAGAGATCCAGAATTAATGGAAGACAAGGTGCAACAAATTTTGGATCTGAACGTGCTCGTCATCGCGAAACGCAAAGTGATTACGGCGAATTGGGACGAAGACATCGATTTAGTCGCTGCAACGCTTGGCAAGAAACAAATTAAGAAGCTGCCGATTGTACGCAATGGCGTGTTAGTGGGCATCATAAGCCGCGGCGACGTCATCCGGCATGTGTTCCGGTCCGTGACAAATGACTAGAAGAATAAGTAAACGGGCGTTTTTTGCAAGCGCTTTCCAAAAGGTGAACGATTAACTCGGGCTAGCTTCATATCATAGTCCCGAGTTTTCTTGTTTTGCTTCCCGTTTTGTGAGGGAATAACAACGTGTGTAATAACCTCTTTTCATTTTAGAAGAGTTAAATTAAGATAATAGAGAAGTTTGTCAAAATATTCATCAAAGACAAAGACATGGAAAAGGTGGTTGTCACAATCCGGACGACGAATAAGAAATGGCTGTATTTCATGGCAAGTACAATCATTATAATCGCAATAATCGCAGTCTATTGGTATAACCAATCGGATGCAGACGATGAACAAGCGGACGGACAAGCGATAGCGACCGATATTCCATCGCTTGCGAAGACATATTTGGATTATTTCCCAATTGGCGCAGCTATTGAGCCGGATCAGACGACGGGACCTGCGGCCGAATTATTGAAGAAGCAAGTGAATATGCTCGTCGCGGAGAACGTCATGAAGCCAGATGCGATCGAACCGCAAGAAGGCGTGTTCAACTGGGAGAACGCCGACAAGATCATCGCGTTCGCGGAAGCGAACGGCATGCAAGTGCGCTTCCATACACTCGTTTGGCACAATCAGGTTGGTGCGTGGTTCTTCCGGGACCTGGACGGCAATCCGATGAAGAACGAGACGGATCCGGCAAAACGCGAGGCGAACAAGCAACTGCTGCTGAAGCGTCTGGATACGCATGTGCGCACGATAGTCGGACACTACAAGGATGTTATTAAATCGTGGGACGTCGTGAACGAAGTGATTGAACCGTCCGATCCGGACGGCATGCGGGCAAGCGAATGGTATCAGATTACGGGTACCGATTACATCGAGACGGCTTTCCGCGCGGCACGCGAAGCAGGCGGGCCCGATATTAAACTGTATATTAATGATTACAGTACCGATGATCCGAAGAAGCGCGATCTGTTGTATAACCTCGTAAAGTCGATGTTGGATAAGGGAGTGCCGATCGACGGCGTAGGCCACCAGACGCATATTAGCGTGCATGGACCATCTGTTGGCTCGATTATCGACTCCATGAAGAAGTTCAGCGGGCTTGGCTTAGACAATCTTGTTACAGAGCTGGATATGAGCTTGTACAACTGGGATGACCATTCCGATTACGGACAGTCCATTCCAGAGAGCATCCTGAAGCTGCAAGCCGACCGGTACCGGGAGTTGTTCGAAGCGTTCAAGGCGAATAAGGAGATCATTAGCGGCGTCCTATTCTGGGGGATATCGGATGAACATACATGGCTGAGCAGCTTCCCGGTACGGCGTACGGAAGCACCGCTGCTGTTCGACAAGTCGTTCCGCGCTAAGCCTGCATTCTGGGCGGTCGTCGACCCGACTAAGCTGGAGCCATAAAGATGGAATACCGGATGAGAAGCTTGCGAAAGGTGAAGCCATAATGGAACGTAAGGAAAGCAGAAACATCGTATTTATCGGCATGTCGACGTGCGGGAAGAGCACCATTGGAGCGTTGATTGCAAAGGAGCAGGTTATGGCTTTTGTCGATACCGATCTCCTTATCGAGGAGCGGTACGGCAAACCATTGGGGCAATTGCTTCAGGAGAGCGGAACCGATAAGTTTCTAGAGCAAGAGTCGGATGTGCTCTGCTCACTGGCGTATTCGAATGCTTGCATCTCGACGGGCGGAAGCGCGGTCTACTCGGAGCAAGCCATGACGCATTTGAAGCGGACGGCAGATGTGATCTACCTGAATCTCTCTTTTTCCGGCATTCAGCAACGGTTAGCGGCGATCGATATCAAGAGCCGGGGCATCGTGGCATCCGGAGGGAAATCGATGCTGGATGTTTATAATGAAAGAAAGCCGCTATACGAACGGTATGCGGATTATACAATCGAGGCGGACGATAAATCGATCGATGAGCTGGCAGCGGAGATCGTCGATTTATTGAACAGCCGATAAATCAAGTCCTCCTGTGGTCATGATAGGTGGTTGTAAGAAGGCTAGTACCTTATAAGTAATTGCGAGCTGGTCTCGACGTTGCGAAACGTGGCTGTCCCAAAAACATGCAAGTTCTCTGGAGAACTAGCTCAATGCATGAGGATGAGTTCCAAAAAGTTGAAAATGGTTGAGCAGAGTGCTATTTCTGCTCAACCATTTTGTTTTTTATGACTCTTTGCTGCTGAAGCGTCTGGATACGCATGTGCACGATAGTCGGACACTACAAGGATGTTATTAAATCGTGGGACGTCGTGAACGAAGTGATTGAACCGTCCGACCCGGACGGTATGCGGGCAAGCGAATGGTATCAGATTACGGGTACTGATTACATCAAGACGGCTTTCCGCGCGGCACGCGAAGCAGGCGGGCCCGATATTAAACTGTATATAAATGATTATAGTACCGATGATCCGAAGAAGCGCGATCTGTTGTATAACTGCATTATGCGGCCTTGGTTTTCCTATTCATAGGGACTGAGGCCGTTTTTGTATTTTCGGCTTTTGTTGTGACGTTAAAAGATAACAATTTTAACCGCTCTTTTAGAAAGGTTGAGTGCTACTATATATATTGAAAATGAGAAGACTGCAGGTGCTGGTTGAATCCATAATAGTTGAATGTTCCAAAATACCGGAGAGGAAGAATAATATGGGAACCGATATTGGAGTAATTAATAATAACACGAAAGTGAGGCTGCCAATAGCAGAACCGATTATTGATGGTTATAAGCATCATTCTCTTCCCCTATCCATTCTATCTGCATATCCGCATTTGAAGCCGGTAATTTATACGGATTATATACAACTCTACACAATTTACGATGTCCTATCCAACCCGAACTGCGATCGCCATTGGCTGGACTTTTGCATACATAATTACATTACAGAAATGAACCCGAACCCTTTTTTTAATACGGAAATTTTCGATTTAAGAAATATTGAAAGCATTTCTGACTTTATTGAGTCTTCGCTACGGAATAACTATTACATCTATATTTTTTACAATGGGTACTATCGTGAAACGACAACAAATTATAAGAAGCAACATGTCCCCAACAATATGTTGATCTATGGGCTGGATAATGAAGAAGATTGTTACGACGTTTATGACATTAACTATATGAATTCGACAAAACTGGAGATGATGAAGGCCGATAAGCAAGCACTCATTGAATCGATCGTCAGATTAACTGAAATAAAAATGGAGTGGCTGTATCGAGTAGCTATTCTAAAACCGATCGCAAATCTTGATCATCAAGTCCTAGACGTGGGGAAGGTTCATCAAGGTTTGAATGACTACCTTTACTCTAAAAATACGTTCGAGCGTTTTGCGCGTATGTCTTCTTCAGCTGTGATGAGTGTGCAAAAGAATGCGAGATTTGGTTTAGAAGTTTATGATGTTGTCGATGAGTATGTCCAAAGATCATCCATTCGAAATAACGTTTCTATGCTTCCGTTTCTCATTCTATGGGAACATAAGAAGGTGTTGAAAAATCTGTTTGTTGAATTGTTTGCCCTTGAGAAGGTAAGTGATAGCAGCGGTTTACAGACACAAATCGAAAACATAGAGAAAGAGAGTCAGGCTTTGCGTAATCTGATTTTGAAATATAGCGCAACGGGTAACCGAACCATACTTCACAACCTCAGGACCAACTTGGAAAAGATGAAATTGAAAGAAGCAGAGTTCATTGAAGGGTTTATGAATTCGTTGTTGATATAACGTCTAGTCATACTACTAGATAAAAGGAAGGGAATCTATTGTTACGGAATAAAGGAAATCGGATCATCCCATACAACGATTTGTGGTTGGATTGTATTAAAAACAATTTAATTTCGATGTTAATTGCATTCGATGATTCTTATAAAGACATCATTTTGCATGCTGGCGTTAAATATCACTATAAACTTCAAATTCAACAATTTAACTACGTTGGCGAAGAGGATAAGTTTTACGATGAAGGTTTTTTTACTCCAAAAGTGATGTTTTCGCTAGATTTATTAGACCAGCTTGTCGAGAAAAAAAGTTTTACATTCCGAAACAATGATTCGAACCATGTAGATGGTTTTCTGAAAGCGTCATTAGATGAAGGGTATTTCATATTTTTGCGGGTAGATCGTTTCTTTTATCCCAAAGGCAGAGAAGCAGGCAAATATCATATGGAACATCCCGTGTTCATATATGGGTATGATGACACGCAGAAATGTTACCAAACAATTGAAGATTGTATGATCCCCGGTACGATGGACTATTTTCCGCTTCCTGTCTCCGCCGTACAGACTTCATGTCGGTCTTTCATCGAGAGCGGGAAGGAAATCGAAGTCATTCTGTGTAAGCCCAACGATCGTTCAAAGGGCAGATTGAACAAGGTTACGCCACTGTATGAAGCAATCAAAATGTGCAAAGAGTCCCTTGCCGAAGGCGAATACGGCACAGAGTTTAATTTGCTTTACTATACAGGTTTGAAAGGTCTGAGCATCTTTGCAACTGAGTTCGTTGAGTTGTTTGCTCGTATGGTAGAACCAAGCTTATTTAAGATGAGAGTAATGCAATTTGAACAGCTGCACCAACGGAATATTAACTTAGTCCAATATTTAGCACGGCATGATTATATTGAAACAACAAATGCCAATGCTTTGTGCCGCCAATATCATGATCTTCGTGAAAAATGGGGATTTTTCAAAAGAAAAAGCTTTGAATTTATTGCTAGGAGAAAATTAAGAAATAGCAGCTTGCTGGAAAATAGAAGGGATTTACAAATGTTGGCTGATCACCTTTTCGTTATCGTCCAGCAAGAAGAAGATGCCGTAAACAGTCTTCAGTCCATTTGCGAATTATTTGTACAGAACAAGGACCGGTTCGAACATGGATAAGCTATTCTTAAGCGAAAATGGACGCGAATATTCGTATGGGGAGCTGATTTCGGACCTTAATCGGATTGAGGATGGGAAGTACTTTGTCTATTATAATGACCATTCAGTCTATTCCATATTGATTCATATGATACACTGTTTCATTCATGGTTACTCCGTAGAAATATTGGATAGTGATCTATCCGAGACGGAATTGCAGCATATGGGTATTGATCCAGCCTTGCTGTGGAAGCGGGTAGAGTTAAGAAATAGGAGAAAGATCCGCAATATCAATGAGGGAATCGAATCAATTATAGCCAATGGCAATAGTCACATTACCTTATACACTTCAGGAACAACGGGCAGGCCCAAAAAAGTACGTCATTCTTTGAGCGCGCTTCTTAGGAATGTAAGGATTTCAGACAAGCACTCGAACGATATTTGGGTGTTTGCCTATAATCCCACCCATATTGCAGGTATCCTTGTCCTCCTCCAGGCTGTCATGAATCAGAATTCGATCGTTTACACTTTCGGTGAGCCCCACAAACAATTGGAATATGCGCTCAAACGATATGAGATAACGCATATATCCGCCTCCCCTACGTACTATCGCAATGCAATCACATCATTAAATGGAAGTTACCCGCATGTTGTAAGCACCGCATTTGGCGGCGAAAAATACGATAAGCAACTGGAACAGCTCCTTAAAGGGATTTTTCCGAATGCCAGGATTTTAAATATTTATGCGTCTACCGAAACAGGAAGTCTGTTTACGGGGAGCGGAGAATGGTTCGAATTGAATCCGAGTATGAGATCGTTAGTCAAAATAAGCGCAAAAGGAGAAGTCCTCATCCATTACTCGATATTGGGAACCTTGGAGAATGTGCCTGACACCACCCAATCGGAATGGTATGCCACAGGGGATATTGTAGATTTGGGAGCTGATAATAAATTTCGATTCGTATCGAGGATATCGGGGCTTATAAACGTTGGCGGTTACAAAGCGAACCCTGAAGAAATAGAAGGTGTTCTATTGAATGTGCCGGGCGTGATAGACGTTGCGGTTAAAGGACAAGCCTCCTCGGTAACAGGCAACATTATTGTTGCTGACGTAATGAAGAAGCCGGGACTTGATGAAGTTGTTTTGAGGAGGTGCATAAAGGAGTATGCCAAAGAACAACTTCAACACTGGAAAGTTCCTCTGATCATTCATTTTGTGGAGCAGTTGCCCCATTCCCGCTCCGGAAAGAAAAGGAGAGATTCATGACAATCATTGTAACTGGGCATTCACGAGGTCTTGGCAAGGAGATTACCCAAAAAATATTAACGGAAACGAGTCATTCCGTCATTGGGATATCCCGATCCGAACCGGAGTCAGTAAAAGATAATCAAATAGAATTCGGATCAAGGTTTGTTCACTTATCTTACGACCTTACTGATATTGAGGGAATCAAACCTCTGTTTCTGGATTCACTTAAGCAACTGGGTCCGATTACAGGTTTAGTTAACAATTCGGCCATTGCATATGATGATTTGGTTACAAATATGAATGCTCAGCGGTTGGAACAACTTTTTCAAATCAATGTTCTAGCGCCTATGCATCTAACAAAATATGTGATTAGAGATATGATTTTTCATAAATCCAAAGGATCGATTGTGTTTGTTTCTTCCGTTAGCGCTCATACAGCCTACAAAGGATTATGCATGTATGCATCGACTAAAGGAGCGCTAGAAGCATTCTCAAGAGGCGTGGCAAGGGAATGGGGAAAGATGGGGATTCGATCCAATTGTGTCGTTCCCGGATTTATGGAAACCTCCATGAGCGACTCGCTCTCTGATGAGCAAAAAGACCGCATTTATAGAAGAACATCTCTGCGAAGCGAGACGAATGTGGAGTGTGTGGCGGATACGGTTTTATTCTTGCTCTCCCACAAGTCGCAATCCATTACAGGGACAAGCATACATGTCGACAGCGGCACAATCTAATTCGTTGATGTTCAAGTGAGGAGTGTCATGCTATATGAAAATACTGATTACAGGGGCTGCCGGCTTTCTGGGCAGTCATCTTGCAGACCGGATGCTGGCTTTGGGTCACGAAGTTATCGGGGTGGATAACATGCTGGGCGGTGAAAGAGTCAATGTTCATCCTGATGTTCAATTTTATGATGTGGATTGTTCTAATCTGCACATGATGAACAAGCTCATGGAAGGCTGCGAAGTTGTTTTTCACGCCGCATGTACGGCACATGACGGTTTCTCTGTCTTCTCCCCCTATGTCATTACCCAGAACACCTTTCAGATTACAATGAGTGTATTAAGCGCGGCGATCCGGAATAAGGTAAAGCGGTTCGTCTATTGTTCGAGCATGTCGAGGTACGGTGAACAGAACAGGCTTCCATTCACAGAAGAGATGACTTGTAATCCGAGAGTTCCATACGCAGTCGCTAAAGTAGCGTCAGAACAAATTGTTCAGCAATTGTGCGAGTTAAACGGAGTTGAATACGTTATTATCGTCCCTCACAATATCATCGGACCTAGGCAAAAATATAACGATCCATACCGCAATGTGGCAGCGATTATGATCAATAGAATTTTACAGAATAAGCAACCTATCATTTACGGAGACGGAAATCAAAAAAGATGCTTTTCCTTTATTGACGACGTCATTTACTGCTTGGAGAAAGTGCTGACACAAAACGACGTCAACAAAGAAATCATCAATATCGGACCGGATGAAGAGTTCGTTACAATCAACGAACTTGCCAGTACGATAGCTAACTGTATGAACTTTAATCTTGACCCCATTTATGTACCGCACCGGCCGTTAGAAGTGCGTTATGCAACTTGTTCTGCAGATAAAGCTCGGAAGCTGCTGAACTACACAACCAAAGTTACGTTGGAAGACGGCATTCAGCAAATGGTGGACTTTATCGCACAGCGAGGACCCAAACCGTTTGAATATAATCTAGAGATCGAGATCAACAACGAAAAGACGCCAAAAACATGGTCTAACGAACTAATCTAAAAAAGGGGGGGTCCAACACATGGAAAAATGGATGAGCGTTATTACGAGTACATTTAATAAGAGCCGTTATTTGGATCTGTTACTTGCTGGTTTTACTTTGCAAGACGATTCATACTTTGAGATCGTGATCGTGGATGACGGGAGTACGGATAATACCGAAGAGATCGTAAGCAAATATACGGATCAACTTAATATCCAGTATATCTATCAAGCCAATACAGGAGTTCCAGGAGCAAGGAATAAGGCACTGGAATCCGCTAATGGACAATACATTGTCATTATAGACGATGACCGCATTCCGTCGCCTTCGTTTATCTCGGAGCACAAAAAAGCGCTCTCCCAGGATAGACCTATAGTGAGCATTGGAGCGCAGTATCGGCTTCTTACGGCTTACTCTAATCAGATACCGCTTCCGTTCGAGGACTGGATGCGTTTATTTGACAAGTATCCCGAGCTAACGGAAACAACGGGTGAGATTCAGTTTGTTACGGCTGCGGATATCATACATAATTTTGACGGCGTAGTCGATAAATTCACTCTTGGCTTATACGATCCAGGTCAGTTAATGAGATTGGTTCAGCAGTATGGAGATCAACTAGATCATTATCACTTCGGGTGGTCAAAGTCTTACGGCGGTAATATGGCATTCGACCGCTCAAAACTAACCTCTCCATTAGCCTATGACCCTGGTTTTACAGGATATGCAGTAGAAGATGTGGATATTTCGTACCAGTTATATTTGCAAAATTACAAATTCGTGTATACCAAAACGGCATGCAACTATCATCAAGAACATCCGAGAAATGAGAGGGAAAGGCAATTTCAATTCCGGAATATCAAGCATTTATTGAATAAATACAATAATTTGGATATGCATCTGCATGAGCTGGAGATACATGGGGAGGCTGATTTCCAATGTGTTAATTTTGTAATGGACTTGCTTGTTAAGGACCCTTCTATTGTTGAAAAAATGAAAGAGTTTGCGGCGAGAAAAAGATGATATCCAGCAAATAAAGTTGTGGAGGGACGAGGCTGATGTCCAGCATCATTCAGGAATTGCTACTTATTATGAATGAGATGCTGACGGTGGAGAATGAAGAAGCGCTTTCTTCTATTCATGCATCTCAGAAATTGAAGGACGATCTGCTGCTAGATTCTTTTCGCCTAGCGGAATTAACAGTGCGGATTGAACATAAGTTCGGCATTGATATTTTTGAAGACGGATATGTCGTTACCATTCAAGATGTGATTGATAAATTGGCATCGGGGAGAAGTCGAACTTGATGAATCGTTTATTATCAAAAGAACAGCTTGATCTGTTCATCGAGAAGGGATATGTCCATATTAGGGAGGCATTCTCACGAGAGGACGCACTTGATGCTCAGTCTTACTTATGGGGAAAATTAGAGAAAAAGATAGGTCTCTCCCGAACCGATCGTTCTACCTGGAAAGAAGACATCGTTATTCTAAAAGAGTTTTACCGGAACGAATCGTTCGATCGGTGCAACACCAGACGGTTTGCCGATGCGATCGATGATCTTGTTGGAGCAGACCGGGTGAGGCAGCGTTCTGTATACGGAGAAACCGATGATTTTCCAGGTTGGGGATGGTGGCCTGTGAATTTCTCGGTTGGTAACAACTCATCTTGGACTGTTCCTCGAGACGGCTGGCATTGGGACGGACTAAACTTCCGTTATTATATCGATACCCCGGAGCAGGGTTTGGTTTGTCTCTGTTTATTTTCCGATATAGGACTGCGAGGAGGCAGTACGCTTCTTGTAGAAGGTTCTCATCAACTGGTTGCGAAATATCTTGCTCTTCATCCGGGGGGAGTAGAGATATCGGAGGGGATACGAAACTTTCTTCTGCAGCATGCGTACTTTGCGGAGTTGACCGGATTAGCGGATGACAATAGAAACGCGGAGGAACGAATTGATTATTACATGAATACCATTCATAAGATTGAAGACACGCAATTACGGGTTGTGGAATCGCCAGGGAACGCGGGAGACGTTATCTTATTGCACCCCTTCCTGATTCATGCAGCCTCTCCCAACCATAGTGGAATACCCCGCTTTATGTGCAACCGCACTTCTGCGCTTAAGAGTAATTTGAAGCTGGACAGGATAAATCTTCATGAGGAGTCGCCGCTTGAACGGAGCATTAGGATAGCCTTAAACACTGATGGCAGATAACAACAAAAAAGCACCCTTCAAAGGTGCTTTTTTGTTGTTATCTGCCAATGTCCTCCCCTGCTGCACGCGCTGTCTCCTTCCCCGCCTTCCGGTATGCTCCAGGCGTAAAGTCTGTCAGCGCCTTGAACAAGCGATGAAAATGGGGGATACTCTCGAACCCGCATCGTTCGGCTACGTCAGGAATGCTCAAGTCGGATTCGAGCAACAGCTCCTTGGCACGAATGATCCGTTTCGTGTTGACGTAATTCGTTACGTTCATGCCGGTCAGTTGCTTGAATACACGGGAGAAATGCGCCGCCGATACGGACGCTTGCCCGGCAAGCTCGGATAAGCCGTACCGCCGTTCGGGGCGGACGCCAATTTCCTGCAGAACGTTGCGCATCCATGGCGGCCCGAGCCGGTTCGAATGCGGCACATTAAGCTGCTGCGACAGATAGCGGCTTAGCTGCAGCAGCAACCGCCGCAGCTCCAGCCGAATGGCGGCACGGTAGCCGGGAGTGCGCTGGTCCAATTCCTCGTGAAGCAGATCGAACGCGGAAGCCGTGAGCCGGCGGTACGAGTCTGGCAGAACGAGCTTATAGTTCGCACTGCTGCGCGCAATATCAAAGCATTGCAAGACGGAATATTCGTCATCGTAACGATCCGAAGCCGCAATGGCGGGGGCGAAGAAGACAGCCGTCGAGATGATCGGATTATGCTCGTCAGGGTTGGCGCGGTGGATCGTATTGCCCGGAATAATAAACAGATCGCCCGGACTTTTCTCATATAACGTATGGTCGATGAAGAAGGTGCCGGAACCTTCGTACACATAGACAAGCTCATATACATCATGCAAATGCTCGGGCAGCTCGTTATGCGGGTATTTGACATCCCTGTATTTCATATTGAAAGGGAACAACGGGTCCCCGAAGAACGGCTTGCGGTAAGGTACCATGTAGTGCTCCTCCTCGCGAAGTCATATTCTACCCTACGATATCAAAATCGAGTATCTTTTTGCAATAATAGATCATTTCTTTGTCGATTTTGCTTCATTACAATAAGGGCAGAGAGGAGCGTTTAACGGATGGAGCAATTAAAACGTTCGAAGCTGCAAGGCGATGAATTGGCCCAGTTCGAGCTGACAGCGAATGCGCCAGTTACGGTGCTTCAAATCGGCGAAGGCAATTTTTTGCGCGGCTTTGCCGATTGGATGATCCATGCATGCCGCGTTCAAGGCTTGTTCGGAGGCAGTGTCGCGGTAACGCAGCCGCGTCCGTCAGGCAAAGCGAAGATCGAGAAGCTGGCTGAGCAGGACGGACTGTATACCCTCATTATGCAAGGCTTGGTCAATGGCGAGCCGTACAAACGGCACGAGAAGATACAATGCATCTCGCAAGTGTTCGATCCGTATACGGAGTGGTCCAAGCTCGGAGAGCTTGCTGTCAGTCCGTCTTTGACATTCGTCATCTCCAATACGACGGAGGCCGGACTGGTCTATACGCCAGAGCCGCTGACCGGAGGGCCGATCTTGTCTTTCCCGGGCAAAATGGCATTTCTGCTGCACGAGCGGTACCAAGCGTTCGGAGGCGATCCCGGCAAAGGGCTGATCATACTGCCTTGCGAGCTGTTGGAGCGGAACGGGGATGCGCTGCGAGAGGCTGTGCTTCGCTATGCAGCCGACTGGCGTTATTCCGAATCGTTCTGCGAATGGGTGCGCAGAAGCAACCGGTTTCTTAATTCGCTCGTGGACCGAATTGTAACCGGTTACCCGGATGCTGCGGCAGCAGAAGCTTATTTCACAGAGTGGGGGTATCGGGATGAGCTTCTATGTACGGCGGAGCCTTATCATCTGTGGGCGATCGAGGCCGAGCCGGAGATGGAGGCAGTCCTTCCGCTGCGTCAAGCGGGATTGAACGTTCATTGGACTGACGATCTGCGGCCGTTCCAGCAGCGTAAGGTCCGATTGTTGAACGGTGCGCATACGTGGATGGCGCCTATCGGTTTGCTGAATGGTGTAGAGCATGTCGGAGATCTGCTTCGGCATCCGGCGCTAGGCGAGATGGTGAAGAAGCTTATTATCGATGATATCGTACCGATTCTTCCCTATGATACACAACAACTCATGATGTACGCAGGCGACGTGTTCGACCGGTTCGGCAATCCTCATATTCGGCACCGACTGGCAGACATTGCGATGAACAGCATAAGCAAATTCAAAGTCCGTCTGCTCCCTACGATCAAAGACTACTTGGCTGCAGGAGGCGATGTGCCACTGCGTTTATCCCTTGGCATGGCGGGGTTGCTTCGTTATTACCGGATTCATCGCGAGGAAGAGAGCGGAATATGGGTTGGACAAACGATAGACGGCAAGTCCTATTCGGTCAGAGACGACGAGGCCATGCTGAATAGATTCTCCCGGCATTGGGAGACCGCACAGCATAACCGGCTATCCGCCGAACTAACGGTAAGGCTAATGCTTCAAGATGAGCAGCTGTGGGGAGAAGATCTGACGGTTTATGAAGGATTCGTCAAGTTAACAGCCGATCAGTTGGAATGGCTCGAAAGGGGCGGGGCGAATGGAAGGCTGGGTTAGATTGTCGGAGCGGGACCAGGTCGTCATAACGCTGCGGCCTTATGCGGCGGGCGAAACGATACAGCTGGACAACAACGTTGTAATGACGGTTCGAGAACAAGTGCCGAAAGGCCACAAAATCGTGACGTCGCCCGTCGCCGCAGGGCAAGACGTATACAAGTTCGGCTATTCGATCGGCAAAGCGGTGAAGGAGCTGCAGCCTGGCGATTGGGTGCATACGCACAATTTGCGCACCGGTCTAGGCGATATATTGGATTACCGTTACGAACCGGAGGAGCAAGTTGGATTTGGACAAGAAGCGCAAGCGGGTTCCGTCAACTATCATCCTAACCGGCAATTCAATGGTTACGTTCGTGCAAATGGCGAGGTCGGCATCCGTAACGAAGTATGGATCATTAATACGGTTGGCTGCATCAATAAGACATGCGAAATATTAGCGAGACGCGCAGATGAACAATTCCGGGGCCGGGTGGACGGTGTGTTTCATTTCGCTCATCCGTTCGGCTGCTCGCAGCTTGGCGATGATTTGGCCCATACGCAGAAGCTGCTCGCTTCGCTCGTTCATCATCCGAATGCAGGGGCGGTACTCGTCGTCGGACTCGGCTGCGAGAATAACGGAATCGATTCGTTTAAGAAAGCGATTGGTAATTACGACCCGGAGCGGGTGAAATTTCTGAAATCGCAGGAAGAAGAGGATGAATTAGAAGCAGGCATGGAGCTGTTGGAACAACTCGTCGATTATGCGTCGGCCTTCGGCAGAGAGCCGGTGCCGGTCTCGAAGCTGAAGCTGGGGCTGAAGTGCGGCGGATCGGACGGATTGTCCGGCATTACGGCGAATCCGCTCGTCGGGGCGGTGTCGGACCGGCTAATCGATGCTGGAGGGACGGCCATTCTGACTGAGGTGCCCGAGATGTTCGGCGCAGAGACGATACTGATGAACCGGGCGGCTGATGAGCAGGTATTCAGCAACATTGTGTCGCTCATCAACGAGTTTAAACACTATTACATCAGACACGGCCAAGTCATCTACGACAACCCGTCTCCGGGCAACAAAGAGGGCGGCATCACGACATTGGAAGAGAAATCGCTTGGCTGCACGCAAAAGGGCGGGCACGCGACCGTAAATGATGTTGTGAAGTACGGCGATCGGGTTGCGAAGAACGGATTAAATTTGCTGGAGGCGCCGGGCAACGATCTTGTGTCGGTGACGGCGCTCGCGGCGGCAGGCGCGCATATCGTCTTGTTTACTACAGGGCGCGGAACACCGTTCGGAGGACCGGTTCCGACGGTGAAAATATCGACGAACACAGAGCTTGCGGTGCGCAAAAAGAATTGGATCGATTACAACGCGGGTCAACTGCTGGAGGACAAGTCGATGACAGAGATGACAGACGAGCTGTGGAACGATCTGATCTCGCTTGCTTCCGGCGAACGCCGCACGCATAACGAACGGAACGGATTCCGCGAAATCGCGATTTTTAAGGACGGTGTTATTTTATGAGAGGCATTCAGCTTAGCGGCATCAACGAGTGGCAGCTCCGCGATGATCTGCCGGAACCTGTTCCAGGAGCGGATGAAGCGGTCGTTCGGATTCGAAGAGTCGGCATATGCGGTACGGACATGCATGCTTACCGCGGCAATCAGCCGTTCTTCACCTATCCGAGAATAATCGGACATGAGCTGTCGGGTATTGTGGAACAGGCTGGATCGGCTGTCCGTCATGGCATTCAAACCGGTGATCCGGTTGCCGTCATCCCCTATCTCCACTGCGGGGAGTGCGTGGCCTGCCGCAGCGGGAAGACGAACTGTTGCGTCTCGATGCGGGTGCTCGGCGTTCATGCCGACGGCGGGCTATGCGAGAGGATTGTGGTACCGGCCACACATTTAATCAAAACGGATGGTTTGTCGTTCGACCAAGCCGCCATGTTGGAGCCGCTTGCGATCGGAGCGCATGCCGTCCGCCGTTCCCGGGTCATGCGCGGAGAAACGGTGCTTGTCATCGGCGCTGGACCAATCGGGCTTGGCGTAATGGCATCCGCTAAGGCTGCGGGAGCGAATGTGATTGCGATGGACGTGAACGAGGAACGTCTAGCGTTCTGTCAGACATGGGCGCGGGCGGATCATACCGTACATGCTTTCCATGATCCTCATGGGCATATTAAACAAATTACGGGCGGCGATTATCCGACGGTCGTATTCGATGCGACGGGCAATGCCCAATCGATGGAGATCTCGTTTGATTATCCTGCAAGCGGCGGTACGCTTGTATTCGTTGGATTGGTCAAAAGCCGTATTTCGTTCGACGATGCGGAGTTTCACCGCCGGGAGCTAACGGTGATGGGAAGCCGGAACGCGACGCGGGAAGATTTCGACCGGGTCAAAGAAGCGATGCTCGCAGGTATCATCGATGTCGGTCCTTATATTACGCATCGTGCGAGCTTGGACACGATGACCGGTGAGTTCGACCGTTGGCTGGATCCGGCGGCGAAAGTGATTAAAGCAATAGTAGAGTTATAGGAGCAACTGTTCGCTCCGTTCACCCGTTGAACATCCCTTATACCTTGCAACAGAATGTTTCTTAGTTCTCATGCCGGATAGTTCCCAGTCATGTCGGCAACCCTAACCCTAATCATGGAAATAGTGAAAAGAGGTTGCCGCATTGAACCGAACTTCTAGCAAGGCAGCAGAGATGAACGGATGGTCTCAGCGTCTTCGCAGCCACCTTATCCCGTTTAAACGCAACAAACTGCTGAAGGCGACAATCGTCGCATTTGCAATCTGGTGGGTAATTATGGCCATCCATCCGCACGAGTGGAAAGTATGGGCGATCGAAAATTTTCTTCTTATCGCATTCGTAGTCCTGCTCGTATGTTTCTACCGCGTATTCCCGCTTAGCAATCTGTCTTACATGCTCATTGCTTTATTTCTTGCGATGCATGCGTATGGCGGACATTATTCGTACCAGGATACGCCGGTTGACGAATGGCTCAAGCATACGTTCCATATCAAAAGAGGGTTTTACGACCGAATCGTTCATTTCTTCTTCGGGCTGCTAATTGCATTCCCGGTTCGGGAATGGGTTATGTACGGGCTGAAGTTGAATCGTACGAGGCAATATATCGTCACGTTCAGCTTTATCGTCGCCGCGAGCGGGCTGTTCGAGCTGCTGGAGATGTGGGCTGCCTATCTGTTCAATAAGAAGCTGGCGGCTAAATATATCGGGATGCAAGATGATATTTTCGATTCGCAGAAAGATATGACGATGTCGCTGATCGGCGTGCTGATTGCGATTGGGTTGTTTTATTGGATAAGTCATGTCCAGAACAAAAAGCCATCGGCGTAAAACATGAACAAGACTGCTCTCTCATGGAGCAGTCTTGTTTGCAATTTGTATATGGCAGGATGCAGGATCATAGCCGTCAGTTTTTTCGGAATTGGGAAGGCGTAACCCCTTTGTACTGCTTGAACAGCTTCGTGAAGTAGTTCGGATTATCGCAGCCGATCGCGCTGGCGATCTCCGTGATCGACAGCTTGTCTTCCAGCAGCAGACGCTCCGCTTCATTAATTTTGCATACATTCACATATTCGATGTAAGTCCGTCCGGTAAGCTTCTTGAACATTTTGCAAAAATGGTACGGGTTCAGGTTCATATGCTTAGCGGCATCCGTTACGGTCAGCTTGTCTGCAAAATTGGATTCGATGAGGGAGATCAACGCTTTGAACCGGTCCCGATTGTATATATACCGGCGGCTTGCTCCGTCTGGCAGTTGTTGCGGGAGGAACGTTCTTGCAAGCTGAACGAGCAGCATATGGAGCTGAGACTTAATGATAAGCTGATAGGCCGGTTTCTTCTCTTGAAATTCCAAGCTTGCTTGTTCCAGAAGCGAGTAATGGTTCACGCATTCTGGATTGAGCATGGCCGGCTTCACAGGGAAGTGAATCGTGCCTTCCAGATACGGGAGCACGAAGCTTGCATGAATGGCATCATGGGACCAATCTTGAAATAACGAGCTGTTGAACACGATGGACAAAAATGCGGTGTCGCCAACGCATGTGCTGTATCCGACATGCAGGCCGCCGGCCGGAACGATTAGTACGTCGCCCGGCGACGCCTCGTATGGCTGGCTATCGATGTGGAAGACGGCGCTGCCCTTCTGCATGACGATGATTTCGAAGTGTTCATGCCAATGCAGATACAGGATGTTCTGGTCTTGTTTCGCGCCGCGGCATTCGTTGTAGAAGAACTGGAAAGGATGATTTCTCTCCGCTAGATAAGTCGCTTCATGCAATTCCTTCGGATAAGTCATTCGCAGTTCAACTCCCACAAGATAGTGCGATAAATGCCCAAGATTGGTGGAGAAAAAGATGGTTTTGCACGTTACAATGAACGTGTTCTCATCATATTACAACAATATAGGAGTGGTCCTCAAGATGGCACATCAGCTTCGAATCGGCACTTTAGTCGGCGGCGGCGATGCCGCGCGCGTCATTCCGCAAATTGCTCCTCACGGATTCGAATCGTTCAGTCTGACGTTCTGGCAGACGACTGGCACCACCGACTTGGTTGAAACAGCGAAGCGGGTTCGCGAGCTCGCGGACGAGCATGATTTCGTCATCTCGACACTTGGCATATTCGGCAATCCGCTGACGGGGGCGGGCGACAATGCGGATACGCTGGCGAGTTGGGAGCGTCTGATCGATCATGCGCATCTTTTTGGCACCGATATTGTATCCGGTTTCACAGGCAGACTGACTGGTCTGTGCATCGACGAATCTATCCCGAAGTATGCGGAAGTATTCGGCGAGTTGTCTCGGCGGGCGGCAGACCGGGGCGTACGGATTGCATTCGAGAACTGCGATATGGGCGGCACTTGGGAGTCCGGCGACTGGAATATTGCGCACAACCCGACTGCTTGGGAGAAAATGTTCAATGCGATTCCTTCGGACAATATCGGCTTGCAGTGGGAGCCTTGTCACCAGATGGTATCGCTCATCGATCCGATTCCGCAGCTGCGCAAGTGGGTGGACAAAGTGTTCCACGTTCATGGCAAGGACGCAACGATTGCATGGGATATTGTAAAAGAATACGGCATTCACGGTCCGAAGCCATTCGTCTGGCATCGTACGCCAGGATTCGGGGACAGCAACTGGGCCGATATTATTACGATTCTCCGCCAAGCAGGCTATCAAGGAACGATCGACATCGAAGGTTGGCACGATCCGGTATATTGCGGTGAATTGGAGATGACGGGTCAAGTCCATGCTTTAAACTATTTGAAGCAGTGCCGGGGCGGGAGTTTCGTTCCGAATCCGGTGTAAAAGATATTAGTTCGAGTGAGGGGGCAGCGTGCTCATGAGCGTTAATTATAAAGTTGTCGTCGCAGGATGCGGCGGCATGTCGAACGCGTGGATTGATTATGCCATGCAGCGGCCGGATACAGAGATTGCAGCTCTCGTCGATATCAAGCTGGAGTTCGCGGAGCGAATGCGGGAGAAGAAAGGGCTGTCTTGCCAGGTGTTCACCGATCTTGCGGAGGCAATTGAGCAGACCGGGGCTAACCTCGTATTCGACGTTACGATACCTGCAAGTCACTTCCAGATCAGCAGCACGGCAATGAAGCATGGATGCAGCGTATTCAGCGAGAAGCCGCTAGCCGAGACGATGGATGAGTGTAATGAAATCGTTCGAATCGCAGAGCGTACGGGCATGAGCCACGCAGTCATGCAGAACCGACGGTATGATGCCCGTATTCGCACTCTTCGCGAGCTTATCGCCTCGGGGACGATTGGGAAGGTTGGATTCGTCGGCGCCGATTTCTTTCTTGGACCGCATTTTGGCGGGTTCCGCGATGCGATGGCAAGCCCGTTGTTGCTTGATATGGCGATCCATACGTTCGATCAAGCACGGCTCATTACAGGTGCGGACCCGGTATCGGTCTATTGCCACGAGTTTAATCCAACGGGCTCGTGGTATGAGGGCAATGCGTTTGCGATTTGTATTTTCGAAATGTCCGACGGCTCTGTGTTCAACTATCGCGGCTCTTGGTGTTCGGAGGGTGCACCGACCTCTTGGGAGGCGCAATGGCGGATTACGGGCGAGACGGGTACGGCAATATGGGACGGACATAGCCTGCCATATGCGGAAGTCGTAGCACCTGGCGATCAGGAAGGAAAGTTTATTCGGGATTACGTACGCGTGGATCCGGAACAACGTGTGTCAGACGAATCGGCGTTGTCCGGTCACCCCGGCTGCCTAGCGGAAATGTTTCAGGCTTTGGGTGAAGGAAGGCTTGCCGAGACGGATTGCCGGGATAACTGGTACAGCATGGCGATGGTGTTCGCTGCGCTCGAAAGCGCGAAACGCGGAGAGAAAGTGATGATTGCGGAATTGATGCGGGACTAGCACATCATTTCGAGGTGGGGCCAGCTTTGAATTGTTGCTGAAGCAGACGAAATGAGCATTTCGTTGAAGGTCGAGATGCTTAGTTCGTCTGTTCGAACGTTAGGGCGTCATTGTTTTTCCATTTGCATATAGATGAAGGGATATATTTAAACCACTCATTTTCGATTTTTATTTCAAAAAGGTGTTGCACTATCATGAGTTCTCATGGTATATTCTAATTCCGGCCGAGAGAAACAACGCCGGCGAGAGAAAAGAAACGCAAAGTA